>NZ_LMRO01000009.1:0-1037623 GCF_001426165.1 Rhodococcus sp. Leaf233
TCTGGAAGACTTCGGGCTCATGCGGGGAATCATTCTGGCGGGCGGCACGGGCTCACGGCTTCATCCGATCACGATGGGAGTGAGCAAACAGCTGGTCCCGGTCTACGACAAACCGATGATCTACTACCCCCTCTCGACCCTGATCCTCGCCGGCATCCGCGAGATCCTCATCATCACCACACCCCAGGACGCCGACCAGTTCGCACGCCTGCTCGGCGACGGCTCCCAATTCGGCATCTCCTTGACCTACAAGGTCCAACACGAGCCCAACGGCCTCGCCCAAGCCTTCGTCCTCGGAGCCGATCACATCGGCACCGACTCCGCCGCCCTGGTGCTCGGCGACAACATCTTCTACGGCCCCGGCCTGGGCACCCAACTCTCACGCTTCGACACCATCGACGGCGGAGCCGTCTTCGCCTACGARGTCTCCGACCCCACCGCCTACGGCGTCATCGAATTCGATGCGAACCGCAAAGCCATCTCCCTCGAGGAGAAACCGGCCGCCCCGAAATCGAACTACGCCGTCCCCGGCCTGTACTTCTACGACAACGACGTCATCGCCATCGCCCGCGACCTCGCCCCCTCCGCCCGCGGGGAATACGAGATCACCGACGTCAACCGCCACTACCTCGACGCCGGCCGACTGCAGGTCGAAGTCCTGCCCCGCGGCACCGCCTGGCTCGACACCGGCACCTTCGACTCCCTGCTCGACGCCTCCAACTACGTGCGCACCATCGAGCAACGCCAAGGACTCAAGATCGGGTCCCCCGAAGAAGTCGCCTGGCGACGCGGATTCATCACCGACGACGAACTGCGCGCCCGCGCCGAGAGACTCGTCAAATCCGGCTACGGCCGCTACCTGCTCGACCTGATCGACCGAGGAAACAGATGACCTTTCGTGAACTGAMAATATCCGGCGCCTACGAATACACCCCACGCCAGTTCGGTGACGACCGCGGCGTGTTCTTCGAATGGTTCAAAGCGAGCCTGTTCGAGGAAACGACCGGGCGAGCCCTGGATCTGAAGCAGGCGAACTGCTCGGTCTCCGCCGCCGGAGTGCTGCGCGGAATCCACTTCACCACCAACCCACCCGGGCAAGCGAAATACGTCACCTGCGCCCGCGGAGCGTTCCTCGACGTCATCGTCGACCTGCGCGTCGGCTCCCCGACGTTCGGGCAATGGGACAGCGTGCTGATCGACGACATCGACCGCAAAGCAGTGTTCCTCTCCGAAGGCCTCGGGCACGCCATCTTGTCGTTGGAAGACAACTCCACCGTSATGTAYCTGTGCGGCCTCGAATACACCCCGGCACTGGACCGCGACATCAACCCCCTCGACCCCGCCCTGGGCATCGACTGGCCCACCACCGGCCGCGACGGATCGCCTCTGACCTACGAGCTCTCCGCCAAAGACAAAGCCGCCCCCACCCTCACCGAAGCCCTCGAAGCAGGAAACCTGCCCACCTTCTGAGTTCACCGTCGGGCTCTACGACCCGCCGGTCCGCCGCCCTGGGCATCGACTGGCCCACCACCGGCCGCGACGGATCGCCTCTGACCTACGAGCTCTCCGCCAAAGACAAAGCCGCCCCCACCCTCACCGAAGCCCTCGAAGCAGGAAACCTGCCCACCTTCTGAGTTGGGGTCCATGGTCATTGATTCCCACGGGTTATTGACGAGGCACCGAAATCGGTGAATGGGCATTTTCAAAACAATGCGTGTGAGTCATTTTCGCCGATCTACTACTGAATCTAGGTAATCATCTGTCGAGGCAGGTTCCTTTTGGAACTTTCTCGCAAGAACTCGATTTGTCGGATGTCCTAGGTGATGGGTAATAGCTCAGTGATCGGGGAGATCTAGAGAATGCGGCTGCGGCGGTTGGAGACGGCGATCATCGCGGCGTCAGTGTCATTCGGGACGTTTGCTTGTCAATCATATGCATATTTTCGTGTGGAATCGGTCTCTTTTCAGTCTGAGGGGCTTCCCTTCATTGATGCGTCTTGAGTCGACGTTCTCGCACCACAGGGTTGAGGTATAGCAGGTCGGGCAATAAACGACGTCGTCCCGGCTCGGGCTCTCGCACGAAGCTCGTTGGGGCCCTCCGGGCCACGAACTGATAGACAGGGGCACGGCTACCTAGGAACCTAATTTGGTTCTTTCAGCGCTTCGCCAACGCTGGCTCAGAAACATCGGCTCGACCGTGCCGAGAGGGTCACTGCAGAAACCGCAGAGTTGGATGGTTCGGGAAAGTGGGGAAGCACCGGACATGGGGGAGGGGCCTTGCTCGGCCCGAGGTTCCCGCGACTAATGCCAAATTGACGCTTGCGATGCACCTTCTAGTCGGTGCGGAGTGAGGCAGGGTTCGGGTGTGCGTCGATTGTGGTGCTGTCGCAGTCCGAACCAGTTAAGGGAACGAGCGGGGTGTCGGAGATCACCGGTGCTGAGGCGAGGTGGGAGGGTCTTAGTGGCTCCCAGTCTAGCTGGGCGGAACACTTGAGAATTTTACGGGCGATCGCGATTCAAGCTGAAATTGGGGATGCGGATTGTAGTGACACACCACAACAAGGAATTAGCCGAGTAAGTCTGGTGAATCGAACGAATAAGTGACCGGCTCTCGGTTCGGTACGCATCCGGTGCACGGGGATCGAATACTTATGTAACGATTGAGCCACACGGTAGCCCGTTGCGGGGTTGTACGAACGGACGAGGAGCTCGAAGCATGGAGATACAGGATTATCTGAAAATCCTGAAGGCGAGATGGATCATCATCGCCGTAACCGTGGTCGTAGTGATCCTTGGTGCCCTGGGTGCGTCCCTGCTGACTACGCCGCTGTACGAGTCGAGCGCCAGGATGTTCGTCTCCACCTCTGGTGGCGCGTCGGTGAGTGAGACCTATCAGGGGAACTTGACCTCGCAGCAGCTCGTGGCTTCGTACTCGGAGTTGGCCACCAGCGATGCGCTGGCGGCCAGGGTCCTGAATGTGCTTCCGCTAGAGGGTATGAGCGCGTCACAGCTGGCGGCGAAGGTGAAGGCGTCGTCGACTCCCGACACGGTCCTGTTCAATCTGACAGTGACCGACCCGTCGCCCGAGCAGGCTCGCGACATCGCCAATGCGATGGCAACCGAACTAAGTGAGCAGGTCCGCGAACTAGAGACACCGGCGAACGGCGGGGACCCTGCGGCCGGGGTCAAGACGTTCCAACAGGCCGAGGCGTCGTCTACGCCCGTCAGCCCTAACACCAAACGCAATCTCGCCCTCGGTGCTGCCGTCGGCCTGCTGCTCGGAATTGCCCTCGCGGTTCTGCGTGACCGCCTCGACAACACCATCAAGGGTCGTCGCGAGATCGAAGCAATATCCGGCAAGGCGCTTGTCGGCACGATCCCCTTCGACAAAGAACGTAAGGCGCATCCCGCCGTCGACTTTCAGGACCTCACTCAGTCGGCTAGTGCCGAGGCGTTCCGTGAGCTTCGCACCAACTTGCAGTTCCTCGAGGTCGACCACCCACCAAGAGTCATCGTCGTCACGAGTGCGATTCCCAGTGAAGGCAAGACGACTACCGCAGTGAATCTCGCTGTGGCGCTGGCCGAAGCTGGTCACCACGTGGCTCTCGTGGAGGGCGATCTGCGTCGGCCGCGCGTCTCGAAGTACATGGGTCTCATTGGCTCGGTCGGAATGAGCACCGTTCTCGCCGGCCAAGCAACGGTAGAAGAGGTTCTGCAGCCCACCAAGTACGAGGGACTGCAGGCCATGGCATCTGGACCCATCCCACCGAACCCGTCCGAGCTGTTGGGCTCGGAAGCCTCCCGTGCTCTGTTGGTCGAACTGCGTTCGAGGTTCGACTACGTGATCGTCGACGGTGCCCCGTTGCTGCCCGTCACCGACTCGGCCGTCCTCACCACCCATGCCGATGGTGCTCTGCTCGTCACCCGCTATGGACACACGAAGTCCAACGAACTTGCGCGAGCGATCGGCAATCTTGAAACCATCGGTGCCCGCGTCCTCGGCGTGGTGCTGGCGTTGACCCCGTCAAAGAAGGGGGACATGTACAGCTACTCGTACAACTACGCCGCTGATTCCAACCTGCCGCGTCAGGTTGTGCCCCCTGTACCTGCACCGGCACCCCAAGGCCCGGTCGAGCATCCGATGCCGGCTGCTGCACCCACCCCGCCGCCGCGCGCGTCGACATACCCCGGATCGGCACAGTCTGCGCCTTCGACTCCGGCCAAGACCGCACGAACGGCCGCTAGCGCGGCTCCGTACTCGCGGGCGCGCCGTCCCGAGGTATCAACCGATCCGTCGACGAATGGGGCCGAGGACTCACGTTTCCGAAAGTAGCCATACAGCTGCAACGTTTTCATGGCGTCCGCTATTTACGGCGTGGGGTTTGCACCTGAACTCCAACCGGCGCGTCAGTTTGGTTGGGACAGATCCGATCCAGCGGTAGTACGAAATAGCTTTCGTGCGACCTGACTTAGATCACTGCTTAGTAAGTACTTGATCCCTCGTTGTCCGTTAACCGCAACTGGGTGGCTCTAAAGAGTCGCGACAAATATAGATCAACCACAATGACGACCTGGGTGTCGCGAGAGCTACCGTCGTGAGCAGCAATATCCACCAAGTATTAAACCGCGGGGAGAGCCAGGCGAGAGAATTACCTGGCGCGAACGTGCAAGACCGGGATGTCAGTACCGCCCACTGGGCGTGGCGACGATTGAGATGTCCACGTCTGACTCGTCATCGCCATGTTGCGCCTGGCGGCGGTAGGCGACAGCAAGACCCGCGAAGAACCATACGGCAGCGCCGTACTGCGTGATCAGGGCAACTGTTGCGAGCGTTGGGATCTGGGCGACAAGAGCGATTTCCGCGACCGAACCCTTTCGGCTCATGACACGCCAACTCGCGATTACGATGCAAGCAGTAAACAGGCCAACGATGATCCAGCCAAAGTCGAGTCCGATCAGCAGTGGTGTGGAATCGACCGAGCCGAGGTTCCTCCACAGCGACCTGCCCGCTGGGTCGATACCGACGTTTCTAGCTTGCCCAATCCAGTTCAGGTCACCAGGAATATCTGTCCACAGGTTCTCCCGGTAGGCCGTGCTCGGGTCGAGTTCGTTGCTGATCTCGCCGAACTTTTGCAGGAGTGGCGGCACCGCAAAAAGTGCGATCAGCGTTCCTGCAACGACGGTCCAAAAGCGCACTGCCGTTCTGATGCCTTTAGATAGGAACACCACCGCCAGGACCACGGCCACGATTGCAGAAAGCATCGGACCGCGGCTTAATGTCGTCACTGTTCCGATGACAACAATCGCTGTCATCGGCAGTCGTAGCTGGAAGCTGCTAGACATCACAAATGGCACTGTGGCCGCCAGAAATCCACCGAGTGCGATCGCATGACCGAACCCCGCCTCGCTCCGGGCCAGCCCGCCTCGGATTTGAATCTCGGCCCAGAAGCCGAGTTCTAGTTGCGTGCCCACACTTTCGTACACGTGCAGTTTTAGAGCGAACTCGATAATTGCCCACGCGGCCACGAGGACGCCGGCCATCGCGACGACGTCAGTCACGTACTTGCGACCTAGCGAATACCCGAGCCGACGCGCAACCAAGAACGCAGATGCCCACTGGATAACCAGCGCAGATGCGGCGTATCGGGGACTCAGTCCGAGACCGGCGGCTAGTAGAGCCAGAACCGATGTCACAACAAGCATCCAGTCGACCCCGGACATCGTGTCCTGCGGCCTGGCCCTGACCACCGCGGGAAGCACAATCAGTGTTGCAATGGTGCTCGGGGGGATAGCAATTAAGCCCGGAATCTGCAGCCAGAATGGTGCGACACATAGTGCGCAGAGCCAGAAGGCCAGAGCGGCTTTCGGCCTACTGGCGAAGTAGAATGCCCCACCTCCCGCGACGATTAGCCCGGCGATTCCCAGCAGAACCCCGCTGACGGTGTCAAATGCACTCATCGGGCTAGTCCTCCTCGTAGCCAAAGTTTGGAACACAAGCCCCGCGCGAATAAGTCCGCGAACGGAATCGCTGTGGACACGACGAAGATTGCGACACCCACGTGAGAGACCCTCCTTCGAAAATCTGTTCCTGGTGTCGACCAACCGAGCGTATGTTCAACGCTCACGTGTCCGACCCCGACCCTGAGCAAGCGTGTCCCCCATAGGTGAACCTTGTTCATATCGGGCATCATGCCGTACCGCATCGTGTCATGGCCCGTCGAGCGCTCCAGGTGTCTTCTCCTACTAGCCACTTTTCGGGGCCGGCGCGGAAAATCTGTGGTATCGCAGTTCACAGTCTGCGGACGAATTGGGCCGGGCTTCCGACGTACAAGCTGTCCGGTTCGCAGTCTTTCAGCACCAGCGAGCCAGCGCCGATTACGACCCCGTCGCCGATGGTGACACCAGGACAGATGGTGCTGCCCGCACCGATCCAGACGCCTCTGCCGACACACACGGCACTGGACAGTCCCTTGCCTGCGCGTCTCGCTGATGGACCGATCTCATGTGACGTTGTGATGATGGAGACGTTCATTCCAAAAGCAGTTTGTGTGCCGATGCTGACAGGTGCGATAGCGTCTATGAACGCTCCATGGTTGATGAAAACCGCTCGTTCCACGCGCAACTTGGTGCCGCCAATGAAGCAATGTGACTGTATTCCGCACCGTTGGATCTTGAGTCCAGCGAGACGGTAGAAGAACCAGCGAATCTCAGACGGAATCAAGGTCGACGAGATTATGCCGTTAAATACGATGTTGCGGAGGGTGGTTCGCAGGCGGGTAATCACGAAGTGATTCTCCCATCAAAGTAGGGCAGATGCGCTATGCGACGCAGTCCCCGGGCCGCGTAGGGGACCTCAAACGGTGGAGTCGACTGATCGCAGCTTAAGTGTCGTTTCACGGATATTTCCCCAGCGAGCAATATCTTGTGGAGTTTGGACCAGCGTACTATGGCTCGCGACGCCAAATCGAAGTCTGGACGATCCCGCCTCCGCCGGGCTTCGCGCCGCGATAGTCCGAGCGGGGCCAGCCCGCGAGTAGTTCGGCTGCTCGGGCGTATTGCGCCCTGTCGGAATCGTCTAGAAGTAGCATTCCGCCTGGTGCGACCTTGCTGAAAGCTGCTGAGATGCATTCAACTCGCGCGCGGCCATCGACGATTACAAGGTCCAAACTTTGGTCCTGAGTCGCGTCGATCGTGTGGACGTAGCTGTCGTAATACAGGCCTGGGGTGGACTCCGAGTTGATCGTTCCGATCACAGTCGCGGGTTGGTAAGTAACGGTACAGGAAGGCGGCAAGGTCTCCCGCAGGACTGCATACCAGTCATAGTCGTGCTCAACCGATGCTAGCTTCGCGCCGCGGTCGTGCAGCCATAGGGTGGAACCGCCACCGCCGTACTCGAAAACTCTGGCGCTTGTTGAGAGCCCCGCCCTTACAGCCTCGATAGCGGCATAGTTCCACCACGGCAGTCGCAGCTCAATCGTGCTCTTGTGCCGGTGCTGCGCCCACTGCGCGACTTCGCGAAGCCGATTTGGGTGACGTAGGTAGAAGGTCCCAAGACTCTTCAAGCTTCGTATCTGGTTTGCCGGCAGTCCCATCGGATGAATCATGCCGCACCGCCCTGTATGCCGTCGGATTTTCGTTATTGCTGCGGTTGCAGCAATAACGCTTGCTCGGCCCCTTGGCACCTACTGTGACGATGAAGTGCGGGCTGGGATTGTCCGGGGTGTCTGCGCTGGGCAATCAACGCTGGACAATCAGCACTGCGGAACGTCGATGCTCACGGTTGGCTGATCGACCAAAGGCTGCACGGGCACCGTCGCCTCACCCGGAGCCGAGGGCTCCTCGAGCTCCCAGGTCACCGTCTGCGACTTTCCCGGCGGGATGGTCAGATACGCGGCCTGCACAGGACGACCCAATTCGGTGCCGGCCTGGATGGAGAATCCTGTGATGCCGTTGACCTTCATGGACGTGATTTTCGCGCCCTGAGTGCCGTACAGATAGACGATCGACTCGTTGGTGCCGTACGGGACGTTGGGCTGGAACGTGCTCGCCACGTACGACGTCAGGCCGTTCGGGTCCACATTGTTGGTCAGCGTCGCCGTCACTGTCGACTTGCGCGTCCCGGCGGTGCAGGATTCGGCCGAATATTTGATATCGCGCGCTAGGTAGTAATCCAGCTTGTTGCCACCGGCATTGTTGACCACCACATTGGCGTAGGGAGCCGGGCTGTCCGGCAACACGTGACCCACCTTGGTGCCGGCCAGAATTGCCTGCTCGGCCGGATCTGCGCTCCACACCGAAATGCGGCCCTCACTGCCGGCGCGGCCCACCGCGTCGAGCAAAGATCTGGTGGGGGCAGCGCCCGTCGTCATCTTCTGCACCACTGCGGACGCAATCTGCTGTAGATACGCCTTGCGTGCCAACTGGTCGTCGCCGAACCTCGAATAGGCTGTGCTGAGGGTGATTTCGACGACGTTGTCTGCGGTGATCTGCTCACCGTCGGCCAACGTGACCGGGCCGGTGGCTCCGAGGATGTAGCTCAACGCAATCGGATCGGTGGCGATGGCACCGTTGAGCACCTCACCGGTCTGCTCGGTCCACATGGACGACCAGATCTGGCCCGCATACGGAAAGTGTGGGCTCGCATTCGAGTTACGGAAGTCGGTCGTGGTGTTACGCGGCGCCCACAGTGCGTTGTACTCGGGGCCCAGGTCGATGGGCTGCTCCGCGAATTCGAGTTCGTTGTTGCTGCCGAGGGTGTCGACACGGGCGGTGCCGTTCTCGGCGCGAATGATGCCGTAGCCGCCGAGCAGACCGCCGGTACCGCGGGCCTCGGCGTTGGTCTGGAACGCGAGAAAGTAACTGCGCGGGCCGTTGTCGCCGAGCATCGACGGCAACAGCTGACTGGCGATGCGCGTGTTGGTGAGCAGGCCTGCGAGGTCGTGTGTTTGGTCGATCAACGACGTACGTGCGTCGCTCACGACGCCGAGGAATGCGGGCTTGTCCACCTGCTGGGCTTGGAGGCTCAATTCCTCGGCTGCGGCGGCGGTCTGCTCCAGCACGGGTTGTGCGCCCCGAAGAGCGGCGGTATCGACCTTGCCGCCACCTTCGACGAGGCTGCTCGGGTTCAGGCTTTCGCCCGCCGTCGATGCGGGAGTGAGGACGTCCACGGCCAAACCGTGCACCACGTCGGTGATCTGAGCTACCGATTTCAGCGGACTACCAAGGTAAGGAACGGCTTTCGCTATCGAAAACGGGATGGACGTCGTTGCCGACACCGCGTCGTCCGCCGATTCCGAGGCCCGAGCGGCCGCAGCCTCGGCACCGGCCGCATCACCGTCGAGCAGAGCATTTTTCGCCTGCGTGGCGGAGTCGCGCGTCGCGTTCAGGCTGGACTGAGCGGTGTAGGCCTCGTACCCCAGCCACACCAGAAATGCGACGAGGACGACCAGCAACACCCCTACCGTCAGGAGAATCGGCCGCTTCTTGCCGGATCGAGAACCACGAACATCGGTGGAACTGGTCGCCATTGTCGGTGGCCTCTCGGTCATAGGAAGTCGGTCGAGTGCATAGCCTAAAGGGGAGTGGCGGTTCCGGCGTACCTGTCGTCCGATCCGGGTAGAGCATTCACAATGGGTCGACTAGGTTTGTCACGGGCGATGTAGATCGACGTTGCTGGGCGGCACGTCAGCCGAAAATTCACGCCGTCGAAGCATATGCGTTGAGGAGGTCATCGAGTGTCGCCAGAGGTTGGTGAGCTGTTCGAGGATGGCCGCTTCCCTTTGTCCGCTGCGCAGATGAATATCTATCTCGCCCAGCAGCTCGCACCGGACGTACCGTTCACCATCGCCCAATACGTCGAAATTCGCGGCGATATCGACCCGGCCGTACTGATCCGAGCCACGGACATCGCGTGCAGGCAACTCGAATCGCCCGCAGTGCGAATCGGGCTGCACGACGGGCATCCGTATCAGTGGCGAGACCTCCGGGTGCCGTACGCGATGATCTATCGCGATTTCCGAGACCGCGAGAATCCCGTCGAGGATGCTCAGCGCTACATGAACGAGCAGTACCGCCGCCCCGTCGATCTGGTTCGCGATCAGTTGATCGCCTCCGAGATCATTCAGGTGAACGATGCGCACTACTACTGGTACAGCCGCGCCCACCACATCGTCATGGACGGTCTCGGCGCGATCTCCGTTCAGGAACGCACCGCGGCGGTGTACACCGCGTTGACCGAGGGCACCGAGATTCCCAAGACGCGCGCCATCGGCGTCCGCGAGATCTACGACTACGAGGCCGGGTACCCCAACTCCTCCCGCTACGACACCGACCGCCAGTACTGGCTCGGCCGACTCGACGGCCACCTCGACGCACCCCGACTGGCCGGCAACACGTACACGCGCGCGGCACCGAGTGGCGTGACGGTGAGTGTGGGTGCCGTGCTGGACGCAGACCTCACCGAAGCCGTGGCAGCCGTGGCACATCGGTACAACAGCTCCGATGTTCCCGTCGTGCTCGCCACGTTCGCGCTGTATCTCGCGCGCATGACCGACACCGACGACGTCATGCTCAGCCTCCCGGTATCGGGCCGAGCGACCACCAAACTGCGGGAATCGTCCGGCATGATGTCCAACGTCGTGCCCCTGCGTATCGGCGTCGAACAGGGTGTGACCGTCGAAGAGCTCCTCCGACGCATTCAGGTGGAACTCACCGGCGCGCTGCGCCACCAGCGATTCCGCGTCGAGGACATGCAGCGCGAGACCGGCGACGGCACCGGCAGCGCCGCCGCGGGACGCGGAGTGTTCGGCCCCACGGTCAACATCATGATGTACAACAGCACAATTCGGCTCGGTGACGTCATCGGCGAATACCGTGTGCTTTCCAGTGGACCCATCGACGACATGATGGTCAACGTCTACCCCGGAGTCGCAGGCACCAGCACCCGCGTCGACTTCCTCGGCAATCCGGCTCTCTACTCCACCGATGAGCTCGCAGCCCATCACCGCCGGTTCCTGGCTCTGCTGCGTGCGGTGGTGAATGCCCCTGAGGGCCTTGCGGTATCGGAACTGGACGTGCTCGACGCCGACGACGAATCAGCGTTGCTGACTGCACGTCCAGCGGACACGGTGACGCCGGCGCCGCTGCCGTCGCTGCTGCGACGCGGGACGGTGGTGCGTGCCGCGGGTGTCGATCAGTCCAGTGAGGATTTCACCCGGGTCGCAGATCACATTGCAGCGCAACTGGTTTCGCTGGGAGCAGGCGTCGAGAAGCGCATTACCGTGGCGATGGAACGCTCCTACGAATCCCTGCTTGCCTCGTGGTCGATCTCCACGGCCGGGGCCTCGTTCGTGCCGGTCGACCCCACCGAGCCCGCCGAGCGACTGGCTACGGTGCTGGCCGGCGCAGACATCGAATTCGGTATCACCACCAAGGATGTGCTGGAACAACTTCCGAACACTATCGAATGGTTCGACATCGAGGATCTGCTCGACGCGAACGAGCGCGACCTCGTGCCGCCGGCGCTGCACGTCGACAACGAGGCCTACGTCATCCACACCTCGGGATCGACCGGAAAACCCAAGGCCGTCAGTGTCACTCATCGCGGCCTGGCGCAACTGGCCGACAACGTCGTCGAGCGGTATGCCGTCACCGCCGACTCGCGAGTGCTGCACCTGGCCTCGCCGGTGTTCGACGCGTCCATCCAGGAAATCCTCGCGGCCTTCGCGGCGGGTGCCACCCTGGTGATCGCCCCGGCCGATGTCTACGCCGGGCCTGCCCTCGCCGAGTTCTTGGCCGGCGAGAAGATCACCCACCTGATCACCTCACCGACGGTGCTGGCGACACTCGACCCGGAGGATCTGCACTCCATCGAAGTCTTCGACGTCGGCGGCGAAGAGTGCCCACCCATGTTGCGCGACCGGTTCGCCTCTCCCGAACGAACGATGCTCGACGCTTACGGCCCCACCGAGACAACGGTATTGGCGACACTGTCTGCCCCAATGGTCGCCGGTGAGCGCGTCACCATCGGCTCACCGCTGCCGGGTGTTCGTGCGCTGGTACTGGATTCGCACCTGCGGCCCACGCCCCACGGCGGCGTCGGCGAGCTGTATCTCGGCGGCGACGGACTCGCCCGCGGATACGACGGCCAACCCGGTTCGACGGCGACGCGGTTCGTTGCCGACCCGGGCGTGGCCGGAGCGCGGCTGTACCGCACGGGCGACATCGTCCGGTGGTCGTTCGACGGGTCCTCGCTCGAATACCTGGGCCGCTCCGACCAGCAGGTCCAACTGCACGGGCGTCGGCTCGAACTCGGCGAGATCGAAGCCGCAGCAACCTCATTCGCTGGAGTGATCGCGGCCGCGGCCGTCGTTCGCGACGATCGACTGGCCCTGTACGTCACCGGTGCCGCCGACGGGCTCGACAGCCACCTGCGGAACCGGTTGCCGGCATGGATGATTCCCCGTCACATCGTGGTTCTGGACGCACTGCCGATGACGGCAGGCGGCAAGGTCGACCGCCGCGCACTACCGGCCCCCACCGCGCCGACGGACACCGAGTACGTCGCGCCGCAGACCGCCACCGAACGCGCTGTCGCGGCAGCCTTCGCCGACGTTCTCGGCGTCGAGGAGGTGGGTCGCGAGCACTCCTTCTTCGAGCTCGGTGGTGACTCGCTCAGCGCCACCCGAGTGCTCGCTCGCCTCGGCTCTGGAGTCTCGCTCACCGCGTTGTTCGCCGACCCCACCGTCCGCGCCGTCGCGGCCGCCATCGATTCCTCCGCCGAACGTGAAGCGTCGCTCGACCTGCTCGATACCGTTCTGCCGGAACATGTCCCGCTGTCGTACGCGCAGCAGCGCCTGTGGTTCCTCAACCAGTTCGACCCCGCATCACCTGCCTACAACATGCCCATCGCCATCCGGGTCGCAGCGGGTAGCGATGCGTCGTTGGTCCTGACGGCACTGCGCGACGTCGCCGAACGACACGAAGCGCTGCGCACCTACTACCCGGGCGACGGCGACGGCCCACGGCAGGTGGTGCGGCCCACCGACACCGTCCTGGTCGACGTACCGGCGCGCACTGTGCCCGAGCATCACCTCGACGACGCCGTCACGGCTATTGCCGGGCAGGGATTCGACGTCGCGGCCGACGTGCCCATCCGGGCAGCGCTGCTGAGCGTGGAGGAGTCCGGCGACACCGTGGTCGTCGTGGTGGTGCACCACATCTCGATGGACGGATGGTCCCTCGACCCACTCGTGCGCGACTTCGCGTTTGCCCACGCATCACGCGCGGCCGGTCATGCACCGACGTGGCCGCGCCTACGTGCGCAGTACGGCCAGTACTCGGTGTGGAACCGCGCGACGGTGGATGCGGTTGCCGACGAACAACTCTCGTTCTGGACCTCGGTTCTGGGGGAGCGCGACACCGCGCTGGCGGAATTGCCGTCCGACTTCCCCCGGCCTGCCGTGCAATCGATGACCACCGACGCGGTTCCGTTCGAGATAGGGCCGGACCTACATGCGGGTATCCGTGAGCTGGCGCGGTCGAACAACGCGACCACGTTCATGGTGGTCCACGCCGCCGTGGCTGCGGCCCTGAGTCGATTCGGCACATCGAACCGCGTGGTGGTCGGATCGCCGACGGCCGGGCGAGGCCACGAGGCGCTCGACGAAATGGTCGGAATGTTCGTCGGAACCCTCCCTCTCGCAGTCACAGTGGACCCGGCCGGCAGTTTCGCCGGCCTGCTGGGTGCCGTCCGTTCCGCAGACCTCGACGCCTTCTCGCACTCGGAGGTGCCGTTCGAGCGCATCGTCGATGCGGTGACGACCGATCGATCGCTGGATCGGCACCCGTTGTTCCAGGTGATGCTGGCATTCGACAATGCACCGCACCGGTCGGTCGACGACCTGCCGTTCTCGGTGTTGGAGATACCCACTCGCACCTCGGAGTTCGACCTCAATCTCGTGCTGGAGGAATTCTCCGCCGGACATGCCGAGTCTGCCGGTCTCGTCGGACAGATCGAATATGCGCTGGACCTGTATCAGCGGGCCACCGTCGAACAGTTCGCATCCACGGTGACGGCAATCCTGCACGCGGCGGTGTCGGACTCCGCTTTCGTCGTCGGCAGCCTCGCTCTCGCCGATGCCCCGGCACTACCGGCCGAATCCGAGAGCGGCACGCTCCTCGACGTGTTGGTCCGTGGCACAGCGGATTCGGTGGCGATCGATGGCCTGGAATCGCTGACGTACTTCGAACTCGATCACCGGTCCAACCGGATCGCGCGACTGTTGATCGCCCACGGCGTTGGACCGGAGACCCTCGTCGCGTTGTCGCTCGAGCGCTCGGCCGAGTACATCGTGGCGCTGTGGTCCGTGGTGAAGGCCGGTGGAGCGTTCGTACCGGTGGATCCCCGCTACCCGGCGGCTCGCCGTGAGCAGATGCTGGGGCCCATCGAGATCGGCTTCGGCGGAACAGAACCGGGAGTGCGGTGGGTCGAGGAGAGCCACGCGCAGACGTTCAGCGACGCGCCACTGACCGACGACGACCGCCTGGCCACGCTCGAACCCGCGCACCCGGCGTACGTGATCCATACGTCGGGTTCCACCGGCACACCCAAGCCGGTCGTCGTGACGCATCAGGGTGTGTATTCGCTCGCGCAGCAAGTTGTTTCGCGCTATGGCGTCGAAGCGACATCCAGGGTGCTGCACGGATACTCGGTGAACTTCGATGCCGCCGTGCTCGAGCTCGTGCTCGCGTTCGGAGCCGGAGCGACCATGGTGATCGCGCCACGTGACCTCCTCGGCGGCGAGGAGATGGCCGCCTTCCTCGTCGAGCAGCAGGTAACTCACTACCTGTCCACACCCGCGGTGCTCGCGACGGTACCGCCGGTGGACGGCATCGAGACCGTCGCCGTCGGTGGAGACGTGCTGGGTGCCGGTGTCGTCGACGGGTGGTCGCCCGGACGCTCGATGCTCAACGCCTACGGACCCAGCGAAGCCACGGTGGTGGCCACACTGGCCGAATCACTGCGCCCCGGGGAGCCTGTGACGATCGGTCGGCCGTTGGATCACGTCGGAGCCTTCGTGCTCGACGACCGGTTGCAGCCGGTGCCACTCGGAGGTGTCGGAGAGCTGTATCTCGCGGGGTCCGGAGTAGCTCGCGGCTACCGAGCCGATCCGGCGTCCACCGCCGCGCGCTTCGTCGCAACCGACGGCGGTGCCCGGATGTACCGGACCGGTGATCTTGTCCGACGTGAGCTGTCGGGGTTGCTCGATTACCGCGGTCGGCGTGACGACCAGGTGCAGATCAACGGTGTGCGCATCGAATTGGGCGACATCGAGAGTGCACTGACGGCACATCCCGACGTCAGCGCAGCGACAGCACTGGTGGTCGACAGCAGAATTCACGCCTGGGTGGTGGGAACCAGCGAGTTCGATGCGGCCCAGTGGCTCCTGGACCGGCTGCCGTTGGCGATGCAGCCGGCCGTCATCACGTCGATCGATCGTATTCCGTTGACCGGCAACGGAAAGGTGGACAAGGCGGCCTTGATTCCAGCGATATCGTCGGACTCCGAGTCGGGGGCCGGACGCACGTTGACGCAGGACGTCATCCTCGGAATCTTCGCCGACACGTTGGGAATCGACGTGCCGGCCGTCGACAGCAATTTCTTCGTCCTCGGGGGAGACTCCCTCGCGGCCACCCGCGTCGCCACCCGCATCAGTGCGGTGCTCGGCGTTCGGGTTCCGGTGCGGACGGTATTCGAGGCCCCCACCGCGACGCAGCTCGCGTCGGCGATCGAGTTGCTGTCCGACAACTACACCGCGCTCCCTGCGTTGGTGCACCGCGCGGATGCGCGCTCCTACTCCGGTCTTGCGCCGGCCGAGCGACGCATTTGGCTGCAGAATCGATACGACCCGACATCGGCGGCCTACAACATCGCCTTCGAGGTGACGCTTCCGGAAGGCCTCGACCTCGAGGTGCTGCGCGCTGCGATTGCCGATGTGCTGGAACGGCATACGCCGCTCCGCACGGTGTACCCGTCGACGGGGGATGGGCCCGTCACCGTCGTCCTCGATCCGCAGATCGTGCTGTCGACACTGGACGACGCCCACGCGGGCATCGGCGGGGTGGCGCAGCAGGGCTTCGACCTGACCGTCGAGGCACCGCTGCGACTGATGCTTGCGGAACGTCGCGGTGAGCGCGTGCTGACCGTCGTCGCCCACCACATCGCGGTCGACGGCCTGTCGCTACGTCCATTGAGCCGCGACATCGAGACGGCTCTGCTGGCTCGAACGGCCGGAGCTACACCGCCGTTCACTCCACTCGCCGTCGACTATGCGGACTACCGGGTGTGGCAACGCGACGTCCTCGACGCGGTGGCGTCCGAGCAGCTCGACTTCTGGCGTCGCACGCTGGCCGGCCTGCCGGAATTCCTCGACCTGCCCACCGGCACTCCTGACGCCGAGCAGGAGGCGTCGGGAGTCCAGTTTGCCGTCGATGCAGACACTCTCGCGAGTCTGCGGTCGCTCGCGCATCGACTGGGCGCGACGGTCTTCGTAGTCGTCCATGCGGCGCTGGCGGCCGTACTTGCCGAGGCCAGCGGAACTCGGGACATCGCCATCGGAACCCCGGTGTCGGGTCGAGCAGACCCGGCGCTCGACCACCTCGTCGGCATGTTCGTCGGCACCGTCGTCCTGCGGACCGACGTCGATCCGGCGACGACGTTCGAGGACTTCGTGACCGAGGTACGCAACCGGGATCTCGATGCCTTCGCGAACTCGGACGTGCCGTTCGAGTGGGTAGTGGACGCGGTACAACCCACCCGCGCCGTCGACACGCACCCACTGTTCCAGGTTCTTCTGGCATTCGGTGACATCATTACGCCCACCATCGAATTGGGTCCGAGCGCCGTCAATCCGCGTCGAGTGGACATCACGGCGACGCAATTCGATCTGGAGTTCGTCGTCGAAGAATCCGATGCCGGGCTGCTGGGCACTCTGTCGTATTCCGCCGACCGGTTCTCTCAGGCGGTCGTCACAGGACTGGCAGAACGTCTGATCACGGTGTTGAACACGGTCGCCGCGGCACCGGACCTTCGGCTCGGCAGTGCAGAATTCGGTCAGGGCGGATCGGCGGTCGTGTCCCGCCGAGACGGCACGGCCGATCAGTCCACACTGGCTCAAGTATTCGTGCGGGCGGCGAGTAGCTGGCCCGACAACATCGCGGTGATCGACGACTCGCGTTCGATGACCTACCGCGAGCTGGACAGGCAATCGAATGCACTGGCCGACAAGCTCATCCGGGCCGGCGTCGAGCCGGGATCGTTGGTGGCGATCGCTGTGCCGCGGTCTGTCGAGTACCTCACCGCGATCTGGGCCGTGGCCAAGACCGGTGCCGGCTTCCTGCCGATCGACCCGTCTCAGCCCGCCGCGCGAGTACGGGAGATTCTCGACCGCGCTGCCCCCGTCACGGGAATCACGTCCGTGGACTTCCACTCGGCCGGAAACGACTGGCTGACGGCCGATGGTGACGAGCTCGACCACTTCCAGGTACGCGAAGCACCCGTCGACAGCACGGCGTACGTCGTCTACACCTCGGGATCCACCGGGGTGCCGAAGGGCGTTCGGGTGACGCACCGCGGTATCGCGAATCTCGTTCAGAGCCAACGAGACCTGTTCGACGTCGAGCCGACCTCCCGCGTGTTGCAGTTCGCGTCACCGAGTTTCGATGCGTCGATCTTCGAGACGCTGATGGCCGTCGGTGCCGGAGCGAGCGTGGTGATCGTGCCGCCCGAGGTGCATGGAGGGCGTGAGCTCGAAGCGCTCATCGACCGGTACCAGGTGACCCATGCTTGCCTCACGCCGACCGTGCTGCAGGTGACCGACTCTGCGGCTCTGCCTTCTCTTCGTGTGGTCGTCATGGCCGGCGAGGCCGCCAATTCTGCACTGCTGCAGCGGTGGTCGCAGGATCGTTCGGTGTTCAACGCGTACGGGCCCACCGAGGGGACCGTCATGAGCACCTGCACCACGCATCAGCGGGACTGGGCAGCGGCTGCGGTGACCATCGGCGAGCCGACCCTCGGATTCGACACGGTGGTTCTCGATGCCCGTCTGCGACCGGTGGGCACCGACGTCGTGGGGGAGCTGTACCTGGGCGGGGCCGGTCTGGCCGAAGGGTACGTGGGCGACGCTGCGTTGACATCGAGCAGCTTCGTCGCCAATCCCTTCGGCGACGGCCGGCTCTATCGCACCGGCGATCTGGTGCGGTGGGTGGCGCGCGAGACCGGACGCGAACTCGAATACCTGGGCCGAGTCGATTCACAGGTGAAGATCCGCGGCCATCGCGTCGAACTCGCCGAGGTCGAGGCGGCACTGCTGCGTCACCCCACCGTGCGTCAAGCCAGCGTGATCGGGCATGCGAACTCCTTGGCTGCCTATGTAGTGGGTGCGGTCGAACCGCGAGAGACTCGCGACTTTCTGGCGAGAACAGTGCCCGCGTACATGGTGCCCAGCACGGTGACCGTCGTGGATGCACTGCCGATGACGTTGTCGGGCAAGGTCGATACGAGCAGGCTGCCCGAACCCACAGTGACGTCGACCGAACGACGCGCGCCGGTCTCGTCCACCGAAGTACTCGTACACACCGTGTTCTCCGACGTACTGCACATCGCTGGCGAGGGCATCGGTATCGACGATAACTTCTTCGACCTCGGCGGGCATTCCCTGTCGGCGGTACAGGTGATGGACGCCCTCGGCGACAAACTGAGCCGTCGAATCCCGATCAGTGCATTGCTCGAGCACCCGACGATCACGGCATTGGCCGGGCGCCTCGACATGGACGACGGGGATGCGGAATCGAGTGGCGCGTTCGATGTCCTGCTGCCGCTGCGGACCGACGGCGTGGGCGCACCCCTGTTCTGTGTGCACCCGGCCATCGGAATTGCCTGGAGCTACCTGTCTTTGCTCGGGGAGACGGACCGCCCGGTGTACGGCCTGCAGGATCCGGGCATCTCGAATCGTGACGCTGCGCCGTCGTCGATCGAGGAGTTCGCTTTCGCGTACGTGCGGATGATTCGAGATGTTCAGCCTCAGGGGCCTTACCACCTGCTGGGGTGGTCGCTCGGCGGTGTGATAGCCCACGCGGTGGCCGTGCAGTTGCAGTCGGAAGGCGAGGACGTCGCGCTGCTGGCCCTCGTCGATGCTCAACTCGCTGCACCCGACGACGCCGAGGAATTCGGCGTCGACGATCTGGCTCGTCAGCTCGGGGTCGAGGCGACGTCCTTCGCGGACATTGTTGCCGAATTGCGGAGTACGCGAACCGAACTGACATTCCTCACCGAGGACGATTTACGTGCCATGTATAGACCGGTCGTCGCCGCTGCCAGCTGGGTCGCGTCGTACCGGCCGGCGGTGTACGCGGGCGATGTCCACTACTTCGCTGCTCGTGGCTCGGACGGCGCGAAGCACTGGACGGGCCTCGTCGACGGGCGGATCTCGGTGACAGAGGTCGATGTGGAACACGAAGACATGCTGGGCGAGCAGGGTGCCCGTGCACTAGGCCGAGTGATCGGCGCCGATGCTGTGGGGAAGGGTGTGGCGTGATGAACCAACAACTGGAGCCGTTCGTCGATGATGTGCGGGCGCATTACGACCTGTCGGACGATTTCTTCGCGCTGTTCCTCGATCCGAGCATGACGTACAGCTGCGCCTACTTCGAGCGTGACGACATGACGTTGGAGGAAGCGCAGACGGCCAAGATCGACCTGGCCCTGGGCAAGCTCGATCTGAAGCCGGGCATGACACTGCTCGATATCGGTTGCGGCTGGGGTGCTCTCGTCAAACGGGCGGTGGAGAAATACGACGTCAATGTCATCGGTCTGACGTTGAGTCGAAACCAGTACGACCGTGGCCGCGCGCTCGTCGCCGACCTCCCGACCGAACGCAACGTCGACATCCGGTTGCAGGGTTGGGAAGAATTCGACGAGCCCGTCGATCGGATCGTCAGCATCGGCGCGTTCGAGCACTTCCGACGTCAGCGGTACTCGGCGTTCTTCGCCAAGTGCCGCTCGGTGTTGCAGCCCGGCGGCCGAATGTTGTTGCACACCATCGTCATCACGCCGCCCGATCCTGCCTCCGGGGGTGGACTCACGCGTGAGGATGCGCATTTCTCCCGCTTCATCCTGCGCGACATCTTCCCCGGTGGGCAGTTGACGTTGGTCAAGGTGGTGAAGGCGAAAGCGGCCGAGGCGGGATTCGAGTTGCTCCGCGAGCACGCGCTGGGACCACACTATGCGCGGACACTCGACACGTGGGCAGAGAAGCTGATCGCGTCCAAGGACGAGGCCATCGCACTGTCGTCGGAAGCGACCTACGACAAATACGTGCAGTACCTGACCGGGTCGTCGGAGCGATTCAAGAACTCACGCATCAACGTTGTGCAGTTCACCCTCGAAGCGGGAGACACGCCTGCCGAGTGATGTTGAGACCGCGCTCGTACTCCCAGGTCAGATTTCCAGCATCAGTGCGCGGTGATCGGAAACCTCGGGCTCGGCCACGATCTCGAAATTACGCACAGCCGCGGTGGACGAGACCAGAACATAGCTGGCATGACGTATCGGTTTGGTGTAGCTCGATGCCCGGGTATCGGCGTTGCCGACGAGGTCGACCATCCCGTGTTCCCTCAGCACGTGGAACGTCGTGCTCGACGGAAGGAGATTAAGATCGCCGCAGAGAACTGCGACATCACTTGTGCCACAGGCTTCTTCAACGATCACCGCTAGTCTGCGGGCCTGCTCGGCGCGGGCGGGGGTGTCCTGTTTACCCGCCGGATCTCGAAGGCCGTGCAGCTGGATTACGGAGACTGTCTTCCCACCGAGACGGTCTCGGACTGTCACCGTGAGTGCTGAGCGAGGTCGGTCCTCGACATCCCAGTCCGTGTAGTCGACGAACTGCGAGTGCACGAATCGGGCGTCGAGCCCGATAACGGGAATGTCGTCTCGAACCCATGTTGCGATGCCGAAGTCCTGTCGCAGCCGAACGCCTTCGTCGTCGGTCACCGGACCTGCGTCGTTCGCAACGAAATATGGGGTGTATCCGGGCAGTGCGGAGGACACGTCATCGAAGAGGTTCAACCGTTGCGGGAGCGTCCTCTCACCGTCGGCGAAGGTAGCCCATCCCGACCTCTGTGGAGTGCGCGTAACTTCTTGCAAGCAGACGATGTCTGCATCGACGGCGCGCAGCCAGGGTAAGAGCTCGTCGTACATCGCTCCACCCCAAGCGTTGACCGACACCACTCTCACAGACCAAAAGTACCCCAGCGGGTGGTCGAAGCGAATCGAAAATTTGCGCAGCAACTCTTGACTGCACTTTTCAACTATGTACTCTGGCTAACGACAATGGTCGTGTGCATCTCGTTTTCGTCGTCCCGTCCGAATGAATCTGCTTCTGATGTCGGAGGATCCATGCAGACAGTTTTCTGGGCACCGCGTTTTGCGGCTGTGTATTTCCTCGCGGCTCTCGCGTCGCTGGTCCTGTTCACTACCATCGGCGCGAACATGGCGATAGCGGCACCGCTGATCCTGGCCCTCGTAGGGATGGGAGTAGTGGTGTTGATTCGTGCTCGCACAGTTCGCTCGTGACGCGTTCCTGAAGCCGGCTCACGGCACGGGGCCGACACCACACGATTACGCGGCGTCCTTTTTCGGTGGCGGTTCGTGAGTCGTTCGGCGCGGTAACTCAGCAGCGGACTCCTCGACGTCGGCTCGGCGAATCCCACGGCCGACCCACACGGCGACAACTGCGCCGATCAGTAACCACACGGCAACGATGCCGACAACCCACCACATGAGCCGCATTCGTAGCCGAGCGCTGGTTGGATAGGTGTGAGTTTCGGCCGAAGTCGTAGCGCTCGCGGCGACGTTCACCCGAACCGCAGCTGCGCCATTCCGGCGGTCATCGGCTCCGTTGTTGGATTCATGGCGACCGAGGTCGCGACGACTCCATACGGCCAGACAGTGGGCTGAGGGTTTACGCTCGCTGACCCGAAAGAGGAACTAGACAAACGTTATGCGCCCGCAGTGGCACCAGTAAGTTCGAGGATCAATGCGCTGATCCGGGTGGTCATCGGGCCGCCCCAGCTAGTGGAATGGCCATGACATTCCGGTTGACGGTTGGTGCATAACGCGAGAAATGCTCCTCCTCGTGTGGCCCGCAGAGATGGGTTGGTCGTGTGCAAGGCTTTCGCAGCGCGCGTGCACGTGTCATCTGTGCCACGATCGAGCCGCGAAGAGGTGCCCCGCCCCAAACGTTCGTCGACGAGGAATGCCCACCATGAAGACTGCTCGACTCGGTGTTGTCAGTGGACTGCTCACCACCCTGGCTCTCGCGTTCACAGCGGCCACCACCGGCACCGCGGCCGCAGCGCCACTTCCCATGGTTGGCCCCGGTAGTGGGTTCGTCACCACCGGTGGGCTCGACGATCTCACTGTCTGTTCCATCGCGGCCGTCGGGCACGACGACGCGGGCCGGCTGGTCGCCCTCACTGCCGGACACTGCATCCTTCGGCCGGGACTTCCCGTCACGCTCGTCGGCTCGCCCACGGCCCCGGTCGGCACCACCGCCGTCGGGCATTGGGGCCCGGATTACGGCGTCATCGTTCTCGACCCCACCAAAGTCGTACCCGTCAACAGTCTGGGCGGAATCACCGTCACCGACATCGGTACCGCATCGGTGGGGCAGCCCGTCTGCAAGACCGGGCTCGGCAGCGGAGTGACCTGCGGCAGCATCGTCGACGCCCGCGGCAGCGACTTGATGTCCGACGCGCTCACTGTCTGGTCCGACTCCGGTGGGCCGCTGGTCGTCGGCACCACCCTCGTCGGCATCACGAGCCACGCCTCCGGGGTGCCCCTGCTCAGTCCCACGGCATACGCGTCGGCGGCGGAATCTGTTCGGCTGCTGAACGCGTCGGGAGCGCCGGGGGCCGGCTTCCGTCCGGTCTAGCTTGTCGCGTCGACAGCCAACCTCGGCTCTGTTGCTTCTGAGTCCGCACTCGGCACGGTACGCAGAATCAAGTCGGCTGCGTCGGCCCCGGCCTTGCCGGGTGGCACCATCGATGAACTCAATGCTGCAGCTGTGGCGACAGTGTCGGGTGTCAGTACAGCACCGAGCGCGTCTGCCAACTTCTCTGCCGTGATTGCGGACAGCTTCATCGCTCGACCGATTCCGAGCTCGGTGATCCGCGCGCCCCAGAACGGTTGATCGGCCGTCACGGTGCAGATGACCATCGGCAGTCCGGCTCGCATCGCCGCCGCGGTGGTACCGGCACCGCCGTGATGAACGACTGCCGAGCAGTGGGGGAGTACAACCGAATGGTCGACGTTGCCGACGAAGAACACGTCGGGGTCAGCACGGTCGGGGCCCCGTCGGTCGCCGATGGCAATCAAGCAGCGGGCACCGATCAGCTGCCCGGCCCGGCGCACGGTTTCGATCAGTTGGTCGGGGTCGGTCAACGGCATGCTGCCGAATCCGACGAACACAGGCGGGGTGCCGGCCGCCATCCACTCTGCCAAAGAGTGTGTGCCGATGCCGGAATGGCCGTCGGGCGTCGGTGTCAACACCGCTTCGTCGAGGCCCGCGCGCTCTCGTCGCGGGAGGTCGAAGAACCCGACGATGGGCTTGTGCGAACCCCATTCCTCGGCGAGACCGGGCACGATCACCGGATCGTATGCCTGGATCTGCACAACTCCGAACTCGGACAGCCGGGTCGGCAACGGTGATCGCGCCCGCGGCAGACCGAGTCGACGACGAAAGGCGTTCTCGTTCCAGCCGGTTGCCCACCAGGTGATGCGGTCGGCGATTCTCCACGACCGTCTCTTCCACGTGGCAGACCAGTTCGAGGTGAGGCCGGGTATCGCGCCCAGGACGCCGTTCTCGGACATCGGTCCGTATCGCAGCACCGTCAACGGAATCCCGAGTTTCTGGGACAGCGCGAGCGCACGATCCTGGCCGAGGGGTGAGACCACCAACGCGTCGACGCCGGACATCGAGGCATCCTCGTCGAGGAACAACTCCGCGAGAGCGTCGTCGAAGGCGCGAAAGCCCGCACGGACCGTCGCGAGGGCGAACCGCACCTTCGCAATGGGATTCCTGCTTCGGGCGGTGTTCGCCTCGTCCGACGACCATGCCGTATGGGTGTCCAATCCGAGGGGCAATACCGACTGCACGCCGACCGATATCGCGAAGTCGACGAGGTTGGGCGGCACCGCGACGACGGGACGAGCCCCGCGCGCCTGCAACTCCAACGCCAGACAGACTCCTGGCTGGATGTCACCTCGACTGCCGTACAACATGATTCCGATCCGGCGGTCCACCTCGATCATCGCGTTCTCCTTCGGGTCGGTCACCAGAATGTGTGGGGGAGGTCCCACGCGGACAGCTGATCGGTGATCAGGGCTCGCAGCACGGCCTCGTCGCTGAAGTGCTCGGGATGTATTCCGAAGAAGGCCAGAGTGATTCGATCTCCGTATTCGACGAGCCACGCGGCCACACCGGGCCCCTGTATGCGGCGCTGTGCCGCAGGCGTACCGAGCGTGACGGCCCGAACGGTGAACCACGACGCTTCCCGGCCACCGAGCGTCAGTACTTCGTCGGGGACGATGCCGAGATTGGAGACCGTGGTGTCGGGACCAGGGATGGCGCGCATCAGTCGTCCGACGAGCCATCCCGGCAGCAACCGGACCAGTGGTTGAAGGTTGTCGGCAGCTCGATCTGCACCCGATTCTGCGTAGCTGGCGAACGCGCTCTTGCTCAGTGTGCGGATAGGGGAGAGGTCGCCCCCGGCGATGACCGGGTTGTCGAGCCGAATCCACACTCCGCCTGACGCATTCGCCCGCTCGTCGGTGGCACCCTCGCGTCGGTTCACTGCGATACAGACCCGAAGTCGATCACCGACGGGATAGGCCGATGCCTGCACAATGCCCGCCAGTATCGCGGTGAACAGACCGTTCGAGGTGCCGCCGTGGTCGGCGGCACGCTGTAGCCAGGTATTCCGATCGATGTTGACATTGACGAGTGTTGTTTCGGTACCGGCATTTTTGGGTGCAGCTCCCGAGTCGGGCAGACGTGGTGGCTTCTGGAACGCAGGAGCTTCGCCGACGCCGGTCGTCGGTGCCACCGCAGTCGACTTCTGCGTACGTGCGCGCACGAGTTCGGCGAGCAGGGCGCGAACCGACGTGGCCGCGGCGCGAACCTGATCGACGCCGTCGAGTAGATCGTCTCGGATCTCCTGCACACCGCCGAGGGCATCGGGCAGCGGCCGTGTGGTTGAGGGCGCCGCGGCCGCCGCGAGCGCGAGGTAGACGCCCTGCCCGTCGGCAATCATGTGCGAGACCGCCAGCGATACCACCCGACGACCACCGGTCGTGGTCGTCGTCTCGAGCCGCCAGCCTCTGCCCTCCGTGGGTGCCAGGTTGGACCGCCGGACGGCCGCCTCCGTCCACTCGCCGATCGCATCGTCGTCGATCTCGTTGTCCACGAACACCTGCGGCGGCTGTGTGGAGCGGACCCACGCGTGTCGAGCAGCCGGAACCTTGGTTCGTCGAACCGCGCGGTGCAGCGCACCCTGGGCGAGGCGAGCGCCGAGCATCTCGATCGCGTCCTGCCCGGGGTCGTCGTCGAAAACCCACGCGAATTGCATCGGCGCCGCCATGCCGAAGAGATCCTCCGCCAGCAGATAGGACTCGTCGGAGCCGGTCACTCGCGGGCTCGGACCGAACACCGTTTCCTGTTCCGTTGTTGCCGAATCGATTTCATCCGTGGTCGTACTCATCGTGCTCCTCACCAGATCTCGTTCGGCAGCTGCCACGCTGCCAGTTCTGCGGCCAGCAGATCGCGTAACCGCGACGCTCCACCGAAACTGTTCTCGTCGAACCCCAACACCGAGAACGTGAACGTGGTGTCGGTGCGTAGTGCCCAGGCCTGAGCTCCGTCACCGAATCGGTACGGCTGGGCCGCATCGACGCCCTGTGCGTTGCCTCGGAACGCGAGGCGTGTCGCGTCGACGTCCCCCCACCGCATCGCCGCCGAGGGGACGTGGCCCAGATTGGACACCATCGCGTCGGGCATACCTGTTCCCGACGTCGCCACGCCGACGAGCCACGACGGCGGGAGCAGCCACGTCAGCGGGTACAGGTGTGCCACGGCGCTCCGGTGCCCGGACTCCAGCCGTTGGTACGCGGCCTTACACGCGGAACGAATGCTGCGTAGGTCGCCTCCCGGTACCGGCTGATCGGTCAACATCACCGACACGCCCGCGGTCGCATTGGCGCGGTCGTCATCGCTGTCACCGCGCCGGTCGACGGGAATTCCCACCTTCACCGTGTCTCCGAGCGGGGCGTATCCACTGGACCTCAGCAACCCGGCGACGACGGCCACGAACAAGACGTTGGCAGTACCTCCGTGTCGTGCGGCTACTGCATCCCAGGCGTCACTGGGAACGGTCACTGTGGCCCACGAGCCCACTGCCTTCGGTGATCTGTCGGCCATCGGTGCCCGGACGGGACGCGTCGGGACGGGGCCGGTGTCGGTGTCGGCACCACCGAATCCTGCGTGTTGGGCCACCACGTCTCCGATGGCCCGCAGTGCGCCTCGGCCGGCGGCGAGAACTCTGCCGGTCGCGTCGATCGTGTCGGCGATGATCGCGCTCGCGGTGCCCGGTTCCGAGGTGAGTGCAGGCTCGGTAATTGCGTTCGGCGACAGCGTTTCCTGTGACACGGCCGCTAGCGCTGCCGCTGCAGCTGTCACCATTGTCTTGCCGTCCGCGACGAGATGCAGTGCGCACAGCGAGACGACGGTGCCTCCCCCTGCGCGGGTGGTCGCGCGCAGCCGCCAGCAGTCGCCCTCGACCGCGTCCAACTCGACCGACGCCAACTCCTCTTCCGCCCAGCGATCGATATCGGAGTTCTCCAGTGCGTCGTCGAACCGGCAGGCGGGCTCACCGGTTGCGCGTACCCAGCGTGGGCGCGCTCCCGGCACTGTGGGTGGGACGAGCCGCCGGTGCAGACGTCCGTTCGCCAACGCGGAATTCACCTCGGTGAGAACTTCTTTGGACACCGGGGCGTCGGTGGTCCACACCAGCTGCAGGACTACCGACCACCCGAATGCCCGCCTCAGGAACCAGTAGGTGGCGTCCTCATCGGCGAGTCTGCCCTGTACGGAGTGCATCATCGAGTCTGTCCCACTCGTCGCGATGACACGGCCGTCTCGATGTGCTCGACGGCCTGCGCCAGCGCTACGTCGCCCGTGATCAATTGTGTTGCTGCGCTGACGGTTGCGTGTCTCCCGCGGAGGTCGAGCACGTGGGTGAGCGCGTCGGTCAGGCGATCGGCGTCCAGCCGTCGCGCGGGTAGCGTCGCACCTACCCCGAGCCGCTCCAGTTCACGACCCCAGAACGGCTGGTCGGAGCCGTACCAGCAGATCACCGACGGCGTCCCAGACCGCACTGCGGCAGCCGTGGTGCCCGCCCCGCCGTGGTGGACGATTGCCGCACACCGACCGAACACCGCGTCGTGGTCGACGGCCCTCACGACGCGGATGTCCTCTCCTGCCAGGGAATCCGTCGGCAGGTCGTTCCAACCGGTACACAACAGAAGTCGACGACCCAGCCGACGTGTGGCGGTGACAGCAGCGTCGATCATCTTTGCCGGGTCGCGGACCGGCATGCTGCCGAATCCGACGTAGACGGGGGGATCCCCGGCATCGAACCAGTCCGACAGTTCCTCGGTGGAGTGCATCTCGTCGAGGCCGAGTCGACGCGTGCTCGGCAGTTCGAGAAATCCGACCACCGGACGGAGTCGGCGGGCTGCGTCAGCGTCCCACACCGGATCGTTCCGTACCGCGAACAACGGATCGTATGCCTGGATCTCGATTCCGGGTGCCGCGGCGAGCTGAGCGGCCGGTGACCTGCGCGCTGGGGCGCACCCGAGACGCTTGCGCAGAACCGCATCGCGGCGTCGGGTCATGAGACCGAAAAGCCGGTCCAACAGCCACCATTGGGTGCGCACTGTGTGTGCGCCCCCCAGTTGCAGACTCGGGAGCGGACCATGGACCGTGTTGCGGCGTACGGGTGCGTGGTGCAACGAGATCAAGGGGATACCGGCACGTTCGGCGTACGCGAGCGTCATCTGTTCGGTGGTGAAACCGGTGACGATGGCATCGGCACCGGCCACGATGTCGTCCAGGTCGGTGATCAACTCCGAGTACCCGAGATCACGCATCTGTGCGATGGCTCGCATCTGGCGCAACGGGTTTCGGCCCGCCTCGGCCCGCGCCTCGGTGACCATCTTCATGTGTGTTCGCGTGTCGGGACCGAGAGCAGTGGCCTCCAGTCCGCAGCCGCGGGCGAACTCGACGAGGTTCGGCGGCACTCCCACCGAAACCTCGTGTCCCTGTTCGGTCAGGGCTGCGGCAAGTACGACGGCAGGTTGCACGTCGCCGCGAGTACCGTTGATGGCGAACGCGATCTTCACTCGTTCGCCCCCAAGAATTGCGTCGTACCGAGGGATTGCACTACACAGCACCATCTTTCGTCTCACAAGGGCAGATCGGGTGTTGTCGCTTAGACTGATCGGGCTCACCGAGCACCGGGGAACGAAGGGATGCGCATGAAGTTCGTTCTGGCAGCCAATGGAAGCCGCGGCGATGTTCAACCGGCAGTGGCTGTAGGTCTCGAGCTGCGTTCGCGTGGGCACGACGTCGTCTTGCTCGCTCCGCCGAACATGCAGGATTTTGGTACCGGTGCAGGGTTGTCCACGTCCGTGTACGGAGACAGCACCCGCGCGGTGCTCGAGTCCGATGCGGTCCGCACCCGGCTGAAGTCTGCCGATCCGCGCGCCAGGCTGGCTGCCGCCACCGAGATCACCGTTCGCGGTGGCCGACAGATGCAGCAGGCGTTGCTCGACGCCAGCGAAGGTGCCGACGCGATCGTCTCGACCAGTGCGGGACAGGAACGAGCGCACAATGTTTCGCAGGTGAGAGGAATTCCTCACGTGCCCCTGCACCTGTGCCCGATCCGGCGAAACTCCACTACGTCCCTGCTGTCGCAGGCGGGTGTCGATGTGTCCGGTCCGATCGCGTCGGCAAGTTGGACGTTGGTGGAGTGGCTGTTGTGGAAGGCGTCGAAGCGAGCGGAGAACGACCTGCGTTCCGAATTGGGACTGGGGCCCATGCGAACTCCGTTCGCCACCGCGATCGCCGCGACCGGGATCCCCGAGATACAGGCGTACGACCCCGCTCTGTTTCCGGGTCTGGTCTCCGAATGGGGTGACCGACGACCGTTGGTGGGCTTTCTCGGTTTGCCTGCGTCGGCTCGGGAGGGGGTGGGCGACGTCAGCGCAGACGACGACCTCTCGGAGTGGATCGCCGCCGCGGACGCGCCGGTCTACGTCGGCTTCGGGAGCATGCTTCCGAAAAATCCCGACCGACTCGGCGAGGCGATCGTGGCCGCTGCGGACCAGTTGGGAGTGCGGTTGCTGGTAGCCGGTGGGTGGAGCGACTTCCTCGGCAATGCAGGCGAACTCGGAAGTCGAGTGCGAGTGGTGAAGCACATCGACCACGATGTCGTTCTGCCTCGATGCCGTGCTGCGATCCACCACGGTGGTGCCGGCTCGGTCGCGGCCTCGCTGCGCGCGGGGTTGCCCACTGTCGTCACCTGGATCGGTGCGGATCAGCCCATCTGGGGGCGAGCTGTTGCCTCCGCACATGTCGGTTCCTCACTTCCTCTATCCCGGGTGACTCCGTCGCGCCTCACTGATGTCCTGCGAGATGCCCTGTCTCCGCAAAGGCGAGTTACTGCAACACAATTGCGTGACAGATTGATTGCCCCGTCGATCGCTGTATCCCACGCCGTCGATCTGGTCGAGCGGGTCGTGAGCGGCTCACGGTAGCGCGCGCGTCGGTGTCGAGGTGCGCTGCAGCAGTCGTCTCGGGTCGAGCTGCCCCGTCTCGGAATCGTAGAGCCGGAGCATCAACAATCGGCCGGTGTGCAACACCGTCAGTGCCGGCACGTAGATCAATGCGGTACCCGCTGTATAAGAAAACCTCCGATGCAGGGCAAAGGTTCTGGGCAGAAAGCTCATGTACTGCACGAACTCCGGCAGGCTGCTCTGCATACGCCGGGGGGATACCCCCACGGTCAACGACGCGAGGAAGGCGTTGCGACCACCGTCGTCCAGGATGCACAACCCCATGTCGACGTCCTCGAATATGTCCCGCCGCATGCTCACTCGGGTACGTATCCGATTCCACACCTCTCGCCGCACGACCATGTTGGAGCCGTACAGGACGGGGATCTCCTTGACCTCGTCGGAGGGGCCGCGGTCTCCGAGCGGATGCAACTTGATCTTCCACTTGTCGAATCGCCCCGACATCGGCACGTCGTGAGCCTCACCGCGACCGCACAGAGCGGACCAATTGTGGTCGAGATCGGCGGTGAAAAAGTCGACGATGGTCCGCGACCAGTCGTCGCCGACCATCGTGTCGGAGTCGATACGAGCAATGAGATCGCCGGTAGCCGCATCCATTCCGGCGTTGCGTGCGTACACCAGGCCCTGCTCGGCCTCGTGTATCAATCGAATCGTGGGGTGACGCCGGGCAAGGTCCCGCACTATCTCGGCGGTCCGGTCGGTCGAGTTGTTGTCCACGACGACGATCTCGTCGATGTAGTCGGATTGCGCCGTCAGGCGTTCGAGGCAGGCCGCGATCGTGTCCTCCTCGTCGAATGCCGGTACCACCACCGACAGCGTCGGAGCTGTGCTCTCGGCGAGGAGATCCATGGTCGGTTCGGTTCCCTCTTCCATCGTGCTCGACTCGCTCACCATCACTCCTGTCGCTTCGGTCGGTCTGTTCAACCCCATCGTGAAACCCCCATCGTGAAACCCCCTGTGTGGACCGACTTCAGGTCTTGGCCATGTAGACGCGCAGAGTGACCGGGACGAACACGGCCAGGACCACGGCCGCGCCGATGAGTGTGTACGCCACCTGAAGCCCCGCGTCAGTGCCGTCGGCGAGTCCGCGCACCGCCGACACCAGGTGGGAGACCGGGTTGGCACCTGCGATCGTGCGCATCCACGCGGGCATGGTGTCGATGGGGACCAGAGCGTTGGAGACGAAGGTGATGGGCATCAGAACGAGCATCGATACTCCCTGCACCGTGGACGCCTTGTCCAGCAACACTCCCACCAGAGCGAAGATCCAGCTCAACGTGAACGCGACGGTAACGACCAGCAGACATGCCAGTGCGAGGCCGGCGGAGTCGTTCGGACGGTAGCCCATCGCGACTCCAACTCCGACAGTGATGACGGTTGCCACGACGTATCGAAAGGCGTTGGCCGACAACGCGCCTGCGAGAGGCGCGATGCGGGCGATGGGCAGCGATTTGAACCTGTCGAAGACCCCCTTGTCGAGATCTTCTCGAAGCTGCACGCCGGTGACCACCGATGCAGCCACGGCGACCTGCACGAGCACCCCGGGAATCAGCAGCGGCAAGTAGTTGTCGACATCGCCGACGATGGCCCCGCCGAAGATGGTCGAGAACATCACCGTGAAGACGATCGGTAGGACGATGACGTCGAACATCTGCTGGGGATTGTGCTTGATCTTCAGCAGTCCTCGAAACGTCATGGTCATCGACTGTGCGAGTGCGGCAGAAAATGGTTGCGCGTTGCGAGGAGTATCGCTGACAGGGGTCGCGGTGTGGGTGATACCACGCTCTCGACGGGCGAGCCCGTCCGTCGACGTCGTCGTGTTCACGCGGCGGGCTCCTTGCTCGTCGTTCTCGCGCCGGTGATGCTCGGGACACTGTCCAGAACGCGGGGCGATGCGTCGGTCAACTCGAAGAACACGTCGTCGAGCGTCGGCCGAGCCACATTGACCGCGCTCGCCGAGATCTGCATGGACCGCAGCGCCAGGAGCATCTCCGGGAGACGCTCGATGTCCGGCATGGGCACCGACACGATGTTCCCGTCGTCTTCGACGGTGACCTCGAGCGGCGAGAAGGCCGCGCACGTTCGTGCCGCGGCAATCGCCTGCGTCGAATCGACCAGCGTGAGTTTCACAGAGCTGCCGCCCACCTTGGCCTTGAGTTCGTCAACAGTCCCGTTCGCAACCACCTTGCCGCGATCCATGACCGCGACACGGTCTGCCAACGCGTCGGCCTCGTCCAGATATTGAGTGGTCAGCAGCACTGTCGACCCGGCTGCCACCATGGCTCGCACGGTGTCCCACATCTGTGCGCGGGTGCGGGGGTCGAGCCCGGTGGTCGGCTCGTCGAGAAAGAGCAGGCGTGGGCGCGTGATCATCGAGGCGGCGAGGTCGAGGCGTCTGCGCATACCACCGGAGAACCCACGAACCTGTCTACGTGCGGCATAGCCCAGTCCGAACTCGTCCAACAATTCGGCCGCGCGGGCACGGGCGCGACGCCGTGATGCGCCGACGAGTCGGGCGAAGATGAGGAGGTTCTCCTCGGCAGTGAGATCTTCGTCGACCGATGCGTACTGCCCTGTCACACCGATCATCGACCGCACGATTCCAGCCGAGGTGCGCACGTCGTGGCCGAATACTGTGGCCGAGCCGAAGTCGGGTCGCTCCAGTGTTGCGAGCATCCGCACTGTGGTCGTCTTACCCGCACCATTGGTACCGAGCACGGCGAACACTCCGCCGACAGGAACCTCGAGGTCGACGCGGTCCACGGCGACGGTCGACCCGTAACGACGAGTCAAACCTGATGCAGCGATGGCTAATTCGGAATCCGTCATTCGCCTACTCCCGTGCTGTGACCGACGGTCGACGAGTGGTGGTACCTCGTCTTCCGGCGGGCAGTGATGTGGTTGTGGTCGTCGCACCTCGGTTCGGTGTTGGCACCTGTGGCGTTGTCGGTCGAACGTTATAGGCGCGAACGAGGCGGTGCAAGAGATCGGCATCGGCGCTGCACGGGGAGAAGTGTTGCATCCGTGCATCGTTCGTAACGGTTGATTGCTCGACTACCGGCGGTGAGGTGGGGTCGTCCGGCAGAGGAACCGCTGTTCGGACGTGGCCCTATCGGGGGCTTTACATCTCCGAAACATGCTGGTTACGTTGAGAAATCGCGATATCCGCGGGGAATCGCGTCGCTCGCCGGACAGCGGTGATCGCCCGATTGTGACATGATCGGACCGTATCTCCGGCAGTGACGAAGTCCACTCGTACTCCACTGGACGTGGCAGCTCCTGGGGTCGATGCTCGATGTGTGCACCGCCTCTGCTGATGTCGTCGATGCTGTTGACAATAAGCAGGATTCGGACCATAGGGTCCGAATGCGCGGTGCAGAACCATCGTGTGAGGCCTGTAGTGTCCACAACGAAGTCATCGGATCCCCACGCGCGCAACGCTATTGACGAAGTGATACTCCGACGCTTTCCCAACGGACAGCGCGTCGCCGGAAAGCAGGTGTCGAGCAGTGAAATTCACCGAAATCGCTGATTATCAACTCCCTGGTGGGAGAGTTACCAAGTTCTCCCCGCAGGCCGACTCCGGCACGTTCCGCTGGGATCCCGACGATCGTCCTCTCGCGTACGACCACGAAACGTATGTACGTCGAGCTGCCTCTGGAAGAGCGGAAAGCTCATGGCTCGGAGCTGTTTTCGAAGTAACCGGTCATCTCGACACGGCGGCGATGAACCGAGCTCTGTTGGCGTGGCACCGCCGCCACGAAGTGTTCCGAACGACTGCAACGATCGCGGAAGACGGCGCAGGAAATCAACATCTCGTCCGAAGGACGTGCGCACCCGACCGCCTCCGTTTCGGTTCGACCGACCTCGGCTGGATCGAAGCGGACGCCGTCGGGACCACACTGACCGACATGTTCGACGGCGAACTTTCGCCACTGCGATGGCCACATTGCATGGTCGTCACCATCTCGGACACGCCCGATGTCGATGAGGACCGTTTCCTGCTTCTGTTCGCCGCCGATCACTCGGTCATGGACGCGTACTCGATGCTGCTGTCGATCGGTGAGCTGTCCAGACTGTACGACGCCGAGTTGCGCAGCCAGTCCGTCGAGATGTCCGATATCGGCAGCCACGTCGACTTCAGCGTGCGAAGCCGCACCATGGGCAACGAAGTGACGGTAGTGCACGACACGGTCGAGCGATGGCGGCAATTCCTCGCCGCGACCGGAGGGTTCCCCGCACTGTCGTCGGTCGCCGCGACGCGCTCGCGGACCAGTTTCTCGCCCCCTGCGGACGCAGTCCAGCGGGGGTGGGCGTTGCAAGTGGCCGGCGGGGAACAAGTCGCAGCGGTGAACTCGGTATGCCGCGCTGCCGGCCACACGACGCAGACCGCGGTGATGGCGGCGATGGCACTGGCCCATCGCCGACTGACCGGGGAGCCGACTCTCAGACTGGTGATGCCTCTTCACACCCGTGACGAGGCCAGATTCCTGGAGTCGGTGGGCTGGTATGTGGGCATCGGGCCGCTCGAAATCGACGTCAGACACGCGCGTACCTTCGCCGACGCATTGAGCGCCGCTGCCACCGGTATCTCCGCGGCCAAGAAGCTCTCTCGGGTTCCTTTTCCCCGCGTAGCGGAACTGCTGGGCACGGTGGCCGAACCGCAATTCGTCGTCTCCTACCTCGATCTTCGTTTCGTCGCCGGAGCCGCGGACTGGACCGCGAGGCGGGCACAGACGTTGCGCAGTGCCGCCAGCTCGGAATCCGAGGTCTACATCTGGGTGGCCAGGACCGCCGAGGGCATCACGGTCTCGGCACGGCATCCGGCGGACGACGCCGCGACAGCGGCCGTGACGGACCTCGTCGTCTCCACGTTCGAGACCATGTTCGAGGTGATCGACGCCGGAATCGGTGCCCCTGTCGGTGTCGACTCCGTCGGTCTCGATTCCGTAGGTGCGGCCGACGTGCACATCGCCTGACGAGAGGGAAACAGTGAAGATCACCGCGCTCGATTCGTGGCACTCGGCTCCCGGCACCACGATCGAATGGCATCCGACCGTCGACTCGGTCGCCGGAACCGCCCATGCCTCGCCGACATCCGGAGGCCTGACGTTTCTGGCCGAGAACCACGTTCGTGGTGCCCACGTCTCGGCACGGAACGGTCGACCTCACCTGTCGTATATCGGGTCGGGAACCACTCTCGACGGGGTGCTGAACGAAGCGGCGATGACCAGCGCCCTCACGCAGTTCGTCGCGCGTCATTCGATCCTTCGCATGTGGTTCGACGTCGAAGGCGGCACGGTGGTGAGCCGCTCGCTGCCGGCGGACGCGGTGGAATTCGAGGCCACCGTCGGATCGCGGCTGACGAATGCAGCGGACGTTCACGACCACATCCGGGCCCGGTTGGGTGCGGAGACCCGTAGCGACTCGTACCCCGGCTTCGCGTTCGGCGCGATCGTCCGCGAGGACGACTTCTCGATCTTCTTCGGTGCCGACCACGCCCTGAGCGACGGCTCCTCCCAGGCCTTGGCACTGACCGAGATCGTCGGCTTGTATCGCCGAGCTATTGCCGACCCCGAGGACACGTCGACGCCGGTGGCCGAGTCCGCTTCGGGTGGGTTCGCCGAGTACGCGCAGATCGAAGCGACACTCGCCGCGGCGCATGTCGCGGGCACTTCGGAGTTCACGGCGTGGAAAGACACGTTCACTCGAAACGATCTGCAGATGCCCAGGTTCGCCCTCGACCTCGGACTGGCACCGGGCGAGACGGCACCGGTGAAACCGATCGAGCTGCCACTGCTCGACAGGGCAGGGATCGCTGGTTTCGATCGCGCCTGCAAAGCTGCGGGCGGCCGGTTTCTCGCCGGACTCTACGCGGCCCTGGCGATCACCGACCACGAACTCGGCGGAGTCGACAACTACTACGGCATGACCGTGTTCGATTGCCGTGCAATGCTTCCCACCTATGCGGCCGACCAAGGGTGGATCTGCTCGTTCGCGCCGGTGGAATTCGCCGTGTCCGGGGCATCGACCTTCAGCGAACTCGTCCCGTGTGCCAACGTCGGCTACGAACGCGCCAAGAAGCTCGCGACGGTGCCGGTAGGAGCTGCAATGGCAGCCATGATGGCTGCAGGCGCGTCACCCGAGGCAGTGGTCACCGCTCCGAACATGCTGTCCTACATCGATTTCCGATGGTTCCCCGGCTGCGGTGACGACGCCTACGATCGTGGCGTCATCTTCACCGGTGAGGGACGCACGGGCAATGCGTCGCTCTGGATCAACCGTGATCACGACAGCGTGTATCTCGGTAGCCAAACCCCGGATACCCCGTTTGCGCAGTATCAGGTGCGACGGTATTTCGAGCATCTCGCCGCGGTGATCGACCGGGTGGGTCGAACCGGAGATAGAGTGATTTCTCCGACAACGGACCGATCGTGCCGTTATTCCGATCGGCCGGTAGGTACGCGCAACAGCGCGTAGTGAACTACCGTCCGATAGGTGGACTTGGGAAAAACCGGATTCGGAGATCGAATCAACAGGCTGTTGACGCACCATGCCGACAAGGCCGGCGAGTCCCTCAACACCTACGCACGTCGGGCAATCATCACTCGGCTCGTCACCGAACTCGAACGAGAGTCTTCACCGGAAGTGGCCGCGGTGCTCGCGGACGCCCGCAGTTTCGAGTACGAGAACATCGAGTTGTCCGATCCCGATTCGACGTCACTTCCGCAGACGTACCTGCAGATCGGCGACGTGGACCGTCTCGCCGCCGTACGAGCTACCGGCATGATCGGCAGTTCTCGTGACGAGCAGTTCGACAAACTGGCCCGGATGACCTTGCGAGCCATGGGAGCACAGGGTGCGTCGATCTCGTTCGTCGACGATCACACACAATTCATCAAAGCCAGCGTCGGAACATCGGGAACGGCAGCGCAGCCACAGACCGTAGCGGTGGAACGGTCGGCGTGTCGTGTCGTGGTGGAAACCGGTGAAACGCTGGTGGCACAGGACATTCGAGAGCACGCGCTATTGAGGGATCACGCGACTGCGGATCTGATCGCCTATATGGCAGCGCCGATCAAGTCCGACGCGGGTTTCACCGTCGGAATGCTGGATGTGTGGGACTACCGACCACGTAAATGGACGTCCGGCCACGTGAAGACCCTCGAAGACATTGCTTGGCTCATTCAACAGCGAATTCGTTGACAGCAGCGCTGTTTCGGCAGTGACAATGCTTGCGTTGCACGCCGGAAGAGCGTGAAGGGTGATATGTCTTCGGTGTACGAAATGTCGACTGCCGAACGGCGTCACCGCTCTGAGGACATGAAACGTGGAAGGACCGGATATCGAGTCGAACTCGCGCGGATCGACGATGACGATATCGACACCGCAGTCAGTGAAAGCCCGCTTCGGGAGGAACGTATCGGATCGAATACGGAGCAACTCTGTTCGTACGATCCTCACCGTTCTTTTCGACGCGCTCGCCGCCGCCATCGGCGTAGCCGAAGGCGTCCAGTGGCGCTCCGGTAGCGTCTCTGCGTTGGGGTGGTACCCATGGTTGTTCGTGCCCACGGTCCTGGTGCTGCTCGCGTCGAGAAAGCTCTACCGACGTGGGCTTCGACGAAACTTCATCGATGAAATCGGCCCGGTTCAATCCGCCGTCGCTTTCGCGACCCTGATCACGCTCGCTTTCATACTGGCCATCGAGACTCCCTATCGCCCAGGTGCGGTCATGGTCCGTGTGTGGCTGTGCGCAGCTGTTGCGCTCGCGACCGCGTGCCTGGCACGGGCATGGGGGCAGCGCTGGCTTCGCGCGAAACACCATGCGAGTGCACCGACTGTCATCGTCGGAAGTGGTCCCGTCACAGAGCAACTGGCGCGCAGAATGAAGCAGTCCTCCGAGTACGGGATGGATCTCGTCGGGACAGTCGACTCTGTGTCCGTCGTCGATCCATTAGTGCAACAGGAGCTCTCGTATCTGGGACCGCTCACCGACCTGACTCGAATAGTCCGAGCGCATCGGGTGGAAGAGGTGGTGATCGCGTTCGCGTCGGCTCCGCACGAACAAATAGTCGACGCGATCCGTGCGGCACAGCATGCCGGTGCCCGCGTCTGGCTCGTACCTCGCATGTTCGACACCGTCGGAATGCACGCGCGCATAGAGCATCTGGGCGGGCTGCCCCTGATGGTGTTGCGGCACGTCGATCCGAGGGGGTGGCAGTTCGTCCTCAAGGGCGCACTGGACCGGGTCGCTGCCGGACTGGCTCTGCTGCTGCTGTCGCCGGTGTTCCTCGTGCTCACCGTGCTGGTACGGGCGAGTTCCCCCGGGCCCATCTTTTTCGCGCAAGAACGAATCGGCCGAGACGGAGTTCCGTTCGACTGCTTGAAGTTCCGGTCCATGCGGCCACCACGTGACTCCGATGCGGACTTCGTCCGGACCGAGGGAGCGGCACCCGGCGGTGTGGAAGGCGTGGATCGACGCACCAGGATCGGCAAGATCATGCGGCAGACCTCGCTCGACGAGCTGCCTCAGCTCATCAACGTGCTCCGCGGCGACATGAGCCTGGTAGGCCCCCGTCCCGAGCGGCCGGAGTACGTCGATCTGTTCGCAGCGCAGATCAGACGCTACGGAGAGCGACATCGCGTCAAAGCAGGTCTCACCGGATGGGCTCAGGTGAACGGATTGCGCGGTCAGACCCCCATCGCGGATCGTGCGGAATGGGACAACTACTACATCGAGAACTGGTCCCTCCGGCTCGATATCAAGATCGTCTTTCTGACGTGCATCGCCGTGCTCAAGAGGTCGGAAGACTGACCGACGCGTCCGTCATCGGCCTTCCGCCGCGCGTACGCGTGCGGCCTCGCGGACCGCGCCGACATTCGCCTTGCCCTGCCGCGATCCGGCGAGCTTGGCGGCGATGTGATCGCGTACCGACACCGGCTCGTAGGCCAGGCCGGAATCCGCGTCGAGGTGCGACGGCAACGTGGAGATCACCGCGTCGACATTGCCGTCGTGGAAGAACGCCGCCGACCGCCGACGCACGATGGTGCCGTCGACGACGGGTGGCTTGACGCGATGCAGAGTGGACAGCCACCGGTCGTTGGTCAATCGCGCAGTGAGGTCTCCCAGGTTCACCAACAGCGCTCCGTCACGAGGAGCGACGTCGTGCCACACGCGGTCGGTACCCAGCACCTGAAGACCGGCCACCTGGTCGGCCCACAACACCGTCACGATACCGAAATCGGTGTGCTCGCCCATGCCGGTGAGGTCACCGTCGAGGGTGACCATGCCCTCGGGCAGGGCGTAGTTGTTCATCCGCAGCACGTCGATCGAGTGGTCGGTGAGCGTGTCGAAAAAGTCGACCGGTAGCTCGAGTGCCGCAGCGAAGATTCCGGTGAGAGTGCGGGCAACCCGAGACGCCTCGGCGAAATACCTGTCGACGTCGCTGCGGAAATCCGGCAGCTCGTCGGGCCACACGTTGATCCCGTAATCCGACTCGTCCAGATCGAGGGAGTCGAAGGACCGCGCTTCGACCCCCACATTGAACGCCTCGAAGAAGTCGTTCATCCGCGATGCCGACTCGACTCCCACACTGAGGCTCAATGATTCGCTCTTGGGCGGGCTGTATCCACGATTCGCGTCGGGTATCCGGTACTCGTTCTTGGTCGCAAGCGGCAGCGCGAAGAACGAGTCGATGGACCGCGCCAGACCGTCGAGCACATCGTCTCCGATGCCGTGCCCGATGATCTGCATGAATCCGGAACGGGTGCAGGCATCGTCGATCTCGGCCACCACACGAGCTCGGGCACCCGCATCGGCCGTACTGCCCGAGACGAAGGGGCCGATGTCTATCGTGGGGATCTCGAACTCGTCTGCACGGTGATCGGACATCGGCGTTCACACTCCTGTAGTCCTGGCTGCTGAGCCGACAATTTACCGCCTCAGCACGCATTCTCGCGCGTCGATGCCTCGGCGGCGATCCGGCGTGGATCGTTCTCGGGCAGTGACTCGATGAGCACGCGACGCGGATGCGACGACGGTCCCGTGATCAGATACTTCTGACCGGGTCGTACTCGGGCGGCCTCTGCGACCATATCCGGATCGGTCGGCAGCGCCGTATCGTTCTCTCGCAGAACGTCGTTCTCGCGCAGTGCGTCGGCGACGATGCGGCGTGGGTCGTACTGCTTGAGGTCCAACGACTCCCACTCGCTGCGGCGCAGCGGGACGCCCATCTCGGCCTCCGCTGTGCTGCGGGTGCTGTCGACGAAGTGCCGCAGCGTGCGCACCGCCCGTCCGAGTCGGTGGGCGTAGCCGGGCAGTCTCTGCGGGCCGAGGACGAACCCCGCAATGATCGCGACGAGGAACAATTTCTCTAATGTCAGGCCGAACATGATGAATTCTCCTGTGCAGTAGCACGTCTGGACGATCGTCTGTCGTGTATCTCGGTGATCGCGAGAGCCGCGCCGAACAGGGTGACCATCGGCAGCGCGACGAGGAACATGGACAGCACGTCTGCCGCGGGGGTGACCAGCGCGCTGAACAGGGCGATCGCCACCACGCTGACACGCCAACTGCTGCGCAGCCTGTGCGCGGAGACGACGCCGAGGCAGTTCAGCATCACCAACACTGCCGGCAGGACGAAGGCGATACCGGTTGCCAACACGATCTTCATGACGAAATCCACGTAGTACGACGCGTTGAGGATGGTGCTGTCCTCGTCGGAGGAGAAGCCCGCGAGCACGCTCACCATACGAGGGAAGATGGTGAACCCGAACGCGCAGCCGGCGACGAACAGTGGGGTAGCGGCCGCAGAGAAACCGAGAACGTACTTCTTCTCGCGACGGGTCAATCCTGGAGTGAGATAAGCGAAGATCTCCCGCAACCACACCGGACTCGACACGATGACGCCGGTGAACAGTGCGATCCGCAGCTGGAGATCGAATGCGCCCGTAACGGTCTCGAAGTTGAGGCTGGCCTGGCGGGACAGCGCCAGTTCCTCGACGGGGCCGCGGAGTATGTCGAGAATCCGATCGGAGCTCGCGAAGCCGATCACGACGCCGACGAGCAGCGACACCGCCGCACGGATCGCACGGTGACGTGCCTCGCGCATGTGCCCGGCAAGGGGCATCGCACCCCGCACGGCGGTGGCTGCGGTCATGAGGCGTGTCGGTACGGAACCGGGACCGAGACGTCGTCGGGCGTCGCCGATGTCTTCGCTTTGTCCTCACGCACTTCGTCTTTGAGAATGCGCATCGACTGGCCCACACCCTTGGCGAGCGAGGGGAGTTTGGTCGAACCGAACACGAGCAGAACGATGGCGAGAACGACGAGGGCGTGCCATCCAGTGAGGTTGTGCAACATGATGTTTCCTTCGGTGGGTAGTGTCGGGGAGAGTCAGTTGGTGGGAGCGGTGCCGGCAGGTCCGCCGGCCGGGGGTGTGCCGCCCATCGGCGGTTGTCCGCCGCCGCCGCCCGCACCGCCGCCGGAAGGCGCTGCGCTCATGGCGGGTTCGGTGGTGGTGTCGATCGCGACTGCCAGCGAGCCGACGTAGCCGCTCGTGGGGTCGCCGGTGAAGGTGCCCATCTCCAGGTCGTAGCCGTCGCCGAACACGTTGTCGTTGGCGAGACTGCCGAGCTGGGCCAGGTTGCTCGCGGAGCCCGGATAGGTGTCGAGCTGGTAGATGTCGTTCAGGATCTCCTGCGGAAAGGCGACCTGCGACGTGGCAATTGCGTTCTCGGCGTTGGTTGCCGACGCTGCGTCGGGGTAGACCTCGAAGTGCATGTGCGTCCAGCGGCCGGAGTAGCAGCCGGGCACGATGGTGTCGAAGGTGACGCTCCCGCTCGCATCGGCCGCCTGCACACCGCGTAGGTACGTCTCGTCCTCGGCACCCTCGGAGTACATCGAGTACTTGCCGTTCGCGTCGCACTGCCACAGGTAGACCGCTGCCCCCTCGAAGGGGCGGTTGTCGTTCGCCATGTCGGTGAGGGTGAACGTGAACGACATTGGCACACCGCTGACCGTGGTGCCGCCGTCGAGGCTCGACGTCACGTCGCGGCGAACGATTCCCGATTCTTCGAGAACGTTGACGCCGTTGGTGCCGTCGGCGGGATACGGGCCGTTGGTCTCCTGTGGAATCTCGCTCGTGGCCGAGGCGGTGGTCGCCGTCGTCGATGCAGCTGTGGTGGTGGTACTTCCGGCGTTCGACGTACTCGAGCACGCCGCGAGGGCGAGCGCGCCGGCACCGGCTCCGACGATGCTCAGAACGCGGCGGCGGGTCAGAAGGGTGGTGATGTCGAAAGCGGCACCCTGATCGACCACCTCCTCGTCGGGACGGTCGAGCAGTCGACCTTCGTACGCGGGTCCGTCGGGGGTGTTCGTGGGTTCGGGAATGCGAGGCATCGCGCTCTGTCTCCTTCGATGTGGCACTGGATGTTTCGGTAGTGCCCATACTCTGCGGAGATCCGGGGAGAACCCTGGGCTCCGGCTGGGAGGTTCCTGGGAGGGCGATTTCGCGGTTCAGGGAAGCTAAGGCTAACCTCTAGTCACCACCCCGACATACAGGACTTTTCATGACTCATCGTGTACTGACCAGCCTCGCTGCCGCTGTGCTCACCTCGCTCGCTCTGGCGAGCTGCAGCTTGTCCGATGCCGACGACGCTTCCGCCCCCGCCGCGTCGTCCACCGACTCGTTTCCGTTGACCGTGCAGCACATGTACGGCGAGACCACACTCGACGCCGTGCCTGAGCGAATTGCCACGTGGGGCTTCGGCACCACCGACGCCGTGCTCGCACTGGGTGTGGTGCCGGTGGCCATGCCGTCGGCCGAATACGGCGGCGGAGAGGACCTGATCTATCCGTGGATCTCCGACGCCATCGACGCCAGCGGTGGCCCCGCTCCGACGTTGCTGGACAACGTGACCAACGCATTGACGGTCGAGAAGGTGCTCGCCGCCGACCCCGACGTTCTGCTCGCCCCGCATTCGGGTCTGACCCAGGCAGAGTACGACGCGGTGACCGACGCCGGAATCCCCGTCATCGCACCGCCGGAAGAGCTGTGGTCTACGCCGTGGCGCGACGTCATCACCACCACGGGCGACGTGCTGGGCGTGCCGGATCGGGCTCGTGAACTCGTCGCCGATCTGGACAAGCAGGTCACCGACGCAGGCTCGCAACACCCCGAGTTCGAGGGTCGCACAATCGCTTACGTGTCCGAGGCCGCAGATGTCTACTACCTGCTGCTGCCGTCCGACCCGCGAGTGGAGTTGCTCGAGAATCTCGGCTTCACCTCGGACCCGTCGGTGACGGACCTGGCGAGCGGCGACTCGACGTTCTCGACCACCGTCTCAGCGGAGAACATCTCGAAAATCGACGCCGACGTGGTGTTCACTCAGGTCGACACCGACGCTGCACTGGCCGAATTCACGGGTTCACCGGTGACGCGGCAGATCCCGGCCGTCGCCGGGGGAGCAGTGGCAGGATTCGTCGGCCAGGAAGCCGGGGCCGCAGTAGGCCCGACGGCACTGTCGATTCCGTACTTCCTGCCGACCCTCGTCGACGGACTCGCTCGGGCTACCGAGGTAGCCGGGAACTGACGCGGCAGCGATGCGGGTAGGGATTTGCTTTGGCGACGTGGGGATTCCCCCATGACACCGACTCCTCAAGGGCGTTCTCGGCGAACATGTTTGACGCCGTACAGATTTTCGTCCGCGCGGGCGAGAATGTCCGAGACAGACTCCTGCGGATCCGTGGACTGAGCTGTTCCGACGCTGGCGTAGGGCAACGACTCGGCGGTGATCCGGGCGAACTCGTCGACCACGTCACGGCTGTGCCCTGTCAGGAGCGCCGCGAACTCGTCACCGCCCAGACGTGCGATCACGGCGTCGGAGGGAGCTGCGCGGGTCCAGGACTGCGCCAGATCGATCAGCAGTTCGTCACCCGCACGATGTCCGCCCGAATCGTTGACGGCCTTGAAATTGTCCACGTCGACGATCACCACCGCGACCGGGAGCTCCGCAGTCCTGTTGCCTGCCACCTCCGCCGCGGCCATCTCCCATCCCGCCCGGTTGAACACTCCGGTCAGAGGATCGGTGCACGACGCCACGATGAGAGACTTGGTCACCACACCGAACGCCTCGCCTGCGGCAATCACCGCGACGCCGAAGATCAGGTACGAAATCGGATACATCGGAGCAGGAGAAACCCACACCGCCGACAGCACACTCGCCACCAGCACGCCGACCAGCACTCTGCCGGGTCCGTCCCGATGGAACGCACGGATGTACATCGCCAGAAACATCGCCGCGATCAGACACTGGCTCTGCGCCGCCGCGAGCCGATGGAACGCCATCACCGCGGGTGTCGCCACCATCGCCGCGGCCAGGGCAAGCCGAAGCGCCACCGCGGTACCGGGTCGAACCCACAGCATCACCACGCCGGCCGCTCCCAGACCGACAGCCACGACACCACCGGTGACATCGGACGTCACCCGGTCGCCGTGAGGCAGCAACGTCAAGATCACCCCCACTGCGTAGAGACCGGTTGTGGCCAGCAGAAAGTACATCAACAGCCGCGTCCGGAGACCCGCCGTACCGTGCACCGAACTCGGATGCGGAACGTGCGGGAACGAGGGCATGGCCAATACCCTGCCAGGGCGCACGGCACCTGTCTCGACCACGACCCCGCCGTTCCGTTGCCTGCGACGACTTTCGCATCGGACGAGCTCATCGGCGGCGGTGAATGCCGCCACAGCGTGCCCGCTTTTCCGGCTGATCGTGTTGCTGATGCAGGAAAAGTACGGGGCGGTCCGGTAACGCCAGCGGGTAGGCGGCGATGATGAGCTGTGTCCCCACGGCGAAACAGGCAGCCGGCGAGCGCGGGGTCGGTGGTGATCGACTCGCGTCGCCGCGTTCTGTCGTCCCTTCTCGCTGTACAGCTGGTGCTCTATTCGGCCGCGTTCGTCGCATCCTGGGCCGACACGAACGGCGCCGGGGCCATGGGTGAGATGTGGGCCGCAGTGGTCGCTGCGGTGGGATTCGTCGCGATCCTGTCTCGTCGACCCGGCCCGGTGCGGCAGGGGATCGCCATTGTGTGTGCGGCACTGGCTCCAGCGCTGACGATGCTGACCCATGAGAATCTCGCTGCCCAGGTGTGGGCGTTGATTCCCGCGATGTTTCTGGCGCTCTACCTGCGCGCGACGTATCCCGTCGTCGTGGCACGGGTCCTGTGCGTCGCGCTGGCTCTGCTGTCGGCCACGGCGCTGCTGCTCGCGCCCGCCCCGGCACCGATGCTGTGGGGCGCGCTCTATGTCGTGTGCATTCTCGCTGCCGCCGAGGTGTTCGGCGCTCTCGGCGCCGCCCTGATCGCAGGCGCTCTCCGTGACCCGCTCACCGGGGTGTTCAACCGCGCCGGTGCCGTCGACGCGGCGACGAATCTCGCTGCCCGAGCGGCTCGTCGATCGGAGAACATCGCCGCGATCGTGTTCGATGTCGACCACTTCAAAGCCGTCAACGACAGGGACGGCCACGCTGCGGGCGACCGCATTCTCATCGGGCTCGCCGACACGCTGACCGAGAAAGCACCGGCCGGAAGTGTGATCGCCCGGCTCGGCGGCGACGAGTTCATCGTCCTCGTCGCCGGCCTCGACGCGGTGCAGATCGACGCTCTCGCGCAGGAACTCGTCGACGGGCATGTCGTCTCGGTCACGTACGGCATCGCCGTCGGTTCCCCCGGACCCGACGTACTCGAGGCGCTGACCCAGGTTGCCGACGCCGACATGTACCGCCGAAAGATGCTGCGCCGCAGGCGCTGACAGTGCTCGGTCAGGGCAGGATGGAATCGACGTAACCGCCGTCGACCCGCAGAGCGCCGCCGGTGGTGGCCGACGCCTGATCCGAGCTCAAGTAGACGATCATGTTGCCGACTTCCTCGGGCTCGATCAGTCTGCCTATCAACGAGTTCGGGCGATGGTTCTTCATGAATGTCGCCTGAGCCTCATCCCACGGGAGGTCGTCGCCGACGAGCTCGGCCACGAAATCCTCCACCCCGCCGGTATGGGTGGGGCCGACGATGACGGAATTGACCGTAACTCCGGTCCCGGCAGCAGCTTTGGCGAATCCGCGACTTACGGCCAGCAACGCGGTCTTCGTCATGCCGTAGTGGATCATCTCCTCGGGAATGACCACGGCGGAGTCGCTACAGATGTTCTGCACTCGACCCCAGCCGAATTCCATCATCCCGGGCAGGTAGGTGCGGATCAGGCGGACGGCCGAGAGCACGTTGACCTCGAAGTAGCGACGCCATTCGTCGTCGTCGATCTCGAGGGCGGGCTTGGATCCGAAGATGCCGAGGTTGTTGACGAGGATGTCGACCGCGGGGACGCGCGCGGTGAGTTGCTCGACGCCCTCGGCGGTGGCGAGGTCGGCGGCGACGCCGATGACACGCGCGCCCGGAACGGTGTCGAGTATCTGCTGCTCGGCTGTGTCCACGGTGGCCTGTGAACGCCCGTTGATCACCACGCGGGCACCCGACCGTGCGAGCGCTGTAGCGATCGCCAAGCCGATTCCCTGCGTGGAGCCGGACACCAGGGCAGTACGTCCGTCGAGTTCGATGTGCATGGATCCTCCTCGTCGTGTTCGTTGTGAGCCTACGCCGTTATAGCGCGTATGCAACTAATTTGGGATTAGCACTCTCGGGCGTCGGGTGCCAAAATGGAGAGGCATACTTTCGTGCACCAAACCCCAGCTCAGCGAGCCTGAGGAAGGAGAGAACAGTGACAGTGACATCCCCTGATTTCGACGCTCACGACATGGATGACGTGCCGCCGCGGTGGTGGAATCGACATATTCGCACCCGGACGCAGGTGACCGAGATTGCCGTGATGTTCGGCGCTCTGTCGATTGTGTCGTTCTGGGCCGCCGGCCTCGGCATCGCAGCCGGCCTGATCGCCATCGCGTCTGCGCTGTGGGCGGATCGAAGCCCGGATCTCTCCGGGGCTCGCGCCGAACGCAGCGATACCGCGCTCGCCATCGGCACCGGAGCGGTCGGCGTTCTCATCGGTCTCGGCTTCCTGTTGATGGTGCTGCCGCACTGGTGAGGTAAGGATTCGTGGCGAGAGCCGGTCGACGACGCGTCGGCCGGCTCTCGTCGTCTTCGGCAACATTTCGGTAAGTATCTGCGACGGTCCGTTGCACTAACGGGATTTATATGTGACGCTCTGTAGCGTAAAGATTGTTCGGGACGCAGGCGGAAGGACCACCATGACTGCAGTCGACGACGCACGAACGCACTACCGAGACACCTTGCACTCCTTGTCGACGGCATCGGTGCATCAGCACTTCGACGCTTTCCTCGACATTCCCTGGGACGAGCCCGAATACGCGATCGTTCCCAACGATCCCCGGTGGGTACTCCCGGACGAGGATCCTCTCGGTCACACCGATTGGTACAAGTCGCTTCCCCTGGATCGGCAGATCCACATCGGCATGTATCGCCAGGCCAGCATGGTCAAGGTAGGCCTGCAGTTCGAGCAGATCCTCATCAGCGGCCTCATGCAGTACGCCCTGACGCTGCCCAACGACTCACCGGAATTCCGGTACTCGACGCACGAGGCCACCGAAGAGTGCCACCATACCCAGATGTTCCAGGAGCTGGTGAACCGCATCGGCATCGACGTGCCGGGTGGACCCGGATGGTTCCGCAAGATCGTGCCGATGCTCACGGTGTTCGCCAGCCGCTCGGCACCGTTCGGATTCTTCGTCGGCGTCCTCGCGGGCGAAGAGCCGATCGACCACATGCAGAAGGGCGTTCTGCGCGGAGGCTCAGTCGGCCACCCGTTGGTCCAGCGCGTCATGCAGATCCACATCGCCGAGGAAGCGCGCCACATCGGCTTCGCGCATCAGTACCTGCGTTACAAGGCACCTCGTCTCGGTCCCTTCGAGAAGGCGTCGATCTCGATCCTGACGCCCGTCATCATGCGGCTGCTGTGCGACGTCATCATGAAGCCGAGCAAGCAGATGCGACGCGAACTCGACATCCCCGACGAGGTAGTGGATGCCGTGTGGTGGAACAGCGAATCGTCACGAAAGGCATTGCGCGACACCTTCGGTGACGTCCGCATGCTCGCCGGTGAACTGGGACTGATGAACCGCGTCTCCAAGCGCGTGTGGCGCGCCCTCGGTATCGACGGACGACCGTCGCGCTACCGCAGTGAGCCCTCGTTCGGCTGAGCTGTCTGGGGGCCGGTGACAGATTCGAGAGGGACTTGGGGTATCGCGATTCCGCGGGATGCCCCAAGTCCTTTGACCTGCAGCCAGATGGTGTCGGCCAGGAACGTCGCGAAATGATCCAGGCCGGTGCGTGATTCGGTTTGCGCGCTCCAGCTGCGCACCGCGCCCATGCATCCGGAGACCAGGCCCGCGACCCACGGGCGCACCAGCGACCAATCCTCCGGCGACAGATCGGCATTCACCAACGCGAGGAACGCCGCGACGCTGACCTCCAGCTGCTCGGCGAGCAGGGCATTGGTCTCCTCGAGCGGACTGGGCGACTCGGCACTGACATCCTGCTCGACGAAGCGCGTCCACGCGGGATGCTCGGCGACCCAGCGGACGTAGGTACTCACGACACGATGCACCACATCGCGTGGAGTGCCGGTCAACGCGAACGAGGCGACCAGCGCAGCGCTCAGCTGCTTGCAGATGGCACGCTGAATCGCGGTGTCGAGATCGGTGCGATCGTTGAAATACCGGTAGAGGCCGGTGCGATGAACGCCCGCCTCGGCCGAGATCTGTGCAGTGGTCAGACGCTCCCCGGGAGCGATGTCACGGGCCAGTACCGTCATCGCGGCCTCGATGATGTGGCGTCGACGATCGGTGTTGTGCTGTTCCCACCGCCGCTTGCGGCCATCGGCCTTCGGGCGTGCGCCACCGTCACTCATGCTGCATGGTCTCATGTTCCACGGGCTGCTGTGGGCGCGTTGGGGTTCGGAGGTCACTCGTGCGGGGGTTCACCGGTGACCTTGTGGTCGGCAAAATTGAGGCCCTCACGCACCAGCCGAGCGAGGTGCCCGTCGGCGAGGTTGTAGATGACGTTGCGTCCGTCGCGGCGAGTCTCGACCAGACCGGTGAACCGGAGCTTGGCCAGATGTTGGCTGACGGCAGTGCGGGACGTGCCGGTGGCCGCGGTGAGCTCGCTGACGTCGGCGGGGCCGCGATCGAGTAGCCAGAGTATGTGCAGCCGAGTGGGATCGGACAGCATCCGGAACGTGTCGGTTGCCGTCGCCAGTCGCGCGGAGTCGGGTTGTGCCTCGTGATGGAGACTGATGCGCTGTTCCTTCTTCGGTGGCATCGAGGTGTCTCCTTTGTGGACGGCGTCTCCTCATGCGGAGGCGGCGACCGGGATTCGGGAGCGACTCCACAGGCGTGCTGCGGACAGTGCCGCAAGTGTAGCCAAGGCCGTGAGCACCGTCGCCGCGGCGAGCAGTCCGAATTGCGCCCCGACCCAACCGGCCAACGGATACGTGAGCAGAAACGCCGCGTGGGACAGGGAGAACTGAGCGGCGAAGATCGAGGTTCGGCTGTGTTCGTCCGACTCTCGTCGCAAGATCCTCGCCGACGGCGTGTTGATCAGCGAGGTGCCGATACCCAGGATCGACCACGTGATCGCCAGAGCGGTCCATGCGGTCGGCCCGCCGCCGAGGGTGGCGACGAGTGCTGCGGCTGCGGTGCCGACGACAGCGACGGCGGCACCGGCGAGCATGACGCGGTGGTCGGAGATCCGCTCGAGGGCTCTCGGAACGAGCAGCGCCGCCGCCATCGACCCCGCACCGAAACAGCCGAGGGCGACGGCCAATTGGGTGCTCGAACCGCCGAACAGATCACGCACGTAGACAACGGTATTGACGAGTACGAGAGCCGTGGCTGCGGCGACTACGATGTTCAGCGCAAGCAGACCCTGGAGTTCCCGCTGCCGGACGAACGTCGCTATGCCGTCGAGCGGTTTCTTGTGTTGTGGTGCAACGTATCTGGGAAGGGCTGTGCCGACCACCATTGCTGCGGAGGCGACGAACCCCACCGCCGTGCCGACGAACAGGGTGTGGAAGGTGACGACCGTCAGCAGTGCGGCGGCGATCAGCGGGCTCACCAGGGACTCGAGGTCGTAAGCCAGGCGGGAGAGCGTGAGCGCGCGGGTGTACTGCTGTGCGTCCGGCACGACGGACGGGATGACGGCCTGAAAGGTGGGTGTGAACGTGGCCGACGCCGCCTGCAGCACGAATATCAGGACGTAGACCTGCCACACCTGATCGACGAAGGGCAGCGCCAGCGCGGTGAGCGCTCGGATGGCGTCCGCGATGACGAGGACGAGCTTGCGAGGCAACCTACTGGTCAGTGACGAAACAACCGGCGCAACAACCACATACGAGATCATCTTGATCGCCAATGCGGTGCCGAGGACGGCTCCGGCGGCGCTGCCGGCGATGTCGTAGGCCAGGAGCCCGAGCGCCACCGTCAGCAACCCGGTGCCCACGAGCGCGACCACCTGTGCGGTGAACAGGCGTCGGAAAGTGTGATTGTGCCGAAGCATGCGTTCACTGTACATATGCGTGCGCACTTGCGCACTCATATGTTTTATTGAAGATGCACCGACGAACGCCCCACGAAGGGGCTATTTTCTGTAGCGTTGTCGGTTGTCGGCTCAACGAATATCCAGGGGTGGTCAATGGCCGATCAGCGCACGTATCCAGTGGGGCAACTGGCACGCGCCATCGACCAGCTGCCGTCGATGATCGGCTACTGGGACAGCTCGGAGCGCAACGTCTTCGCCAACAAGGTCTATGCCGACTACTTCGGCATCGAGCCGGCGCGCCTGGTCGGTATGCACATCAGCGAGCTCCTCGGTGAGGGACTGTACGAACTGAACAAGCCCTACATCTCGGGAGCGCTCGCCGGCGAGCAGCAACAGTTCGACCGCACACTCATCGACGTCAACGGCGTCGTACGCGTCACCCAGGCCACCTACGTCCCCGATATCGTCGACGGCGGCGTCGTCGGATTCACGGCAATGGTCGTCGACGTCAGCGCCCGTGCCGAGGCAGAACGCGAACGCGACCGCGCCGTCCGCCTCTTCCAGATCGCCATGGAGTACGCGCCCATCGGTAAAGCGCTACTGACGATCGACGGCCGCTGGCTGCAAGTGAACAAAGCACTGTGCGATCTCCTCGGGTACACCTCGGAAGAACTGCTGCAGAAGACCTTTCGAGACCTGACACATCCCGACGACATCGCGATGGCAGACGAACACCTCGCCGGATTAGCCGACGGGACCCTCGCCAGCGTGGCATCGGAAAAGCGATACATCCGCAAGGACGGAGCCACGATCTGGGTCCAGCGGAACGCCACCGTGGTACGAGACAACGACGGGGACGACATCATCATCGCTCAGATCCAGGACATCACCGCCCGGAAGGGAGCCGAGGCGGCACTCGAGCGCCAACTGTTGATCGACGACCTGACCGGTCTGGCCAATCGCCGACGGTTGATGGCAGAACTTCAGGCCCTCAAAGAAGCCGGCGACGAAACCCCCGTCGGAATCCTGTTCGTCGACGTCGACTCCTTCAAATCCGTCAACGATCGATACGGCCACGCAGTAGGCGACCGACTGCTCGCCGCCATCGGAGCCCGCATCCGCGCCGACCTCCGCGCCGGAGACATCGCCTGCCGCACCGGAGGCGACGAATTCGTGGCCCTGCTGCGTAGCTCCCGATCGGCCGACGGAGTCGAACGCCTCGCCGCACGAGTGCGGGTGCTACTGGCCGGCCCGTACCTCATCGACGGTGTTCCGGTACCCGCATCGGTCAGCGTCGGATGGAGCTGGGACAAACCCGTCAGCCCCGAAAAATTACTGCACATCGCGGACGAACGCATGTACTCGTCGAAACGACGCTGACCCCTGTCAGGACGACAGATCGACGCGAGTCCCGATTCCGGTCGAGAGAGCGCGTTCGATGATCAGTTCTGCGACCGCGAGATCCTCGAGCCCGATACCCGTGGAGTCGAACAGCGTGATGTCGGAGTCGGCCGTGCGCCCGACCTTGCGTCCGGTGATCACGTCCCCCAACTCGGTGTGGAAGTCGGATTCCTGCGCGGCTCCGTCGGCGATCGCCAGTAGGGCGTCACCCGACTTGGACAGCGCCGTTGCGGTGCTGTCGACCACCACCCGTGAACGCGCGATCGCCGTTCCGTCGACCTCACGCTCGTCGGGGCGCGGCGCTGCACCGACGACGTTCAGATGGGTGCCGTCCACCAGCCAGTCTCCGAACAGCACGGGATCGACCGACGGGGTGAGCGTGCACACGATGTTCGATTGGTGCGCAAGCTGTTCTACGGACACCGCGTGCTCGATCTTCAGGTCCAGGTCGCTCAGAGCGTCTCGAAAACGTTCGACGGTATCGGCTGATCGCGACCAGACGAAGACACCATCGATGCCTCGGACGCTGTGGATGGCGCGGACATGTTCGACGGCGAGGTTTCCCGCGCCGACGATTCCCAGTATCGAACTGTCCATCCGAGCGAGGTGCTGGGTGGCCACCGCACTGGCAGCGGCCGTGCGAATCGCAGTGATTGCACGGCCGTCCAGTACCGCGACACATTCTCCGGTCCGGGTGGACGTCACCAGCATGGTCGAACGCTGCCGAGGCAGAGCGCGGGAACGGTTCCCCGGTAGGTCCGACAACACCTTCACCACCGCGAGTTCGGAGGTGCCGGACTGCGCCACCATCGGAATGACTCGACCGTCCTCGGCAGCCTCCATCGACGACGGTGCCGGATTCTGAGCGATGCCCGCCGACAGGTCGGCCAACGCGCGCTCGACCGCCGCGAACATCGTCGTTCGGTCGAGCAGGGCGGTGATCTCCGAGTGACGCAGTACCAGGGCCATGGTCAGCCGACCGTCGTCAGTTCTGCTGCATCGACGACGCGGGAGGTGACCAGATCTACGAACGGAGGTGCGGTGTGAACCATGCCCTCCTCCTGGAGGATTCGCATCCAACGATCGCTGGCGTCGGCATCGATACGCACGGTGTCCCACGTCCTGGACTGTTGTATCTTGGTGCACGCAGCAGACAGGGTCGGCAGTGCGATGTTCGGCCAATGCTCGACCAGGAGGGGCTGCAGTTCACTGACGGGTGTCGCCTTGACGGTCGCCATGGCTGCGTCCAGGCCGGATGCGAACTTCACCAGACGCTCTTCGAGTTCCTCGAAACGGTCTGTGCGGCAGTAATACACACTGTTCGGGCCTAGCCCACCCACCTCGGCGTATTCGACGACGATGTGGCCGGTCCCTCGATCCGACATGATCTGCGCAGTGGTGATGTCCAGAATGATCGCGTCGCCGAGCCCGTCCTCGAACAACTCCACGAACATCGGAGTCGACAGATCGCGGAGGAATGTGGTTCGTGAGGAGTCCACGCCGCTCTCCCGCATCATGCCTGCGGTGATTGCGTACGGAGCGCTTCCGCCGATACCGGGGGCGAGCACGGTCTTTCCGGTGAGCGCCGACCAGTCGAACGGGCCCTGAAGCTTCTCGCGCATGACCAGAGCTTTGGGGAACTGGTGGTTCAACTGTGCGAACACGGTGAGCTGACGCGATGTGCCCCAGTACATTCCGGGAACCCACAACCCGCCGAGAGCGATATCGGCTGCGCCGCTGGCAAGGTCGTCGAGCACGCCGGTCCAGGGGTCGCAGGCTTTGGCGTGGACCTCGAGGCCGTTGTCGGCGAAGAGTCCGGCGTGGTCGGCGTAGTACTCGGGAAGGTAGTTCAGGCCGTGTGCGGTGGCGGAGATGGACAGTGAATCGGTCATGATGTGTCTCTTTCTTTCGTATGAGGCTCTGGATTACGCTGCGACGAGTTCTTTTTCGGTCACCGCCTCGAGCGAGCGTCCGAAGGTCTCGGGGCCGAACTTCGCCGCGACGACGAGCAGGGCGTACATGCCGGCGATCATCAGGAACACTCCGGCCACACCGGCGATGTCGAAGAAGAACAGTGCAGCGAACGGCATCACCGCGCCGGCGACATTGCCGATTCCGTTGACGACCGAGGTGCCCATGCCGCGGATCGACGTGGGGAACAGCTCCGGCGTCCACACCGAGAGCATGGTGTTGAGCATCATCGTGAAGAACTGGAAGACAGCGCCGAGGACGAGGATGGTCGCAACGTTGTGGGCCAGCGTGGCGAAAGCGATGGCAGAGATGCATCCGAGCACGGCGGCGGTCATCACGGTCGGTCGGCGACGGACCCGGCCGGCCAAATAGCATGCAGCACAGGCACCGAAGAGACTGCCGATGTTCATGATCATCGTGAACAGGAGTGAATCGGTGAGGGAGTAGCCACGGGAGACCAACAGAATGGGCATGAGGAACAGCAACGTCACCTGAGCGCCGAACGACATCCACGAGGCAGCGCCGATGGCGGCAGTGCGGCGAAGATTCTGGCCTTTGAACACCTCTGCGTACGACGTCTTGCCGGTGGCGGGAAGGACATCCGCTGCGGTGACGAATTGCTTTGTCGGGCCCGGGTTTCGGAGGCCGGAGATCGATCCGCTGGCGAGTCGGGTGAGGCTGCGGTTCGCGTCGTCGATTCGGCCCTTGGACATGAGGAATCGGGGCGACTCCGGGAGATACCGCCGGAAGAACACCACGAGTACCGCAGGCACCGCCAGGATGACGTAGGTCCAGCGCCACGACGTGTCGTCGCCGCCGAGAACTCCACCGAGAGGGCCGAGTACGAGCATGAAGAAGCCGAACGACGCGATATTGCCGATGCCGCCGGACGAGATGTTGAGTGTGGCCAGCAGTGAACCGCGGTGCCTGGTTGCGACGAGTTCGGCGAGAATGGCCAAGCCGACGGTGAATTCGCCACCGAGGCCGATACCGACGATGAAGCGGCTCGCGAGCAACATCTCGTAGCTCACCGCGGCAGCGCTGATGAGACCGCCGAGCGTGTACACGAGTAGGTTGAGGCTCAACGCCATTCGGCGACCCCAGCGGTCTGCGATGTATCCACCGATGAGGCGACCGACCAGTCCGCCGATTACGGTGGCGGTGTTGATGAGGGTCAATTGTGCATTGCCGATTCCGAGTGATTCCTTGATGAGCGGGCCCATCGCTCCGGTCGAGTTCTGCTCGAGGCTGTCGAAGAACAGTCCGGCCATCAGCAGCAGGATCACCGCACCTTGGACTCGAGTGAAACCGATGCGATCGAGCGCATTGGTCAGTCCTGACGCAGGGGCAGGCGGCTGTGTGTCGGTCGGCTGGGAAGTGGTCGGATGAGGGTCGGTCGGATGGACGGATTCCGAGGTAGAGGCAGACATGGTGTGCTCCAGCGGGCTGGCAGGCACCGGCAACGGGTGTTTTCCGGTGAGTCGCCTCCGGTGACACTCTGAAACGACTGCCTAATTTGTATACAAACCATGTGTCGTCACCGTTATCTTCCGCTACGAACGTGTTAAGGACTCGATATATCGCTCGTAATTGTATACAAAGACGGCGCTATGACGGCCCCGGGGTTGCAGCGGACGCATCCTCGTCGCGCCGCAGGTGCTCATCCATCAGAAACCCGGCCTGCACAGGGGAGCCGTTCAGAATGGCTGCCGCCAGAGCAGCATGATCGTGAACGGATGCGCCCGGGTCGTCGCCGAGGCCCCACGCGACCCGGCGATTGACACCCGCCAGCATCTCGCGCAGCTGGTCGTTACCTGCCGCGGTCGCAACGAGATCGTGGAACGACGGCCCGTCGGTGGAGCCGGGAGTGTCCGATCGTGCTCCGTGGCGCGCCCGCTCCACCACCGACGCCAGTTCGGCGGCCACGGAACCGCCCCTGTTCCTGGCTGCCAACTGAGCAGCCAAGACCTCGAGACCATGACGAACCTCGAGAAGTTCCTTGTTCTCCTTGTGCAGGGTGGTGGACACCGTCGCACCCCGATAGCGAACGATGGTGACGAAACCCTCGGCCTGCAGCTGAGCCAGCGCCTCGCGGACCGGCACGCGAGACACGCCGAACGCCTTGGCAATCGACTCCTCGATCAGCCGCTCACCGCCGACGCGTCGACCCGACAGAATGTCGTCACGCAACGTCTGAGCAATCGTGTCGCCGGGTGATTCGTCGTCTGAATTCACGAAGTGGAGTCTAGTGCGGGCAGAGAGCGCGTCTGCGTCGTCTGCACGGCGTCGACCCGCCCGAAGGGTGCGGACTACGCGAGCACCACTTCCACGCCACTGTCACGGAAGGCCTCGATCTGCTCCGGCGCGGCATCGGAATCGGTGATGAGCGTGGTGCCCGGCGGAATCGGGGCCCAGGCGTGAAAGGGCTTCTGGCCGAGCTTGGTCGAATGCGCCAGGACGTACGTCGTCGTGGCACGTTCCATCATCAACTCCTTGAGTTGAGTCTGCTCGTAACCCGCTTCGCAGATCCCGAAATCGGCGGCGACGGCGTCGGCACCGAGGAACGCCCGATCGAAGGACACTCGTCGCAGCGACGCCTCGGCGAGAGGACCGACAAAACCCTGGCTCAGGTGCCGTAATGTGCCGCCGATGCACTCGACGTGCACCTCGTCGGCGTCGGCCAACGCCTCAAGCGCCGTCAATCCAGCCGCGATGACGGTGAGGTCGACGGCATGACGCAAATACTCCGCCATGGCACCGACCGTCGTTCCCGCGTCGAGCAGGACGGTTTCCCCGGGCTGCACGTACTCCGCGGCCTTGGCCGCGATGAGCCGCTTGGCCTCGTATCCCTCGAGGGAGCGTTGCTTCACCGACGCCTCGTGACGGCTGCCGATGGCAATGGCCCCGCCGTAGGTGCGGGCCAGAAGCCCCTGCTTGGTGAGGTGATCGAGATCGCGCCTGATGGTCGAGGCCGTCACCTGGAACAGTGACGACAGCTCGTCGACGCTGGTGAGGCCACCGGACTTGGCCAGCCGGACGATCTCGCCGCGCCGCGCTTCCGATGCTCGCACCTACTACCCCCTCGTCAGCCCAGTAATGCTGGGCTCGTTGCCAATTCGGCGGCCTGCCGCAGGGCTTCGACCATGCTACCGGCTTCGGCGATGCCCTTACCTGCAATATCGAACGCAGTGCCGTGATCGACGGAGGTGCGGATGACAGGCAGGCCGACGGTGATGTTGACGCCTGCCTCGATTCCGAGCACCTTGACCGGGCCGTGACCCTGGTCGTGGTACATCGCGACGATCAAGTCGTAATCGCCTCGGCCGGCCAGGAAGAACGCGGTGTCGGCGGGCAGCGGGCCCACCGCATCGATGCCGTCGGCCTTCAACTTCTCGACGGCAGGCACGATCTTGAGGTCCTCCTCGCCGTAGCCGAACAAGCCGTTCTCGCCGGCATGCGGATTGATGCCACACACACCGATTTTCGGGTTCGGAGTGCCCGAGCGGACGAGGGCCTCGTGTCCGCGTCGGATCGTTCGCTCGACGAGTCCCGGCTCGATCTTCGCGACGGCGTCGAGCAGACCGATGTGCGTGGTGACGTGAATGACCTTGAGCTTGGGGGTGGACAGCATCATCGACACCTCCTCGGTGCCGGTCAGGTGTGCCAGCAGCTCGGTGTGGCCCGGGAAGATGTGCCCGGCGGCGTGCAGGGCCTCCTTGTTGAGCGGGGCGGTGCAGATGGCCTGGACTTCACCTCTCACGGCGAGTTCGCTCGCAACGCGGATGTAGTGGAACGCGGCGTCGCCTGCCACGGCCGACAACTGCCCCCACTGGAGGTCGTCGGGAAGCAGGCCGAGATCGATCACGTTGATGCGCCGCGGGCTGAACTGTGCGGCATCGACGGTGTCGATCGTGACGATGTCGACGTCCACGCCGAGAACCTGGGCGGCCAGGCGCAGCCGCGGAGCATCGCCGATGACGACAGGCTTGCACCGTTCGAGCGTTGCCGGATCGATCATGGCGGGCACGATGACCTCGGGGCCGATGCCCGCGCCGTCGCCCATGGTTACCGCGATGTACGGCCGAAGTGCTGTGGTCATGTCAAAGCCTCACTGTGAGAAGAAGAAAGCGTACGAGCAGTGCCGTGTAGGTACGCGGCCATTGCGACGAGACTGTCCGGGCCGCCGAAGCTCCCGGGGCGGGTGGCGACGTATTCGCCTGCGGGTGTGCGGGATACGACCGCCCCGTGATGGATTTCGGCAACCGGACGAAGGGCGGTGACACCCAGGCCGTCGAGCACCCGGCGGGCGGTTTCCCCGCCGGTGAGTACGAGACTCACCGAGAGCCCGCGAACGGCCTCGGCGACCGTGCCGGCGAGCGCCTGGGATATGTCGGCCGAGCGCGACGCGTCCACCGGCCCCGCCAGGGACAGCACCACCGTTCCGTCGGACAGGGCGCTGCGCACCCTGTCTGCGCAGGCGTGGGTCTGCGGCAACTCGTCGACGTGGACGGCGACGTGCGTTGCACCGGCGTCGACCAACTCCGATACTTGCTGCATCGCAACCGATTCGGCGGTTCCGACGACGACGAGAACCGAATCCTGGGTCACTGCCGCAGCGTCGCGATATCGAGGATCGAGGGTACGCGCCACAGCCGCCGCCAGCGCCGAGGTGCCGACGAGTCGGACACCCGGAATGTTCGCCGACACCGCCACGATGGCGTCGAGGTCTGCATCGGACCGGACGTCGAACACTGCCACTGCGCCGGAATCGACTGCAGCACGAAGTGCTTCGGGGCCGTCCTCGGATGCGACGGCGACAGTGGGGACTCGTCCGAAGAGCTCGGTGATCGAGGACGGAGCCTCGGTGGGCTCCATGGCCCACCGGCCGCTGAGATGCAGCGGAACGCCGTCGATGTGAGGGATGCCGTTCTCGACGGTGCGGCCGAGAGCGGGAAGCCCGGCCGCGAACACGACGGGGCCGGTGGCGAGTAGGGATTCGACCTCGGCGGCAATGTGTCCGCGCAGCATCGAATCGATCTTCTTCACGACCGTGACGTGCGACGGCAGTAGTGCGATGGACTCACGTACGCGGGCCGCGGCCTCGTCGGGGGACATGACTCGGGTGCCGAGATCGACGACGCAGACGTCGGTGTCGGTGCCGTCGTCGATGCTCCCGATGTCGATTCGCAGTGACACGTCACGATCGAGGAACAGTGCGGCAGATTCTGCTGCACCCGACAGGTCGTCGGCGAGAATGGCGATGGCGGGGCGCTGCGCGATGGTCATCGTGCGCTCACCCCTTCGATTCTGCGCTGTGTGCGCACTTCAAGGTAACACTATTGCGTGTTTCACGCAGCTTCATAGCGATGTCCCTGCGCACTGGACGATCGTCTGCCCGGTGATGCTGCGTCCGTGCGGGGACAGCAGGAACGCGACAGTCTCCGCCACTTCCTCCGGAGCGATGAAATGACCCAACGGCGGCGTGATCGGAGGGGTGGAGACGCGTCCGGGATCGTTGAGCATCGGTGTGTCCGTCGGGCCCGGCGCGACGACGTTGACGGTGATTCCGCGCGAGACCAACTCCATGGCCCACGAGCGGGCCATTCCCGTCAACGCGGACTTGGTGGCGACGTACTGGCTCTTGCCTGCCACCCCGGTCATCGTCCTGCTGCCGATCATGACCACTCGACCGCCGTCGACCATCCGAGGCGCCAGCCCGTTCACCAGAATCTCGGCCGCTGCCACGTGCACCCGCCACATCTGCTCGCTGTGCGCGGGATCGAGCGCGCCGAGCCGCCCCGAACGCTGGACTCCCGCGGCATGGACGATCGAATGGGGGTCGGGCAGTCGGTCGACGACGGCAGATACCGCCGCACTGTCGGCCAGATCCACGCCGATCCACCGATGTGGGCCGCCGTCCTCGAAGCCGGTCGCAGGTCGAGAACGGCTCAGGCCGGTCACCTGCCAGCCGCGGTCGGACAGCGTCCGAGCGATCGATGCACCGATGCCGCTGCTCACTCCGGTCACGACGGCATGCAATGGGGATGTCACCGGCCGTCACCGATCCAGGTCGGCTCGAGCCGAACGTACTTGATGGCCTGACGAAAGTACGTGTACGCAACGTGAATTCGGCCGTCGGGGCCGTAGACGATCGACGGGTAGGAGAACTCGCGGTTCGACCCATCCCTGGAATTGTTGGTCAAGCAGTAACCATCGCCCTCGTCGAGGTTGCGCCGAACCGGCCAGGTCACGCCACCGTCGGACGAGAGTGCCAGCGTCATCGGGGCACGCGGTGCGCCCCAGAATGCGGCGCGGTCGTCACCGTCGTCGAGAGGACTCTCGGAGGCGTCGGTGCCCTCGGCCAGTCCGTCGTCGTCGATCTCGTCGTAGAGCGATACTCGGCGGGCGGTGGCGTCGAGCGCGGAGGAGTGGTTGTACACGAGCGCGAGGGTTCCGTCGCCGTGCCCGACGACCTGAATGGAGGAGTTGTTGTTCGGCAGCTCGGTGGCGACCGGGGCGCTCCACGTCTCGGCGTCGTCGGTCGAGACGCTTCGGTAGATGTGATCGGCCCAGCGGCTGCGGTACAACGCCACCAGCGAACCGTCCTGTTGCACAACGATGTTCATGTGGACGCATCCGAGGCTGCCTGGCACGACGACCTCACGCCACGTCGCACCGTCGTCGTCGGAGATCAGGACCCCGCTGTAGTCGCGATCGCCCACCCACTTGCGTCCGTCGATCTTGACGCAGTGAAAGACCGGCAGCAACAGGCGTCCCGATGCCAGCTGTACAACGGGCTGCCGGACGAACACGCCACCAGCGTCGGTCTCGGGAACCAACACGTGCGTCTCGCCCCACGTCGATCCGCCGTCGGACGAGATGCGACGCAGTACCCGTGCGGTGTCCTGATTGCCGGCGTGCTGAGAAGTCCACAGCAACCAGACCTCGCCCGAATCACGAACGAACAGAACGGGGTTCTGCTCGGAACGGGTGCCGTCGTCGGACAGCTGGATCGGGGTGCTCCACTGCTGTTGTTCGGCATCGAGGCGTGAGAACCAGACACTGATGTCGGGAACACCCTCCTGCGTGCCGGCGAACCACACGCATGCCAGGGCTCCGTCGGGCAGGATCGCCAGGTTCGCCGCATGATTCTGCACCTGCGGGGCAGGGAGGAACGCGTCGGATCGACCGGGCTCGGACGTCGCACGCAGGGTGCCGTCGGCGAGGAGGTCGCCGGGGGTGAGGAAGCTCGTGTTGCTCATGTTCTACCTCTTCTCTCTCAGGAAGTGAGAGTGACCGAAGCCATGTCGTAGGAGTTGGTGGGTCGCAGATCGATTCCGTCGATGCGATTGCGTCGGGCGATGACCGTCTTGGGTACGAACGACCACAGGCACGGCCATGTCTCCCAGATCTGACGCTGCGCCTGCGCGAGTGTCTCGTTGCGGGTGACGCTGTCGGCATCCTCGGAAGCCTTGGCGATCAGTGCGGTGATCTCGGGAAAGATGTAGCCGTGATACGTATCTCGGGTCTCTTCCTTCGCGGCAGTGCCCGCGTACATACCCTGCATGATGGTGACCGCGAGTCCGGTGGGGCTGGGGAAACCGTTGCCGAGAATGTCCCAGTCGCCCGCCTTGCCCTGACGCCACGTCGAGATGTCGCCGCCCGGCTCGAACTGCTGCAGGGTCGCACGGACGCCGACTGCGGACAGCATCTGCAGAACCGACTCCATGATGTCGGTGTCGGCGGCGAATTCACCTGTCTCCCAGATGATCTTCACTTCCAGGTCTTGCACTCCGAGCGCGTCGAGCTCCTGGCGTGCGCGCTGTGGATCGTAGACGTACTCACCGGTCTCGATCGCGCCGGTCAGAATGCCGGGGACCACGCCGCGGGACGGAGTTGCCGCGCCCTGCATCACCTGGTCGATCAACGCATTCCCGTTGATCGCGTAGCTCAGTGCTCTACGGACGCGCGGATCGGCCAGTGGGTGCCCGGCCGGTTTGCGGAAGTTGTAGAAGAGCTGGTTGAGGCGCACCCCGTCGGTGCGTTCTACCGTAACGCCGGCCAGGCCCGAGAGCTGATCGGCGGCATCCGGGGTGATGGCGTCGATGACATCGACTTCGCCGCTGCGCAGAGAGACGACGCGATTGGACTCGTCGGGGACGAAACGTACGTTGACCGAATCGACCGAAGCCGGCGTGCCCCAGTACTTCTCGTTACGCGCCAGCGAGTAGTTGCCGGTACCGCGGTCTGCGTCGGTGACCACGAACGGCCCGGTACCGACGCCACCCTGTAGATCCTCGGGGACGTTGTCCTCAGCGGGAGTGATCAGAATGTTCGACATCAGGTAGTCCAGGACCGGGATGGGGCGCTGCGTGTCGAGCGTGAACGTCGAGTCGTCGATCTTGCCGACGGTGGGCCACTCGGGGAAGAAGGTGCCCACGAACCCACCGGTGACCTGGCTGTACATGCGCAGTGCCGTGTCGACATCCTCCACCCGAACCGGCCGACCGTCGGAATAGGCGATACCCGGTCGCAGATGCACCAGCCATCGCGTCGGTGCGACCAGCTCGAAGCTGTCGGCCAGGACGAGCTGCACTGCCAGCGCAGAATCGATGGTGGTCAGGGCCTGGCGGATCGAGCGCTGAACGGTCAGAGCGGCATCGAACTGCAGAAGCTTGTTGTCCAGGCTCACCATGGATCGGTTCATCGCGAGGCTGACGGTGTCGGGGCCGGGACGACCGGTAGGAGTTGCGCAGGCGCTCACGCCGCCGAGCGAAAGCCCGGCTCCGAGTATCAGACTCGTGCGGAACAGTGACCGTCGTGAAAAGCGCTGGTTGGCAAAGCTTTCGGTCATCGTTGACCTCTCGGGACTGTCACATCGAAATGTGGATGTCGGTTCGGGTCTCGTAGACCCGCGTCGACGAAAGTGATCGTGGACACAACCGGACTGTACTACGAAATGCTTGAAATGCGCAGAAAAATATTGCCAGTTGCGCAAAACGCGCATGAGTGCAATTGTGAGCTGAGTTACAACAAGGCAGTGTTATCGAAAGGTCGACGATGACCCAGGTAAGACCACAATCGCAGGTGGGTCGATGACCCAGCTCACCGCCAGCCCGCCGAGTGTGCCGAAGGCCAGGGCCGATTCCGTGCTGCCCGCATTTCTCGCTGCGCCCATGGCGCGCTACGTGGTGCGGCGCCTCGGGCAGAGCCTGCTCACCATCTTCCTGACGCTCACCACGGTGTTCGTGCTCATTCGCATGGCTCCCGGCGACCCGGCCTACTCGATGGCCGGCCCGCTCGCCAGCACGGAAGACCTCGCGCAGATTCGTACCAATCTGGGTCTGGACCAGTCGATCTTCACTCAGTACGCGCTGTACCTGAAGGGCCTGTTCACACTCGACCTCGGTACCTCGTACTCCTTCCAGGCACCGGCACTCGACGTGGTTCTGCAGCGCATTCCGTACACGATCACCCTGGCCTTCGCCGCCATCCTGCTGACCACCGTGGTGTCGATTCCCCTGGGCATCTGGATGGCTCGCCGCGCCGATACCCGACGCGAACTCGGCGCGAACGTCGTGACGATCGCCGGTCAGTCGATGCCGGACTTCTGGACCGGCCTGATGCTGCTGACGTTCTTCGCCGTATTGGTTCCCGTGCTCCCCGCAGCCGGATTCACCAGCTGGTCCTCGCTGATCCTGCCCGCCGTCACCGTGGCCATCCTGCAGATCGCCCTGATCTCCCGCATGGTCCGGCGCGAGATGGTCAACGCCTATGCCTCCCCGTACGTCACCGTCGCCCGATCGAGAGGCGTCACCGAACGCGAGATCACCTGGCGCTATGCCCTGCGGAACTCGTCGATCCCCGTCGTCACAGCATTGGGCACCAGATTCGCCTCGATGCTCAACGGCGTCGTCGTGGTCGAGGTGGTCTTCGCATGGCCGGGCGTCGGTTCACTCGTGGTTCGCGCCCTCGAAACCAGGGACTACCCGCTGATCCAAGCCACCGTTCTGGTCACCGCAGTGCTCGCTGTTCTGGTGCAACTGGCCGTCGACCTCTGCTATCCGCTCCTCGATCCACGCGTTCGCCTCGGGAAGGCAGCAAACTGATGACAGTCGTCGACAAGCCAACGGACACTCCACGTCCCAGCGCCGTCACCGCGAAGGACTTCGCATCGGCGGGTGCCACCCGTCGCCGACGCGACAGCCGCGTCAAGATCTGGATCGGCACCGCGTGTGCACTCGTGGTCATTCTCCCGGTCGCCTTCGCGCGGGTGCTGCCCCTCGACTCGCCCGATGCCACCGACCTCGGTCAACGCCGGCTCGCGCCGCTGACCGACGGACATCTGTTCGGCACCGATCAACTCGGCCGAGATTTGCTGGCGCGCGTCCTCTACGGCGGACAGGTCTCGCTCACCGTGGGAATTCTGGCCGTCATCGTCTCCGGTCTCATCGGACTGACCCTGGGATCACTGGCAGGCTTTCTCGGCGGCTGGGTGGACGCGACGGTCTCCCGCCTGCTCGAAGCTCAGCTGTCACTGCCACTTCTGATGATGCTGCTGCTCGTCGTCGCCCTGTTCGGTCCGTCGATTCCGGTCATCACCTTCGTCATCGCCATCGCGCAGTGGCCCGAAATCGCCCGTCTCACGCGATCACTGGTGCTCGTGGAGCGGGAGAAGCCCTACATCGCCGCGGCTCGGGTGCTCGGCCTCGGCCGCATCGCCATCCTGCTTCGCCACGTCGTTCCCAACATCATCAAGCAGGCGTCGCTCGTGGTTCTGCTGTTGCTGGCGCAGGCCGTGCTGCTCGAAAGCGCGTTGAGCTACCTCGGTGCCGGGCCGCAACGTCCGTTCGCCACCTGGGGTCGCATCATCTCCGACGGCCAGGACTACATCACCACCTCGTGGTGGCTCGTCACCTTGCCCGGCCTGGTCATCGTGCTCCTCGTCGTCGGAGTCAACCTGCTCGGCGACGGACTTCGAGACCGTCCCGCCGGATCGGGCCTGCTGCGAATGTTCTCCCGCACGAACAAGAAAGGGCGTGCCTGAGACATGGGCAATCTACTGAAGGTCGACGAACTGCAGATCGAGTTGGTCACCGACAAGGGCCTCATCAGAGCCGTCGACGGTGTCTCGTTCTGCATCGAAGCAGGAGAGACGGTGACCATCATCGGTGAATCGGGCTCCGGCAAGTCCACGACTGCAATGGGCATCCTCGGGTTGCTGCCGTCCGATCTGGCGGTGCTGTCCGGATCGGTGACGTTCAAGGACACCGAGATACTCGGAAAAGACAAGGAGCTCTGCGGAATCCGAGGCAAGCACATCGCGCTGATCCCGCAGGATCCGATGACGGCTCTGAGTCCGGTGCACACCATCGGCAGTCAGCTGCGCGAAGCCGTTCGACACAGTGGGGTATCGGGTCGATCCGAACAGACCAAGCGCTGTGTCGAACTGCTCGAACAGGTCCGCATACCCGACCCTGCAACACAATTGGACAAATACCCACACCAGTTGTCCGGCGGCATGCTGCAACGAGTACTGATCGCCGGCGCATTGGCCTCCGGGCCGGAGCTCATCGTCGCGGACGAGCCGACCAGTGCGCTCGACGTCACCGTGCAGGCAAGCATCCTCGATCTGCTGCTCGAACTACAGGAGCGCACCGGTATCGGCATGCTGGTCATCACCCACGACCTGGGCGTGGCTCGACTGATGTCCGATCGTATCTACGTCATGAAAAGCGGTGTATTCGTGGAGAACGGTGGAGCCGAGGAGCTCGTCAACGCTCCCAAGAGCCCGTACACGAAGAAACTGCTCGACGCGATCCCGCAGTTGGGGCCCTGGAACGAGAAGGTGGAGGCCTCGGTATGAGCGCACCATTGTTGTCGGTGGAGAACCTCGTCGTCGAATACCCGGTCGGTAACGGCGTGTTCAGAGCCGTCGACTCGGTGAGTTTCTCGGTGGAGAGGGGCAAAACCGTTGCTGTAGTCGGTGAATCGGGCTGCGGGAAATCGACGATCGCCAAGTCGATCGTGCGGTTGTTGACCCCTACGTCGGGATCGATCATGGTCGACGGCACGGACATCGCGCAGATGTCCGAAAAAGCACTGCGACCCTTCCGCTCTCGCGTCCAGATGGTCTTCCAGGATCCCTACGGTTCACTGGATCCGCACCTCACCGCAGTCGACATCGTCGGAGAACCGCTTCGGCTCAAAGGTATTCGGAGTAAGTCCGAACGCGCGACCAGAGCAGCAGAACTGATCGACCGCGTCGGATTGCCGAGCACTGCCCTGACTCGTCGACCAGCGGAGTTCTCGGGCGGACAGCGTCAACGAATCGGTATCGCCCGCGCACTGGCGTCGGGACCGGAGATCCTCGTGTGCGACGAGGCCACCAGCGCGTTGGACGTTTCCGTTCAGGCCCAGGTGCTGGAATTGCTGCGCGAGATCCAGCAGCAGACGGGATTGACCTACGTGTTCATCTCGCACAACCTCGGCGTCGTGCGCGAAATCAGTGAGACGGTCGTCGTCATGTCCAAGGGACGCATCGTCGAACGAGGTGACACCGAGGAAGTACTCGCGCGACCGAAGCAGCCGTACACCCGCGCGCTGCGAGCGGCAGCTCTCGACCCCTCGACGATGACAGGAACCAAACCGCGACATATCGTTTCGCGGCTCGCCAAGACTGGAGTAACCGCATGACCGCGCTCAATATCTCACCCCTCGTCCTGGGAACGATGACGTTCGGCGATACCGTCGACGCATCCGGGGCGGCCAAGATGGTGGACGCGGCCCTGGACGCCGGCATCACCCATATCGATACCGCGAACGGCTACGCGGGCGGTGAATCGGAGCGGATTCTCGCTGACCTTCTCGCCACTCGCCGTGATCGCGTCACGCTCGCCACCAAGGCCGGTATGCCGCACCCCGACGCCGACGGCAACAGCCCGCTGTCTCCGAAAGGGTTGCGACTCAGCGTCGATGCCAGCCTGTCGCGGTTGGGCACCGACTACGTGGACCTGTTCTATCTGCATCAACCCGATCGTGCGACTCCTCTGTCCGACACTCTTGTTACGGTCGCCGAGCTGGTGTCCGAAGGAAAGATCAGAGCCCTCGGTGTCTCGAACTTCGCTGCCTGGCAGATCGGTGAAATCAATCGGATAGCGGACGACGTGGGTGCGCCCCGACCCGTTGTGGCGCAGCAGTTGTACAATCTGCTCGCCCGTCGGATCGAAGAAGAGTACGTGGAGTTCGCGGCCGTCACAGGCCTGATCACGATGGTCTACAACCCGCTCGGCGGCGGGCTCCTCACCGGCAAACACGCTGCGGGAGTGCAACCGACCGACGGTCGATTCGGAGATTCGCGCCTGGCCACGATGTACCGCGAACGATACTGGAACACTGCAATATTCGACGCCATCGCCCAGCTCGGTACCGTGGCAGACAATGCCGGAATGCCGCTGACCGAGCTGGCTCTACGATGGCTGGTGTCCAAGCCCGCGACCGGACCGGTGTTGCTCGGCGGCTCCAAAGTGGAGCATCTCGAATCGAACATCGCCGCCCTCGGACGCGGGCCGCTCCCCGGCGACGTGGTCGCAGCATGCGACGAGGTCGGCGCGGCTCTGCGCGGACCGATGCCGAACTACAACCGCTGAGAGGCTTTTCAATGACTGCACAGGAATTCGCTGCCCGCGTACGCAACCGCGAACAGATCCTCGGGTATTGGTCGGTCATCGACAGCCCCGTCTCCACCGAATGGCTCGCCCATGTGGGGTGGGACTACATCGCACTCGATCTGCAGCACGGCCTGATCGGATACTCGGGCATGCTGGCAGGAATCACCGCTATCGACGCCGCACAGGGACCGGCCGCTCTGGTGCGCGTCGAAGCCAACAACGCCACGGTGATCGGCCGGGCCCTCGACGCCGGTGCAGCGGGAGTCATCGTGCCCCTCATCGACACTGCCGAAGATGCTGCCGCCGCGGTAGCGGCAGCTACCTACCCGCCCGAAGGCATCAGGTCCTACGGTCCGATGCGCTCGCAACTACGCATCGGGCCCAACCCCGCCGATGCCAACCGCGATACCGTCGTCCTCGCGATGATCGAGACACCTCAGGGCCTGGCCAACGTCGAAGAGATCTGTGCCGTCCCCGGTCTGGACGGCGTCTACGTAGGGCCATCGGACCTACGCCTGGCCGTCGGAGGGTCCTCGCCGAGCGACCCATCAGTGGACGAAGAATTCGACGCCGCCATCGTCCGAGTCCAGAAGGCCGCCGCGGCAGCGGGTATCACCGCAGGGATTCATACCGCATCGGGAAGCATTGCTGCGCAACGACTTGCCCAGGGCTACACGTTGGCCACGGTTGCATCCGACCTGACGCACCTCAAAGCCGTGTCGGCCGAGCACCTAGCGGCGGCGCGGGGATAGGCCCACGCTTCTTACGCGAATCGACCCGATACGCCAGATAGAGATACAGAAAGCCGGTGACGGTGCCGCCGAGACATCCTGCTGCAATATCGAGGGCGGTGGTTCCCGAGTTGATCGTGAAGTGGAGCAGGAGGAACCCTATTGCGACGGCCGGGACGAGTGCCAGGGCGTTGATGTAATCGGCGCGAGTTGCGCCGCACTTCTTGCTCAACGCGCCGGTCATGACCCACTCGCGAAATGGCTTCTGCATCTCAGGCTCCTCGTATGGGTCTGATTTGTCCCGTTCAGCCAGGATACCGGAGAGTTGGTTTAGGTAGGGTTCGAGTTATGCGCGCTGTTGTCTTCCTCGCTGTACTCGCGATCATCTACAAGTGGCCGGTGTTCGGAGACAGCCCTGGCCACTGGTCGGCCCTGAGTCAGGGAATCATGTTCGGCGCGATCATCTGCACCGTCGCTACTCCTGCGGGATGGAAGGCCATCCGGCGAATAGACGGACGGATGCGGTCTTAGGTTCGATGCCCGTGGGGCGGCGTTGGTCCGGATTGCGCCGCAAACGCGAGCGCATTCGTCAGGTGCGCGCGGATTCGTCGCCAATTTCGACCGCCAGAGAGGGCCATTCGACAAAAGCGCGCGCGTTTGCGGCGGGGTTCAGTCTCGTTTCGTGACTCGGCCGGAGCAGTTCGGCGTGGGCGTCCGTTGCCTCCCAATCCACCTGAATTGGGTGCAGCTAGCCGCGCTCACAGCGCGGTCAGCTGCACCCGATTCGAGGGTGGTGAGGCCATGTGTTTGGGTGAGCCCCATGGACTGGGTCGGCAGAGAGCTGTGCGTGGCCGCGGGGAGCGGGGCAGTCACGTCTGCGGTACTCATCGCACCGGTCATCGATGGCAAGTGGTTGGATCTGACTCTCCCAGCCGTACTCGGTGCAATCGGTGGACTGCTGGTGGGATTCGCGGCGGTGGTCGGCGGAAAGTACGCACTGAAGACTGCGGTGCCGTGGCCACCGAGCGGTCGCACACAATGGCGACACCGATTTGCCCTGTGCACTGCGGCAGTGGTGACACTGTTCGTTGCCGGGCTCTCTGCATGGGCCAGCGCTGCCTCGGGGATGGTCGCGTCGGACAGCGCGGAGCCGCCGATACAGCTGATGGTGACAATTGCGTTGACTGCAATCAGTTACGTGTTCGCGTACTTCCTTGCGCCCGAGGTCAACTGACTCCGGCTGGAGCGGTTCAGTCCGAACCGGTGAACGCGCCGAGGACACGCTCACCGACAGGCGTCAGGGCCGTCGAACGCGCCCACCAAGAGGCAGGCGATATCACGCGGAACTCTCCACTGATTGTCGTATCGCACGAATGACATCGGTCCGACGGGATAACTGTCCATGCTCCGGAAAGTTCCGACACCCATGGCCTCCACCGAATCGGGACCGGTCGAAGCGACGGTTGTGAATTCGATGTGTTGCGGATCCGGCTGAGCGCCCCAGGCGCGTGCGAGCCGCACGTTGTTCTCGGCCGGCCCGTCGAACAATCGAGCTCGATCTTCTTCGCGAATCGAGTAGTCCACGCTCGCTGCGAACAGAGCCGTCAACTGGGCTGCGGTCGGGACATCGTCGGTGATGGGCGGTGGCGGAGAGGCGAATTGCGTCGGGCTGATCGATGCGACCGGCGACTTCGGCACGTCCACTTCGACGGGGGAGCAGGCGCACGCGAGCAACACCACAACGACCGCGCTCACTCCGACAAGTTTCACCGGCCCAGTATGAACCGAAACAACATGGTGGGTAGGTGAATCGGCGTCAGATACCCGACGTCGTCAGGCTCCGGTTGTGTTGGGCGGTGATCACCAGTACCGGTATGGCGATCGGCAGGATCAGGGCCGCCGCTGGAAGCACGAGGGCAGCAGAAGCAGTCGTCAGGTTGTGGACCGCTACAGCCACTATCCATGCACCCACGGCCGCGATGGCCTGCGCACCCACTCGGAGGGCCGTCACTGTCCCCGGTGAACGAACTGCGAATTTGCCTATGGTCATCGGCAGATAGTGGCCCTCGTTCACCTGTGACAGCTGCAGCGTCGCGACAGTCATCGTGGCCGCGCTGATGGCGGCGATCAGGAGGCCGAGAAACAACATGCTCAGTACGATACGCAAACTTGTGGCCCTAGGCTGCTGGTATGACTGCCGCTGCGAATTCCGATGCGACCCGTCGTCGGGTGCCGTCCTGGTTACGAGAGTTGACGGTTCTGGTCGTGGTCGCATTGTTACTGAGTGTGCTGCTGCAAACTTTTGTCGGCCGTGTCTATCTCATCCCGTCGCAGTCCATGGAACCCACGCTGCACGGCTGTCCCGGTTGTACCGGCGATCGAATCGTGGTGGACAAGATGACGTTTCGATTCGGAGATCCGCAGCCGGGTGATGTGGTGGTGTTCAAGGCTCCGACGGAGTCGTGGAACAGGGGATACACGTCTAGCCGATCGAGCAACGCAGGAGTGAAGGCGTTGCAGGACGCGGGATCGTGGGCCGGACTCGTCGCGCCCGACGAGAACGACCTCGTGAAACGGGTGATCGCAACAGGCGGGCAAACCGTCCAGTGTTGCGATGTGCAAGGAAGAGTCGAGGTCGACGGGCAGCCGCTCGACGAGCCCTACGTCGCGTTCGACTTCCCCTACGACGCGGACACACTCAACTGCGCAACAGTTCCGCAGTCCGGTCGCTGTTTCGGGCCGGTGACCGTACCGTCCGGCAATCTGTGGATGATGGGCGACAATCGAAGCGGCTCAGCAGATTCGAGGGCACACTCCCGTGACGAACTGGGCGGAACGGTCCCCATCGAGAACGTGATAGGCAAGGCCAGATTCATCGTGCTGCCACCGTCGAGATGGGGAGCCATCGACTCGCCTGCGATACAGCGCTGATCGCTAGTCGGCGTCGCGCCTGCGTGTGATACGAAAACCATTGCAGTACAGAACAACGGCGAGGACCGCTCCTATCGCCGATCCCGCGAACGGAGCGAGCCACAGCCACAACCAAATGCGTGACCGCACCTCGAAGGACAGGTCCAGCGCATTCACGTAGTCCGAATTCATCGTGACTCCGGACAGCGGCGTGTACGTGCCGTAATAGATCTCGGGTGATGCGATGTCAGGGGCCAACGCCAGCTCGACGAGGTGACCGCCAATGGGAAGCAGCCCCACCACGAAGCCGAGGGTGGTGAGAATCAGAACGATCGAGCGCATTCCCACGATCCTGTCGAGTAGCAGCGTCTTAGAACCCGAGATCGCGCTTACGACGCTCGCGTTCGATGCGTCGCTGTTCCTCGGCGCGTTCGCGGCATTGCCGGAGGAATTCGGCGTCCGCATCCGGATTCTGGGCGGCCTGACGACCCGGCCGCGTCTCGTACTCGGGGTACGCGGAGTTGCTCGCGCGACCGTAACCGGACCCGCCCGCACCTCCCCAAATCCCGGCACCGACGGGCCGGCCCGCAACGAGCCAGGCCAGCGACCCAGCGAACGGGAGGAAGACGATGAGCAGAATCCAGACGATCTTGGGCAGATAGCGGATGCCACCCTCGTCTGCGGTGATCGCGTCGATCAGACAGAACACCCACAGCAGCATGACCAGCAAACCGAAATACGGCATTGTGTCCCTCCATGTCCAAGACCGCTCGGTCCGTTGTATCGAAGATCGTAGCGCTGTCCTCGCGATTTCGACAGACGAGTCGGTTTGGAAATCTGGGTGGGGCTCGGACACGGCCGGATGTAGCGTCAATGTCCTTGGCAGTAGATGTACAGAGATGATCGCTGCCCATCCCCGGTGAGCAGGACGGTCACCGGATCTGTGGGACGCGTGTGCGCCTATTGGCGAGCATCGTCATGGCCCGCAGTGGGCCTGATCCTCAGGCCGACGAAAACCACGACGAGGGTCGCCAGAAACACCGCGGGATAGGTGAATTGGACGGCGAACTCGAAGGCGGGGGAGCCCTCGAACATGAAGATTCCGATGGCCTTGATGCCGCGGTAGTCGGTGAAGTACCAGGCAATCATCGGCGTGGTCACGGCGATCGGGGCCAGCCAACTCCACCAGGTTCGGTGTCGGTTGGCGTAGTCGAGGGCGAGGACGGTCAGCGGAATGCACCACACCCAGTGATGGCCCCACGCGAAAGGCGAGACCATCGGAGTCGCCATTCCACATATCGTCAGGGCCAGCAACGTCTTTCCGGCTGCTTGTGCGCGTGCCGCCACCCACAGCGCCAGGGCGGCGACGACGAGGGCCAGCACCAGCCACACAGCGAAGGGAGGTGTGTTGCCCGGCCACAGTCGAGCCAACGCGCCATGGATCGACTGGTTGGCGGGTGAGGCCAGTGCGCCGATTCGTTCCGAGTCGATCATCGTCGACGTCCAGAATCTCCACGAATCGGCGGGAATGACGATCAGTCCTGCAAGCACGGTCACCGTGAACGCGGCGATCGCCGTGACGGCTGCTCGCCATTGTCTCTGTGCCAGTAGATGAAGCACGAAGAATGCGGGCGTCAGTTTCAGTCCTGCAGCGATGCCGACCCCCACGCCGCGGAGCCGACTGCCCTCGCGGCGGGTGAGATCGAGCAGAACGAGAACTAGTAGAAGCATATTGATCTGGCCGAGCCAGATGGTCATGCGGACGGGCTCGAGCCACGTCAGTGCCACTGCCAATCCGACACTGACGAGATACATTGTTGCGCTTCGATATCCGAGCGCACGCCAGCTCGCGACCACGGCCACGTAGATCAGCAACAGATTGATCGCCTGGACCACCGTCACAGCGCTCGTGACCGAGAGGAGGGCGAGCGAGGCGAAGGCCAACGCCGCGAAGGGCGGGTAGGTGAACGGTAGGCCAATGTCGAACAATGCGAACTCGTAGAGCGGCTCGCCATGCTGAACGACGTACGCACCGTGTCGATAGACGATGGTGTCGATTCCGTTGCCGAACAGACCGAAGGGGGTCGTCCATCCCAAGAAGTAGGCGTGCGCAACGACCGCGACGCACGCGGCGATGGCCGACGCGAGGAACCAGCGCCAACCGAGCCGGCCGACGCCCGTCGCGTGCACTTCCGGCTGCGTCTCCCGGATGGCCGTCTTCTGGGCGTTCCCTGCGCGCACGTCCGAGTCTGACCGCGCGTAGAGCGGCCGGAAACTGGACGTCGTCATGGCCTACACGATAGATCGTTGTACCTGATACAAGGAGCTCGACACGGACAGACCGGTACGTTTTGTCATCGGATTGCTCGGCTCGACGATTGCCTGGGTATCAGGGTGGGGAGTGCTTTGTGTACGGCCGCCGAGTCATCGGTTCCGTTGATCAACAGATCCATCGCGGTGCCGGCGATCTGATCGAACGCGGTACGCACCGACGTCAACGGCACCGGCAGCAATTGGGCGAGAGGAATGTCGTTGTATCCGACGAGGGACAGGTCCACGCCGACGGCCAGATTGTGGCGGTGAGCTGCGGACAACACGCCGAGGGCCAGATTGTCGTTGGCCGCGAAGACCGCGGTGGGACGTTCTGTGGCGTCGAACAATTCGTGTCCTGCGCGCGCGCCCGCTTCGATTCCGTAACCGGTTTCGACAGTCCACTCCGACCTCGGTGACACGCCGGCCTCGTCGAGAGCACGTCGGGCACCCGCGAGCCGTCCGACCGCGCTGGAGGTGAACAGCGGGCCGGTCAGAACCGCGATGTCGGTGTGGCCCAGATCGATGAGGTGTCGAACTGCCAGATACCCGCCTGTCTCGTCGTCGCCGATGGACGACGGACTCTTGCCGTCGGTTCGTAGGACGAGAACGTGCGGAATGCCGTTGTCGCGCAGGTGGCTGGGGAGAGGATCGTCGGTTCGGCTGGTGGCGAGAACGACGCCGTCCACATTGCGTTCGAGCAGGGACTGCGCGGCGTTCCACTCGTCGGTGGGATCGTCGCCACTGGTCGCGACGATGGCGTGATAGCCGTCTTTACCCGCGGCCCGATCGATCGCCTCGAACATCAGGGCCATGACGGTGTCGGACAGGCGGGGAACCAACACTCCGATGGTCGCCGTTGCACCGCGCCTGAGGTTGGACGCGAACGTGTTGCGCCGATAGCCCAGCTGCTCGGCGATCTCTCGCACCCGGACGGCCGTCGCGGTACGGGAGGGGGCGACGCGGTCGTCGAGTACGCGGCTGACCGTCGACACACTGACGCCCGCCGCCTTGGCGACGTCGCGGAGCGTGACGACGTCCGTCCGTTCCGCCGAGAGCCCGGTTCGAGTGGGACGCATCCACACCTCCTTGATCGATCGGCCCGATCGCACGACAGGACCGAACTTACCGATCCCCAGCTGATCGCACATGCAAACGTCCCAGGAACGTTTGCATGAAGTGTTGCATGAGGGGTCGGTGCCGGGTGCGAGCCCTGTCACCTCTCGGTCGGCGAAGTGATGGTTGACACATTCGGGGTCGCGGGTTTAGCGTCATGCAAACGTTCCCGACAACGTTCCCAACCGCCTCTCGAAAAGGACGTCACCATGAATTCACTCGATCTCCGCGGACTCAGCCCGGCACCGATCACGCCCTTCACCCGCGACGGCGAGGTCGACTACGACGCGATACAGCGACTCGGGTCGTGGCTCGGCAATGTCGACGGGGTCAAGAGCCTGGTCGTCCTCGGCCATGCAGGCGAGGGCACGTTCCTCACGCAGGCCGAGCAGGCCAAGGTCATCGGTGCGTTCCGCGATTCGGTGGACGGCAAGCTCCCGATCGTCGCCGGCATCACCGGTGAGGGCACAGCCGTATCGGTCGAGGAAGCCAAGCGTGCAGTCGACGCCGGTGCATCCGCCGGTCTGGTCTACCCGTCGCACGGATGGCTGCGTTTCGGATACCAGGACGGTGCGCCGCAGGACCGGTACAAGGCACTGTACGAAGGCTCAGGCTTGCCGCTCATCCTGTTCCAGTACCCCGACGTCACCAAGGCGACGTACAACCTCGACACCCAGCTCGAAATTGCCGCTCAGGAGGGCGTTTTCGCCACCAAGAACGGTGTCCGCAACATGCGTCGTTGGGATCGCGAGATTCCGGTGCTGCGCAAGGAGAACCCCGAACTGCAGATCCTCAGCTGCCACGACGAGTACCTGCTGCACACCATGTTCGACGTCGACGGCCTGCTGGTGGGGTACGGCGGCCTCGCACCCGAGCCGCTCGTCGAACTCATCGCGGCAGGCAAGGCCAAGGACTACCCGGCCGCGCGCGCCATTCACGACCGTCTGCTGCCCGTCACCGCGAACGTCTACCACCGCGGATCCCACATGGAAGGCACCGTCGCCCTCAAGGAAGGCCTCGTGCACCGCGGCATCCTCGAACACGCCACCGTGCGTTCACCACTGCTTCCGCTCGCTGCGGGTGCCCACGAGGAGATCGCAGCGGCACTCGATTCCGCGAACCTCGGCTCGGTAGTACCTGCGCTGGTCTGACCCGGTCGACGGTCACTCCCTACCCTCGGTGCCCTTCCGTAGTAGCCGCTACGGCCCGGAAGGGTACCGAGCACCACTTCTTTCGGCATGCATCACCGCACACGCGGACCGGGTCGAGTCCGTTCGGTTGGACTGCCGAGCTCTGCATCAGATCCACCCCACGTATTCGCCCCTTGCCACATCAGGCCGACAGCAGACGTGCGCCACGTCGCCGGCTCGAAAAGTGCTTCGAGAAAGGGCTCGCAATGAGTCAGCACCACGCAACACCGGTGGTACCGTCCGCAGCCGTGCGAACTTCGCAAACTCCCGCACCCCGCTCCGGCAAATGGAAAGCCTTCCTGAGCACGATCGCGATGGCCGGCCCCGCATTCATCGCCGGTGCATGGCAATTCGGCCCCGGCAACCTCGCCAGCGCCGTCGAAGCCGGCAGCAAGTACAGCTACAGCCTGATCTGGGTCATCGTGCTCTCGACGGTGTTCATGCTGGTGTACGCGGACATGAGTGTCCGGCTCGGCATTCGCACCCCGAAATCGATGATCAGCTCCGTCAAAGACGTCCTCGGCCAGAAGGTCGGTGTCGCTGCGGGATTCGGCGTCTTCATCATCACGCTGTGCTTCTCGGTGGGTAACGCCGTCGGCTCCGGCCTCGGGCTTTCGATGGTATTCGGCGGATCACCGCTGATCTGGTCGGCAGTGTGTACCGCATTCGTCGGCCTGATCCTGTTGTTCCGCAACGTCTATCGCACCGTCGAGCGCGTCCTGTTGGTCATCGTCGGACTCCTCGGTGCCACGTTCATCATCAGTGCCGTCATCTCCAAGCCCGATTGGTACGAAGCGGTCAGCGGTGTCGTCCCCAGCATCCCCCCGGGAGGAGCGCTCCTCGTCGTGGCCTTGGTGGGCACCAACTTCTCGCTCAACGCCGCCTTCTTCACCTCGTACGGCACCCACGAACGCGGCCGCACCCGCGCGCAGTACAAGCAGACGACCATCGCAGACACCATCCCCGGCATCATCGCTCCCGGAATCATGACGTCTCTGGTAATCATCGTCGCCGCGGCCGTGCTCGGTCGACAGAATGCAGAAGCGCAGACACTCGTCGGCCTCGCCAAGATTTTCGAGCCCATCGCCGGACCCGTCGGATCGACCATTTTTGCCCTCGGCCTGTCCGGTGCTGCCTTCTCGGCCATGGTCGCCAACGCAACCGCCGGCGGCACGATGCTCTCGGACGCACTCGGCAAGGGCCCGTCACCCAGCACAATGACCGCCAAACGCACCAGCGCGGCCATCCTTGCCTGGGGACTGGCCATCACGCTGATCTTCACCAAATCGCCTGTGCAGCTCATAATCTTCGCGCAAGCGTTGACCGTGCTGATCGCGCCGTTCCTCGGCTTCCTGCTCTACGTCATGAGCAACAACCGAGAACTGATGGGCGAACTCCGCAACACCTGGTGGAAGAACATCATTGGAGGTCTCGGCTTCCTCTCCATCCTCTCGCTCTCCGGACTACTAATCTACGAACTCGCGACGCGATAATTCGACTGAAACCCCGGGTGGGTGCTCGACGAGCATCCACCCGGGGCGTTCTGATTTCCCAACCGGATCTTGAAAGCAGGCCTATCGCCGGCCACAGAACTGTGGTACTTCTTGAGTCATGAACACATTCGACACGTCGAAAGGCGCATGAGCGCCCGTAGCTATCCCACCTCCGGTTCCACTACACAGAGGTGCAGATCATGAAGCTTGCCGAGGCCCTCGCTGAACGAGGGGAACTGATCAAGCGCACCGAACATCTGAAGGTTCGGATTCTGGCGAACGCTCGCCACCAAGACGGTGAATCACCGGCTGAGGATGCAGGGATCTTGTTGTCCGAGTACAATTCTGCGCTCGATCGTCTCGAAGTTCTCATCCGTAGGATCAACCGAACCAACAGTGCTGCCGCGGTGCGGGATGGAACCATCACCGATGCGCTCGCGTCCCGCGACGTGCTGCGTATGCGACACAAGGCGATCTCTGCGGCCGCGGACGCAGCATCGGGACGCAACCAGGAGCACAGATACGGCCCACGTCAACTGAGGTCGGAATTGGTCTACGTCGCAGCTCTTCCGGTTGCCGAATTACGTTCTGCCGCAGATGATGTTGCCAAGCAGATTCGGTTGGTGGATTTGGAGATCCAACGCGTCAATTGGGAGTTCGACCTAGTGGAATAGCATGCCAAATGCCGGGTAGTAGGTAGTTTTCGGTCGAGGCGAGCACGTACCGCGGGTCGGCGGTCTTCCGGCCCTTCTCCTGCGTGGTGAGCAGCGTTCCGGGCATTCACTCGGTCACAGTGCAGCTCAGTACAATTCACGCAGAACGGTGCACAGCTTACCGTGCACTACCGTGTGCTGATCGAACGGAAACGAGGGTGGGTAAGGGGCCGCCCGGCATGATGGTTTGCGCCTGTGTTCGCGACTAGTCTGGTCAGAATGACGGCTCTATCGATGTCCCTCAGCCGACCTGCACTTATCGTCGTCGATGTGCAGGCCGGTTTCGACGATACGGAATTCTGGGGTCCGCGGGACAACCCGTCGTGCGAGGCCAATATTGCTGAGCTCGTTCAGTTCTGGCGATCTCTGGCTTGGCCCGTGGTATTCGTTCAGCACGATTCCGACAATCCGCAGTCGCCGTTGTCGCCGACGCAGGACGGGCATCGCTTCAAGGACATGCTCGACGGGACTCCGGATCTGCTCGTTCGCAAACGCGTCAATTCGAGCTTCTACGGAACTCCCGATCTGGACGCCTGGCTACGCGGCGAGGACATCGACCAGGTGGTCATCTGCGGAATCACCACCAATCACTGTTGCGAGACCACCGCGAGGATGGCCGGGAATCTCGGCTACGACACCTACTTCGTCATAGACGCGACGCATACCTTCGATCGCGTCGCGCCCGACGGGACAGTCGTGCCTGCCGCAACACTGTCTGCCATCACGGCAACCAACCTGCACGGCGAGTTCGCGACGGTGATCGAAACGAAAGAAATAACTTCCCGCTGACGTCGCCCCGATTTGATACCGTTCGGTATGGCCGATCGGGGAGCGGTAGCAGGGCTCGCGGGACCCATTGTGCTGCTGTATCTGGGGTACTTCGCGTCGGTGCCCACCCTCTCATCGCTGATCCACGGGATCTTCGACCCACGAATAGACTGGGCCGACACGGGCTTCGGTGAAGTGTTGCTGTTCTCGTTCCTGGTCGTGGGCGGTCTCGCTGCATGTGTTGCGGCAGTTCGCACACTGGCCGACTCTCCGAGGTTCCCAGGAATCGTCGTCACACCGGGGTCGTCGATCGGGCGGAAAGTCGACGCGGTGGTGGTGACACTGATTGCCTACACCGTCGTTGTTCTGGTGTTCGTGACCGCTACCGCGTCAGCCGGATTCCTGGTGCCGCTCATCGCGGCATGGGCTTGCTCCAACACGATTCGGAATTACCGTGAACTGAAGAGTCGACGTCGAGCGTCCGCTACATAGCCCATGAACACCGTGCTGATGCTGATGCTGCTCCTGTCTTTCGTCGTGTTCGCGTACGCGGCATCCGTCGGATTCCGAGGCAGGGCAACGAATCCCGACTACTACGGTGCACGAGTGTCGGACGCGGTGAAATCGACACCCCGACTGCGTGCACGAGCCAATCGATCGGTCGGAATCTGGTGCACGGTCAGTTCCGTGATGGCTGTGGTGCCAATCGTATGGATCGGCTCCGACTTTCACCGTGAAAGAACGACTTGGGAGCTGGCCGGTCTGGCCGCATACGTCTTCGTCGTCGTGGTGGTCGGCACTTACCCGTTGGAGAAGATCAAGAAGTCGTGACGTTGGGATGGTCCAACACCGCGAACGCGGCCGTCAATTGCGCTCGGGCTGCGTCGACTTCGGATGTGTTGCCCGCCAGATGGTGCAGCAAGGCGCGTTGGAAGATCCCGTCGAGCAGGATGTAGGCGGAGGGGCGGTCGAGGGCGGATTCGGAGCCGCGTAGTTCGCAGTACTTTGTCACCACGCGCCAGATCATGTCTTCGCGACGTTCCTCGATGTCCAGGACGTCGCCTCGAAAGGAACCGTCGAACAGGGCTTGGTTGCGGAGGTCGTACCAGAGTCGATGAATTCCGGCATCAGCCACCAGGGTGGCGAAGTACTTCGTCTCGAAGTCCGCGTACAGGCCGGGGGCGTCGACGGCGTTGGCCACCACCTCGTCGTACCGGGTGACGCAGATGGCCTCGTACTGGCGAACTGCGTGGGTGATGAGGTCGAGCTTGTCGGTGAAGTAGTAGTGCAGAACGCCGTGCGAGTACTCGGAATTCTGCGCGATCTCCCGCAACGACGTGCGGGCGTACCCCAGCTCGGCCAGCGTATGGAGCGTCGCCTCGGCCAGCTCGGTTCGCTTGGACTCGAACTTGTTGCGGGCGCGTTCCTCGATGCGCGCGCGCGGATCGACCGTCTGGGTCATGTTCGGTGTCCTTTCCGCGCGGCGTTTCGCTGATCAGTGTATGCCCGAGCCGTTGAAAACCGGATTCTGGGCAGTCGTCAAGAAAAACCTTGACGTGTGTACAAATTCTAACTTAGTGTGATCCGCAGCACACGTCAGAGGGGTGGATGCACACCTGCCTCCGGTGCTTCACGGCTCGATCAACCTCGGCCCGTCCGACGACGGCCGATCACGAGAGGACTCTTCATGCCAACCGACAAGCGCGTCGTCGTCTACGGGGCATCGGGATACACCGGGCGACTGATCTGCGAATACCTGCGCGAGTACAACATTCCCTTCCTGGCCGCCGGCCGCGACGAAAGCCGAGTCAAGGGCATCGTCGACGCCGTCCCCGGCGTCGAGACGGTCGAGTACGACGTTGTGGAGGTCGAGCACACGGCTTCCGCACTGGCAGAGGCGTTTCGAGGAGCCGAGATCGTGCTCAACACGGTCGGTCCGTTCTCGCGGTTCGGACACGAGGTGGCACAGGCATGCATCGAGATCGGTGCGCATTACACCGACACCACCGGTGAGCAGGACTGGATCATCGATGCCGAGAAGAAATACGGCGCAGAATTCGCGGCCCGAAACATCGTTCTGACACCGGGTTTGGCGCAGATGTACAGCATCGGCGAGATCGCAGCCAACATCTGCCTCGAGACCCCGGGTCTCGACACCCTCGACATCGAGGTCTTCTGGAAGGGACATCCGACGGTCGCGTCGACCAACACCATCCTGACCAATGCCGCCTTCTCCAAGGCGTACTACCTCGAACAGAACGAGTACGTGGAATGGCCCGACGACGGGGTGTTCCAGGTGGTCGTGCCGGGCCAGCACGATCTGGGCTTGGCGCTGCCGTGGGGCGGTACGTCGCATCCGGTGTGGTTCAAGAACGATCCCCGAGTCGCGAACGCACGCGCCTACGGCGGGGTGATGAACAAGCCGCTTATGCTCGCCGTGCCTCAGATCATCGCCGGCGCAATGGCGCAGATGGAAGGCAAGACCGACGCCGAGAAGTACGACATCATCGATACGGTGTCGGCGTCGGTGCGCAGTGAGACACCGCCGCGGGAGAATCCCCGTATCAACACCTCCCTCGACTCGGTCTACGCATCGGGCCCACTCGGACGCGTGCACACGGTGATTCACGGCAACTGCAACTACAAGCAGACCGCTCTGCTCAACGCATTCGCAGCGGCACACGTGTTGCAGGGGCCGCCCAAGAAGGTCGGATTCGCCTCGAGCTGCCAGGCGTTCGGACACCGCGAACTGCTCGGCGTGCTCCGCGCCTTCGGTCTGGTGCTCGACCCCGTCGTCACAGCACACAGCTGAGGACCCGGCCGATGCGGCTATCCGACTACCTCGACAAGGGCATGTCCCTGGGCCGAGACGCCCCCTGCCTCACCATGGCTGACACCTCGAAGAGCTACGGCGAGGTGTACGACGACACGGTCTCCATCGCCGGAGCGTTGCAACACAACGGTATCGAGACCGGGGATCGTATTGCGGTGCTCTCCGGCAACGACCCTCTCGCCCTGACCTGCGTTTTCGCAATCTCCCGCGCAGGCGCAGTGTGGTGTCCGATCAATCCGCGAAACGAGGCCGACGAGAATCGACAACTGTTCGATCTGTTCGGGTGCCGACTCCTGTTCTTCCAGAAAGCATTCGCGGATCTGGTCGGCCGCATCAGAGACCAGCTGCCGCAACTGGAATGGCTGGTCTGCCTGGACGGCGACGTGCCGGGAGCACTGTCGTACGACCGATGGCTCGTCGAACACCGCTCGGACTCGGTCGTCGACAGGCGACCGGCCGACGGGCTCGCCATGATCGCCGGAACCGGCGGAACGACGGGAAAACCGAAGGGCGTCAGACTCACCGAAGAGAACATGATGACCTCGACGGCGACGGCACTGATGAGCTACCCGTTCGGGGACCGGCCCCGATACCTCGCACTGGCACCGTTGACCCATTCGGCGGGGGTACTGACATTCCCCATCCTGAGCCTGGGTGGCCACGTGGTCGTGATGCCGGCTCCGGACATCGGCCAGTTTCTCTCGCTCATCGAGCACCACCGGATCACGCACGCATTCTTGCCGCCGACGGTCGTCTACGGGGTACTCGACCACCCCGACCTCGACACGCGGGATCTGTTGTCGCTCCGATGCCTCTGGTACGGGGCTGCGCCGATGTCACCGACACGGTTGGAGGAGGCGCTGACCCGAATCGGGCCGGTGCTGGGGCAGCTCTTCGGGCAGACCGAGGCACCGAACATGATCGCGACGCTCGCACCGGCCGATCACTTCCGGAGTGACGGTTCCATCGCGGTCGAACGGTTGACCTCGGCGGGCAAGCCGACGCCACTGACGACGGTGGCGATCATGAACGAGGACGGCCGCCTGCTCGATCGCGAGGAGCGCGGCGAGATCGTGGTTCGAGGACCTCTCGTGATGCAGGGCTATCACCGGAATCCCAATGCCACAGCCGAAGTCGGCGCTCACGGCTGGCACCACACCGGAGACATCGGGTACCTCGATCAAGCCGGTTACCTCTACGTGGTCGATCGTGCCAAGGACATGATCATCACCGGAGGATTCAACGTGTACTCGGCCGAGGTGGAACAGGCCCTGCTGTCGCATGCCTCGGTGAAGGAATGCGCAGTCGTCGGCCTTCCCGACGACAAGTGGGGTGAACGAGTTACGGCTGCAGTGCTTCTGCGCCCCGGTCGCGACGCGTCCCCCGAGGATCTGATCGCACACGTCAAGGCGCGGATCGGGAGCGTCAAGGCTCCCAAAGAGATTCAGATATGGACCGATCTGCCCCGCTCGAAGGTGGGAAAGATCCTCAAGACCGAAGTACGCAGCACGATGTCTGCACCGTCACCAGCGAAGGGAAGCACAGTATGAGCGAGTTCGAGGGCAAACGAGTCTTCGTCACCGGGTCCGGTGCCGGAATCGGAAAGGCCATCTCCCGGATGTTCATCGAGCGGGGCGCGCGCGTCGTGGTCAGTGACATCGACGAAGGTGTCGCAGCGACGACGGCCCAGGAAATCGGTGCCGAGGGCACCGCCAACTGCGATGTCTCCGACGAGAGCCAGGTACAGGGAGCCGTCGCCGGCGCGGTCGAGATTCTGGGCGGACTGGACATCGTCGTCAACAACGCGGGCATCGAGGTCTCGTCCCCGTTGCTGCAGCAGTCCACCGAGAGTTTCGACAAGATCTACGCCGTCAATGTGCGCGGCACATTCCTGGTGATGAAAGCCGCGATCGGTGCGCTCGTCGAGTCGAAGGGCAACATCGTCAACATCGCATCGCTGGCCGGTGTCGGCGGCACGGCGCTGCTCGGGTCGTACTGCGCCACAAAGGCAGCCGTCATTCAGCTGACACGCGTCGCGGCCATCGAGATGCGTGCCGCAGGAGTACGCGTGAATGCGGTATGCCCCGGGTTCGCCGATACCGCCATGGTCGAACGACTCGTTCCGGACTTCGAAGCGGCAACTCAGATCCCGTTCGGTGATCTGGTCGCCGCCAAGCAGGGACGGCTGGGAACACCTGAGGACATCGCAGAAGTGACGCTGTTCCTGGCCTCGGACCGCGCAACATGGATCACGGGCAGTCACTACATTTTGGACGGCGGCCTCTCGGCGTCCCTGGTGTAGCGCTCGGTGCTCCCCGTCAGCCGAGTGCGACGGGGAGCAGGCCGGGTCGCGTCCGAGATGCGATGTCGGCCAACGCACCCTCCAACGTCGGGTATCGGAAGTCGAACCCGGTGTCGGTCAACACCTGCGGCTCGACCCACCGGCTCTTGAGGACCAGCTCGGGTTCGGTTCGGATCACCCGTGCGCCCAGCTTCAGCAGCCATGCCGGCGTCGCCAGTCCGTGATCGCGACCGAGAGCAGACCGAACCTGGTGCATCAGAACCTCGTTGGTCACCGGGAACGGTGTCGCCACGTTGACAGGTCCGACGATGTTCGAGGTGGCGTACAGATGGTCGAGAGTCCGAGCGACGTCATCGACGTGAACCCAGCTGAACATCTGGCCACCATCACCCATGCGGCCACCCAATCCCACTCGAGCCAGATCGATGATCGGATTGATCGCCCCGCCGCCCGCGCCCAGCACGATCGACAACCGCAGTGCCACTCTGCGGATCGACACGTCGGCGTCGAACAGTTCGCGCTCCCACGACCTGGCCACCTCGACCGAGAAGCCCGATCCCAGTTCGCCGTCCCGTTCGCTCATCGACCTGTCGCGGGCATCGCGATAGATGGTTCCGGTGCTCGCGTTGACCCACAGCGCCGGCGGATTCTGCGCTTGTGCCAAGGCACGCCCGAGCTGGGCTGTCGTCTGAATTCGCGACGACATGATCGCGTCGGCGTTGGCCTTGTTGTAGCGACAGCTCACCGAGCGGCCGGCGAGGTTGACCACCAGATCGGACCCGTTCAGGATCTCGACGAGGCCGCGATGGTCGGACCATGGTGCATCGCTGGACGATCCGCGTCCGACCGTCCTGACGCCGATGCCGCGGTCCTCGTAGTAGCTGCGCAGATACCCGCCGATGTAGCCGGAGGCACCGCACAGGACGACGGTCGATGGTGAATCGGTCATCGACTCAACCCTTCTGGTGAGGTCATTCGTTTCAGGAGAGCGGCGACATCGGCTACCAGGCCGCGCGCTACCGGGAGTCGGGCGAGACGGACCGCCTTGGATACGACGGGCACGAGCCCGTCGACCAGAGTGCGGGTGCGAGCCTGGTTGTCGGACGAATCGGTGACCCAATGCAGCGTGACGCCCATGTAGATCATCCAGAGCAGCAGCGGGAGTGCATCGTTCAGCGACGCGGGTACCTTCTGCTTCGATGCATCCAGAGTGGTGCGCATCAGATCGATGGCCATGGCTCTGGCGTCGGAGGATTCCTCGGAGAACGGACTGGAGCTGGACCTCGTCGGCAGCGCCAGCTGGAGGAAAGCGCCGCCGAACGCGTGATACGGCGTCAGGACGTCCAAGCCGGAATGCAGAACCGCGGCCAGGTTCTCCGACAGCGACCCGCCCTGGGTGATGACCTGCTCCGCACGTTCGCGGTGATCGCGCTGGATCACCACATACAGCTCGTTGACCAGTTCGTCCTTGCCGGCGAAGTAGTAGTACGCATTGCCGAGCGACACGCCGGCCTCGTCGGCTATCCGGCGCATGGTGGTGGCCTGGAACCCCTCTTCGCGAAACAGCCGAAGAGCCACTTCGACCAGCTTGTCGCGCGTCTCGGATGTGCGGGCCATGCGGTCACCTCGTTTTCTGAACGTGTTCAAAAAAGACGGTAGACCCATTTTTGAACATGTTCAAGCGCAATGGCCGGGGACCGACCTGGATACTCGACGCATGCTCAGACGAATGGGAACCTCGCTGATCGGAGGCAAGGGGGCTCAATGGGTACAAGCGCTGAACGCGCGGCATCCGTGGAGTCACAACGACTACTTCCACAGCTGGATTCTCGCCAACCTGCCGAGCCGACGACGCGAGGCACTCGACGTGGGTTGTGGCCGTGGCGGTCTCGTGCACTCTCTCGCAACGTATTTCGATCACGTCACCGGAGTCGACATCGACTCCGACATGCGCCGCCGCACAGGTCTTGCGTGCTCCGACGTCACCAATGTGGCCGTCACCGAACGCCAACTGGACTCGTGGGCGGACGAATCCGTCGATCTGATCACGATGATCGCCGTTCTCCACCACCTCGACATCGACGACACGCTTCGCCACGTCGAGCGTGTTCTCGCGCCGAACGGCCGGCTGCTCGTCGTGGGTATGGCTGCGCCACGAAGTCCCCGGGACCTGCTGTGGGACGCCGTATCCATCGTGACCAACCCGCTGATCGGCTTCGTCGGCCATCCCTGGCCGAGCTCAGCGGGAAAGCCGCCGGCACCCTTCCCGGTCAAGGACCCGGTGCTCAGTTTCGACGAAGTGAAGCGGTCGGTCGACGCGATACTGCCCGGAGCAACGATGCGACATCGCGTCGGATTCAGGCACACCATCGAATGGACGAAGCCTGGGTGATCGGAAGGTTCTCTGCTCTGAGCAGAATCGCCGACCCTCCATGGAATCGAGGCTTAGGCTCCGATCATGGGCGAGGTCATACGAATCGATGAGCGCCGAGCAGCACGCGCAGTGGAACCGCTGTGGCGTGAGGTGGTCGGACGCCGGCTGCGCGAGCGCAGACACTCCCGCGGCGACACACTCGCGGACACGGCGGCGCGCGCGGGCATTGCACCGCAGTATCTTTCGGAGCTCGAACGCGGCCGCAAGGACCCGTCGAGTGAGATCCTTGCGGCCGTCGTCGGGGCGCTCGGCACGTCGATGGCCGAAATTTCAGGTCTGGCGCATCACGACCTGTCCCGCGGCAATGCGACGTTGATGGCTGCCTGACGTCGTCCCTCGAGCACCTGGTCGACGAGGCCGTACTGCAGCGCCGATGGAGCCGTCAACACCAGGTCACGGTCGGTATCGTGCCGAATCTTCGCGGCATCGCGTCCGGTGTGTTTCGCCAGAATCATCTCCATCTCGGCGCGCACCCGGACGATCTCGTCGGCAGCGAGAATGAGATCGGGAATGGTGCCTCGCCCTTGCCCCGCAGGCTGATGCAACACCACCCGGCTGTGCGTCAACGCCGAACGTCGACCCGGCGCACCTGCGGCGAGCAGCACCGCGCCGGCCGCCACCGCCTGCCCCACACATGTTGTGGCGACAGGGGATCCGATGAACTGCATCGTGTCGTAGATCGCCAACATGGCCGCAGTATCGCCGCCCTCGCAGTTGATGTACATCGAGATTTCCTGATCGGGGGAGTCGGCTTCGAGATGCAACAGCTGCGCGATCATCGCATTCGCAACACCGGCATCCAGTGCAGTACCGAGGTACACGATGCGTTCGCTGAGCAGATGCGAATACACGTCGACGACGCGTTCGCCGCGCGAATCACGGGTGACGACATTGGGAATGGTGTACGTACTCATCGGGCCATCTCCATCCCGAACGACACCCGACGCGCAGGCATGACCTGATCGAACGAACTGACGATGGCGTCGACGAACCCGTAGTCACGCGCGGCGTCCGCGGTGAACCAACGATCGTGCAAGGAGTCGTCGAATATTTGTTCTCGTGTCTGCCCGGTGTCGTCGGCGATGAGGCCGAGCACCGTATCGCGGGTATGACGAAGATCGTTGGCCTGCACCTCCACTTCGACAGCAGAACCACCGATACCGGACGAGCCCTGGTGCATCAGAATCCGCGAATGCGGTAGCGCGTAGCGCTTTCCGTGTGTTCCCGACGACAGCAGGAATTGACCGGCGCTGCAGGCCAATCCGAGTGCCAACGTCGAGACGTCGCAGGGAATCAGGTGCATCACGTCACGGATCGCGAGCATGGCAGGCACCGATCCGCCAGGGGAGTGAATCCACAGGGCGATATCGGCCGACGGATTCTCGGCCGCCATCGTCAACAGGTGGGTGGTGAGGACGGTGCCGTTGTCGTCGTCGAGTGGGCCGTCGAGCACGAGGATTCGATGACGCAGCAGTCGGTCACGCAGTTCGGGTGGGAACATTCGGGGTGTCTCGCTCATGATTCGAGTGTGATCACGAATAGCGCTGCATGCCAACGATTCTGCTGTCGGCAGCGACGCTGCTCAGAGCTGCGCGACGCTCGAGGGACAATGGAGGCATGACCACACTCGAATTCTCCGATTCCGTCGTCGTCGCCGCATCCACCGAGGATGTCTATGCCGTCGTATCGGACGTCACCCGAACAGGTGAATGGAGCCCGATCTGCCAGGAATGCTGGTGGAACGAACCCGACGGCGGCGGTGTGGGATCGACGTTCACCGGACGCAACGTCACTCCCGACCGCACCTGGGAAACGGTCTCGACCGTCGCAGCGGCCGAGCCCGGACGCGAATTCGCGTGGGTCGTCGGCGACAACTTCGTGCGCTGGGGATACACACTCGAAGCTGTGGACGGCGGCACCCGGCTGACCGAGAATTGGAACTTCCTGCCCGACGGCATCGCTCTCTTCCACCGCAAATTCGGAGACTCCGCGCAGGAGCAGATCGACACCCGCAGCAAGGCTGCACTCGACGGCATTCCGCGCACCCTGGCGGCCATCAAGCGCATCATCGAATCGGAGTCCTGACAGGTAGGTGCGCTGGCTGTCCCCTTTTCGCGTCGGCGCGCGGAATTCCGCCCGTCGACGCGAATTGTGGACACTCAGCTCTGTAGTCGCGGCTATTCTGTGCCGATGACGTCCACGGTTCTTCAACTGACCACGGTCCTCGAGCCTCGCGGCCCAGCGGCTGCGATCGTGCTGACCGACGCCCAGGTCGCGTCACTCGGCAGCACCAAGACGCCGCCGGTGCGGTTCACGATCGGTGGGCAGACGGTGGCAGGACGTATCGGGCGCATGGGCGGGGAGAACCTGCTGGGCCTGAACAAGAGTGTGCGCTCCACGCTCGGAGTCGAGGCCGGCGACACCGTCGACGTGACCATCGAACTCGATGCCGAACCGCGCACCGTCGAGCTACCGGCCGAGCTCGCCACTGCCCTCGACGCCGACCCCGCGGTGCGCGCCGCATTCGACGCACTGTCTCCGTCGAAGAGAAAAGAACACGCACGATCGGTCGCCGACGCCAAGCGCGCCGACACCCGTGACCGTCGCATCGCGTCGATCGTCGAGGCTCTTCGGCACTGACGTACTACCCGGCTTGAGGGCGCGGGTGCCCGCGTCGATCAGACCACGGTCGCGGGCCTGTTCGATGCGACGACCTCCGTCGGCCTGCCCGTCGCAGACAGGCGCGCGAGAATATCTACAGCGGACGTGATGTCGGGAAGTGAACGAGTGAAGGGAATTCGTTGACGGTCGTCGAAGGCATATCCCGTCCCGAACCGTAGTCCGGGTGCCAACAGCACGCCGTGCGACTGAGCTTCGGCGACAAGGGCACTGGATCGAAGACCGTCGGGCAGGAAACACCACAATGCGAGCCCGCCGTCCGGAACGCGAAAGTGCCAATCGGGCAATCGATCTCGTATCAGAGCAACGGTGTGATCACGTGCGACTCTCGATATGTCGGCGCGCACTCGGCGTACCTCGTCGTATTTGCCCATCAACTCGACCGCAGCGAGTTGATCGAGAATGGACGTCGAGAGTTGGCGTCGCGCATAGGTGGCGGCAATTCTCGCCAGTAACCCTGCCTCGGCGCGAACCCACCCGACTCGCAGCCCACCCCACACCGTCTTGCTCGTCGACCCGATCGTCACCGTCGCACTATCCGGCGTTGCCGCCCCGAAGGGTTCGATGTCGGGCGACCCGTCGAGCGACAGGTCCGCTGCCACCTCGTCGACGATGGTCAGTACTGCGTGGCGGTGCATCGTCGCGGACAGCTGTCGGCGGGTGCCGAGGGGCAGTCGAGCTCCCGATGGATTGGAGAAGTCGGGCATGAAATAGGCCAGGGTCGGTGCGCTTTGACGTGCGGCACGGTCTGCGGCCGGCACGAACGCCTCGGTCTCGTCCGGGTCGATGGGCACCGGGATGCATCGGCCGCCGAGTGAGTGGACTAGTTCGACGACACCCGGATACGTCGGGTGCTCCACCAACACGCGGGCGCCCGGCTCGGTGAATGTCGCCAACACCGCATGGATGGCGTCGGTGGCACCGGAGGTGACGAGGATGTTCTCGGCCGTGGTCGGCACTCCGCGCCCACGGTAGTAGGCGGCGATCGATTCGCGGAGCTCGAACAGCCCGAGTGGGGCATAGCCGCCGGACGCGAATCGGCCCTGAATCCTTTCGGCCGCGGTTCTGTACGCATCGGCCAGCAGAGGAGAAGCCGACGGTGACGCGTTGACCAATTCCACTGTGGCACCGTCACGGTCGCCGGCGAGGGAACTCCACGCCGGCATCGACCCCGTCGGGGAAACGTATGTGCCCGAGCCCCGTTGGGCGCTGATCCAGCCACCTTCACGAAGGTGGCGATAGGCCGACGCCACCGTGACCCGACTGACGTCCAGACTGTTCGAGAGTGCCCGCTCGGCGGGTAGCCGCGTCTGAGCCGGTACCTCGCCGTTCTCGATCAACCGCCGCAACTCGTCGGCGATCTCGAGGTAGAGCGGACCACCGGATCTGTTGCGCAGCGTCGACGGGCCGATACGTGCTGCCAACTCCGGGGCCGAGATCGCGGTGGCGTCGAACGAGTCCATGCAGTCCACTCTCGCACACTGGACTGAACTATTCACGGTAAAACCAGTCCATTGTTGTCGCATGATCGCAATTGGAGCTGTATTGGCCTTGTCCTTGGTTGGAGCGGGATGGACCGTGGTCGCCCTGCGGGAGGGAGGGAGAAGCGCGCCTACTGGTCCGCCGCGCAGTCGTGTCGATGTCGACTGAGCTGACCGCCCACTATTCGACTCCCACCACGGGATTCCGCCTCAGCGGTCGAATTGTGGACACTGAGCGCACCACCCTCGACCGCAAATCGCCGACGCAACCGGCGTACGCGGAGGACAATCGAGCCCATGCCCGTTCCCGTCGAGTTCTCCACCCTCGATCTCCCGCTCGAGGAGCGGATCGAGCGCTGGGAGGGACACAACGCGGACCTACTCATCGGGCTGCGGTGCCGCATGCTGGAGGTCGAGCAACTCGAGGCGACGGGTACCAATCTTCGACTCGATTCGGTCGACCTGGCTCGGGTCATCGGAACTTCGCACGTGGTCGAGCGCGACGCCGAACTGATCAGACAGCAGCCGTCGGATTCCGTGATGATGTACTTCAGCCTCGTCGGCGATGCGTTCTTCTACTCCGCGGACGGCATTCGCTCCGTCGGCCCGGGGCAAGGGCTGGTGTTCGACGCAGACCGAGCGTTCATGCGCGGCTTCTCGCACGGGCTCGAGGAGCTGGTGCTGAAGCTGCCGCGGTCGGTGTTCGCGGACGTAACGGGAGCGGCGGTGCCCTCGGAACCCACGGTGCTCGACTTCTCGCCGAACGGAAACGTGCACGCCGCAGCACTCGCTCGACAGGTAGGGCGTGCCACCAGTCGACGCGACCCGACACCGCCGGACGAGCGCGCGATCCTCGAACTCGTCTCGGTGCTGACCACCGGTGCTCGCGCAGACCTGAACTCGGCCCATCGAGCGGCGGCGCGATCGTTCATCGAACAGCGACTGTCCGACGCGTCGCTGTCCGCCGCGCAGGTGGCACGTGCGGTCGGAATCAGTGCCCGGCACCTGTCCCGGGTGTTCGCCGACGACGGCACCAGCGTGCCCAAGTACATCCTCGAACGTCGGCTCGAGCGGGCCCATGCGCAGCTCACCGGCAAGTTCGACGCATCGATGACGGTCGCCGATATCGCTCTTTCGTGCGGATTCACGTCGGCCACTTACTTTTCGCGGTCGTTCGTCGCGAGATTCGGCCGTCGCGCATCCGATGCCCGACGCGACGCCGTGATCACCAGGGCAGCCGGGTGACACCCGAAAAAATCGGCCATGTCTGTTCATTTGCGCCGACCTCGCCGGCATTCGGGTAATCCCGATACGTGATGCAGGACACTCGGTCGTAGGGCCCGAGACCAGAGTCGGGCACGACGAAGGGTGATCCGATGCCGGTATTCGACGACGGTCAGAAGGCGACTGCACTGCCCGATTCCTCGGTGGTGGAGACCGACGTGCTCATCGTCGGATCGGGTCCGGCGGGCGGGTCCGCGGCCCTGCTGCTGTCCACTCTCGGCATCCCCAACATCATGATCACCAAGTACCGCTGGACGGCCAACACGCCACGCGCGCACATCACGAACCAACGGACGATGGAGATCTTCCGGGACGTGGGAATCGCCGAGCAGGTGCTCGCCGACGCGACCCCGCACGAACTCGTCGGCGACACGGTGTTCTGCACGTCCATCGCGGGCGAGGAGATCGGCCGAATCCGCACGTGGGGAACGGGTGCCGACCGCGAGGCGGACTACCAGCTCGCATCTCCGTGCCTGACCGTCGACATCCCGCAGACCTACCTCGAGCCGATCCTGGTGAAGAACGCGACGATGCGAGGAACGCAGACCCAGTTCTCGACCGAATACCTTTCCCATGTGCAGGACGACTCGGGAGTGAGTGTGTCCGTGATGGATCGGCTGACCGGCAATCGGTACACGATCCGAGCCAAGTACCTCATCGGCGCGGACGGGGCTCGGTCGAAGGTCGCAGCCGACATCGACCTGCCGTTCGAGGGTGCGATGGACATCGCCGGGTCGATGAACATCACGTTCAAGGCCGACATCGCCGAGTACGTCGGGCATCGACCGTCGGTGCTGTACTGGGTGATTCAGCCCGGATCGAATGTGGGCGGCATCGGTGCCGGCCTGGTGCGGATGGTTCGGCCCTGGAACGAGTGGCTCGTCGTCTGGGGATTCGACATCTCGGTGCCGCCGCCGGTAGTGGACGAGGACGCCGCCATCGCGATCGTCCGGAACCTGCTGGGCATGCCGGAGCTGGAGGTCGAGATCACGGGAACGTCGTTGTGGGGCAACAACGAAGCCCACGCCACACATCTGCAGAAGGGGCGGGTGTTCTGTGCCGGTGACGCGATCCACCGACATCCGCCGAGCAACGGTCTGGGGTCCAACACCTCGATCCAGGATTCCTACAACTTGGCGTGGAAGCTCGCCGCGGTACTGAAGGGCCGTGCCGGTGAATCCTTGCTCGATACCTACAGTGCCGAGCGAGCCCCGGTGGCGAAGCGGATCGTCGAGCGGGCCAATCGTTCCAGTCGTGAATTCGCAGGCCTGTTCGACGCGCTGGGCGTCACCGACGCGAAAACCGAGGCTGAGATGATCGAACAGATCGAAGAGCGCAAGGCGAACACGCCTGCCGGCGCTGCCAAGCGAACGGCACTCGCCGCCGCGATGGAGACCAAGAACTACGAATTCAATGCGCACGGAGTGGAATTGGGACAGTTCTACACGTCGTCGGCCATCGTATCGGAGGGGGCGCTGCCCGAACCTGCACGTGACCGCGACCTGTACCACCAGGTGTCCACCCTGCCCGGATCTCACCTTCCCCACGCCTGGGTGGGCGATCATCTGAACAAGCGCGCAATGCTCGACCTTGCGCCTTACGAGCGCTTCACGCTCATCACCGGAGTTGCCGGATCGGCGTGGGAGGCGGCCGCGGCCGCAATCACCCAGGAACTCGGTGTGCCGCTCGAGGCCGTCGTCATCGGACCGGGACGCGAGGTGACCGACCTGTACTTCGACTGGGCTCGGCTTCGCGAGGTGTCCGAGAGCGGCGCGCTGCTCGTGCGTCCCGACAAGCACATCTGTTGGCGTGCAGAAGAACTCGTCGACGACCCCGAAGGTGCACTTCGGAAGGCTCTGACCTCGGTGCTGTCGCGATGATCGGCGACTTCGCCTACGAGGCCAACCCGATGCGAGTGCGATTCGGCTCCGGTTCTCTGGAGCGCGTGGCCGACGAACTCGATCACCTCGGACTCCGCCGGGTGTTGGTGCTGTGCTCTCCGAGCCAGCAGAGCGTCGCGGACCGGGTGGCATCCATCCTCGGGGATCGTTGTGTAGGAATACGTTCGGATGCCGTGATGCACGTCCCGGCCGACCTGGCCGCCCGAGCCAGCGCGGAGGCCGTGTCCCTGGGGGCCGACGGCTGCGTGACAGTCGGCGGTGGATCGGCGATCGGGCTCGGTAAAGCCATCGCACTGAAACACCGTGTGCCCATCGTCGCCGTGCCCACCACCTACGCGGGGTCGGAGATGACACCGGTGTGGGGCATGACGACCGACGGACTCAAGGAAACCGGTCGCGACACAGCGGTATTGCCGCGCAGCGTCCTCTACGACCCCGACCTGACGGCAGGTCTTCCGGTCGAGTTGTCGGTGACCAGCGGTATCAACGCCGTCGCCCATGCGGTGGAAGCGCTGTACGCACCCGACATCAGCCCGATCATCGCACTGATGGCCGAGGACGGGGTACGAGCACTCGCATCCGCGCTCCCGGTGATCGTCGCCGATCCGTCCGACCCACAGGGGCGCAGCGACGCCCTCTACGGCGCATGGCTGTGCGGCGCGACGCTCGGCAGCACGACGATGTCGTTGCATCACAAGCTGTGTCATGCACTGGGGGGAACGCTGAATCTGCCGCACGCTCCGACCCATACCGTGGTGCTTCCGCACGTGTTGGCCTTCAACCAGTCGCACGCGCCGGAAGCGGTGGCAGCTCTGACCCGGGCGCTACCGGGCACCGCAGACCCGGCCCGACGACTGTGGGACCTGTGCCGGACCCTCGGCGCGCCCCGATCCCTGGCCGAACTGGGCATGCAGGAGAGCGACATCGACCGGATCGCCGAGGAAGCGACGAGCCGATCGTACGGAAACCCCCGTCCCGTCACCCGCGAGGCCGTCACCACAATTCTTCGAGCAGCATGGGCCGGCGAGCGGCCGAACGAGAGCGAACAGTGAGCGAGAGTATGACCGACGAAACCGTCTCCGAAGCCCAAACCGCCGTCGAAGAACGACTGGTGGACACCGTCATCGGCTCGTTCGGTGAGTGCACCGACCCACGCCTGAAACAGGTGATGACGTCGCTGGTGCGGCATCTGCACGGATTCATTCGGGACGTGCGCTTGACCGAAGACGAGTGGAACACCGCTGTTTCGTTCCTGACCGAGGTCGGGCACATCACCGACGATCGTCGTCAGGAGTTCATTCTGCTGTCCGACGTACTCGGTGCGTCGATGCAGACCATCAACGTCAACAATCCTGCCCACGCGGGTGCGACCGAAGCAACGGTGTTCGGCCCATTCTTCGTCGACGATGCACCGCGCATCGAGAATGGTGGCGATGCGTCGGGAGGTGCTGCAGGACAACCGTGCTGGGTAGAAGGAACCGTACGGGACACCGACGGTAACCCGATTCCCGGTGCCCGGCTCGAGGTGTGGGAGGCCGACGAGGACGGGTTCTACGACGTTCAGTACGACGACGCCCGCGTCGGCGGTCGAGCTCATCTCTACAGCGACGACGCCGGGCGCTATCGATTCTGGGCGCTGACACCGACTCCGTACCCCATTCCGCACGACGGTCCTGTCGGGCGAATGCTCGCGGCAACCGGCCGCTCGCCGATGCGGGCATCGCACCTGCACTTCATGGTCACGTCACCGGGGATGCGAACGTTGGTGACGCACATCTTCGTTCGGGGTGACGAACTGCTGGACAGCGACACGGTGTTCGGGGTCAAGGATTCGTTGATCAAGGACTTCGTGGAGCAGCCGGCGGGCACCCCGACACCGGACGGTCGAGACGTGGGCGACACGACATGGGCGCGGGCCGATTTCGACATCGTGCTCGTTCCTGCCGACAAATCCTGACGGGTCAGGACTCGGCTGGAGCACCACCGGCGATGGAGTCGATGAACGGCGTCAGCAGCAGGGCGAGATCGTCTGCGGCAGAGACGACATCGTCGGGCGGCTCGGGAATGTAGCTCAGGGCCAGGCGCACGATGGACTTGCTGATGACGTCGGCCTGTCGTGGACTTGCGCCCACCCATCCACGCTGAAATGTCTCCGCCAGACGCTCGCCCGCACGGTCGATCAGCACCTCACTGTCGGTGGTGATCAGGCGCAGAAGATCCTCCGGCGCGTCGCCGCTGTGCAGAGATCGGACGAGTGGATCCAGACCGCTCAGCTCGAAGAACGACGAAAAGCCCTGTCTCAGAGCGGCCGACGCATCGTTCTCGTGTTGGTACAGCGCGGTCTCGCACATCGCGACGAACGCGTCCGTCAATCTGATGGCATACCCCTGTGCGACGCCGCGTCGCGAACCGAACTCGTTGTACAGACTCTGCCTGCTCAACCCCGCGGCCTTGGCGATGTGGCTCATCGTGACGTTGCGCCAGTTGCGCTCGTGCAACAACTCGCGCAGCGCATCGAGCGCCACATCGCGCGCCAGAGTGGACGCGGCTTCACGGTATCGACCGGGAGTCGACGTCTGTTCGGCGGCGGGCATGAACACGACTCTATCGAACGACCGCATGTGGCCTGTCCAGCCAACCTTCTTCGAGACTGTTCCGATCGACGGGGTCCGCGCTCGCGATGAGGGTGCGGACCTGCCGGATGTCCTTCGGATGACCTACCCCGATTGCCCCGACGAGCCTGTCGTCGCGCACCGCGCAGGCCGTGAACCGACGGCTTTCGATGGAGCCGCGAACCACGAAATACTCGTCGCGTGCATCGGTCCACCCCGCGAATTGCAGGTTGACGCCGTGCTGCATGGACCATCCCCACGGAACATCGAGAGCACCCACATCGAGACCGAGGATGGATCGCGCCGCCCGGGTCGCCTGATCGACGGCTCCGTTCCAGTGCTCACTCCGATACGTCCCGCCGAGTACCGAGTTGGGAACTTCGGCGACGTCGCCCGCGGCGTAGACGTTCGGTCTCGACGTACGCATGCCGGCGTCCACCAAGATTCCCGACGCGGTCTCGAGGCCCAGGTCCGCCCCGAGCTCGGTGTTCGCGACCGAGCCGACGGACATCAGCACGGTGCCGGCGGACCATGAACGACCGTCCTCGGAGGTTGCGAGAACGGTGCCTTCGGCCAGCTTCTCCAGGCCGGTCACGGCGACGTCGGTGTGCATCGTGACGCCGTTGTCGGCATGCAGGTCTCGGTACATCTGCGAGATCGCGGCCGGTGCGATCCGATTCAGCGGAGCCGATGCCGCCTCCAACACCGTGACCTCGGCACCGAGCGATCGTGCCGCTGCCGCCGCCTCGCACCCGATCAGGCCGCCGCCGATCACCAACAGTGATCTCGTGCGGACGATGTCGGCCTGCAGTGGGGCGACATCGGCTGCGGTGCGAAGGGTGAACACGTGCGCGGCACCCGGTAGGTCGAGTTGCCGTGCACGAGAACCCGTTGCCAGCAGCAGAGCGTCGTACGGGACCGGAGCTCCCACGTCCAGGTGCACCTCGGAATCGGTGACGGCGGTAGCCGTGACGCCTGTGCGTACATCGACCCCGTCGATGGCTGCACCGAGCTGAACCTGATCGACCGATTTCGTACCCAGCAGCAGTTCCTTGGAGACAGTCGGTCGACGGTACGTGGTCTCCGGTTCGCTACCGACGATCGTGATGGATCCGGTGAAACCCTCGGCGCGAAGCACTTTGGCGGCGGTGTATCCGGCGGCCCCGGTGCCGACGATCACGACGTTGCCGGGTTGGCGAGCGGTCACCCGCGCTCGACCTCGACCATCTCGAAATCGGCCTTGGCCGCACCGCAGTCGGGGCACGACCAGTCGTCGGGAATGTCGTCCCAACGCGTGCCGGGTTCGATGCCGTCCTCGGGCCAGCCGAGCTCTTCGTCGTACTCGAATCCGCATTGCACACAGCGATAAAGCTTCATTGCTTGCTCCTGAAGTCGATTTTCTCTCGGACGCCGCAGTCGGGGCACGGCCACTCGTCGGGTACCTCGGACCACGGAGTTCCGGCCGGGAAGCCCTCGCGTGGTGCGCCCGCGGTCTCGTCGTAGACGAACTCGCACACCGGGCATTCGTAGACAGCCATCACTTCGCTCCGTAGGCAGCGAGGATCTTCTCCCGCTTGGACGGCTGGATGTTGACGCGAGTGATGTCGCCGTCGTAGTGATCGAGAACGCGGTGATCCATCACCTTGCGCCACACGGGCGGGAAGTAGGCCAGCGAGATCATGCTTGCGTAACCGCTCGGCAGGTTGGGTGCTCCGTCCATGCTGCGCAGAGTCTGGTAGCGCCGGGTGGGGTTGGCATGGTGATCACTGTGTCGCTGAAGGTGATACAGGAAGATGTTGGTCACGATGTGATCGGAGTTCCAGCTGTGCTCGGGGGTGCATCGCTCGTAGCGGCCGTTGTCCTTCTTCTGGCGCTGGAGGCCGTAGTGCTCGAGGTAGTTGACCGTTTCGAGCAGCGAAAAGCCGTAGATTGCCTGAACGGCCAAGAACGGCAACACGATCGGGCCGAACACAACGGCAAGGACCGTGTAGAGGACGACGGACATCAGCCACGCGTTGAGTACATCATTGTGAATACTCCACGTGCTCTTGCCCAGTCGCTCCATGCGAGTCTTCTCGAGTTCCCAGGACGACCGCAGGCTTCCCCACACGCTGCGGGGGAGGAAGGCCCAGAAGCTCTCACCGAACTTGGAGCTCGCCGGATCCTCGGGAGTAGCGACGCGCACGTGGTGACCGCGGTTGTGTTCGATGTAGAAGTGGCCGTAGAACGTCTGCGCCAGTGTGATTTTCGACAGCCAGCGTTCGAGGTCGTCCTTCTTGTGACCGAGCTCGTGTGCGGTGTTGATGCCCACGCCGCCCATGACACCGATGCTGATGGCCAGGCCGATTTTCGAGAGCAGCCCCAGACCGCCGTCGATGCCGAGCCACGAGAGGTTGTCGGCGGACCAGAGGTAGCAGGCGAACACCAGGCTGGCGAGCTGGAACGGAATGTAGGCGTACGTGCAGTAGCGGTAGTACTTGTCTTCCTCGAGCGCCTTCATCACCTCGTCGGGCGGGTTGTCGCCGTCCGGCCCGAAGAACCTGTCGAGGATCGGGAGCAACCCGTAGACGAGCAGCGCGCCGATCCACCACCAGACCGGCGCCACGGCGTTCCAGCCGAGCTGGTTGAAAGCCCACACCAGGCCGGTTGCCAGAAACACCGCCGTCGGCGGGATCAGGCCCATGAGCCAGAAGTATCGCTTGCGGTCGTGCCACTCGTCGACGGGCGCCTGTGCCTGATCGTCGACATTCGATGCCGTCATCGTCACTCCTCGTGTAGGGGGGATCACTGTGCTGTGGACAATACGCGCAATTTGTATCCTGTGTGTACAAATCAAGATATTTGTACATCAGGCGGATGGATTGTTGCGGCAGTCACAGCGTCACCGATTGGACGAATCGGCCTGCTACCTTCCGACTCGTTGTGATCGGTCACGAATGGTCACGGCACTCGCAGGTCCGTCTGTATCCCGTCGGGGGTACTTCACATCAGGAGTAGTTATGGACGCATTCATCGCCAAGATCATCGTCGACGTCATCCTCGGGCTCATCGGCAGCGGAAGTGCCGAGAGCGGCAGCACCGCAGTGAGCGCAATCCTCGGATCCTGACCCGAAGGGGCTGCGTCGGCGAGAATGCCGGCGCAGCCCGCGGAGCGTCAGTGGCGAAGCGGTAGGAGTGAACGCGGGGCATCGCCGCACACGCTCGATGGCGAACGGCTAGAAGCGGCCCTCGGCGATGGCGAGTACGACGAGAGCGATCGCCGCAATAATGAGTATTGCTAAGAGTGCCAACTGGATTGGGCTGGTCGAGCCTGGCGGCCGAACGCCGTTCGGACCCCTTTTCTGGAGCATGGCACAGACTGTAGGTCACTTCTCGGGTTTGTGCACAAGTTGGATGGTACAAACCGGCGAATGTGCCGATAAGATTCGCACACCTGTTCGATCAGGAGTAGAGTTCGAGTCGGTGGAGCGAGGAGGGAAGCCTTGCTCCACCGCTCCTACATATGACACCCGAGCGAGTGGACGGTGACGGCGATGGACGACGTGTTGCGCAAGGTAGCGGAGCTCAAAGCACTGGTCGCCGAGCTCGAGGCCCTCGACCGCCAACGCGTCGGGATGGGTGACCGGCTGGTCGATCTCGAACATTACTTCCGCCGAGCGGGTTGCCCCGAGTTGTCGCAGCAGGCACTCGACGCGTTCGTCGGCACCTATGCCGGCCGAGTGCTCGAATTGGCGGACGGCATGCGCGGCTGACGCCTGCCGAAGACATCTGCCGTTCGCGTACCAGGCGGTATCTTCTGTGGTTCACTGGTTGATCCAAGTCGGGACACGAGGAAAGCCGCTCGAGATACGTGAACAGTCTGCGCGAATGGTGGGCACTTCCAGTCGACTACGGATGGAACGTTGCCTTCGCGCGCTCGCAGCAGGCGCTCGAGATCACGAAGATCCTCATCGGCGTCTGGTGTTGGCTGTTCGGCGCGGCGGCGGCCATCGGATTGGTGGTGCCGGGCCTCGCCGAAGGCAGCCTGGGTACGGCTGCACTGTGGTTCACCGTCGCCACGACAGTCCCGGTCGGGGTCGCCTGGTGGGTCGGTGGCTGGCCGAGCTGGCAGATGTCGATCGCCTTCGTCTTCTACGCCGACGTCGTCCTCGCTGCCGTGGTGCTCACCATCGGTGTTCCCACGACGGTTCTGCCGACAGCCGCTCTGTTCACCGTCATCGGCAGTTACGTCGTCGGGTTCCACGGTCCCAAGCTGCTCACTGCCCACTACGGTTTCGCCTTGGTCACGACCGCGGTGCTGTACGGCTCGGCGTTGGTGTCCGAACCCGAACTACGGTTACTGGCCACGGTCTACCTGGTGATCTTGATACTGGTGATGTTCTCGGCACCGCTGATCGTGCACACGTTCATGATGATGTTGCGACGCGATGCCACCGGCGCGTTCTACGACCCCCTCACCGGATTGCAGAACAGGAGGGGATTCGACGCGGCGATCGGGAACCTGCGACTTCGGCCGGGATCGGCAACCGGGATGACGGCTGTGGTGATGGACATCGACAACTTCAAGGCCGTCAACGACCGATACGGCCATCTGCAGGGAGACGCCGTGATCCGGCTGGCGGCCTCCCGCATCCTCGACGTGTTTCCGGCACCCGCCATCACCGTCCGGCTCGGCGGCGAAGAGTTCGCCATTGTTGCCCTCGATGACCGTGACTCGGTTGTCGCCAGCGCTGAGGTACTACGAATCCGACTGTGCAACGCCACCGATCGGTCCCCGCTGACCGCCTCGATAGGCGTCGCGCATGCGGTTGTCGACGCGCGAGAGATCGGTACCGCAGTGGAAGAGTTGCTGGGTCGCGCGGACCGGGCGATGTACCGGGCCAAGGGGCTCGGCGGCGACCGCGTCGCCCTGTCGGAGGGCGAGCCTCGATCGCCGCGGCCGGCCGGCGAGCCGCACTGACGAGCGACGGCGTCGACCGGTCCCACTTTCGGAACCGGTCGACGCCGTCGATGGAATCGAAAGATGGTGCTACAGAGCGACCTTGGCCGCGATGGCCTGCTGCGTTCCGACGTCGAAGACCGGGTTGGTCAGGTGCACGTCGAGGGTGTTGTTGGGGCCGGCGATGAGACCGTTGAGCAACGAGGTGTACGTGCCGCAGTTCTGGAACTGGGGAATCGTGTACGTGCCCTTCACATGGGTGTCGGCCTCGTTGTTCTGAATCAGATCGATCGCGTCGAGGGCACCGGTCAGATTGGCGGTGGTCTCGCTGGTGACGCAGTTGCTACCCGGGGGAATCAGGTCGAGTGCCGCCGACCCGGACGATCCGGTGCCGCCGATGCCGAGGGGCTTGACGGAGTCGATGCGAATCTTGAAGCTCTGCGCGACATTCAGCTCCAGCTGCGGTGCCTCGGCGGGACCGCCGGCTGCAATGGTGCCGGAGACCGGAGTGGCGTCGACGATCGAGATGGTGAAGTTGGCGAGCGTCGCCGGCCCGAGCTTGAGATCGGCCGACGCCTGCGGCAAGGCAAGAGTGCCGGTCACCGTTCCGCCGACGAGGTCGACGTCGGTGGCCAGAGCGGTTGTCGGGAAGACCACCGGCTGGCCGGTCTTGGCGATCACGGTCGTGGTGTCGGCCTGGAACGTGATGGGAAGGGTGTCGGCAGCGTTGGCCGGGCCGGCGACCAAGGTCGCCAGAGCGACACTCGACGCCAAGGCCGTCGCGGTGACGACGGCTTTGTTACGGATCTTCACGTGCTCTCCTGAATATTGTCGTTGTGCTGGAAAGGGATTGGCGATCAGGACAAGGTGAATGCCGGGTTCGGCTGCACCGACAGGCTGTTCACCGTGCAGTTGCCCGACATCGGCTGGTTGCTCGACGTCAGAGTGTTGGTCATGTTGTCGAACGAACCTGCAAGCGTTGCGGGCCCGCAGTTGTAGCCCAGAAGCGAGAAGCCGACGTTCGAGACCTCACCGGTGGTGGAGCTGGTGGGAGTGAGGGTCCAGGGCAGGTTCTTCAGCTGCGGCAGGCCGCAGAGGCGGTTCGATCCGCTTATCTTCGCGTCGGTGATCGACGCCGACGAGCCGTCCGCGCTGGTGGATCCGGACAGGGTGATCGAGCAGCTGACGGGTACCCCGAACGAGGCCGGTGTGGTGACGACGATCGTGCCGGGTGCGGTGAAGGCGGTATTCGCCGGTGAGATGGTGGCGGCAGCGGCACTTCCGGCACCGAGGGTGGCCCCGGCAATCGCGACTGCAGCAGCGACAGTGGTGAACGTTCGGGTACGGGACGGCAGGTTGAGCGTCATCGATCCTCCAAGTCCGAGCAGCTTCCGGCTCCCAGACGGGCATCCGGTGGCTCCGGTGCTCCGGCAGCCGAAACGAACATTAGGACGACGAAATGGATGTCGGATATGTTCTTTTGCAAGACAGTGACAAGTCACAATCCGGTCGGTATGTTTGTTGTAAGTCTTGGTATTGATTTCGGTCGGCACCTCGGAAGGTATGCGCTTCATGGGTTTTCGGCCCGTTTTTCCTGGGGGAGTCGGCATGGTGGGCGCGTCGAACACCCACCTGTGGCGTTATCGAACCGTTATGGTTCGTTACCGAAACGAGACGCGCCGTAGTACTTCGGTGACACCTGAGTCGTTCAGGCTGGCGTCAGCGAGAAAAGACGACCCGAAGAGGTTTGAAACAGATAGCAACCCCTGCGTGACGGGGGTGGTTTTTTCGTGTCAAACTGTGGTGTGACGTTCGCGCTGGCCGAAGCAGGTTCAACAGTCGACACGGACACGGGAGAGTTGACGGTGCAGCCGTATTTCGCCCCGGTCTGTCGACTGGATAACGGTGCGCTCGCGGCAATCGAAGTACAACTGCGCGGCCCGAAGGACGGTCCACTCGCCTCCGCCGATGCACTGAAGCGCGCTGCTCGCGCCATGGACGCCAAGCGTGAACTCGATGTTCTCGCGTGGGGAGTGGCCCGGCTGGAAAGCGCCGTTCGGCTACCGATGCTGGTCTCGATGGATGTCGACTCGCTCGCAGCACTCGACGAAGCCACCGAAGAACAGTTGCGTCGCGACATCGTCGTCGTCACCGAGGCGGCACTCGTGGACAGCCCGGCGCGCACACTGGCCGCGATCGACAAGGCACGTCGCGACGGAAAAGTGGTTGCCGTCGACGACGTCGGTCGCCGACCGCAGTCCCTGACGCTGCTGCCGCTCATCGAACCCGATGTCATCATTCTGTCTTCCTCCATGGTCTCCACCAGGCCCGATCTGGCCACCGCCCGTACGGCGCACGCGGTGTCGGCTCAGGTGGAGCGAACCGGTGCCGTGGTCGTGGCCAGCGGAGTCGACACCGCCGTGCACCGCAGCCGGGCACTCGGTCTCGGTGCCACCTACGGAGTGGGCGAGCTGTACCCGGCTGCTCAGACGACCGAAGAGTTGCCGGCCGACGCCGCGGAGATCATGCCGCCGTTCCCCACCTGGAGCACCCCCGCCACCGCGCTCGAGTCGCCGTACGCAATTGCCGCCGCAGGCAAGGTCGCGACGCGGAGCACCAAGCGTCTGTTGGTGGCCATGAGCACGTCCTTGGAGATGCAGGCGTCGGCGTCGGGCCCGGAAACATTGGTACTCGGCACCTTTCAGCGGGCCGAGCATTTCACACCGACCAGCCGTGCGCGGTGGGTGTCGATGGCGGAGCAGATCTCGTATGCCGGCGTCTACGGCGTGGGGATGGGCTACGTGCAAGAAGGCGGCATCGTGCACGCCCCGCTCGACCCGACGGACTCACTCGTCGAGGAGTGGAACGTGGTAGTTCTCGGCCCGCATTTCTGCGGAGTGCTCGCCGCCATCGACCTTCACCGGGGCGAAGCCGACGCGGATCGTGAATTCGACTATGTGATGTCGTACGACCGCGCCACCGTAGTCCGTTGCGCCCGTGCAATTCTCGCGCGCTTCTGAACCGTCGAGCCGGTGGTGTGCGTACTGGATGTTTCGGGCAGCCACGGCAGGGCATACGGCACAACAGGTGATGAAGTAGTCCGGACTGCCACATTGCTCAGACCCCGTACGTTGAAAACACAGCGTGCGGGGTCGACTTGTCGGTCAGGGCAACTCGGACATCTCGTGCACGAACTCCATAGCGATGTCGTGCACTTTGCGATTGGCACGTTGTGACCTTTCGACCAACAAAGCGAACGCCTCGTCGGCAGTGATGCGGTGCACCGCCATCAGGATTCCCTTTGCCTGTTCGATAGGCGCGCGACGCGCCAAAGCGTCCTGGAGATCGAGCGGGCCCTCGATCCTCGTCACGTGCGCTGTGCTCATGCAGACATTGTTGCGCACCTGACGTCCATGCAGGTCAGAGACCGAAAGACACGCGGTGAAAGCGACAGACCGTGCCGTAGCCGTTACCGGTGGCGTAGCGTTCCGTAACCGCCTCGTTATCAGGCAGCCGGGTTGGCCAGAGGTCTCCCGATCAGAAGTTCGAGGGTGCGGTAGGCATCCGTTCGCCGACCGTTGCTGGCATTGTCGTGATACGCCGCGCCGGCGACGACCACGCCGACCGGAATTCGACCCGACTCGATATCGCGAGCCGTCTGCTCGGCGCAGTTCCGCAACACCGGGCAGTCGGCGCACAGCCGCCATGCCTTCTCTGCGCGTTTGCGTCCGTGCCGAGGAAGTTGTTGCGAGTCGTATGCATCCATGTCTTCGATGCACGCACCCTTGAGGCGCCAGACCTGGTCATCCGTCATCGTCGTGATCCGTTTCGCGTCGTGCCGATCGTTCCACAACGCTTATTCCCCATCCCTGGAGACTCGAAACAACCAAATGCCTTGCGGCGCCGAACACCCGCCGTTGGGCCCAGCAGTTCTGGCCCACCGCTCAGGCAGGACGACGAGCAGCAGACCGAGATATGACGGCCGCCGCCGCGATGGTCACCAGTGCGCCGAGCACGATGGCGGGGCCTTCACCGGGTGCCAGAACGCTGCTCTGCTCCCCGAGAGTCACGGCCGAAACCGGAACGCCCAGTTGGGCGGCCGCGAGTATCCCAAGCCCGACGGGCTGGCCTGTCGCGCGCATCGCGCCGTGCACCGCGATTGCACCCAGACCCAACACGAGCCCCAGCACGATCATGCTCGGGTGGCCACCCAGTGCACGCAGGTCGAGTGACGCGCCGAGCCAGACGAAGTACAGCGGACCCAGGAAACCTTCGGTGATGGCGAACAGCTGTTTCGCCAGACGTCGCGGTTCTCCGATCGCAGCGATGGCCAGTCCGAAGCCGAAGCCGGCCAGCATCACCGACGCATGAGTGTGGACCGCGAGGGCCGCGAGGCCGAACAGCAGAACCAGGTTGAGTCGCAATTCGAGAGCGAACTTACGCTGGGCAGACACATGGTGGATTCGACGGCGCAGTCCGGTGAGGTCGAAGTGTCGCAGTACGAAAAAGATCGCGGTGGCGGCAGCGATGACCGTGATGGATCCGAACGCGGCCGGAACAGCGCGCGGTGGATCGATCACCAGAGGTAGAGCGACGATACAGACTGCGTCGGCGATCGCGATCTGTGGCAGGAAGGACATCAGCCCGGATGTGGCCGTCTTGCTGGATTCGACTATCGGCATGATGACCGCGGCCGAGGACGATGTCATCAACACCGCGTAGAGACCGGGGTGCGGTGGATCGAACGCAGTGGAGACGGCCCAGCCGAGTGCGGTGGCCAGCAGCCCGACGGCCACAGCCCGCGCAGCGCCCACCCGGAGGCCGACCCGCAGTCGAGGATCGCGAATCGGTACCTGACTGCCCGCCACGAACATCACGAGCGCAAACCCGACCTGCGCCAGAAAGCTCAGTGTCTGCTCACTCGGATCGATGACGCCGAAGCCTGTGTGACCGATGACAATTCCAGCGACGAGTTCTCCGATGACGACCGGTATCCGAAGCCCACGCGGAAGCGCCAGAAGTGGGCCGGACAAACCCACCGCGGCACACAGGGCGAGCGTCTCGAAGGTCATACGACGCCGCCGACGTCAGGCAGAGTTCAGCGTCGGGTGCATGTTCGGCGGCAGCGCCGACGCAACGAGATCACGAGGGTGCAGCACGCCTTGCTCGGCCATCATCAGTCTCGTCAGCTGCTCGACAACACGCAGCTGCGCCGCCAGAGGGCTGCGCATGAGTTTGCGCTCGTAGTCGATGCGGGCGGACCGATATTCGGTGTCGAGATCGCTCATGTCATTGTCTCCTCGAACGGTGGATGCTCGACGGCTCTACCGCGAGGGGTGGTTTCGCGCCTGCAGGAAGTCTTTCCAGTCGCTGTCCCAACGCCGCATGCGAACTCGATCACCGGCCACGGTGGTGAGATAGACCAGGAATCCGACCAAGACCGCGCCGAGAACCCACACGAACACGGCTGTGGAGGCCCCGTTGATGACGGCACCGACTTCGCTGACGGGCGCACGCGCGAGGGTTCCGTTCGCGTCGCACCAAATCGGAGTGGTCTCACCGATGTGGACGTCCGAGGGAACCTCGGTCGATTCCGAGCGAATCGACCCGTCCGGTGCACTCCATTGCACCGTTGCGACACCGGTGGCGAGCGTGGTGCTGTCGCTGCCGGTACTCGTGGACTGCGCGGTGTCGATCACTCGGGCGTCGACCTGAACGTATTGTGCCCGTTGCTGACGTGACCGCGTCGACAGGTCGCTGTAGGTCACCGAACCGATCGTCGCGGCGACGGGTATCAGCAACAGAAGGACCGCGACACCGACGACGTAGGCCGTTCGTTCGATCCTGTCCGGCAGTCGCATCAGCGGATTGGAACACCAAGGAGTTCGACGCCACCACCGGTGCGCGAGTTCTGCGAGCATGCGGTCACCTACCCCTCACCGCCGTGTGTTCGGCGTCGATTACAAGTCTCCGACGCCGTGCACTCGTATGTAAGGGCACAAGGTCCCGATACGGCAAGGGCGGTGGACGGTTCAGTCACGAAGTGGAGAGAAGTCCTCGTGGCGGCGGACCTTGTGCCCTAGCTCCCGGATTGTTCGGCAGCCACGCTGAGCTCATGATGTCGACTACGCGAGCGCTCACCACGAAAGACCGACGATGGCCGTGGCTGGGCGCAGTGTGCGCCGGAATTTCCATCAACGCTTTCGGTGGCGCGATCGGTTTGGCCTCGGGCGCCATCGATCTGAGCACCGAGGCGCACGCACGCCTACCGCTGTCGAATACGGCGCTCGCCGGCCTCGCGTTGGTTCTGGTCGTCGGAGTGCCGATGGGACTGGCGGCGGCGTCGGCTCTGGCGGGTAGCGGCAAGACCGGCCCCATCGCCCACACGGCGGGCGTACTGCTCGCTGCCTGGATAGTGGTCCAACCGCTCGTGATAGGCGAAACGAGTTGGCTGCAGGGCATGTTCGGCGTACTGGGAGTTCTCGTCGCCCTCCGAGGGTGGCGGATCACGGCGTACACGAACCGCCTCGCACGTCGCATCGCATGAGAATCCTGGTCTCGACCGCCGGACGGCACGGAGCGACGAACTCGCTCGGGCAGGAGATGGCCCGCGTGTTCCGGCACGGGGGAGCCGAGGTCGATGTCTGCGCTCCGGATTCCGTCGTCGACATCAGTGGCTACGACGCCCTGGTCATCGGAAGTGCCGTCTATTCCGATCGGTGGGTCCCCACCGCCAAGCGGCTCGTCGAGCGGGTCTCCCGGTCTGCGCATCCACCCGTGTGGCTGTTCTCATGCGGGCCATTGCATTCGAGCGACCGACCGGTCAACGACACCGCCGACGCCGCACGCGCGGTATCGATGTTGGATGCATCCTCGCATCGAACATTTCCCGGTCGGCTCGACGCGGAACGGCTCTCGGTGGGCGAACGTCAGATCTTCGACAACTCCGGCGCGGTTGCCGGAGACTTCCGAGACTGGGTTCGTGTGTGCAACTGGGCCCGAGAGATCCTTGCCTGTCTCAGGGCTGGGACACCGGGCTCGTAACCTTCGTGGACGTGCCTGCACCGACACGCCGAGCGGACGGGCAGACGTGCTCGTGAATCTCTGCCGCCAACTGTGCCACCGATTCGGTCAAGACGGTATTCGCTTCGATCATGTCCTGCAGCAGTGCGGTATTCGAAAGTGTATGTACGGCAACCTCACTGCTCACCGAGTCCGCGCGCTTGGCCGAGATCAGCAGAATGGCACCCTGCAGTCCTGCCATCATCGACAGGAACAGGTTGAGCAGGATGAAAGGGTACTGATCGAACCCGTCGTTCTGGTTGTACGCGGCCCACAGCGCCATCACGCCCAGGAACAGGAAGACGAACGGCCAGGAGCCCATTCCGTTTCGGACGTAATCCGCCGCACGCTCACCCGTGGTCAGTGCATCACCGGTTCGAACGCCCGGATGTCTTCTCCACAGGTTCATCGTTCGCAAGTCTTCGAATCGGAGGGTGCAGAAGTGTCCATGGTGCCTAGTGTGGCCCCTGATCCCCAGAGTCACCAGGGACGAAAGTCCATGACTGCTGTGCCTTTTGCCTCCCCACGCGCACCTCGGGAGACGTCCCGACCGGTCGATGACTTCCGGCCCTACGTGCCCGCCGCCGCAGCGCCGATCATCGACGGTGTGCATTGCTCGACGGTCGAGAACGGCACCGGTTTCTGATGTTGGAGGAAGTTCACGATGAAAGCAGCTGTTGTCACCGAGTTCGGCGGGCCCCTAATAGTCAAGGACATCCCGATACCGCAGCCCGCGCCCGAACAGGTGCTGGTGAAGATGGAGACGTGCGGTGTGTGTCACACCGATATCCATGCTGCGCAGGGGGATTGGCCGGCCAAGCCGACCTTGCCCTTCGTCCCCGGGCACGAGGGCATCGGAGTGATCGAGGCGGTCGGGTCGCAGGTGTCGAAGGACAGAATCGGTGAGCGAGTCGCCATCGCGTGGCTCGGTTCGGCGTGCGGCGAGTGCGACCACTGTGTCTCGGGTTGGGAGACGCTGTGCGAGACACAACAGAACAGCGGCTACTCGATCGACGGTGCGTACGCCGAATACGCTGTCGCCCATGCGAAGTATGTCGTCCGTGTTCCCGACGGGATCTCCTCGTTCGACGCTGCCCCACTGACCTGTGCCGGCGTGACCACGTACAAGGCTGTCAAGGTCGGTGGCGTCACCCCGGCGCAGCGCGTGGCCATCTTCGGTGTCGGCGGGCTCGGTCACATGGCGGTGCAGTACGCCAAGATCGCCGGCGGCTTCGTCACCGCGGTCGATATCGAGGACGAAAAACTCGACCTCGCACAAGAACTCGGCGTAGACCACACCGTCAACTCGGCGACGACCGATCCGGTGGAGGCAATTCAGGCGCTCGGTGGAGCCGATGTCGCAATCGTCCTGGCCGTCATCCCCAGTGTGTTCGATCAGGCCTTCCGGTCGCTGCGCCGCGGAGGACGTCTGGTGTGCGTGTCGATGCCGGCGCACGGCGTATTCCCGATCCCGATCTTCGAGACGGTTGTCGGCGGAATCTCCGTACTCGGCTCGATCGTCGGCACCAGGACAGATCTGCGTGAAGTGTTCGCACTGCACGAGGCCGGACGAACGACGGTATCGGCGGTCTCGCGCAAACTCGACGAGGTCAACGACTGCTTCGACGACCTGATGGCCGGACGCGTCACCGCTCGTCAGGTCTTGGAGTTCTGAGGGGCTCTCGATCTCGACGAGTGTTCCCCTTCGGTTCGATTCGCCGTAGGGTTGCTCGAGGGCAGACACGCGCTGGACCAGCGCGTGTGCTCACAAGGAATCGAGCAGTGATGAATGCCGCGATTCAGGTGCAGAATGCGCGCCGCCACTGACGTCGCGTAGACCGACCAGCTCCAGTACGTCGATGATGCGTGTGACCGGGATACGTTGAGTCTGAGCCAGATACAACAAGTGGTCGTATGCGGTCCGGCCCGGGTGGACGGCCTCGGAATCCAGCAAGGTGCCGACCGTGAGTAGTGGGCGGTGCAGCTGCGCGTACTCGACGCCCCCGATCAGTGCGGTGCCCGCGCTGGGGCGATCCAATCCGACGATCAATCGCATCGTGGTGGACTTACCCGATCCGTTGGGGCCGAGAAAGCCTGTGACAGTGCCGGGTTCGACGACGAACGACAGGTCGTCGATAACGAGCTTCCCGCCGTAGCTCTTGCTCAGTGCGCGTACTTCGATCGCGTAGGCGGCGGTGTCCGGTCGGCTCATGGACACAGCGTGCTCGGCTCGGCTCGGCCGTCGTAGGGCATTAGGACCCTCGTGGGTCGACGAACGGCATTGTCCGGTCGGGGACAGTCACATGCTGGGCCGGTGGGTGACAGCGGCGAGGCGACCGGGCGACGGCACGACGGTGACCGGGCAGTGCGCTCGCGTCAGCACCGACCGGCTGGTCGAGCCGAGCATCATCTCCGCGTAGCCGCCGCGTCCGTGACTACCGATCACCACCAGCTGAGCACCTTGGGCGTGATCGAGAAGTGCCTGCACCGGTTTGTCCTTGACCACCACGGACCGCACCGACACCGTCGGATGGAGTCGAGTGTGCGGCTCGAGCAGCCGCGCCAAGTGATCTGCAGCCGCGCGTCGGTTGTCCGGCCACTCCATTCCTCGAATCGGGAAGCCGATCGACAGATCCGTGTCCGACCAGGAGTGCACCGCAGTCAGTGGTGCCGATCGAACATCCGCCTCCTCGAACGCCGACGTCATTGCGGCAGCGCTCGCCTTGGTGCCGTCCACGCCCACGACCACCGGTTGGATCGCGTGGTCGAGACCGCCGTCGGTCCAGCCACGCACCACGGTGACCGGGCAGCGAGCATGAGTGGTGACGGCGAACCCGATCGAGCCGAGTGACCGCTGCTCGGTGCCACCGAGCCCCCGCGTGGCAATGACCACCATGCGAGCTGTCTCGGACAGTTCGAGCAATGTGGACACCGCAGAGGCTTCGGACGAGACGGTATCGACGGTGACTGTCGCCGTCCCACGAGTCGCAGTCTCCCGGGCCTCGCTGAGAATTCGGTCGGTTTCCGATCTGGCCTGGTGCACCACGGTATCGGGAAGGACGCCCAACCCGGTCAAGACCTTGGGCAGCGACATCGCTGAGACGACAAGGAGATCGGACAGGTGCAATCGTGCGTCGAGAGCGGCCCAACGCACCGCGTCCAGAGCCGCCGCCGAACCGTCGACCCCGACGATGGTCGGAAGTGGGCCCATCGATTTCCTCCTCGGTCGTGGTGTCGAACATCCATCAGACGCCGCGCACAGCCTCGGGCGCGGCAGGACAACAACACCTGGACCGAGGACTTTGGTCCTCTGTTTCGGTGACGAAAGGTCGGACCACTGCCGCCCGTCCCCCGTAGGCTCACAAGTCGAGGCGTTCGACATGGACGCAGGTAGAGGGGTGTCGACGTGGTCACGGTTTTCTTGGTGGACGATCACGAAATCGTGCGGCGCGGTCTGATCGACCTCATCGACTCCGATCCCGATCTCGAGGTCATCGGCGAGGCAGGCAGTTGCGCGCAGGCGCTGGCCCGAATTCCGGCCCTGCAGCCCGACGTCGCGGTGCTCGACGTGCGGCTACCCGACGGCAACGGCATCGAACTGTGCCGTGAGCTTCTCGATCGACTGCCGAACCTCAAGACCATGATGCTGACCTCGTTCACCGAGGACCAGGCCATGCTCGACGCGATACTCGCGGGCGCGAGCGGCTATGTCGTCAAGGACATCACCGGCATGGAACTGACCCGAGCGATCAAGGACGTCGGTTCCGGCCGGTCGCTGCTCGACAACCGTGCAGCCGCGGCGTTGATGGACAAATTGCGAGCCGGGACGGCGTCATCGGGCCCTATCGATCACCTCACGCCCCAGGAGCGCACCCTGCTGGATCTGCTGGGAGAGGGCCTGACCAACAGACAGATCGCGGCCAGGATGTTCCTGGCGGAGAAGACGGTGAAGAACTACGTGTCTCGGCTGCTCGCCAAGCTCGGGATGGAACGCCGCACCCAAGCTGCGGTGTATGCGTCGAAGCTCGCCGACGGCGATCCGCCTGCCCACCGGAAACCGGGGTCCCGGGATGGATGACCAGCACGGGGAAACCCGGTCTTCGCTACCGCAACTCCGGCTGGGGGAGCTGCTTGCCGAGGTGCAGGATCGTATCGGTCGCATCGCCGATGCGAGGATTCAAGCCGACGGTCTGCTCGACGCGATGCTCGTCATCACCTCGGGACTCGATCTGGAGGTGACGCTGCGTTCGATCGTGGAATCGGCCGTCAAGCTCGTCGACGCCCAGTACGGTGCGCTCGGCGTGCGCGGAGAAGGCCACGGATTGAGTGCGTTCATCAACTACGGCATGGACGAGGACACCCGGGTGGCCATCGGCCCGCTCCCCACCGGACGCGGGGTACTCGGACTGTTGATCGACCAACCGAAAGTGCTACGTCTGGACGATCTGACATCGCACCCGGAATCGGTGGGGTTCCCGCCCAACCATCCCCCGATGAAAACCTTTCTCGGAGTGCCGATTCGGGTTCGCGACGAGATCTTCGGCAATCTCTATCTCACCGAGAAGAAGGGCGGCAAGCAGTTCACCGAGGACGACGAAGTCGTCACCAAGGCGTTGGCGTCCGCCGCCGGCATCGCCATCGACAACTCGAGACTGTACGAGGACTCGCGGGTGCGTCAGGCGTGGATGGAGGCAACGCGGGACATCGGCACCGAGCTCCTTTCCGGGACGGACATCGACGAAGTACTGCAGATGGTGGCGCGTAAGTCGTTGCACCTGACCGGGTCCGATGCGGCGTTCATCGCGGTACCCGAGGACGCAGACCAAGCCTTCGGGGATGTCACGCGACTCGTCGTCACGGTCAGCGACGGGCTCGGGGCCGATCGAATGGTCGGGGCAGTCGTTCCGATCGAGGGCTCGAGCTCGGGAGTAGCCTTTCGGCGTCGAACAGCGTTGCGGAAGGAGCGACTCGACTACGGGGTCAAGGAACTGGGCTCTGCTTTCGGACCCGCAATGATTTCACCCTTCCGCGTGGCAGAGGGCGTCAGTGGAGTCCTGGTGGTTCTGCGCGCCGCGGGGCGGGGACCGTTCGACGAGACCCAACTCGAACTGGTCTCGAACTTCGCCAACCAGGCCGCGCTGGTGATGCAGATCGCGGACGCCAGTCGGCGGATGCATCAACTCGACGTGTTGTCCGACCGGGATCGTATTGCCCGTGACCTGCACGATCACGTGATTCAGAGGATCTTCGCTGCAGGATTGGCGCTGCAGAGCACCCTGCAGCGCACCGAGTCCCCGGACCTACGGCAGCGTCTGTCCAGAACGATCGACGACCTGCAGGACACGGTGCAGGACATCAGGACGACCATTTTCGACCTGCAGAGCACATCCCACTCCGCAACACGGCTGCGGCAACGTATCAACAGCGCGGTACTCGAACTCACCGAGAACGTCGATATCCGTGCCGTCGTGCGGATGTTCGGACCACTGTCGGTCGTCGACACCAAACTCGCCGATCATGCCGTTGCCGTTGTCCGCGAGACTGTCAGCAACGTCGTTCATCACGCCCAGGGCGACACTGTGACCGTTACTCTGTCGGTGGGGAACGAGCTCGAAATCGTGGTGTCCGACAACGGAATCGGTATGCCCGACAACACCACCACCAGTGGGTTGTCCAACCTGGGGGCCCGTGCGGCCGAGTGCGGCGGGACCATGACCGTTTGCCCCGGTGCTTCCGGCAGCGGCACCGATGTGACGTGGGCGGTACCGCTGCCCTGACGGCTCCAGTCGTTGGTCACCTCTTTCGATGACCTCCGGCCGTTACCGCGAGTGGCGATGAGCTCGTAGCGTTTTCGGTGACGGTGCCGATCCTGCGTCGCACCACCGAGAGGAACCCGATGAACATCTCACACACCACCGGACCCGTTCTGGTCGGAATCGACGGATCGACGGCCGCGCTCGATGCAGTGCGCTTCGCTGTGCGTGAGGCGCGAGGCCGAGGAACATCACTGCGACTGGTACATGTGATCGAACCCCAGATGCAGCGTGAAACGGTATACGGGGCACCCGACGTGGACGGTGACTATGCGCGCACCGTCTTGGACCAGGCCGCGATCATAGCGCGGGCGAGCGACCCGACCGTCATCGTGGAAGCTGTTGTTCTACAGGGTGTCCCGGAAACGGTGATGCTGTCCGAAGCAGCGTCTGCGTGCCTGATCGTATTGGGTGCCAAGACCGAGAATTCGATCGCTGCACGGGTTCTCGGATCCATGGTGCGCACGGTGGTCGAATGCTCACCGAACCCCGTGGCCGTTGTGCACACCTTCGATTCCGAGCGCGACGGCGCGGTCGTCGCCGCTCTGGGAGACGTGAAGGTTTCGGCATCGGATCTCGTTGTGGCGCAGGCATTCCACGAAGCGTCGATGCGCGGGGCCACCGTGTTGGCCGTGCACACCCAGACTGTCTCGACCATTCTGGCCAGCGCCATCGGCGGTCCGGTCGACCATCTGCACCCCGAGTCGGCAATGGACGTCCGGTTGGAACCCTTCAGTGCCGACTATCCTTCGGTGCGGGTGGCGTCGGTCTACGCCGAGGCCGATTCGGGATCGGAACTCGTCGCGGTGTCCGACACTGCACAGCTGCTGGTGGTGGGGCACGAGCGCGATCGCGTGCCGGGAAGCACGTTGACGAAAGTCCTGCGGCACGCCGAATGCCCCGTCCTCGTGGTGCCGCACGCATGAGTACCGTGAACGCGAGGGCGATCGTCGTCGGCGTCGACGGATCCGGTTCGTCACTCGACGCGGTCGGCTGGGCCGCACGCGAAGCCGAATTACGCGGAGCACCGTTGAAGCTGGTGTCCGCGTACCAAATCAGGGCCCTCTACACCAGTTTCGTCGCACTCCCGTCGCAACTCGGCTCCGAGGAGAATGCACGTGCGGATTCGATTCTGACGTCGGCATCCCTCGTCGCGCGGCGGTCGGTCGAGAAACCCGACGCGCTGACGATCATGATCGAACCGATTGTCGGACCGACTGTTCAGGCGCTGATCGACGAGTCCGCCACCGCGTCGATGATGGTGGTCGGCTCACGCGGCAACGGCGAGTACTTCGCCGAGCTGCTCGGCTCGGTGAGCACGGCGGTGGCTGTGCAGGCTCGCTGTCCGGTAGTCATCGTGCCGCGCAGCGTGGAGTTGCATTCGGCACGGGGACCGGTCGTGCTCGGAGTCGACGCCTCGGCGCACAACCAGGAGGCCGTCCGGCTGGCCTTCGAGGAGGCCTCGCTTCGGGGCACTGGCCTTGTTGCAGTCCACGTGTCGACGGATCGACTCGTCTCGTCACCCGACGCGTCGACGTCGGACAAGTCCGAGGCAATTGTGTCCAACGGCCGAACCGTGTTGGCCGAAAACCTGTCCGGGTGGAGCGAGCTGTATCCCGACGTGGTGGTGAAGCAGACAGTGCTGCGCGGCGACGTCGTCGAACGCATCCTCGGCGCGGCGGTGCGCGCAGAGGCCGTGGTGGTCGGTTCGAGCGGACGCACCGGTTTCAGTGGCCAGCTGCTCGGATCCACCGTTCGGTCTCTGGCCCACCGCGTCGACTGTCCGCTGATCATCGCTCGCGGTTAGCAACCGATCCGTCACGACCACCGCCATTCGCGAATCTCGGGTAGATCCTCGAAGTGTTTCCGGATGTAGGCGTCGTGCCGGGTCAGTTGGTCCCGGCAGTGCTGCCGCAGTTCCTCGGCACCGGCCGGCGCCGTGTGTGCTCGGTCGAGTGCTTCGATCGCCAGGTGGTAGCGACTGATCTTGTTGAGCACCACCATGTCGAACGGTGTTGTGGTGGTGCCTTGTTCGATGAAGCCGCGGACGTGGAATCTCTGCGCGTTCGGACGGCCGTGCAGCAGCTGGTGCACCGCGCGGGGGTAGCCGTGGAAAGCGAAGACGACATCGACCGAGTCGGTGAACAGATCGGCGAACTGATCCTCCGAGAACCCGTGTGGATGATCGGCGACGGGTAGCAGCGCCATCAGGTCGATGACGTTGACCACGCGTACTTGCAGCTCGGGTGTCCAGTTACGCAACAGGTCCGCTGCAGCGAGAGTCTCCTCGGTCGGAACGTCGCCGGCGCAGGCCAGCACGATCTCGGGATCGCGCGGAGTAGCGGTGTTCTCGGTACCGGCCCAGTCCCACCGTGAGGCACCGGCTGCTGCATGTGCGCGAGCCTCGGTGAGCGTCAGGTATTGGGGATGGCTCTGTTTGTCGACCACCAGCACGTTGACGTGTCCGCGGCTGCGAAAGCAGTGGTCGGCAACGGCGAGAAGAGTATTGGAGTCCGGTGGCAGCCACACACGCACCACATCGGGTGCCAGAGGGATCACCGCGTCGATCAGTCCGGGCCCCTGATGACTGAACCCGTTGTGGTCGTTGCGCCAGCACGTACTGGTGAGCAGTACGTTCAACGAGGCGACGGGTGCTCGCCAGGCCAGAGTGGCCGCATGCTGCAGCCACTTGGTGTGCTGGATCAGCATCGACACGCTCACCATCGCGAAAGCCTCGTAGCTCGCAAACAATCCGTGTCGGCCCGACAACAGGTACGCCTCGAGCCAGCCCTCACACAGATGCTCACTGAGCACCTCCATGACGCGGCCGTCGGCGGCCAGGTTGTCGTCGAACTCGGTGGTCGGCAGCTGCCAGCATCGGTCGGTGGCCTCGAACACGGCCTGCAGACGGTTGCTGGCTGTCTCGTCGGGGCAGAACAGGCGGAAAGTGCCACCGCCGTCGGGTCGTGCGTTGTCGAGGTAGATATCCCGCATCATCTCCCCGAGTACGGTGGTCGTCTCGTGCGAGATGCGTCCCGGGGAGTCGATCGTCAGAGCGTAGTTCTCGAGCTCACGAATGACCAAGGGTTGCAACAGCACACCGCCGTTGGCGTGGGGAGTGGCCCCGAGCCTCTTATCGCCCGTCGGAGTGAGTTCACGGATGTGCGCCGCGGGTACGCCGTTGTCGTCGAAGAGTGATCCGGGATCGTAGGAGAGCAACCACTGCTCGAGCTGCGCCAGATGCGACGGGTTCTCGCGGACGCCGGACAGCGGGACCTGGTGGGCCCAGTGCGTTCCCTCGATCAGCTTGCCGTCGACCTCGTGTGGCCCGGTCCAGCCCTTCGGGGTACGCAAGACGATTGCAGGCCATGCACTTCCGTGGTGCGACTCGCCGCCGCGGGCCGCACGCTGGATTCTCCGAATATCGTCGTGGGCGCGGGCGAGAGCGAACTGTAAGGCCGGGAACACCTCTCGCGGATCGTCGCCCTCGACGAAGATCGGTGCCCAACCCTGACCGCCGAGGTAGTCGGCAATCGCTTGATCGGTGCTGCGCCCGAGCACTGTCGGGCCGGATATCTTGGCGTCGTTGAGATGCAGAATGGGCAGCACTGCGCCGTCACGAACCGGGTTCAGGAACGCCGGGATCTTCCACGAACCCGACAGCGGGCCGGTTTCGGCCTCCCCGTCGCCGACGACACAGGCGACCACCAGATCGGGGTTGTCGAACGCCGCGCCCGCTGCGTGGATCAGGGCATACCCCAGCTCGCCACCCTCGTGGATACTGCCGGGGGTCTGCACGCTCACATGGCTCGGAATGCCACCGGGAGTGGAGAATTGGCGACACAGACGACGCACACCGTCGCTGTCGAGCGAGATGTCGGGATAGATCTCGCTGTACGTGCCTTCGAGATAGGTGTTCGCGACCAACGCCGGGCCACCGTGACCGGGACCGGTGACATACAGCCAATCCGAACCGGTTCGGCAGATGAGGTGATTGAGCAGCGTGTAGATCATCGACAGACCGGGGCTGGTGCCCCAGTGCCCGAGCAGTCGGGGCTTGATGTGTTCCACCGTCAGTGGTTGCCGTAGCAATACATTGTCCTGCAGGTAGATCTGGGCGACCGTCAGGTAGTTCGCGGCAGCCCAGTAGCGCAGATCGGCGTCGAGTTCATCGGAGCTGTAGGTGGTCTCGGTGGTGGACGCGGTCATCGGTTCGTGGGTACGACAACGACGGGAACATCGACCGAATGCAGCACTGCGCGGGACGTCGATCCGAGCAGCATCGAGGCGAAGCCGCCCCGGCCGCGGCTACCGACCACGATCAGCTGCGCGCTCTCGGAGGCGCGGACCAGTTCGCGAACGGGTCTGTCCTGAACCACCACCCGGCGGATGGTGACGTCGGGGTAGTCCTCCGACCACCCGGCCAGGCTCTCGGCCAGCGATGTCTTCTCTGCCAGTTCGGAATCGGCCCACGGACCTTCTTCGTCGCGGGTCAGCACGCTCCCGAGCTCGAGGTCGCTCCACGCGTGTACGGCAACGAGGTCGACACCTCGCATCGACGCCTCGCGCAACGCGAATCCGATGGCCGGCTGGCTGTTGGACGTGCAATCCACACCCACGACCACCGGCCCGTCGCTGACCGTGTTCGACTTGATCACTGCAACAGGGCACTTGGCGTGTGACACGACGGCGGTACTGACCGACCCGACCAATCCGCCGGTGAACTCACCGAGGCCTCTCGAACCGACGACGATCAAGGCAGGCGCGACGTCGAAGTGCGTCAGATTTCGTGCAGCCGAGCCATGTTCGAGACGAGTGTCGAGAATCAGCGAATTGCCTGCCGCGGTCTTGTGCGCAACGTCGACTGCAGCGGTCAGGACCCGCTTGGCCTCGACGTCCGGATCTGCGAACGCGCCGATCCGGAGGCTGATGGCATCGCCGTAGGTTCCCGGTGCGAACAGTGACGACGTGACCAACTCGAGCGGGGCGTGGCGTCGTATCGCCTCGCGCGTTGCCCAACGGACCGCGTCGAGCGATGTGGCAGATCCGTCGACTCCGACGACGACCCGACTCGATGCATTCATGTTGTATTCCCGTTCGTTGACTGTCGTGTTCAGGTACACCTCGAGCATGGCCGGTTCGCTGGAGCGCAGACAGAGTCGGAAGTCCCTCGGCTCGAGCCGGAATGCCCTCACTGCTACCCCTGGGGGGTATGTCTTGCTATCGTCGGTGACATGCAGTCAGTGATCCGACGCCGTCGTCCGGGCTTTGCCTCGGCGACCGGATTGTTGATCGCGCTGACGATCCTCGGGGTACTGCTGATGCATTCGGTGACGCCGACCACGTCGGCACAAAGCGAGCATGCGGCCATGGCGTCGGCGACCCACCACGAGGACCCGGTTCAGGTGGCAGTCGGTGAGCACGACTGCCCGTCGGCACATCAGATGATGCATCCGTGCGCGGGAACCACCGTGTCGTGGGCTGCGCTGTCGGTCCCGGTGACGAGCGTCGATGGCGTCCACTCGGTCATGTCGGAGGACGGTATCGGTGGGCGCGTCCATTCCATATCGGAGCGTGCGCCGCCGTGGACTCTGTGGGAGTTGGACAGATCGGTGACCTTGCGAGTGTGACAGGCAGCCCGGTGGACGCACGACCACCGGCGGATCGACATACCTAGATCCCTGTATTGCACACTCGTTCAAGGAGTTTCATATGCGTACAACACTCGTCGCTTCGCTGGCTGCCGCCACCGTGAGCGCATTCCTCGTCGCCGGCTGCAGTAGCGACACCACGTCGGATTCGTCGACGACGACTACCTCATCGGCTTCCGTTCAGGATTCGGCATCGGCATCGGCATCGGCATCGGCGGAGTTCAACGACGCCGACGTCATGTTCGCGCGGATGATGTACCCGCACCACGCGCAGGCCGTCGACATGGCTGAAATGGTTCAAGGTCGCACCGGCAATCCGGACGTCGTGGCACTGGCGTCGGCGATCCAAGCCGCGCAGCAACCGGAAATGGACCGGATGACGGCCTGGCTCGCCGAATGGGGTCAGCCCGCACCCCCGTCGGACATGGGCGAGATGAGCGGAATGGACCACAGCTCGGGTATGGGCATGATGTCCCAGCAGGACATGGACGCCCTGACCGGTCTGTCGGGCCCGGAGTTCGACCGTCAGTGGCTGACGATGATGATCGAGCATCACGAGGGCGCGATCGAGATGGCGAACAACGAGATTGCGGACGGCTCGAACCCCGACGCGCAGGAGATGGCCCGCACGATCGTGGCCACGCAGCAGCAGGAAATCGACACGATGCAGCGGATGCTCGGCTGATCCGTTGTCGGTACGTTGCCGGGCCGCACCCCAGACCGGGGTGCGGCCCGGCGGGGGACGGCTGCATGCCGTTGCCCTCGAGTACGCTGTGAAGCGCGAGGAATTGTGTTCTGCGGGTCGGATCGAGGGAGAGTATCGACGATGTCACGTCCACGGGTCCTGGTCCTCGGCGGCGGCTTCGGCGGGTTGTATGCAACCCGCCGGCTGCACGGTTCGGATGTCGACATCACCGTTCTCGAACGAGGCACCTCTCACGTCTTTCAGCCGCTGCTCTATCAGTGCGCAACCGGCCTTCTCTCCGAGGGCTCGATCGCCAGCCCGTTGCGGCACCTGTTGCGCAAGCAGAAGAACGTGAAGGTGGCTCTCGGTGAAGCGACCTCGGTGACAACCGTGGGCGATGGCGGAGTGGTGACGGCGAGCCGCTTCGACGGGTCGACGTTCGAGTTGCCTTACGACTACCTCGTCGTCGCGGTCGGAATGCAGCAGGCCTATCACGGCCACGACGAATACGTGCAGTGGGCGCCGGGCATGAAGACCCTCGACGACGCCTTGGCGATCAGGCGAAAACTGATCTCGGCATTCGAGATGGCCGAGTCCCTGCCCACCCCCGAAGAGCGTCGCCCCTGGCTCACCTTCGCCGTCGCCGGTGGAGGGCCCACCGGAGTCGAATTGGCCGGGCAGATCAGGGAACTCGCCACCCGAGCGCTGGCGAAGGAATTCGATTCGATCCACCCGTCCGAAGCGCGCGTTCTGCTGTTCCACGGCGGTGACCGAGTGCTCGAATCGTTCCCCGACTCTCTGACGAAGAAGGCCCAGCGCACCCTCGACACGGTCGGAGTCGAAACGCATCTCGGCGTTCACGTCACCGACGTCACGGCCACCGACGTCGAGGTGACGGCCAAGGCCGAACCGAAGACCGTCACACGCCACGACACTCGCACCGTGCTGTGGACCGCAGGCGTCGAAGCGGTTCCGTTCGTGAAGAATCTGGCCGACGCCCTGGGCGTCGAGCAGGACAGGTCCGGACGGATCGCCGTGCAACCCGACCTGTCCGTGCCGGGTCACCGCAACGTGTTCGTCGTCGGCGACATCATGGCGTTGAACGGTCTGGCCGGTGTCGCCGAAGTGGCGATGCAGGGTGGACGCGCAGCGGGCGCAGCAATCGCAGCAGATGTATCCGGTTCTGCGCGTTCGGATTTCAAGTATCGAGACCTGGGCACTGCCGCCTACATCGCCCGCGGCCACGCGCTGGTGCAGGCCGGGCCGCTGAAGATGTCGGGATTCCTGGGCTGGGTGTCGTGGGGCGTCATCCACATCGCATTCCTGGCCGGTAAGCGCAACCGAGCTGGCACGCTGATCAACTGGGGCGCAACACTTCTCAGCGGAACACGACGCGAACGGGCAATCACCTACGGCGACCCGGAAACGGCGCGCAAGCCGTACAACTGACCTGAGCGCCCACTATTTGCACCCTCGTACGGAATCCCGCTTTCGAGGGCGAATTGTGGACACTCAGATCAGTTGCTGCCGGTATCGCCCGGGTCAGCCGATGCCGGGGATGAAGCCGGGGTAGACGAAGTGCCCTGGACCGCCGCCGGGTAGCAAATGACCCGTCGAACCCGGGTAGTCCATACTCAGCGGAATGAGCTTGTGCGGGTTGCCGTTCGAGTCGGCCTGCCAGCACTCCAGCAGTACGCCATGGAATCCGGTGCAGACGATGCGAGTGCTGTTGCCGTAGGGCGAGGTCAATCGATTCTCGCTGACGAAGGGATTCCAGTAGTCCGGGTCCTGAGGAGTGAGGAACACTCCGGTGACGTCCTGCGGAGCAGTCGGGCTCGGGTACGGCGGCGCGACGGGCCATTCGTCGGCGTCGGCGGTACCGACTCCGAGTGCGGCAGCACCTGCGACGACAGCAACCGTGACGGCGATACGACGAAACATGGCGCACTCCTGACGTTGGGTTCGCGTCGAATAGACCACACATGGCCGTCGATTGGGAAGCCCTCTACATTGAACGCGTGATTGCAGCGGATCGCGTTTTGCCCGTAGTGGCCACGGCCATCGGCGGATTCGTGGCCGGATATTCGATTCGCGAATCCCTCGGCCAGGATGTGTTCCACATCGAGTCGACGGGGAAGTGGTACGGAGCGTTCGTCACCGCGCAATGGGCTGGCTCTCTCACGGTTCTGATGGCGGTGCTCGTGCTCGTGATGGTCCATCGCCGCAGGCCCCGGATATCGGCCGCCCTAGCAACCGTTCTCGGCTCGCTGCTGGTGGCGCTGCCGTCCTTCGTGCCGATCGCGGCCAACCAAGCGGTGACGACCAATGCGCTCGGTGCCGGCGCTCTGGTCGGCATCTGCGGATTCATCGCCGGTGGACGCAGGCTCCCGTCGGGCGGCCTTGCAGTAGGACTGCTGGGCTCGATGTTGTTCTACAGCGCGATCTCCCGGCTACGCGGACCGCGTGAGGGTCGGTGGATGGACGGGCTGGGGCCGTATCTGGTGGAATCCACGATCCCGCTACTCCTCCTTCTCGCAACCACTATCGTGCTGCTCGTGGCCGTCCGGCGGGCATCCGTGGGCCGATTCGAAACCTCCGACGCAGTAGCCGCTCTCGTGCTGGGATTCGTCTGTCTGGTGGTCTACATCTATCTGGGCAATACGACGTCGACGGCGAGCACGTGGATTTTCGCCGTCGCGATCGCCGTCTTGGTGGCATACGGTGTTGCGTTCGACCTCGGTGGCCTCGACGGCCGATACGTGATGTCGGGCTTGGCGATAGCGGCATCAGGAGTCAATGCGCTCGGGTGGGGCGACGCGTCGTGGTGGGTACTCGTCGTGGCCGCGGTGTTGTTCGTCGGAGCGGTGGGAGTGGGCCTGCGACGCGATCTCACCACCGCCGCGTGTGCACTGCTGACCGTTGTGACGGCCACCGGTCTTCTGCCCATCGGAGACGACTCGATCAATACCGTTGGGACTGTGTGCTATTGCGTGCTGCATCCCATCGCTGTCGGATTGCTCGTCGGATCGGCACGAGTGACGCGCACGGTGGCGTCGACCATCGGTCCGCTCGTACCGTTCGCACTGACGCTGTTCTCGGTGTCGGCACCGGTGCCGCCGCGGGTGTTCGGTTGGACGGATGGGACATCCGACGACTATGTGCCGCCCATTGTCTGGCTGTATTCGCCACTTCCCGTCGGTGTTGTCGTGGCGATGATCGTCATCCTGGTGTGTCTCGTCCTCGGTTCGAGGGTCGAGCGCGAGCATCACGATCGCGTCTCGGATTCGTCCGGTCCATAACGCTCGGGACGTTTGCTCGAGGTAACGTCACCTCATCTTCGGCCGATGTAGAAACTCGACCGGTGTAACTCGACGAAAAGGTGAAACAGCGTGCCACGATCTCGACGACACGGCTTCCAGCGATTCGGTTCGGCTGCGGCCGTCGCCCTCGCAGTGGCGATTCTTCCGACCGCGCTGATGACGCCCGTCGCGTCCGCGGACGAACTGCCCGCGGCAACGACTCAGTCGAGCAACGGCTCGCGAATCGAATCGGTGAACACCCTCGACGGCCGCCAGGTTCAGCTCCAGGTGTACTCCGCGTCGATGAACCGCACCATTCCGGTCACGGTGCAGCGTCCCGCCGACGAGAGCGTGTCGCGTCCGGTGCTGTACCTGCTCAACGGTGCAGGTGGCGGCGAGGATGCCGCATCGTGGCAGTCGCAGACCGACGCCGAGGCCTTCCTGTCGGACAAGAACGCCTACATCGTGACTCCGCAGAAGGGCAAGTGGTCTTACTACACCGACTGGCTGCAGGACGATCCGAAGCTCGGCAGCAACAAGTGGAGCACCTTCCTCGGTGAAGAACTGCCTCCGCTGATCGACGCCCAGTTCGACACCAACGGTCGCCAGTCGCTGGCAGCGTTGTCCATGACGGGCACGTCGGTTCTCAACATCGCAATCAAGTACCCCGGCAAGTTCACCGGTGTCGCGGCATACAGCGGTTGCGCGCAGACCTCGGACCCGATCGGGCAGCAGTTCGTCAAGCTCGTCGTCGAGACGTACGGCGGCGGAAACGTCGAGAACATGTGGGGCCCGCTCGACGGCCCCGTGTGGCGCGAGAACGATCCGCTGCTCAACGCCGAGAAGCTGCGCGGCACCCAGATCTACATGAGCACCGGCAGCGGACTGCCGGGCATCCCGAACGACACCTTCGCCAACCCGCGACTGAAGAACGACCCGGCGACGCTCGCCAACCAGGTCATCGTCGGCGGCGGCATCGAGCTGGCCACCAACTTCTGCACGTCCAACCTGGCCAAGCGTCTCGACCAGCTGGGAATTCCGGCAACTGTCGACTTCCGTCCGGTCGGCAACCACTCCTGGGGCTACTGGCAGGACGACTTGCACAAGTCCTGGCCGTTCCTGGCAGGATCGCTCGGCATCTGATTCATCCTGATCGAAGACGGCCATCCGCACCTCGTGTGCGGGTGGCCGTTTCTCGTTGCGGGGATGGGTAGGACTGCATTCGAATCGAACGTATGATCGAACGATGGCACGACGCGCTCAACCTCGACCCGCGTCTGCCGTGCGTCCGTTCAAGATGCTCAGACCACCACTCAAGGTGTGGATCGATCTGAACGTCCTGTATCCGCTACCACCGCATCACGCGTCGAAGTTCAATCCGGAAGGCTTCGATGTTCGACGCGTGGTCCCGGGGGATCTGGTCGAATGGTCCATCACCGTCGACGGCGATTGGTTGGGTCGCGTCACCTACGAACTGATGTCGCGAGACCGGAGCGAAACCGTCACGCACTGGGTGCCCAGCCGGGCGCTGAAACCGCTGTAGAACGAGCGAAAGCCCCGCCTGAAAACGAGGCGGGGCTTTCCGGGTGATCACCTTCAGAAGCTGTGCTTACGCGCCTTCTTGGCGAGCTTGCGGGTGGTGCGCTTCGACGGAACGAACAGGTGTGCAGCGCTGCGGCGACGGTTGCGGCGACGGATCAGCACGAATGCGACGGCACCGGCGGCGGCTGCAATGGCAGCGATGATCGGAGTGCCGACCTTCGCGGCCTCGGCCACATCCTCGCTGTCGATGTTGCGGACCGTGGTCTTCACGTCGTCGGCGACGGCGGAGGCCTTCTCGGCTGCCTTGTCGGCGACCTGGGAGGCCTTCTCCTTCACGTCGTCGACGTCGACGTTCTCGACCTTGTCCTGGACGGCGCTCTTGACGTCTGCGGCGGTGTCGGCTGCCTTGTCGACAACGTCTGCAGCTGCGTGCTTGGCCTGCTTGGCAGCGCCGGCCGCGGAGTCGGCAGCGCTCTCTGCGGCGTCGGAGACCTTGTCGGCAGCCTGCTGAGTGTTGGCCTTGGCCTGGTCGGTGGCCCCTTCGGCGCGAAGGCTGTCGTCACCGGTGGCCTCACCGGCCTTCTCCTTCGCAGTCCCGGCCAGTTCTTCTGCCTTGTGCTGAGCCTTGTCGATGAAGTCGGCCATCGGTATCCCTCTTTCGTGTAGGTCGTCTCCGGAAACCGGAGCGGTGACGTCGCGGACGACGCCGGTAAGTATGAGTCGAACTCGACGGTCCGAAACATACGTCCGACCACGGGTGTTTCGGGTCACTACGACGAGTAGCCGTACTTGTGCTGCTCGGCGTGCTGTGACTACTTCGTCGAACGCGGCCACCACGTTCGACGGCGTGCGCGCGTCGCACGTGCCCAGTAGGCCGTCGACAACGAGCGCCGGTCGAAGTCCAGTCCCGACCCTCTCGACGTGAGCAGGATCAGCGCGATGACTCCCGCAGCCCCGACCGCCACGGGAGTCATCGGCTACTGGTTCCGGTTGCGTTGGGCATACACCCAACGAAGAGAGTGCGGTTCATGACAGCTCCTGTCTGTGATGTGCTGAAGGCTGCCATTGACACCGCCACCAGTCAATGGCACATTATGTGATGTTAGTCGCGGTGTCGCTGCTCGGTCGGCGTCCGGGCGATGGTGTTCGGTGAGACAGCGAGGCGCGTCGATGAATGCAGATACCTGGCCCGAGGTCGACGGTTCGACCCACGACAACTTCAGGGATGTGCTCATCGTCGGTGCGGGTATTTCGGGAGTCGGAGCCGCGTATCGCTTGCAGGAGATAGCACCGGAGCTCAGCTACGCGATCCTCGAAGGGCGCGAGCGAGCAGGCGGTACCTGGGACCTGTTCCGGTACCCGGGAATTCGTTCGGACAGCGATATCTTCACGTTCTCGTTTCCGCACACGCCTTGGCAGGGAAACACTCTGCTTGCCCATGGCGAAGACATTCGTAACTACATCGTCGATACCGCTCACACCAACGGCATAGACGAGCGCACGCACTTCTCTACCTCCGTCGTTGCGGCGAACTGGGATTCGTCGACCGACCTATGGACCGTCGACACGCTGTCCGACGGCGTTCCGCGAACGTATCGAAGTCGATTCGTGTTCTTGTGTACCGGATACTTCGACTACTCGGGTGGGTACACCCCTGACCTTCCCGGGATGGAGAAGTTCACCGGGCAGGTGGTGCATCCCCAGCAGTGGCCGGAAGGTCTCGACCACACCGGTAAGCGGGTCGTTGTCATCGGAAGTGGCGCGACGGCAATCACTTTGGTGCCTTCGCTCGCGGTCGATGCTGCGTCGGTGACGATGCTGCAGCGTTCTCCCACGTACATTGCGTCCCTGCCGATGACCGACCCGTTCACCACGCTCACTCGGCGTGTACTGCCGGACACCCTGGCACACAGTGCGTTGCGGTGGCGCAATGCACTGTTGATGGTCGGCTCGTATCAGCTGTGTCGACGGGCACCCAAGACGGCCCGCAGGGTGTTCCGAGCAATGACGAAGGCGCAGCTCCCGCGTGGATACGACATCGACAAGCACTTCAAGCCGACGTATGCCCCGTGGGACCAGCGGCTGTGCGTCGTGCCCGACGGCGATCTCTTCAAGGCCATTCGCACCGGTCGAGCGACCGTGGTGACCGACCGGATAGCCGAGATCACCGCCGACGGGATTCGGTTGGAATCGGGTGACGGGATCCCCGCCGACATCATCGTCACCGCAACGGGGTTGAAGCTCCAGGCCTTCGGCGGAATCGCACTCTCGCTGGACGGTGAGCGGCTCGAAGTGCACGACAAGTTCGTCTACAAGGGTCACATGCTCGAGGACGTACCCAACGTTGCATGGTCCATCGGGTACACGAATGCATCGTGGACGCTCAAGGCCGACATGACGGCGCAGGCAGTAGCAAAACTGTTGGTGTACATGCGGTCTCACGGCTACACCCATGCGATCCCGGACCGACAGGGCAAGGCCGTGGACTCTCGTCCGGTTGTCGACCTCGCCTCCGGATACGTCACGCGTTCCTTGAACGAGCTACCCAAATCGGGGACCGAACGTCCCTGGTCGGTGCGGCAGAACTACATTCTCGACAGGATCGACGCACGATTCGACGATCTGACCGAATCGATGACGTTCGGCCGAGCGAAGAACGCTGGTGCGGCGGGAGCGGACGGCGCGACCGTGCACCGCATCTGGCCGAGAAAGATCGGTTCGCAGTGACTTCGGACATCGACGGCCTGACCCTCGCGCACACGATCCGGGGTGAGGGTCCCACCTTGGTGCTCATCCACGGCATCGTGCACCGACAACATGCGTGGGACAGTGTCGTCGACATACTGGCGCGGCATCGACGAGTGGTGACGGTGGACCTGCCCGGCCACGGCGCGTCACCGGACTTGCCCACCGAGGAATTCGATCTGGGGCCGTGGATCGTGGCCGAGTTGGAGCGATTCCTCGAGCACGTGGCGGTGGACGGCGAGAAGCCGCACGTGGCCGGAAATTCGCTGGGCGGTTACTTTGCGCTCGAACTGGCTGCCCGCGGGTCGGTCGCCTCGGCGACCGCCCTGTCACCGGCCGGTTTCTTTCGCGGACAGTGGGATCAGACCCGCGCGCTACTCGTGTTCCGTCTGTTGCGAGCGTTGTCTCGAGTGATGAGCCCGATCGCACCCACCGTCATGCGTTCGGTCGTCGGACGCACGATCGCAAACGCCGTCTTCTACGCAAAGCCGTGGCGTGTTCCCGCGGCAACGGCCACGATCGACGCGCTCAGCATCACCACCAATCGTGCGATCGACGCCGCCGGAAACGCAGTGCCGCGCTTCAGTGTTCCGGTCGACGAGACGGTGCCCGTCACGGTCGCCTGGGGACGCCGAGACCTGGTGTTACCGGTGTATCAAGCACCGCTGGTGCGTCGAACGTTCCCGCAGGCAGACGTCCGCACCTACTCGGGGCTCGGGCACGTGCCGATGTCCGACGATCCGGAGTTGGTTGCCTCGATTCTGCTGAGGGGATCACGATCCGTCTCGCGCTCGGCGTGAACATGACAGAGAAGGTCGACGGCCGAAGCCATCGGTGGCACGATCACCGAGTCACTCGGCGTCGAGAACTACTCGACTGCACACTGGCCGCCATTCGTCGGCATGGGCACGGCATCGGAATGAACGAGATCGCCGCAGCGAACCACGTCTCGAAAACTGTTCTGTACAAACACTTCGTCGACAAGAAGGGTCTCGCCGACGCCGCGATGGCGCACTATGTCGAGATTGCGCTGGTACCTCGGATCCGGGACGCGATCTCCGGGGATCTCGACGAATACCACCTCACCCGTGCCGTGATCACCGCCTACGTCACGACGGTCGCCATCGATCCCGAGATCTACATCTACGTGCACACGAACAATGCGGTCGGTGGCAATCAGGACATCATCACCGCATCGGAGGAACTGATCGCAGAGTTGCTGGCAACCGTCATTGCCGACAGATTCCGCGAGCGGGAGTTCTCGACGGCGGGCTCGATGCCCATAGCGTTCGCCATGATCGGTGCGGTGCGGTTGGCGTCGCACTGGTGGATGTTCGACCGGACCATGACGGTCGACGAACTCATCGACTACCTCACCATGATGGTCTGGGGCGGTATCGCGGGGATAGCGCGCGCTGCCGGCTCCGTCACGACCTTCACCTCAAGGCCACATTCGTTGACACTCGAGGGCTGAGCGCCCTCCTCCGACATCAGCGATCGAACACCGCACGAACGTTCGTGGAATCCGGCACGGACTGGCAGGCCAGTCGGACGCCGTGCTGCAGTTCGTGTTCGTCGAGCGTCTCATTGGCGAGCATGGTCACCGTGCCCTCGGTGAGGGTGTAAGCACAACCGCCGCAGGTTCCTTCGCGGCATACGTACGGCGGGTCGAGACCCAACTCGAGAAGTCGGTCGAGCAGCTTGGTGTCTGCATTCCAAGCGAACTCGGTCTCCATTCCGTCGATCTCGACCTGAGCGGTGACGGAGTTCGCGCCCGGTTCGTCGGAAATCGTCGCCTCGCCGGGCCGAAACGGATTCGAGTCGAAGGAGGAGAACACCTCGCGATGGGTTCTGCGCGCCACCGTGCCGGTGCGGGTGAGCCACTCCTCGGCGACGTTCATGTACTGCGCTGGGCCGCAAAGGAAGACCTCGCACTCGGCCGGAATGTTCGCACCCAGCGAAGCCAGTCCCGCAGCAGTGGGCAAGCCCGATTCCGAGGTGTACCAATGGTGAACGTTCAGTCGTTCGGGGAAGCGAGACCGCAGTTCGGTCAGTCGCTCTGCGAAGATCACCGAGTCGCGGTTCTGGTTGGCGTAGACGAGGGTGATCCGATTCTCGTGCTGCAGCAGGGCGGTCTCGAGTATCGACATGATCGGGGTGATGCCGCTGCCGGCGGCCAGCAGGACGAAATGGTCGTCCCAGCTCTCGGGTCCGAACATGCCCGACGGCTTCAGCGCCTTGAGTCGCATCCCACGAACAGCGTTGTCGTGCAACCAGTGTGATGCCAGTCCGTCCCGGATGCGCTTGACGGTCACGGTGGGGAATGGGTTGCGCACCGGAGAGCTCGAGAAGGAGTAACAGCGGGCCACCGAGCCGCCGTCCGTGCAGGGAATCTCGAGGGTGAGGAATTGTCCCGGATCGTACCGAAAGTGCGCTTCTCGATGCTCGGGAACCACAAAGCCGAGGGAGATCGCATCTTCGGTCTCGCGGGTCACCTCGGCGATCTCCAACTCGAAGATCCTGTCCTCGGGACCGATGGCAGACGCATCCAGTTCCGCCGGTGGATTACTCCTGAACATCGTCACGTGTGCTCGCTCCCTTGCGCTTTCGGTGTTGGACGCCACTGTCGCACACTTCGCCACCAAATAATAGGCCATTGACAAATGGCGAATAGCGGGTGAGGGTGATGACGTGACTCCGACCACCGACGACGACTACCTGCCTCGCGGCGCTTTCAGGGCCGGGTCTCGGCGAACCCGTCTGGCTGCCTTGATGACTCGGCTGATTCTGCGTCCGATGACGAACCTGCTGCCGACCTCCCGCGGCGGCATCGAGTTCTCTCGACGCCTCGTCGCCACCTCGATGAACCTGTGCGGTCCGGTCCCGAAAGGAACGGCAGTGGACCTCGTGGCCGACGGCCCGGTTCGCGGTGAGTGGGTGCGAGCACCCGGCCTGTCGCCGGGACCACGCGTGATCCTCTACATCCACGGCAGTGCATACGTCATCTGCTCGGCGCGGACGCACCGTGGTCTCACCGCACGCTTGTCCAGGGCGACGAGCCTGCCGGTGTTCACGATCGACTACCGGCTCGCCCCGGAACACCCGTTTCCCGCCGCAGCCGACGACCTCGAAGCCGCGTACCGCTGGCTGCTGGACCAGGGGTACGACGCATCGAACATCGTCATCGCCGGGGACTCCGCCGGCGGACACCTGGCCGCCGACCTGATCATCGAGAACGACCGAACCGGGACGCCGCAGCCGGGAGCATTGGTGTTGTTCTCGCCGTTGATCGATCTCGACTTCGAGCTATCGGCGCGCATGGAACGTACGCGCAAGGACCCGATGATTTCGGCGAAGGCAGCGCGAGGACTCGTGGCGCTGTACACCGACGGCCACGATGCGGATCTCCCGCGTCTCCGGCTCGATCTCGGACGTGTGCGAGAGCTGCCACCGACGCTGATCCAGGTGGGCGGAGCCGAGATGCTCAGGGGCGATGCGCGACACCTGCACTCCATGATCGACGCGGCCGGCGGAGAGGCCGAACTCGAGATCTGGCCCGATCAGATGCACGTGTTCCACGCTCTCCCGAGGTTGATCCCCGAGGCCGACCGAGCACTAGAGCATGCAGCCGCTTTCATTGCTGATGCACTCGAAAATCAAGCTCTACAACATGATTCGAAGGGACAGGTAAGTCGATGAGAAGCAAGACCGGAAGACCCTCGTACGGGTCGAGAGCGGTAGTGACCGGCGCAGGCAGCGGCATCGGCCGGGCGTTCGCACTGGAACTGGCTCGACGTGGAGGAGCCGTCATGTGCGCCGACATCTCGTTGCCGCGAGCGCAGGAGACCGTCGCGATGGTGAACGCCCTCGGCGGCACCGGATACGCCGTCGAGTGCGATGTGTCGATCCGCGAGAACGTCGAGGAACTGGCCCTGCGTGCCGGCATCGAGTTCGACGGACCCACCACGGTGCTCATCAACAACGCAGGCGTCGGAATCGGCGGAAAGCCCGTCGGCAACATCGGTTTCGAGGACTGGAACTGGGCCTTGGGAATCAACCTCTGGGGCGTGATCCACGGCTGCGAGGTGTTCACGCCTGGGCTTCGGGCTGCGGGTGAGGGCGGGATCATCAACGTCGCGTCCGCCGCCGGCTTTGCCGCTGCGCCGCTGATGGGTCCGTACAACGTCGGCAAGGCCGCAGTGATGAGCCTGTCGGAAACGATGGCGGCGGAATTCTCGGGTACCGGTGTGCGGGTGTCGGTTCTGTGTCCCACGTTCGTCAAGACCAACGTTGCCGTCGACGGCCGGATCACCGCGAGTTCGTCCCGCCTCGCCGAATTCGCGATGCGCTGGACTGGACGATCGCCCGACAAGATCGCGGCCCGGACCCTCGACGCGTTCGACAAGGGCCGCCTCTACGTCGTACCGCAGTTCGACGCCAAAGCCGTGTGGCGGTTCAAGAGACTGCTGCCTGCCGTGTACGTGCGCTTTCTCGGATTGCTCAATCGTGTGATGCCCGCCGAGCAGCAGCAGCCGGCGAAGAACGAATCCCGTACCTCGACAACCACAGGAGCCTGACATGGCAATGGATTTCGATGACATGTTGACCAAGATCAAGGACCGTCAGTGGGCATTGGCGGACATCGACTGGGACGGCCCGGGAGCCGAGACCATCAGCCCCGAACTACACGCCAAACTGAAGCCCTTCATGTCCGATCTGATGTGGATCGAGAACGTGGGCGCTCGCGGCTTCGCGGCAATGGCGCTCAAGGCACCGAACGAGACTCTCGCAGAGATCTATCGCTACTTCCACGCGGAAGAGCAGAAGCACGCCAACGCCGAGCTCGCTCTCATGCGTCGGTGGGGCATGCTCGACGGTGACCGGATGCCCGAGCCGAACGTCAACGTCAAGCTCGTCATCGACTGGCTCGACAAGCATTCCGACGGGCTGTCTCTGACCGTGCTGGGCACCGTCATACCGATGCTCGAGGTGGCGCTGGACGGCGCGCTGGTGAAGTTCATCATGGACGAGATCGACGATCCGGTGTGTCAAGCCGTGTTCAAGAAGATCAACTCCGACGAATCTCGGCATCTGGCGGTCGATTTCGCGGTCATCGAATTGCTCGGGCATTCCCGGATGCGCAAGCTGGTGGTCGAGACCATCGGTGCTTGGATGAACCCGGCCCTCATCGTCGGATTGCTGCGCTACATCCCACTGCTGAACAAGATGCGCGACAACATCGTCGAGATGGGTGTCGACGAGGAGCGGCTCTACACCGCGATGAAGCGATTCCGCAGTGTGGGGGAGCGTAGCCCCGAGGCGCTCCGCGTGCCGATGTATCGATTTGTGCAGTGGCACAGCAGCATCGTCATCAACCGCAAGCATCCATACCACCGCGTTGCGGACGGACTGGTGAAGCTCACTCGCCGGTACCCGACCAAGACTCTCAATTCCGAGCCCACCTGGGCCAAGGAACTGACCTACGAGCCCGTCGCATGAGCGATTTCGATGTGCGCGAAGGTGTACTCGACGCCGTGATCGTCGGTGCGGGATTCGCCGGAATCGGTACCGCTATCCGACTGCGCAACAGTGGAATCGAGAATGTCGCGATCCTCGAACGCGGCAGCGCCGTCGGTGGAACCTGGCGCGACAACACTTACCCGGGCGCAGCCTGCGACATACCGTCGAGGCTGTATTCGTACAGTTTCGCGCCCAATCCCAACTGGTCGCACACCTATTCCGGTAGTGGTGAGATTCTCGATTACATCCACACGATGGTGCGTGAGTTCGACATCGGATCGCGTATTCGATTCGGACACAACGTAGTCGACATCATCTGGAACGAGGCGGCCGGGCATTGGCACGTGAGCATCGACGGGCACCCCGATGTTCGGGCGCGCACGGTGGTGATGGCGTCGGGGCCGCTCGCCAATGCCAGCCTGCCGAACATTCGAGGCATCGATACCTACGAGGGACACAAGATCCACAGTGCACGGTGGGATCACGACTACGACTTCGAGGGTAAGAAGGTCGCGGTCGTGGGAACCGGGGCGAGCGCGGTACAGATCGTGCCCGAACTGGTGAAGATCGCCGATACGGTCAAGGTGTTCCAACGCACCCCGGGTTGGACGCTGCCCAGGATCAATCGAAAGGTGCAGGCAGGCACCAAGCATCGATACGCCCGGTACCCGCAGACGCAGGCCCTGGCGCGGTCGCTGTGGTTCTGGGGGCACGAGTCCGTTGCCCTCGGTGTCGTGTGGAAGACCCCGTTGACGCGCATCGTCGAACTGGTCGGGCGCGCGCATCTGCGTCAGCAGGTTCGCGATCCGTGGCTGCGGCGACAGCTGACACCCCGATTCCGGGCCGGCTGCAAGCGATTGCTGATGACCAGCGACTACTACCCGGCCCTGCAGAAGCCGAACTGCACGTTGGTGACCTGGCCGATCGCGACGCTCTCACCCAAGGGCATTCGAACCGTGGAAGGCGTCGAGCATCAGTTCGACGCCATCGTCTTCGCGACCGGGTTCGACGTGTCCAACACCGGAACACCCATTCCGATCACCGGACGCGACAGCCGCGTGCTGGCCGACGAATGGAGCGCGGGAGCCAAGGCGTACAAGAGTATTGCGGTATCGGGGTACCCGAACATGTTCTTCACCTTCGGCCCGAACTCCGGCCCAGGACACAGCTCGGCATTGGTGTACATGGAGGCGCAGATCGACTACATCGTCCAGGCGATCTCTCTGGTAGTCGAAGGAGATCTGCACAGCGCCGATGTGCGCCAGGACGTCCAGGATGCCTACAACGAGGACCTGCAGCGCAAACTGGCGAAGACGACCTGGAATTCCGGTTGCAGCAGTTGGTATCTCACCGAGGACGGCTTCAACGCGACCATGTTCCCGGGTTTCGCCACCCAGTACGTCAACCAACTCAGGGGTGTCGAACAGGGCGATTTCACCATGGTTCCGCGCCGCGTCGACCTGCCGCAGGAACCGGCACAGGTCGTCGCCCACTCCTGAATCGCTCGAGAGCACGCTTGTCGTTTCGATGACGGTCGGATTCGGCTCTTCCTTCCGCCGCGTGGTCGACGTATATCCTGAGGGTCGACGCGCGGCGGAGGTAGGGAGCTCGGTGGAGTATCGAATCGACGACTTGGCCCGAGAGGCCAAGACGACCACTCGCAACGTGCGGGCGTACCAGGAACGCGGGCTGCTGCCGCCGCCCACGCTCCGAGGACGAGTAGGTATTTACAACGACGATCACCTGACTCGATTGAAGGTGATCGACTCGCTGCTTCAGCGGGGGTTCACCTCGGCGCACATAGCCGATTTCCTGTCGGGCTGGGAGCAGGGCAAAGACCTGGAAGAAATCCTGGGCCTGCAGGAAATCGTGACTCGCAAGTGGTCGTCGGCCGAGACCACGGTCATTCCCGTCGAACTGATTGCGCAATTTCTCGGTGAGGACAACGACGACATCGTTGCCCGACTGATCGAAGCGAAACTGATCAGAATCGACGGTGACCAGTGCGAGATTCTCGATCCGACCCTCCTCGAGGTGTTCGTCGACCTGAGTCAGTACGGCTTCACATTGGAACGTCTGCTCGACCAGCACGAGCGGACCGCGTCGAAAATGAACGAAATTGCCGAGTCGATGGTCGGGAGCGTGACCGACCATCTGGCCGCGAAACACGGTCCAGGTTGGCTGCCCAAGTCCGGAGAGGTAGCCGAGACCACCGAGATGTTCGAGAAGATGCGCAGCCTTGCCATGAAATCGGCACAGGCAGAACTGGCGCGCGCACTGGACCGGGTACAGGAACGCGCCCTCGACGATTATCTGTCAGAGACTCTGTCGAAGCGCACGTGACGTGGTTTGAAGCCTGCCACAATCGGACATACCTGCCCTTCGACAGCCGAACGGCGGCTGACCGCCTAAGGGGGCACCAATGAGGTTCGTAACGTTGATCGTTCTGGTTTGGCTGATCATCGGCGCATTCGCGTCGTACCAGCGCGGAGACTTCGAGAATGCGCCCGAGAACTGTGCAGGTGCGGGCACAATCGCCCTCACCGTCGTTGCCGGTCCGCTCAACTACTTCGGAATCAACCCCGAGGTCACGGACTGCAACGTCACCGTGCCGCAGCCCAGCGAGTGATATGAGTCGCTGACCGCGCGCTCGCGGAGCGCCTTCCCTAACCTGGTGAGGTGTTCCGCGGACGCTGGTTGCTGTTTCTCGCCCTGGCGATCCCAGTTGTCCTGGTGTCGTCGGTAGGTGTCGGCGGCTACCTCGCGTTTACGAAAGCTCGGGTGGATCCGCTCGTTGCCGCCGACGCAATCGTGGTGCTCGGCGGCGAACACGACGGACGTGAGGCCTACGGCATTTCGCTCGCCCAACAAGGCCTGGCCACGACAGTGGTGCTGTCCGATCCCTACGGATCCAGCGATCCGACGATGAAGAAGGCCTGCGCGGCGTCCACGTCGCAGTTCGAGGTGTTGTGCATTCCGCCGTCGCCCTCGACCACCCGTGGCGAAGCCATGTTCACCGAAACCCTTGCCCGCGAACGCGGCTGGAACCACGTCATCGTCGTGACGTGGCGATACCACCTCCCGCGGGCTCGCTACATCTTCGATCAGTGCTTCGACGGAACCGTCACGATGCGTCCGACGCCTCGCGCGTACGACTTCTCACTCGTCGAATGGGAGTTCACGTACCTGTACCAGATTGCAGGGTTCGTCAAGGCCGGAGTGCAGGGCTCCTGCCAGGATTCGGAAAGCGACTGACCGGATTCGGTCACAGAATCTTGTGATAGAGCGTCACACCGGACTTCCACGCCAGGAACCCGAACATCACCGCGGCAATTCCACCCACCACGTTCGCGCCGAAGAACAGTGCTGCCGAGCGGTACCGACGATCTCGCGCAAGCCCGATCGTCGCCAGCGTTGTCCCCGCCAGCGGAGCCACCGACGCCAGAAACCCGACCGCCACCACGGAGCGAACAGCATTCGGCGGATCGAGTGCGAACACCAACCCCAGCGCGGCACACGCCACCAGATTCAGTGCCGTCGCCCGTCGCCTCGACCGGAGGGCGAACGAGAACACGAACTGGCACAGAGCCGCGAGTCCGCCGCCGGCCGCCACCAGGATCAACGTCGTCACAGCGTCGGGCTCGTTCGTGCCGGTCTCGTGATCGCAGCCCCGACGGCCATCGTGATCAACGCGAACACCGGCGTCGCCACCAGATAGATCACCGAATTCCACGCCCCGCGATGGATGACCGCCTGAAACGCATAGAGACCGAACGTCGTCAGACCGCACGCAAGACCGAACAGCCCGGCCCGAGTCACCGGAGCCCGACGACCGGACAGATACCCCAACGCAGCGCCGACGAGCAGACAGCCGAACACATTCACGCCGAACGTGGACAACAACTGCCACCGCGGCGTCGCCCGCCACGTCCACACCTCGTACCGAAGCGCCGCACCGACCGCGCCGCCCACAACGACCGCGACGTACTCCCCGAGCGAGCGACGACGCAGACCGCGACCGTCCAAGGAATGCAGGCCCTCGATCACCTGAACGAGCCTAATGCGATCGATACCCCTCGGCTGAGTGAGCCGACGGCGGCAAACCAACCCGAAGCCGACCCCGAGGGGACTCAATGTCACGTTCGGTGGTCCGGAGTGGAGCCTGCGGAACGACCATCGACACTTTTCGGGGGTCAATGTCACGTTGAGTGGACTTTTCGGGGGTCGATGTCACGTCGAGTGGACTTCGGCGGCGGTGGCGGGGCGGGGGAGCGAGGTAAAGTCTTCGTGTGACTGCGGACGAATCGGGGCTCGGACCCCAGCATTTCGATGTGATTGTTGAATGGCGTGATCAGGATGTCGTTCTGTCGGTGTCGGGTGAGTTGGATTTGGTGACGGCTCCTGATCTGTCCGAGTCCGTGGCTCTGGTGCTCGAGAAGTCGCCGTCGGCTGTGGTCATCGATCTCAGTGATGTGGGTTTCCTCGCATCGGCAGGCATGTCGCTGTTGGCGTCGACGCATCAGCAACTGGGCGGTAGTGCCGGGTTTGCCGTGGTGGCGGACGGTCCGGCGACGGGGCGTCCGTTGACTTTGGTCGGGCTCGACGAGGTGTTCGGCATCTATGCGACGGTCGACGAGGCGCTCGTTGCGATTCATGCGGGTAGATCCTGAAGTTTTGGGTAGACGGGATTCATGATGGCGACTCTCTTCGGAGGTGACGACTCACGTACCGACAGTTCGATCTCGACGGCAGGTGCGCGAATGGAAGAACTGCTGTTCACCGACGAGCCTGCCGATGCGGATCGAGCGTCGGAGCTTCGGCGTGAACTCGGTGACTGGTTGAACGAGTTGGGCGTCGACCCGGATCGCGCGTACGACGTCGTGTTGGCGACGTACGAGGCGATAGCGAACAGTGTCGAACATGCGTATCGCGATCACACCGACCGAGGAACCCTCGATATTCGAGTGTTGTGCGGTGCGCAGGGCCGGATCGATGTGAAGGTGACCGACCGCGGCGATTGGGCGACGCGCAATTCCGATCCCAACCGAGGTCGAGGCGTACCACTGATGCGGGCGCTGGCCGATACTGCGGCGGTGACGTCGGACCAGAACGGCACCACGGTCCACATGATCTGGGACGCGATCGGTACCAGCTGATCGTTGCTGCACACTGACTACATGGTCGATGTGCAGATCGCGACAGCCGAGAAGAAGAAAATAACGGTACCCAACCTACGGGTGTTGTGGCAGTTCGTGCGGCCTCATCGTCGCACCTTGATTCTGGGCATGATGCTCGGCCTGATCGGTACCGGAACGGCGTTGGCGACGCCGATGGTCGCCAAGGGTGTGCTCGACGGACTCGGCACCGACGCGTCGCTGATCGTTCCCGTCGTCGTTCTGGTGGCCCTGTTGGTCGTCGGCTCGGCCGTTCTGTATCTGCAATGGATCGTGCTCGGGGTGTTGGCCGAGCGGATCGTGCTCGACGCACGCAAGTCGATCGTGCGGAAGTATTTCGGTGCCACGGTCGGCAGCCTGAACACTCGGCCCACCGGTGAGTTGGTCACCCGCGTCACCTCGGACACCGTGCTGCTGCGTGAGGCGACATCGAATGCGCTGGTGGCCATAGTCAACAGCGTCGTGGGTCTGGTGGGCGCGTTGATCCTGATGGCGGTTCTGGATCTGGTGTTGCTGGGTGCGATCGCGGTGGCCATCGTGGCGATCGCAGTGTTGTTCGCCCGGCTGATGCCTCCGATCGCCATCGCGCAGAGGCAATCACAGGAAGCGATCGGACGACTCGGCGGCATTCTCGACGGCACCCTGCGGGCCATCCGAACAGTGAAGTCCAGCAGAGCCGAGACTCGCGAATCCGAACGCGTCATCGCGGAGGCGCGGACCTCCGCTCGGCACAGCGTGCACGCCGTCAAGATCTCGGCACTGGCGTGGACCTTCGCGGGCGGCGGCGTGCAATTGGCCATCATCGGCATTCTCGGCCTCGGTGGCTACCGCGTCAGCACCGGAGATCTGGCGGTATCCAGCTTGATCGCGTTTCTGCTCTACGCATTTCAGGTCATGAGCCCGGTCTCCACCCTCGCCACCAACATCACCGCGCTGCAGGCGGGTATGGCCGCGGCGGCGCGGATACGTCAGATCGACGACCTCGTCGTCGAAGTGGGAGAGGAAGGTACCCCCGCGCCGACCCGTTCCGTTGTCGGAGCTGCTCCGGCACTCGAATTCCGAAGTGTGACTGCACGTTACGGTCCGGGACGAGAGCCGGCCGTGCGAGGAATCGACCTGGACGTCCCCGCGCGTGGCCACACAGCGATCGTCGGTCCCTCCGGTGCAGGCAAGACCAGCGTGTTCTCTCTGATCCTGCGGTTCCTGACGCCCGAGAGCGGCGAGATACGGCTCGGCGGAACGCCGTACAGCGAGCTCACGATCGACGAGGTGCGCTCTCGACTGTCCTACGTGGAGCAGGAGACGCCGGTGATCCCCGGTTCTGTGCGGGAGAACCTGTTGTTCAGTCACCCGGACGCCAGTGAGGGTGACATCTGGGCGGCGCTCGAGTCGGTGCACCTGGATTCGACCATCCGCGCTCTGGACGAGGGATTGGACACCGACCTGATCGGCTCGACGGTGTCCGGTGGGCAGCGGCAACGAATTGCGTTGGCGCGAGCCATCGTTCGACGCCCACAGATCCTGCTGCTCGACGAGGCGACGGCTCAGGTCGACGGACGCACCGAGGCGGCGATCCACGAGGTGATCCGTTCCATCGCCGAGGATGCTGCCGTCGTCACCATCGCGCATCGGTTGTCCACCGTGCTCGACGCCGACACCATCCTGGTGATGGACGATGGGGTGGTACGCGCACGTGGAACGCATGCGGAGCTCATGGCGTCGGACGAGCTGTATCGAGAACTGGTGGCCGCGTTGAGAATCGGAGACAGCGCGCCCGATCTGGCAGCGGGCCGTCCGTGAGATCTACCGGCCCGACTCGGTGGTCGTGGGCTCGTCGGTCGCGGGCTCGTCGGTCGAGTCCTCGTCGGTGGTGGTCGTGGTAGTTCGGTCCGACCGCTTGGTGGTTGTTCGGGGCGTCCGCGTCGTCGTCTGAGGCCGCTCCGGCGTCGTTGTCGGCGGCTTGGCGGTGGTGGGCACCGCGACCTGCCAGGTGGGCGACGGCGGAACCACGACGATCGCGGACGTCGGAGACGCCTGGACCGAACTGAGGGAGTCCGACTTCAGCGCAGGCGGCCTGACGTCCTGGCTCGAATCGTCGAACGCGCCACCGAGGGCACCGATGACCAGACCCACGGTGACGGCGACTCCGGCACTCGCCACTGCTGCCAACGCGATGACCTTGTCGCGCATGAACAGACCCTAACGCCGTGGCCGCACCCGGGTGGTCGGCAATGATGCGAGAACGTTACCGCAGCGTGCGAATTCGTGGTGGGTCGAAGGTTACGGCTGCGCCAGTCGGAGAACATTCGGCAACGATGCTGCGATCAGCTCGCCGGCTTCCTCGTACACGGACGGGTCGCGCCGGTACGGGTCGCCGATATCCAGCGTCTCGACGCTGTGGACGGCCCGCGCGTCGGCGAGGGCAGCAACCGATCGTGCGCCCGACGCCGCGGCCAGGCTCGACGCCTCGAGCAAGGTGAAGGTGCGACGCATGTGCCGCGGCGACAGCGCGAGCACGGCGTCGCGATGCGACGCGGTCATCGTCAGAACGAGTTCGGCGTCGGCGGTGATCGCCGGAGTGAGGCGTCGAGCCACGAAGCCCTCGGGATCGCCGCCGAGTTGCGACAACACCAACGCTGCCGTCGGGTCCATCGCGTGCCCGGTCAGTCCCTGTGTCCCGGCACTGCTGGCGGTCAGCTCGAATCCGCCCTCACGGGCGAAGGCGACCGCAAGGCGCTCGGCAGTCGGAGATCGGCAGATGTTGCCGGTGCAGACGAACAGAACTCGCATGCCGCAACTGTAGTGGTGTGGCTGGGTGCCCCAGGGGGCACCTGAACGCACCACTGCGGCGCAGCCGCACCGACGCGCTACAGTGATCAATTGGGGGGATCGAGACTGGTTCGTGACATGAAGTCTCGGCGTGTGTTGACGGGGAAATCGACAAGAGGCAGGTAATGACCGAAGTTCTCGGTGTGTCGGTGGGGGCCAGCGCGGTGCGCATGGCTCGACCCGACCTGCGCCCTCAGGATTCGGGACGCCTCGACTTCCACCACGACACCGTCGACGCCTACTGGGACCGGGCCGAGGAACTGGCCGCGGAGTCCATCGGCGTGGTGCTCTCGCAACCGGGCAACGGCGGCCCAGTGCAGGCAACCGGCGTGGCGTATCGCGACCAGCAGCAGTTCGGTGAGATCCAGCAGGCCATGGCCGGTCAGCGGCTGTACAACTATCGACTCGTTCCCGAAGCTCGGGCTGCGCTGCAGTACCTCGAAGCGTCGGGCGAGCTGGGGCATTTCGGCACTATCGCGTTGTACGACCTGGGCAGTTCGGGTCTGACGATAAGCGTGATCGACCGCGGTACAGGCCAAGTTCTGCTGGCAGAACGCACCATCGACATCAGCGGCGACGACTTCGATCGCCTGATCGCCGACAACCAGTTGGCCAAGCAGGGCGTCGACATTGCCGACAACCAAGAACTGAGCGCGTTCACCGCGCGATGCCGGGTCGCCAAGGAACAATTGTCGACCAGCGGCGCAGTATGTCTTCCGGGCGACGGCGGCGTCATCCTGATCTCCCGCGAGGCATTCGAATCACTGGTGACCGTCCCGATCGAGTACTCCGCTCGCCTGGTTCGAGACGTCATCGGGCGTTCTCCCAAGCATGTCGACGCGCTGTTCCTGATCGGCGGCGGCGCCCGAATACCGCTGGTCGGAGCCATACTCGATGCCTGGGTCGGGTTACCCGTCGTCACTCCGGCAGACCCCGAATCGGTTGCGGCCCGTGGAGCGGCACTGCTCGCCACACCGGTCGCCGAAGCTCCGCGTCAGCCGGTTCCCCAACCGAATGCGCAGTCGAATCCGCAGTCGGGCGGGCGACAGCCCGCAGCCGACCCGGCGTCGCTGACCGGTGCACCCGATTGGTTGACTCCGGAACCCCACTCCGACAAGCCTGCGGATTCGAAGCGCAAGGTGCGCGGTGCCGTGCTGGTCGCGGGTGGTCTTGTCGCGGTCGCCGCCCTCGGCCTGTCTCTCGGATACGGGGGTGGGTCGCCGGCCCCGACCAGTGCACCGGCAGATTCACCGGTGCCGATCACCGCAGGTCCCACGACGACCCGGGTCACCCCGACGCCGACGACGCCACCGCCGACCACGACGCCGCCGCCCACGTCCGAGCCCGTTCAGGCTCCGGTTCAGACGTATTCCGAGCCCGAGTACGTGCCGCCCGCGGCACCGGCTCCTGCGCCTGCCCCGGCACCGCTGATTCCCGGTCTGCCGCAGATCCAGCTCCCACAGATTCAGCTGCCGCCGCCTCCGGTCATTCAGCTTCCGCGCTTCTAGCCGGGGATCGTCACGGCAACTGCACCGTTGCGAGTACCGCCAGATGATCGCTCTCCGGGATCGGTAACGGCTGCACCGACCGCGCGCGGATGCTGTCACTGGTCACGACATGGTCCAACCGCGCCAACGGACGTTCGGACGGGAAGGTGCGGAACAGTCCTGCCCCCGCAGCGTCGGCCGCATCGGAGAACGGAGCCGATGCCAACATGCGGAATTGCCGGTGATCGTTGGTGGCATTGAAGTCGCCGGCGACGATGGCAGTGTTGTCGTAGGTATCCATGATGGCCCGCATCCTCGCCAGGTCTGCGTCCCACTGGGTGGTGTGGCGCGGCGTCGCGGGAGACATCGAATGGAACGAGACGAGGGTCAGCGTCGTGCCGTCGACGACTGTGTTCGCCTGCACCGGAACGAAGCCGAAGTCGTTCAGCCGGGTGCCGTCGGTCAAGGGTGTTCGGCTCCACAATCCGGTGCCGTCGGCCACGGGCAGTGCGGCGGTGAAGGAGAACGGCAGCAGGTCGTCCAGACCGGCGCCCCGCAGGTCGATCACTTCCTCGGGCGTTAGTTCCTGGACGGCGAGTACGTCGACGTCGTGGTCACGGACCGCGTCGACGATTGCCCCGGCATCGGCGTCACCGTGCGCCACGTTGACCGTCAACACGGACAGATCCGGTCCGGAGTTGTCCGGTCCGTCGGCCAGGAACATCGGCACCTGGACGCCCACGACGGCGACGGTGACGACGGCTGCGACCGCCGATCCGATACGTGAGCGGGCGGCGGCGAAGAGCAGGAGCGCCGCGACGGTGGCGACTCCGAGGTACGGAGTTCCGACCACCAAAGCAACGAAAGTGATCTCGGTCACGCCGACCTGTCGGACGGCAAACATTCCGAGAGCTACGGCGACGAGACACCACCCCACGACCAGCGCTGCGCTGCGAACGAAACGGCGCATCGCGCTCGTGCCTCCTCGTGTCCGCCCGAGATGGGCATGAATGTTGCAGGTGTTGTCTACACTCGGCATGTGCCCAGCTCAGAGCGGATATGCAAGTGTCGACACGAACAAGCTGCGCATCAGCATTACCGCCGCGGAACCAACTGTTCGTTGTGTGATTGCCCGCGTTTTCGGGTTCCTGTCGTTCAGGCGCTCAAACGGTGGATCAGTAAGTAGTAAGTGCGTCGAAAACAATCCTACCGCCGGATCGGAAGCGTAGAACAAACCGATTCGCTACGATGAGTGGCCTGGATGCAGGCAATATGGACAAATGCGGCTCGGGGACCGTCCGACATTGTTCCGGTAGGAGAGGCGCGTCATGTCGAACGATGCAGTGCTGGAGAGGCTCGGTACCGGCCTCCGGGTTCTCGAACTCGACCCCATCAGCTACCGGCCTCATCCCATCCACAACCACGACCGCATCTGGACCGAGACCAACTGCTACGTCGATCTGTGGATCGAGGTACTGCACTCACTCGGTGCCGATCCCACCCCGGCGCTCGCGTTCGTGCTCAGCGCCGGATGTGACGGACGGCAGTGGGACTTCGTGAAAATTCTGCCCGAGGATCTGCGCTCGCTCTACGGCATCGGCGTGGCCGAGATGAACGTATGGCGACCCGTTCTCGAGCACGTCGTCGAAGGGCTGCTCGACGGCACCCACGTCACGGTGGAGGTCGACGGCTTTTGGCTTCCCGACACCGCAGGCACCAGCTACCGGAATCAGCACACCAAGACCACCATCGTGCCGAATCTCGTCAACCGAGACGACAAGGTGATGGGCTACTTCCACAACCGGGGTTACTTCGAGCTGACCGGGGCGGACTTCGACGGGGTGTTCAATCTCGCGCCCGAGCCTCACGCCGAGGTGTTGCTGCCGTACGTCGAACAGGTTCGAGTCGACGCGGCAGTGCTCGACGCGCGGGTCGGTGACCGCGACCTCGACGTCGCCCGGGCACATCTGTCCAGAAGGGCACCGGGCAATCCCGTCGATGCCCTCGCTCGGCGCATCGTGGCCGACATCCCGCTCGTCCAGACGTCCGGGCCCGACGCCTTTCATCTGTGGTCGTTCGGATTGCTCCGGCAATTCGGTGCCACCGCGGAGCTTGCCGCCAACTACGTGCAGTACCTCGAGAGCCGCGGGATACGTGGAGCCGGCGACGCGGCGCAGCATTTCCTCGACGCAGCGTCCGGCGCGAAGGCCGTTCAGTTCCGGATGGCGCGAGCAGCGCGTGGCCGCGCCGTGGTGCTCGACGAACCGCTGAACGACATGAGCAAGAACTGGGCGACAGCGATGGATATCGTCGTGGGTGCATTGAGCGCGTGATCGATCTGCTCGACGGCGTGCCGTGGCGGCTGGCCCGAACCGACGCCGGATCCATCCTCGACCCTGCTGACCTGCCTGCCGACCTCGAGTGGCTCGACGCCGTCGTGCCCGGCACGGTGGCGAGCGCGCTCGGTGACACCGATTGTGCTCCGGACGAACACGATTGGTGGTACGCGACCACCGTCCCGACCGGCGATCACCCCGAGATGCGGCTGACCTTCGGCGGAATCGCGACTCGGGCCCAGATCTGGGTGGACGGTGTTCATCGGCGAACCGTCACGTCCATGTTCGTGCCCGAGACTGTCGATCTGACCGGTTGCGGACCGACCGTCACCATTGCAGTCCACGTCGAATCTCTTGCCGCACATCTGAAGACTCGACGGCCACGTGGTCGGTGGCGGTCCTCGATGATCGCTGCACAGGGTTTGCGGCACGAGCGTACGACGATGCTTGGCCGGGCACCGGTGTACGGGCCCGTGCCTGTTCCGGTGGGTCCGTGGCGGCCGGTGTCGATGGTGCCGATGTCGAGCCCTCGTGGCGTCGGTCTGTCGACGACGGTCCGCGGCACCGACGGTATCGTCACGGTGCACGCCGAGCTGGATTCCCCGTCGTCGACGCGAATCCTGATCGGGGACAGCGTGTTCGAGATCGGAACGGTCGATCGTATCGATACGACTCTGACGCTGCCGGACGTCGAGCTGTGGTGGCCGCACACGCACGGGCAGCCCAGGACCTACCGGGTGGCGTTGGACGTGAACGGGGTGGAATACCCGTTGGACGACATCGGCTTTCGCACCGTCGTACTCGATCGCTCCGGAGGCGGCGCGCAGTTGGTGGTCAACGGTAGCCCGATCTTCTGTCGCGGTGGTACGTGGACTCCACTCGATCCGGTGCGACTGTGGTCGTCGGAGCAAGACCTGCGTGCAGCGTTGGTGCAGCTGCAGTCGGCGGGCGTGAACATGGTGCGCGTGGTCGGCACGATGGTGTACGAGCAGGCCGAATTCTGGTCTTTATGTGCGGAACTCGGCATCATGGTGTGGCAGGACGTCATGTTGGGAACCGTCGACCCGCCCACCGACGAGGTGTACACGGCGGCGGTCACCGGAGAGCTGCACGCGTTCGCGGACATCGTCTGCGCCAATCCGGCGCTGATGGTCGTCAGCGGCGGAAGCGAAACGCAGCAGCAACCGACGATGCTGGGGCTCGCGGCCGAGGATCAGCGAATGGACATGCTGGACACCATCGTTCCTGATTTCCTCGCCGATCGTCTGCCGGACGTCGCCTACGTGACGTCGTCTCCGTCCAGCTCGACCGGCGAATTGCACACCCACGTGGGCGACGGTATCGCCCATTACTTCGGGGTGGGCGGCTACCTGCGGCCACTGTCCGATATTCGTACCGCGGGTGTGAGATTCGCTGCGGAATGCCTGGCCTTCTCCGTTCCTCCCGAACGTGCGCAGGTCGACAGGTTCTTCGGATCTGCTGCGGTGGCAGGGCACCACCCCGAGTGGAAATCCGCGGTCCCCCGCGATCGCGGTTCGTCGTGGGATTTCGAGGACGTCCGCGATCACTACGTACGCACTGTCTTCGGTGTCGACCCGCACCTGATTCGGCGGGACGACGCCGAGCTCTACCTGGACTACGGCAGGGCGGTGATCGTCGAAGCTTTCGAGGAAGCGTTCGGTCGGTGGCGTCGGGCGTCTTCCGGATGTGCGGGCGCGCTCGTGTTGACGTTACGAGACACCGTGCCCGGTGCCGGGTGGGGCATCACCGACGCCACCGGTGCACCGAAGGCACCGTTCTACGCGCTCGCGAGGTCCGGCTCACCGACCGCAGTGCTGTTGTGCGACAACGGTCTCGACGGCTATTCGGTGGAGCTCGTCAACGACGGCCCGGCCCGATCGGGCACACTGCGCGTGGCACTGCACACCGCGCGCGGCGTGCAACAGTTCGAGCGGGCGGTATCGGTCGACTCGAACGGCTCGACCGAACTGACGGTGGACTCCATCGTGGGGTCGTTCACCGATGCCAATCACGCCTACCGTTTCGGGAGTCGGACGTACTCGGCGATCACAGTGGTGTTCGCGGGCGACGACGGAGTCGAGATAGCGCGGAACACCGCGCTCGTCGGCGCGCAGAGTCGGCAGAACACCGTGGGCCTGAGCGCGAGTGTCGTCGATACCGGAGCCGGGACGTGGGAGCTCACAGTGTCCTCGGAGTGGGCAGCGCAGTACGTCTGCGTCGATGTCGACGGCTTCGACGCGTCCGATTCGTGGTTCCATCTCGCGCCGAACGAACCGCGCACCATCACACTCGTCAACCGAGGCACCGGGAAGCCCAGGGGACACGTCCGGGCCTTGAATTCCGTGGAACGGGCGTCGGTGGCACCGAGGGTCGTGAGTGGAAGTTCGTAGTGGGCTACGAAGTTCCGTGCACGTGCCGCTAGCGGCTCACACTGAATTTGCCTCGGACATAACCGACTCCCGCGGCCCCGACGCTGGCCACCACAGCCATCGCGCCCCACGCCCGCGCCGGGTTGCCGCGAGCAGCCGCGCTCGTCTCACGGCCGACAGCACGCGGCAGAACCTTGGCCGTGTACGCACGCTCGGACGAGAGTGCGTCGCCCGCACCGATCAGTCGGGCGATCGCTGCCTTGGACACGCCCTCGGCGTAGCTGCGGGTGATGAGGTAGCGGGGTCGCGTCCGATCGGCACTGACGGTGTGATCGACGACGATCGAGGGATCGAACACGATCTGCGCGTCGGGATGCGTCTGGCGCAGGCGAATACACAGTTCCGTCTCCTCGCACCCGAGCGGAACGCGTCCGATCCGGCCGATTCCGGAGACGAAGCCGCCGAGTTCGACGACCGGCGCGCGGCGGAAAGACATGTTCGCGCCCATGAGATTACGGACCTGAGCGGTTTCCGTCGGCTGCCCGCGGTAGGTGCACCCGACGACCCAATCGAGTTCGCCGGGTTCACCCACTACCTCGGCCGGTAAGAAGGCCGGACGCTTGTCCGGCCATACCGGGTATGCAGAGCCCCCAACGGCGTACACGGCATCATCCGAGTAATGGGACAGAATGGCGTCGAGCCATTCAGTCGTGCGTGGGGAGGCGTCGTCGTCCAAGAAGACGACGATGTCACCCGTGGCGAGGTCGAGGGAGGTGTTCCGTGCCCCCGACAGTCCTCGTGGGTGGCTGTTCTCGACCACGTTCACGGTCTCGCTCAGCGGCAGGAATTCCGCTCGAGCGCGCTCGGCCAGCTGCTGATTGTGGTCGACGACGAGAATCAGCTCGTCGGCAGCGACGCTCTGATCGAGAACTGCACGCACGGCAGTGCACAGTTCGGACCATCGAGCCAACGTGTACGCGCAGATGACGACCGAGGAAGTCGGCAGACTCACGCCGTTCTCTCGCGGAGCTCGATGACCTCGCCGAACGACTCCATGACCTCGAACTCGAGGTCCATGTCGGTGCGGGCATCGATCGACTCACGCGACGGACGAGCGATGTGCTTGCGGGAGATTCTGCGGGCGCGCATGCGCTCGGTCATCAAGGTGCGCAGCACCCGGAAGCCGTCGGAGAAGGTGCGTAGGTTGCTCTGGCCGTAGATGCGCGCCAGCTCGACACTCGGCACTTCTTCGATCCGTACGGACGCCTCGGCGAAGCGGCAGTTGATGATGGTCTCGATCTCGAATCCGTCACCCCACAGCATCATTCCCTCGCTGCCCGGCTGATCGACCACGGGCAGATCCAGGACCGGCACCAGGTCTCGCCAGAAGGCGTTGTAGCCGTAGCACAGATCCGAGAAACGGGTGCCGAAGAGCGTGTTGGCCACCAGGTGCAGACCACCGTTGCCGGCGCGGCGCAGCGGCGTGATGTCGTGGCTGCCGCCGCCCTCGCAGAACCGGCTGCCCTTGGCGAAGTCGGCACCGGCGATCAGGGCATCGACGAACCGGGGGATCTCGGCCGCGTCGGCAGAGCCGTCCGCGTCGAACATGACGATGATGTCGCCGGTGGCAGCTTCGAAGCCGCAGGCGAGCGCGTTGCCCTTACCCTTGCGGGTCTGTTGAATGACGCGGATGTCGCTGCGAATCTCGCGTGCGGCTTCGATGGTTCCGTCGGTGGATCCGCCGTCGACCAGTACGAGCTCGAATTCGTGGGACAGCAACGGGAGGACATGGCGAAGGTTCGCGGCCTCGTTGAGAGTCGGGATGACGACACTGACGCGGGGATTCTGACGATTCAACATATCCATTCCAGATGTTCGAGTTCGGTGGGCACTAGCTGATCGAGCTACTGCAGCTGTATCTGACCGATGCGACACGACCCCCGCCGAGTTCGCACGTAGGTTTCGGCGGGATTGATCTACCCGTCGAACCCACTGTCTTTTCCTGACTAGAAGCTTAAAAGAAGCCATGAGATTGTCAAGCTGCGTATAAACGTACTCGAAGAATGTTTGCGGTGCCAGCTAACGAGAGTGATGTCGGTTACGCTCGTACGCTGTGCTCACGACCCGTCGCCTGCGACGTGGATTCGTCGCGCGGATCGAGAGCCGGCGCGGCATGCTCGGCACCAGCGCCGCCGGACAGGTCCCCGATCCACCTGATGAGGGGCACCAACAGAACCACGGCACCGAAGGCTTCGGCCGCCAGATAAGACCAGCCGATGCCCGCGATGCCCAAGCTCGGGGACAACGTCAACGATCCGGTGACGATGATGATGGTGGCCGCGATCTGGACGAGCACCGCAAGCCGCATACGACGACGGACTCTGGCCAGACCGTCGTACAGGGCCCCGACGACGGACAGCGGGATGGTCACGGCAGCGAGATGGACGATGATGGTCCCGTTCTCGCGGTAGTCGGGGCCGACGATGCCCAGTCCGAACGGTGCGACGACCGCCAGAAAGAACGATCCGCCCACGGCGACGATGCACAGCAGCCCGATGAAGCGTTTGGCGAGCTTGGAGAACTGTTCGGGATGTGCAGCCGCCTCCGCCACGAAGGGGCCGACCAGTACCCCGATCAACACGTAGATGGCGCTCACGATGGACCAGGTGAGCGAGAAGTAGGCATTCTGTTCGGCACCGAGCGTGCTCACCACGATGATCGGGATCATCAGGGGTGCCAAGGTTCCCAGGGCAGTGATGCCGTACGCCGACCCGAAATACGACCACAGCTCTTTACGGGGCGGCAGGTTCGGTGTGAGCTGGTATCGCGGATCGGTGCCGAGCTTCTTCCCGAACGCGCGGAACAGCACTATCGCCGCGATGGCCGCCGGTACCGCCCACGCCGCGATGATGGTGAAACTACGGCCGGTTTCGTACGTGACGGCCAGGACCGCCAACTTCACGACCGCGTGGAAGACATTCTTGGCCGCCGCCCACCGCGCGAAGCCCAGCCCGGACGACGTCTGATCCTGCAGCGCGAACACGGCCAGTACGCCGACGAAAATCGGGAACGTCGCGATCTCGGTCGTGGTGGTGAACAACTCGTCCACCGGGGCCACGACCAAGAACGCGCATCCCAGGACCAGTGCCAGCGACAGCACGGCGGCGTAGCCGCGAAGCACGTAGGACTTGGCCTTCACACCCGCGGTCGGCAGGAACCGCTCGTACATCGAGCCGAGGCTCAGGTTGGACAGCGTCGCGATCATCACCGCCGACGCGATCACCGCCGATGCACTGCCGACTTCTTCGACGGGGAACAGCCGGCCCGCCACGGCCCAGAAGGCCAGACCGAGCGCGCCGGTGGCAATGGTGGAGAACATCATCGCGAACGAGTTCAGTGCGAGATTGCGGCCGGCGGGCTTGGAGCCTGCAACCGCCGTGCCCGACGCCTCGGCCGCGGTGAACATCGGGTCCCCGTCGGGGATCGAATCGGCCGCAGACAGCTGTCCGGGGGGTTGCGACGCCGCGACCGCGAACTCGGGCGGCACCGCGTGAAAAGGCACGGTGCGGCTGTTGAAGCCCATGTCCCATCGGACCTGCTCGACGGGGTAGTAGGTGATCTTGTCGAGTCGGCCGTGATCGGGCGGGGGTACCCGGCGAGCGCGATGTTTCACAACGGCGTCCAGTTCACCTTCACAGGTGGGTCCTGCGGTTCGATGTGGACTCCGAGCGCAGCACCGATCGTCTGCAGCATCTCGGCCCTGACCGTGTCGCGAACATCGCGTCCGAAGAGGGTGTGATCTCCGTCCGTGAACGCCTTCACCACGGGTGGGTGCTCGGGCTCGGCCCGGCGGCGCAACCGATGCAGGCTCTCGGGGCCGCGGTTGTCGAGGAACCACTGCTTGTCGTCCGGGACGAGCAGCACGGACGCGTCGACTCCTTTGCGCTGCAGTTCTCCCAACGAGATTTCGGGAACCTGGATCCAGCCACGACGGCCGAACGCGAGCCACAGTCGGTACGGCATCCGGGGTTGCGACCAGTTCTTGAAGCGAACGGCGGCCGTGTGTGCGCGGTCGAGTGCGATCGCGGTCAATCCCTGCTTCTGGGCGATCGTGGATCTCTTGGTGAAATCGACACGCCGCGTTGTCCATTCGCGCATATTGATCAGGATTGCGGTGTTCAGGCCCTCGCGGTGGGCGGCGTAACCGGCGTACCACGCACCCGAGCACAGACCTGCCGAGACGATCTTGTCGGGCGCTGTTCCCACGGATCGAGCGGCGCACAGTGCGTCGTCGTCGCCGAGTTCGCTGTAGAGCGTGGGTGCGTCGTCGGCACCGACGTCTCCACTCTCTCCGGTACCGCGACGGTCGAAACGGACCGAGGTGATGCCCGCCGTCGCGAGGGTGCGGGCCAACTCGACCCACAGCCGTACCGGTCCGACCCGGTGCTCGTACGCGGTGCCGTACATGACCACGGCAGGACCGCCGGCCGTCGTGGCCACCGCGGTGGTGCGGATGGAGAACAGCTCGTCGTCACCGAGCCGCTCGATGGTTTCGACGACGTCGCCCCGGGGAGTCGAGACCACGGCGGAACGTCGAATCGGAACGGTGACCGGCGTGGTCGTCGACGCGAACGTGGCCTGTACCCAGCGCGCGATCACGTCGATGTCCGGACGCGGAATGACCACGTCCCAGGCAGGTGGTTCGAGGAATGCGTCGTGATTGCGGAGTGTGTGCTCGTCCGCCTGCTGCGCGGACACGAGTCTGCGAACAGGCGTGGCGTCGGCACGTTCGCTGCGCGTGGCAACCAGTACCGGGCAGTCGAGCCGTTCCAGCTTCGACGAATCCAGGGTCGAGAATTCTGCCGCCACTCCGGCATGCAGGACTGCGCCGACGATGGACACTCGCGGGTCCGACTCGTCGTCTCGCGCGACGGTCATCGAGTACAGAGCGCGCTGTTCCCGAAGATACGAGCGGCCACTGACGACCGGATCCCAGAACACCATTCCCGTCAGAGGGCCGCACCGATCCGCCACGGATGCGGCGAGCAGCGAGCCGGCTCGCAGACCCACGACCGCAACATCGCGAACACCGCACTGCCGAACGAAATCGACCGCCGTGACGACGCTGCGTTGCCACTGCTCGACGATGCCGTCGTCGTCCTGTGCACCGGACGAGTCGCCCGTTCCCGGGTAGTCGAAGCGCAGTACGAGCAGGCCTCGAGCGCAGAGGCGCTGAGCCAGGAGGACCAGACCGCGGTACGAGTCGACCTGCTCCTTGCCGAGCGGCGGTGCCAGTACGACGGCACCGCGGGCAACCGATCCCTCGGGAACGTGCACGGCACCGAGCAGCGGCGATGTTGCCGACCCGAACCAGGTGGACTGTCTGCCCGGTACGCCTGCCTCGGTGATCAGTAGCTGTTCGAGCTCGTCGGTACGGTTGTCGGCGGACTCGGATGTCGCCGTATTCGTGGTGTTCACAGCGCGCTCCGATCGCTGGTAGGGATATCGACGTCGGCTACCGACGTCACGAACGAAGCGACCTCGGCCACTTGTCGCGGTCGATACCGTGGGTCCGCAACAGCGCCAGCGCAATACGCTCCATGCCGAAGCCGACGCACGCACTGTGTGCAGGTTCGCCGTCGGCGGTGCTGATGTCGAAGGTGTGGCCGAAGTGATCGCGATGGCAGTTGCACGAGACCACGGCCGTGCCGTCGTCCAGGTCTCCGTACAGCCGCACGACCAGCTCGGTCTTGAGGTTCTCGTTGCGTTGATTGGCCGCGAGCATGCGACCTGCCCGACCGAAGAACGGATCGTTGGCGATCACCGCTTCCGCCTCGAGACCCAGATCGGCCAGTACCTCCAGGCCGCGTTGCACCCACCTCTCCCGGTGGGCGACGGCGTCGTCCGGGGTGCCGACCCGCACGATCTCGTGCATGCGGAAGGCCTGCATGCGAGCAGGGTCGACGGCAGGCTCGTGCCGAAAGCAGTACCCGTAGATGTCGTACGTCGTCCCACCGGACGGGAGTACGGACGGCAACATCGAGTACGACGGGTGACATGCCGCGGACACCAGCATCGTCCCGGCCGACTCGAGGTGGTGATCCCAGTCCTTGCCCTCGGACCGATCGGCGAGCAGCGCGGCATGGGCCTTGTTGTCGCCGTCGAACGTGTTGATGGCACCGGTGAGATTGGGGAACGACGCAATGTAGTCGGTCTTCTCGAACGCTTCCCGCGGGAAGACCGGCGGGAATCGGAACCTGGGCACAGTCGTTCCGTGTTCCGACGCGCTCGCGGCCACGACCCGACGGTCGATCGATTCGATGATGTCCTCGAACTCGCCGGACCGGCCGTACAGACCGAGCACGGACGACGGGATCAGCAAGCCGGCGTCGACGAGCTCTTGCCTGAATTCGCTTCGCGCCGAATCCAGTTCGGAGGTCTTGTCCTGTGTCTGGGTCATCATTTGCCTTTGTAGAGAAGCGCGAGTTGAGAGTTGTGCGCGAGGATGCGTTCGTTGCTGACCATGATCGCCGAGCCGTGCGCGTCGCGGAGGTGCCGTCCGATGCTGAAGTCACCGTCTTCTCGATACCCGGAGATGCCGCAGATCTGCATCGCCTTGCCGACGATGTCGATGACGAGAGTCGACGCCGTCACCTTGACGTTGTTGATCTTGACGGCGAAACCGATGGAACCGAGCTCCTCGGGGGAATCTGCGATGGCCTCGAACTTCGCCGCTGCGCCGAACACGGTGTCGACGAGTTGTTCGTGGGCCACGAACAACTCGGCCAGCCGCAGGGCGGAGGGAGGAGTGACGCCGGGGCTCTTGCTCGCCGCCTTGCGGACGAACTTGCGGGACTTGGACACGGCTGCGTCGGCGATGCCGAGCCAGGCCGAGGCCCACAGCACATGGGCCACCGGAAGCATTGTCTGCGAGGAGATCTCGCCGTAGTTGTCGCGCAGAATGCTCGAGCGGTCGGCAACGGCGTCGAGCTGGAAGCCCGGGCTGCAGGTGCCACGAAACCCGAGAGTGTCCCAGTTGCTGGTGCGTTCGAGGGTGACGTCGGGCTTCTGGCACACCACCAGAACCTGATCGCTCGGCGGGCTGTCCACCGTGCGCCGCGCCGTCGCGAGAACGATCTCGGCGTATTCGCCGTACGAGATCACCGGTGCGGTCTTGGCCAGGTGGATGCGGTCTCCGTCGTACTCGACCGCGCAGCTGCTCGAACGCACGTCGCCGCCGATGTTGATCTCCGTCGTCGCCGACGCGACGAGCGGTTGGTCGGCTGCGATGCGGCGCAGCAACGCGTCGGATGTGGGGGTGCCGCCGTGCCTGACGATGCTCAGGATCTGAGACTGGTGCATGACGAAAATCATTGCCGTCGATGCACATTCGGCACCGAGATCGCGTGCGACCCGGGCGAGCTCGGTGAGGGACAGGCCACCGCCGCCGAGCGCCGTCGGTATCGCGGCGGCGAACAGATTTGCCGAGCGCAGAGCGTCGACGGACTCGGCGGGAAACCTGCCCTCGCGGTCGACCTCGGCCGCGAACGTGCGGAGGGTCTTGAGGACGTCGGTGAGGGGCAGTTGCGCGGGGCGACTGTCGGACGAGACCGTCATGGTCGTCAGCCTGCGAGTTGTGCGACAGCAGCTGCGATCGCGTCGATGCTCGCGAACGTGGACTTCTGCAGCATCGAGTCCGGGAACTCGATGTCGAACTCGTCCTCGAGGCCGATCATGACGTTGACACTCGCGTGCGAGGTCAAGCCACTGTCGTAGAGGTCGGAAGCAGAGTCGATGTCCGACGCGGCGACCGGCATCTTGCCGAGCTTGTCCAGCACGTCCCGAATGCGTGCGTCGAACTGCGTACTGAGTGTTTCCATCGTGACGGACCTCCACCGATCGCTTGGGTACGAGACCGGGCGGCCTCGCAAGTCGTACGGGCCGACGGAAAATATTTCGACCCGCAGTCTCCCCAGACCCGGGTAAACAATATCTCAGATTGTTTGAAGCCGATACCGCATACCGAGTGCAAGTTTCGTGACCTACGTCCCGCATGTCGGTTTTCGGCCCGTTTGCTCGTTTCGGCCACACCGAGCGTGCGTACGATAGGTTCCGATCGTCTGTTCATACGGCAAGCAATCGAAGGACAACACTCGATGGGACCAGTCTGCGGCGTGGCCGTGGAGTCGGACGCCCTGCGCATCGCCTACACCGATGGGGACCGCCGCGTCGTCGAGTCCGTCGATCTCGAGCTCACCGATCCGGACCGTGCGATGCACGACCTGTCCGACCGAATCGGAGCGCGCGGCCCTTTCGACTCCGTCGTCATCACCGGGCGCGAGGCTCGCACCCTGCGCTACACGGATTTCCCGACGTCGGCAGGCCTGGCTGCATCCGTCGAGACGGTCGACGAGCACTACGCGCTACTCGCGTTCGTGCGTTCGCTCGACACCCTCGCCGACGCGACGACCGTGCTGGTGCTCGACCTCGGGAGACGCGGAACGTCGGCCTTGGTTCTGAACACCGCCGAAGAAACCGTCGAATGGCACGACCGAACGGAGTCGTTCGGCGGCGAACGCCTCGACGACGTGGTGCAGGGCCTGGTGATGACCAAGGGGATCCTGCCGGAACCGGAAGGGCCCGAGGGTGTCGCGTCCTATCGCACGTTCTTCCGAGAGCTTCGGGAGCTACTGACCACGTCGGCCGGTGTGCGCGCACCCAACAACGGCCCGATGATCCTCGAACGCGACGAGTTCGAGGCGGTCGCCACCCCACTGATCGACGACATGATCGAGTGGGTCGGTCCCCGGACCCCCGACGCGATCGTGTTGCTGGGAGGAGTGGCCAACAGCCCCCTCGTCCAGCGGCGGGTTCGCGCCACCTGGCCGGTGCCGCTCACCGTCCACGACTCGGTGTCGCCGGTTGCCGAGGGCGCGCTGATCCGGGCTGAAATCGGCTCGAAACAGGCCCCCGATCCGGTAGTGGAACCGTCGCCTGTAGCGGAGGTAGTGGAATCGGAGTCGCCGTCCGAGGTCGAGTCGACGACGCTACCCGAAGAGGAACCGGAACTCGCTCGGGAAGACCCATCGCCACACAGAGTCCGTGGTGTCGGCCGTCGCGGGGTCGCTGCGATTCCTATGTCTTACCTGTCGGACCGCCAGTGGACTCGGCAGGCGGTACTCAAGATCGGTGCCGTGGCGGTGTCGGTCGGAGTCGTGGTTGTCGCGCTGATGTTCGCGCTCTTCGCCGATTTCGACAATGCGCCCAGATCCGTGATCAATACCGACCCCGGTTTCGAGGCGACTCTCGCCGAGATCGCACCCCCGGTCACCGACACGCCTCCACCGGACCAACCGGCTGCGGCGGGACCGACCACTCTGACGTACGAGCAGCTCTACGTCGAGCAATATTCGTACACCGGTGAGATGTACCAGCCTCCCGGCGAGGCGTCCGACATCGGTTTCGGCTTCATCGACACCGAAGCCGAACAAGCAGGCCCGTAGGCACCCTTTAGTGCAGCTCGCCGCGAGACGGTACCGTGTGCGGGTGGACTCCCGATGGGGCGTTCACCGAAACCGCCGAACGAAGTGAGGCCGACGATCGTGACTGTGCTGCTTGGGGTGTCCATGGGGACCCGAGCCGTGCGCACGGCGCAGCCCAGAGCCGACCAGTTCGGAGCCTCCGGCGACACCTCGTCCGCCCTGGTCACCGACGTCGAGAGGCCACTGTTCTTTCGCAACGAACTGATCGACAGTGCCACCGGGGACCTCCCGCACCTGGCCGCCGAATCGATCGGTGCCGCTGCCGAGGTCGAACCCGAACTGTCCACCGGCATCGCCTACCGGGATCCGCGTCAGGCCGATGCACTGCGCGCCGCCTTCGCTGGTGCTCACCTGAACAACTACCACCTGGTCCCCGAGGTCGAGGCTGTCATCGAATACCTCGCCGTCACCGGTGAGGCGCGAGGTGCCGGCTCTGTCGCCCTGTTCGACCTCGGTAGTTCCGGATTGACGGTCAGCGTCGTCGACCTGACGGCGCGCACGGTGACTGCATCTCAGCGCTCCGGCTCCTACAGCGGTGATCTGATCGACGCCTACGTGCGCAACAATCAGCTCCAGCGCCTCGGTAAGCCGGCGACCGACCCCGACATTGCGCTGTTCGAGAAGCGCTGCCGCATCGCCAAGGAACGCCTGTCCACCCAGGACGCCGTGTGCCTGCCCGACGCGAGCGGGATGATCCTGCTGTCTCGGGAGAATTTCGAACTGCTGATCACAGACCTGCTCGACGAGGCGATCGAGTTCGCCCGCGAGGTCATGATCGGTGCCAACGTGCCGATCGACGCGGTCGTGTTGATCGGTGGTGGTGCCCGCATGCCCATCGTCCAGCAGCGCGTGGGCCCACTGCTCGAACTGCCCTCGATCGTGCCGACGGAGCCCGAGACGGTGGCCGCACGCGGAGCAGCGTTGGCCGCGCGGCCGAACTCGCGCACCAGAACCGCTCCGGACCGTACTGCGCGCGACGCGCAGGCACCTGTGCCGAGACGTCGACACACGGACAGCACCGCTGCTGTCTCGCCGATGCCGGTAGCGCCGCCGGTGCCTGTGGTGCCACCTGCGCCCGAGCCGATGATGCCCGCGCGTTCGGAGTCGCAGCATGCCGCACCGCCGGTGGCGACGCCGAACTCGACTCGTCCCGTGCCCGCACGTCCGTGGATCGCTGCCGCATCGGTTACCGAATCTGCTTCTGCAGCAACCGGTTTCGAATCCTCGAAGTTCGCCGACGCGCCCGCCGATATTCCCGAGCCGTCGACCGTGGAGGCTCCTCCTTCGTCGGAATCGACTGCGGTGCACGAGATTTCCGAGAACGGAGTGGGTGACGTCTCTGCTGCTGTCGTGGAAGCGCCTGCAGTACAGCCGGTGTCGCATACGTCCGCCACCGATGCTGCCGCCGACACCGTCGAGGACGGTAAGCCTGTTCCGTTCCAGCTGAAGAACATCTACTGGCTCGACGCCGATTACGACGACGACGACGGTGAAGACGATCGCACTCGCGCACGGCGCAGGCTGCGTACCGGCGGAGTGCTCGCGTTCTGCGCGGCAGCGGTGGTCGCCGTGTCCGGCTTCATGTTCACCCACCAGAACTCTCCGCAGGTAGTGGACACCTCGGTCAGTCGCGACCAAACCGATACTCCGGTGGTCACGACGGTGCCGACGACGACGCCTGCTCCCGTTCTGTTGCCGCCACCGCCTGCGCCGGAACCGACCACCACTGTGGAGCCGACGACCGAGCAGCCGGAAACCACGTGGGAACAGCCGGTCACGACCACCGAGACCACGACGGTCGAGCCGCCGCCGGCACCGGTCGAGTCCGTTCCGCCCGTTACGACGCAGCAGCCGCCGCCGCTGATTCCGGGCTTCCCGGACTTCACGTTGCCGGGCTTCCCGCCGATCGTGCCGCCGGCACCCTGATCGGTTCTACTTGTCCGCGTTCGTGTTTCGCGGCCTGATGTGCTCGAAGATCAAGATGGTCTCGGTCGCTGCGACGGCAGGGTCGGCACTGAGATTCTCGACGACGAAATCGCGCAGGGTGGCCGTGTCGACCGTCGCCACATGCACCAGGAAGTCGTCGGCCCCGGCAATGAAGTAGATGTTCAGCGTCTCCTTCCGGGACGCGATCTTCGAACCGAATTCGCTGATCCGCCGTCGAGCATCCGCTTGCAGCCGAACCGAGATCATGGCCTGAATGCCCTGCCCGAGGGCCTCGGGGTCGATGTCGGCGTGGAAGCCGCGGATGACGCCGCGTTCGACGAGCGCCCGAACTCGGGTGAGGGCAGTGGACGGCGCGATCCCTGCTGCGGCCGCCAGCGCATTGTTCGGTGTGCGTGCGTCTCGACGCAGTTCGTCGAGCAGAATGTGGTCGATTCGGTCCAGGGCGACGGACCGAACATCATTCGATCGAGCCCCCTCATCGACCGGCTGAAATGAACTATCTGCATCCATGGCCCGACGATACAGAATTTTGTTCACATCCATTGCAGCAATTCCGCACATAATTCATAGTTGGCGTACTCACGGAGCGTCGCTTCGGTCACCGCCACTGCAGGAGGACGTCATGAAAATCGGAATTCCACGCGAGATCAAGAACCACGAATACCGGGTGGCCATCACCCCGGCAGGCGTGCACGAACTTGTCTCGCGAGGACACGAAGTGATCATCGAAACCGAAGCCGGCGCCGGTTCGTCGTTCACCGATGCCGATTACAAAGCCGCAGGCGCGCAAATTTTCACCGACGCGGTTGCCGTCTGGGACGCGGCCGATCTCCTGCTCAAGGTCAAAGAACCCATCGCCGAGGAGTATTCACGCCTGCGCAAGGGTCAGGTGCTGTTCACCTACCTGCATCTTGCGGCGTCAAAGGCCTGCACCGACGCGTTGCTGGCGTCGGGCACCACGTCCATTGCCTACGAAACCGTCACGGCCGCAGACGGATCGCTGCCCCTGCTCGCGCCGATGAGCGAAGTTGCCGGCCGTTTGGCACCGCAGGCCGGTGCCTACCACCTGATGTCGAGTGAAGGTGGCCGCGGCGTACTGATGGGTGGCGTACCGGGAGTGCGTCCCGCCAACGTCGTCGTGATCGGAGCCGGCGTCTCCGGAAAGAACGCCACCGCAATCGCTTTCGGTATGCACGCCGACGTCACCGTACTGGATCTCGATGTCCGAGCGCTGCGCGCGATCGACGATCAGTATCGCGGTGCCGTCAAGACAGTGGTGTCGAACGCATACGAACTCGAACAGGCCGTGCTGGCTGCCGATCTGGTCATCGGAGCCGTACTCGTCCCCGGAGCGAAAGCGCCGAAGCTGGTGTCGAACAGCCTGGTTCAGCGCATGAAGCCGGGATCGGTTCTGGTCGACATCGCCATCGATCAGGGCGGCTGCTTCGAGGACTCAGTGGCCACCACCCACGCTGATCCCACCTACAAGGTGCACGAATCCGTTTTCTACTGCGTGGCCAACATGCCCGGAGCCGTGCCACGTACCTCGACGTACGCGCTCACCAATGCCACCCTGCCCTACGTGGTTGCCCTGGCCGACAAGGGTTGGGAAGCCGCCTGCGCCGCGGACCCCGGTCTGAAAGCGGGCCTGAGCACCCATGAGGGTGAGCTGCTGTCCGCGACCGTTGCGGCTGCGTTCGCCTGACCGAGCGGCTTCGCCGCACGTGCACGAAAGATCGGTGCCTGCTACGAGTTTCCACTCACGTGCGGCGAAGCCGCTCTACGCGCTGTGGCGGCCCGAGCCCCGCGATCGTGTGGGTTTGGCCTGCCGCGGCGAAGAGGGCGTCCGCGACGAGGTGAGCGGCCGAGCCAGCAGGACGGCAATGGCAGTCGTGAGCGGTACCGACAGGGCCAGCGCGACGCCACCGACGGACGACCTCACGATTTCGATCGCCACCGCGTCGCCGGTCAACACGTCTCGGATCGACCGGTCGGCGACGCTGAAGAGCAGAAGCAGCGGCAGCGCACCACCGGCGTACGCGAGTACCAGGGTGTAGACGGTACTGGCGATGTGATCGCGCCCCACCCGCATCGCGGCGGTGAAGATCTCGCGCCGCGACGCCGTCTCGTCCACCGATGCCAACTCGAAGGCCGCCGAGGCCTGGGTGATCGTCACGTCGTTGAGCACACCGAGCGAGCCGATGATGAAGCCGGCCAACAGCAGACCGGTGACGCTGACATTGCCGATGTACGTCTGCACCGCGGTGTTCTGTTCCTCCGACAACCCGGTGAGGTGCGTCATCCGAATCGCGACGTAGGACAGGACTGCGGCCACGCCCATCGAGGTCAGTGTGCCCAGTAGCGCCGAGCTGGTGCGCAGATTCACGCCGTGCGCCAGATACAGCACGGCGTAGAGAATGATCGCGCCGGCGACCAGCGCGACCGGAATGGCCGGAGCGCCGTCGAGCAGCGCGGGCAGCATGAACACCACGAGGACGGCGAACGCGATGAGCAGGCCCACCAGCGCGCGGAAGCCCCGCCAGCGGGCCACGACGCAGATGACCACGGCGAACACGCCGACGATCAACCCGAGCGGAAGCCCGCGGGAATAGTCGTTGAAGGAGTATCGGACTCCACCGGAGGGGTCTGTCTGCAGAACCAGCCGGATGTCCTCACCGGCGCTCAGAGTCGGTTGGCCGGGACCCGGCGCGATCTCGAGTACCGTCCTTTTGCCTGCGTCCTCACCGGTGGTGATGTCGACGATGCTGCGCTGACATTCGTACGAGTCGTTGACCGCAGGGGTCGGGTTGCCGGTGAATGCTCGACCTGCGTCGGGACTCCCGCAGGGCCCGATGCTCTGCGAGGTGATGGTGCCCGCCTCGGTGGACACTGCACCGCCACCCGAGGTCTGGAACGGCAGCGGGATGTCGATGCTCTGTTTGCTGGGCCAGAGCGCGAAGGCCCCGGCGATGACGGCTATGGCAATAGCGATCAGCAATCCGACGACGACCTTGGCTGCCACCGGTCCCAACGGCACGGGGGCGTCGCTGTGCCCGTGACCGTGACCCACATGAGAAGTGGATCCCGGCGAGATGCCGTCCGAGGGTTGCGTGCCGTGTGGTTCCACGGTGCAAGGCTAGTACGGGGCCGGATCGGTACCGGCCGGGTACTCGGCCGAGGCGAGGAGCTCGGTGGCGGGGAGCAGGGGGGGCGTCCCCCGCCACCACCTGATCGACCCGGGGGGGGATGGGTACGAACAGGGCTCGCGGGCACCGAAGTGCCGTCCGCCAATGTACAGATGAATCGCGGCGGAGGCGGGATCACCCCGGTGTTTTGTCCATCACTTTCAACTACTTGTCGGTAACTTCGAGCCTCACTGTTTGTACGAGGACAGGAAGTTGCCGAACCTCTCGATCGCAACGGCCAGATCGCGCGCCCACGGCAGCGTCACGATCCGCACGTGATCATGACCGGGCCAGTTGAATCCGGTGCCCTGCACAACCAGGATCTTCTCCTGCAGCAGCAGGTCCTGTACGAGCTTCTCGTCGTCGTAGATCTCGTGCACCTCGGGATCGAGTCGCGGGAATGCGTACAGCGCACCGCGCGGCTTGACGCACGAGACCCCGTGAATGGCGTTGAGCTTCTCCCACGCGACATCTCGCTGCTCGAGCAGCCGCCCGCCGGGCAGGATCAGATCCTCGATGCTCTGATACCCACCCAGAGCAACCTGAATGGCGTGTTGGGCAGGCACATTGGGACACAGACGCGTCGACGCGAGCAGGTCGATACCCTCGATGAACCCCGCGGCGTGCTTCTTCGGGCCGGTGATCGCGAGCCATCCGGCACGGTAGCCGGCCACGCGATACGCCTTGGACAGACCGTTGTACGTCAGGCACAGCAGATCCGGAGCCAGGCTCGCCAGCGAGGTGTGCTCGGCGTCGTCGTAGAGAATCCGGTCGTAGATCTCGTCGGCGAGCAACAGCAGCTGATGCTTGCGCGCCAGATCGACGATGCCCTGCAGGACCTCCTTGGAGTACACCGCACCCGTCGGATTGTTGGGATTGATCACCAGCAGCGCGACGGTCTTCGGAGTGATCTTCGACTCGATGTCGGCGAGATCGGGATTCCACCCGTTCTCCTCGTCGCACATGTAGTGCACCGCATTGCCGCCGGACAGCGTCGTCATCGCCGTCCACAGCGGGTAGTCCGGGGCCGGGATCAAGACCTCGTCGCCGTCGTCCAACAGCGCTTGCATCGTCATCGTGATGAGCTCGGAGACGCCGTTACCGAGGTAGATGTCGTCGACGTCGAGATCGGGGAAGCCCGGTTCGAGTTCGTAGCGCGTGACGATGGCACGTCGAGCCGACAGGATGCCCTTCGACTCCGAGTAGCCCTGGGCCACCGGTAGCGCCGCGATCATGTCTCGCACGATCACGTCTGGAGCCTCGAAGCCGAACGGGGCCGGATTGCCGATGTTGAGCTTCAGGATGCGATGGCCCTCGGCCTCGAGCCGGGCCGCATGCGCGTGTACCGGTCCGCGGATCTCGTACAGCACGTTCTGCAGCTTGGTCGACTGCTGCAACGTGCGATAACGCGGCTGTGGGTGGATCTGCGGAGTGCTCACCCGTCACATCGTGCCAGGTGAGTGCCGTGGGAATCCACGAGGTTGTCGTTCGGGCACCGCTGTTTCACTGGGCCGTGTCGGTGGCAGGTGGAACAATCTCGTTCCATGTGCGGACGGTATGCCAGTACCCGGAGTGACAGCGACCTGCAGGCGGTCTTCGAGATCGCCGAGACAGTGGGCGACGAGGTGCCGCCGTCGTACAACGTGGCCCCGACTCAGACCATCAGGACGGTGCTCGAACGCGCGCCCAAGGACGAACCCGAGTCCGACGCCGTGCGCCAATTGCGTTCGGTGCGATGGGGATTGATTCCGTCGTGGGCGAAGGACGCGAAGATCGGGTCCCGGCTCATCAACGCCAGGTCGGAGACGATCACCGAGAAGCCGTCGTTCAAGAAGGCCGCAAGTCGTCGGCGCTGCATCATTCCGGCCGACGGGTACTACGAGTGGGAGAAGCGCGACGGTGCCAAAGTGCCGTACTTCCTGCACGAGCAGGGCGTGCTGGCGATGGCGGGTCTGTACGAACTGTGGCGAGATCCCACTAAGGCCGACGACGACGAGGACCGCTGGGTCTGGTCGGCCACCGTGCTCACCTCGCCTGCTGCGGACGCCCTCGGGCACATCCACGATCGCTCACCTGTTGTGCTGCCCCCGGAGCTACGGGCGAGCTGGCTCGATCCGACGCTGACGGACCTGAGCGAGGTGTCCGAGCTGCTGGCCGCGATACCGGAGCCGCGGCTCGAGCCCTACGAGGTGAGTACCGCGGTGAACAGTGTGAAGAACAACAGCCCCGAGCTGTTGACTCCGGTCTAGCCCTGACCGTCGGTGCGGTGCCGGCAGATGTCGAGCATCGCGGCTCGTTCGCTCGCAGTCAGGTCGTCGGCCACCGGGGATTCGAGGATGCGCTCGAGTCGCCGGAAGTAGATGGACGCGTCGACACCGAATGCCACGTAGATGTCCTCGGCACTGCCGCCGCCGTACCCATGCCAGGTACGACCGAACGTCAGAATCTCGTGGTCGACGGAGTGGGTGGTGGTCCGGCGCATGATCTCTCCCTCGTGCTGCGTCCCACCATCATCTGTGTCGCGGTTGAAGGTGCGATGAACACCGCGTTACGTGCGTGTGGAGTTCACTAGGGTGGAGCAGGTGACCGCTCTCGCGTACGGATCCTGGCCCTCGCCCATCACCGCAGCCGACCTGTCGTCGGCCGGCCACCCCGTCGAGGGTGGACGATTCGTCGGACACGAAGTCTGGTGGTCCGAGGTGCGGCCCACCGAACAGGGCCGAACCGCGATCTGCCGCCACGTCGACGGACAGGTCGAGGCGATCCTGCCGGCACCGTTCAATGCCCGCACCCGCGTTCACGAATACGGCGGCGGCGCATGGACGGCAACGCCGAACGGCGATCTGGTGTTCGCGGAATTCTCCGATCAACGCATCTACCGACTCACCCCCGGCGACGCACCACTACCGCTCACCCCGGCCCCGGCTGTGGCGTCGAGCATTCGGTACGGGGAGCTGTCGGTGGTCGGTACCGACGTGATCGCCGTCCGCGAGACCCACGACGCCGGAGCCGTCACCCGAGACATCGTCGCGATCGATCTCGGCGGCGGCGGAGTGCGCTCACTGGTCTCGGGATCGAATTTCCTTGCCTACCCCAGGCTTTCACCCGACGGCAGCCGCATCGCGTGGATCGCCTGGAACCACCCGCAGATGCCCTGGGACGGAACAGAACTGCGGGTCGCATCGCTGGCGGATCCGTCGTCGTGGACTGTATTGGCGGGTTCGACCGAGGAATCGGTGTTGCAGCCGGAATGGATCGACGACGAGTCGCTGTACGTCATCAGCGACCGAAGTGGTTGGTGGAACCTGCATTCGGTCACGCTGGACGGTGCAGCGACGCCGGTGTCGACCCTCGATGCAGACTTCGGCGCCCCGCTCTGGCAACTCGGAGCCCGCTGGTACGACGTTCTCGACGACGGCACGCTGCTGACCGTTCGCACCGTCGGGACCGATACGCTCGCCGTTCTCGACCCCGCCACCGGCACCCTCGACGACATCGAACTCGACGGAGTGACTTCGGTGGGGCTCGGGGGACGGCTCGGATCGACGGTTCTGCTCCGGGGCGGCGGTGCGCAGGTGCCGTCGGGACTGTTCGCAGTCGACCTGGCCACCCGCGAATTACGCAGTGTGCGTTCGAGTTTCGAGTCGATACCGGATGTCGAATACCTGCCCGCGGGGCGTCAGGTCACTTTCCAGGGACCGGATCGCGAAGTGCATGCCATCGCGTACGCGCCACGTAACCCGTCCTACGAGGGGCTCGACGGCGAACTACCGCCGTACGTCGCGTTCGTGCACGGCGGTCCTACGGCACACGTGGCACCGGCGTTGAACCCGGTGTTCGCGTACTTCACCAGCCGCGGCATCGGCGTCGTCGATGTGAACTACGGCGGATCCAGTGGTTACGGGCGCGAATACCGTAACCGGTTGCGTGGGCAGTGGGGCGTGGTCGACGTCGAAGACACCATCGCCGCGGTCCGTGGATTGGCCGACGCCGGCCTCGCCGACCCGAACCGGCTGGCCATCGAAGGTGGTTCGGCAGGTGGCTGGACGGTATTGGCCGCGCTCACGTCGTCCGACGTATTCGCCTGCGGTGCTTCGTACTTCGGCGTCGCCGAACTGGAGATGTTCGTCGCCGAGACGCACGATTTCGAGTCCCGCTACATCGACGGGCTCATCGGGCCGCTGCCCGAGGCCCTCGACCTGTATCGCACTCGCGCGCCGGTGAACAACGTCGACGGACTCTCGTGCCCGGTACTGCTGCTGCAGGGTCTCGACGATCCCATCGTGCCGCCCTCGCAGGCCGAGCGATTCCGAGACGCCATGGTGGAGAAGGGAATACCGCACGCCTACCTCACGTACGCCGGTGAGTCGCACGGATTCCGCAAACTCGAAACTCAGGTGAACGCCCGAGAATCGGAACTGTCGTTCTACGGGCAGGTCATGGGATTCACCCCACCCGGAATCCCCGAACTGGAGCTGTGGCGCCCGTCTAGCTGAGTGGTGGGTGTGCGCGCTTTGCCTCGAGAAATTCGAGCAGCGCGCTGGGGATCGCGCAGTACTTGCTGTTGCCGACGGACAGTTTGCTGCCCGCCTCGAACGCCGCCTTCGACGGGCCGTTGTGCTCGATCACCAATGCACAGAGGCGCTCGTCGGTGCGGCCGGACTCGCAGCACTTCTCGACATGCGCTCGATCGTCGGGCGAGAGCGCCGTCCACCACTCGTCGTAGCGGCGAAAGAGCTTGTCCGCGTCGTCGGTCATGCCTGCTCCTACTTCTTCGGGTATGCAGTTCGGTTCCGACCATACTCACGATGTCCGATTCGTCCACCGCCGCGGGGGTCCAGCAGGGACTTCACACCCCTACCGACGACTGCGCGCCCCTGCTCTGAAGTGAGCAGGGGCGCGCAGTCGGTAACAAGGGTGGGAGGTTACTTCCGGCGACCCGGAACCTTTGCACCCGGAGCGAATCCGAGTCCACCGGCCTTCGGCTTGGGCGGAGTGCGATCATCCGAACCGTTGGATGTGGTCTCGGCCGCAGTGTCCGACGCTTCTGCCTTCGGAGCCTCTGTTTCCGGTACCTCGGCCTCTGGCGCTTCGGTAACCGGTGCTTCCGTGATCGGTGCCTCAGCTTCCGGTGTCGGCTCGGCCTTTTCGGGCTCTGCTGCAGCCGGCTCGGCTGGTGTCGCCGCAGGTGCAGCGGCGGCCGCACCCGGTGTCCGCGCGCCCGGCTTCTTGAATCCGGACTTCACGGCCAGACCCTTGGGCTGGACGGTCGGCTTGGACTCTGCTGCTACGGATTCGGTTGCAGCAGGCTCCGTTGCAGCAGCCTCGGTGGCGGATGCCTCGGACGCCGTGGCCTCGGTAGCCGGTGCTTCAGCAGTAGGAGCCTCGGACGCAGGGGCTTCGGTAGCAGGCTTGCCCGGTGCCTTGGCTCCCGGCTTCTTGAATCCGGACTTGACGGCCAGACCCTTGGGCTGGACGGTCGGCTTGGATTCTGTGGCTACGGATTCAGTTGCAGCAGAAGGTGATTCCGCTGCATCATCGGCCGCTTCCGGGGCGGGTGTCGACGCCGCAGGAGCAGCGTCGGCGGGCTTGCCGGGTGCCTTCGCGCCGGGCTTCTTGAATCCGGACTTGACGGCCAGACCCTTGGGTTTGACGGTTGGAGTCGACTCGGAGGCCTCTGCGGGAGCAGGTGCTTCGGTTGCCGCGGGAGCGTCGGCAGGTGCCGGGGCAGCCGCCTTCGCGCCGGGTGCCTTGCCCTTCATCTGCAGACCCTTGCCACCGGGTGCCTTGCCACCGGCCAAACCGAGGCCCTTGGGCTTCGATGCGTCCGCGGCGGTATCGGCCGAGTGCCCCGACGTCTTGTCGGCTTCGGCGTTGGCGGGCGCAGAACCGGGTGCCTTGGCTCCGGGAGCTTTCGCAAGTCCCTTCATCTTCAGGCCACCAGCAGCCTTGGCCGGCTGCGCCTTCTTCGTCTCGGCTTCGGGATCGCCGCCTTCGGCTGCGACCTCGATCTCCTCGACGCGCCCCTTCTCCTCGACGGCTGCGACCTTTTCGGTGGCCAGCTTCTCTTCGGGAGTCTGTTCGCGCGGGATGACCTTGATGTTCTCGGCCAATACCGAGGACTCGACGCGGGTGATCGATTCGAGCATCAGCTGCGCGACGTCGACGACCTCGACGCCCTCGTGTGCCCCGCCTTCCTGCCGTGCGGTGACACCGTCGGTGAGCATGACGCGGCAGAACGGGCAACCCGTGGCGATCTTCTTCGGGTTGGTCGCAAGCGCCTCGTCGACCCGGTCGATGTTGATGCGCTTGCCGATGTTCTCTTCCATCCACATACGAGCGCCACCGGCACCACAGCACATGGACCGCTCACCGTGACGCGGCATCTCCTTGAGGTTGGAGCCCGACGCGGCCATCAGCTCACGCGGGGCGTCGTACACCTTGTTGTGCCGGCCGAGGTAGCACGGATCGTGGTAGGTGATGTCCTGGCTGACCGAGGCCACCGGGATCAGCTTCTTCTGCCGCACGAGACGGTTGAGCAGCTGCGTGTGGTGGACCACCTCGTAGTCACCGCCGACCTGCGGATACTCGTTGCCGAGTGCGTTGAAGCAGTGGGCGCAGGTGACGACGATCTTGCGCTTGCTCTGCTCGACGCCGTCGAACACGTTGTTCAGCGTCTCGATGTTCTGCATCGCGAGCTGCTGGAACAGGAACTCGTTGCCCGCACGGCGAGCGGAGTCGCCGGTGCAGGTCTCATCGGCACCGAGCACTATGAACTTCACGCCTGCGGTGGCGAGCAGCTCGGCGACGGCCTTCGTGGTCTTCTTGGCACGGTCCTCGTAGGCTCCGGCGCAGCCGACCCAGAAGAGGTACTCGTAGTCCTGGAACGAGTCGGCGTCCTGGCCGAAGACCGGGATGTCGAAGTCCATCTCGTTGATCCAGTTGAGGCGGTCCTTGGAGTTCTGGCCCCACGGGTTGCCCTTGTTCTCCAGGTTCTTGAACAAGCCGGCGAGCTCGGACGGGAACTCGGACTCGATCAGCACCTGGTACCGGCGCATGTCGATGATGTGGTCGACGTGTTCGATGTCGACCGGGCACTGCTCGACGCACGCACCGCAGGTGGTGCAGCTCCACAGCACCTCGGGATCGATGATGCCGCCTTCGATGGCGTCGGCGACGAGCTTGCGATCGGCTTCGTCGCGAGCATTCTGCGGAATGGCGTCGAGGGCCTTCTGGTCCACGTTGCCCTCGGCATCGACGAGTCCGACCTCGTCGCCGGCCATGTCCTTCTTGCCGCCGGCCAGCAGGTACGGGGCCTTGGCGTGGCTGTGATCGCGCAGCGACATGATCAGCAGCTTGGGGGAGAGGGGCTTGCCGGTGTTCCAGGCGGGGCACTGCGACTGGCAGCGGCCGCACTCGGTGCACGTGGTGAAGTCGAGCCAGCCCTTCCAGCTGAAGTCCTCGATCTTGCCTGCGCCGAACGCGTCGACGTCGGGATCGGCCTCTTCCATCTCGAGGACCTTGCCGCCGGACATCATCGGCTTGGCGGCGCCGAGGGCGACGGTGCCGTCGTCCATACGCTTGAAGTAGATATTGGGGAAGGCCGTGAAGCGGTGCCACGCGACGCCCCAGTTGATGCGGGTACCGACGATGTAGAGCCAGACCATGCCGGACATCAATTTGATCAGAGCAAAGATCGACACCATGTTGGAGTTGGCCGGCAACAGCTCGGCGAGGCGCATCGTGAAGAAGTCGGTGTAGGGGTTCGCGTGTCCGTAGGTGGCGATCTTGCCCGCCTTGACGAACACCATGCCCAGGCCCTCGATGAGGACAACGGCCTCGACGAAGTAGGCGGCCTTGAACCCGGAGCCGGCGAAGCGTGACTGACGCTCGGGCTTACGCGGGTGGTTGAGCTGGCGAATGATGATCAGCGTGGTGATGCCGATGACGGTGCCGAGCCCGAGAATCTCGTCCATCAGGTGGTAGACGGCGGTGTCGCCGACGATGGGCCAGTGGAACTCGGGGTTGAACGTCTGTCCGTAGGCCTCGAACCAGAACACGGACCCGACCATGAAGCCGATCATCACCAGCCAGTGCGCCCAGCCGACGGTGCGGAACTTGACCATCTTGGTGTGCGCGGCGAACTCGATGATCATCTGCTTGAAGCGGGGGACGATCGGTCGCCAACGGTCGGGTGCCGGCTGACCCAGCCTCACGATGTTGAACATGCGCAGGGCGCCACGAATGAAGGCGTACCAACACACGAGGCTGAGCAGAGCACCGACTGTGCCCAACGTGATCGTCAGGGCGTTCATGTCGCGGCCTTTCGTTCAGTGGCAGCTGGAGCAGCTACCGCGGGTCCAGCCCGTCGAGAGGAATACAGCGATGTTACCTGCCAGTAGATCGCGAAATCTACCGACGGGTAACTTAGGTCAGAATCGCCTGGAGCGACGCTGGTGGTTGCGCGCACGAGACCGTCCGACGGGTGGGCTGAACTCGTCAGTAGGTTGTCGCCCGCATCACGTTAGGCGTACGGGCTTGTGACTCCTGCGAGAAGGCAGACCTAACCCGGCCGAATCGGCCCGATGCCCGAGGTTTACCGACGGCTGCGCCGTGGAAGACGAGTCCCGCGAAACCGAACAAAAGTGCGGTCTTTCTGTCCGATTTGGGCGTTGTGATTGTTCATAACTTTTCGGACACGGTAAAGGGTCGGTAGCACAACGACCGGTCTGATTGATGGTTTACACTGCCTGTGGACCAGAGGTGCGAGGACGTCATTCGGGGTGATGTCGCGTTCGACGGTTTGCCGCCAAAAGCACTGCAGCACATGCACAGAAACGGAACACAACACCACATGAAACTCAGCAAACTGGTCGTCACCTCGGCTCTCGTAGCAGTTGCTACGGGTCTGGCCAGCGGAACCGCCTACGCGCAGCCCGACACCAGCGCCACGACCCCCGACACGAACTACTCCGTCGAGCTCGAAGACCGCACCATCGTCACCACCATCGATGCGGGCGTCTTCAAGGTTGCCGACGACGGCAAGACCGTCGACGTCCTCGACGCCGCCGACAACACACTCGTCACCCTCCCGCTGTCGTTCAACCTCGGCGGACTGAACTTCCCGTACGAGCAGAACGTCGACGACAACGGCAAGACCCTGCGTCTGGTGCCGCAGCTCGACCTCTCAAAGGCCTCGGCCAACTCGCGCAGCATCGGCGCGACGACGGTCGCCTCGCCCGAGGAAAACCTCAAGGCGCAGCAGAACTTCTCGTCGCAGCTCGGAATTGCTACCGCGATTGGAACCCTGACCGGTTCCGCAATCGGTGCGGTGATCGGTTGCATTGTGACTCTCCCCGCAGGCTGCATCCCCGGCTTGGTGACCGGTGCGGGAGCAGGTGGAATCATCGGCACCATCGCTGTCGGCGGGCCCGGCTTGGTCGTTGCCGGAATCGATCTGCTCAACACGTTGAACGCTGCTCCCGGAACGTCGGTCTGGGCCAAGTAGTCACAGCGCATTCTTCGAAAGAACCCACGATCTCGTCGAGGTCGTGGGTTCTTTTGTGTTGTCAGGCAGCAGGATTGGTGGCGACGGCCGCGGTCGATGCGTCGGCTTCGAGGAATGCGATGGGCGTCGAGCAGGCGGCGCGCAGTGCCCGTCGGATGGTGTCGGCATCGACGACGTGCGAGTGGAACGACGCGGCGACGCGAATGGAGTCGCGTAGCCGTGCGGTCGTCAGGGTGATGTGTCCGTGGCTCGCGGGTGCCACCATGACTCGGTACGAGCCCTGTGTCTCGCCGACGAAGGCGATGTCGTTCAATCGGGCATGCCGGCCCATGTCGGACAAGGCCAGACGGATGGTGTCGGGTGCGGTGGGCGGCAGGGTGTCGGTCGCGCGGCCGGAGCGCAACCTGGCCAGTTTCGAGCGAAGTGCGACCAGCATCAGGTTTGCGATCGGGTGCCCGCAGTCGATGATTCGTCGCCATTGGCGGGACAGTAGAACGGTGTCGGTCGTGTCGGGGAGGTAGACGTCGATACCGGCCGACAGGTTCGCAAGGGTGGTCAGCTCGGGTGGTAGGTACCGGCGGACGTCGAACAGCACTTTGGCGACATCGTCGACGGCCAGTCCTTCGGCGCGCAGTGCGGCATCGAGGGCGGCGAAGAACAGGATGGAGATCGACTGTCCGGGTCGGTGGTCGCCTCGCCACCTCGCCAGTTCTCGGGTGCACTCGATCGTGGCGGCCGCGGCCACCACCTCGACGGGTGACCCTGCGGCGGTCGATGCCGCCTGTGTAGACGCCGTCTGCGTGGACCCGTGACCGGCCGACCCGCCACCCGCATGCTTGCGGCCGCACACGCTGATACCCGGGAGAACGCGCGAGCGCAGTAGCCGCGTAACTCGCCTGGGATCGGTTCCGAAACAGCGCATCGCTGCTACGGCGAGCGGGTGACGCGTCTGCGCTGATGTCGCCCAGCGAGGCACGATGCCGTTGCGAGCGTCGGCATCAGCGAGTGTGTGGGAGAGGTTGATGATCATCTGACCGTCGCCGAGCCCGTGATCCATGTAGAACACCACGTGGTCGCCGCGCACCGTGATGGACAGTGGCTCGGCGGGGTCGTGCGTGGCCAGTAGCTGCGACATCGCGGTGTCGTAGTCGTCCTCGGTGATCGCGGAGTCTTCCCGGACGGCGTTCAGCGGGGCGTCGGGATCGTATCGCCAGCGACGGGTGCCGGAATCTGGACGTAGGCCCACTCGCGCGGCCGGGCCGATGCTCATCGTCGTGCGTAGCGCCCGGCGGATGCCGTCGACGCCACCATGATCGACAGGACCGAAAGCCACCACGGTCCAGTTACCCGCAAGCGCGACATCGGTCTCGTGAACCGTGACGTGCGAGGGAAAGACCACGTTCATCGCGTAGGTCCCTTCCGATAGACGGCTTTACTTCTTGTTTATGAAAGCCTCAGAAGCAGTATGAACTCAAATGGGTATTCCAGCCAACTCTGAGTACGATGTAATGGAGTCAAACAAACTATTGGACAGGAAACCGGAGTCTTGGACGGAGTCAGCGAAGTGCAAGTACTCGCGGTCTCGCTGTCGACGTCGGTTGGCGGAACCGATCACAGTCTGCGAAACGTGGCGCTGGCATTGCGGCCCCTGGGCGTGACCGTCACTCTGGGTGCGCCCGGTGGCAGCGACACCGAACAGTGGTGGCGAGCCGCCGGCCTGCCGTTCTTGCCGCTGGACCTGCCGCAACGCATCGGAATCCATCGTCAGGGCGAGAATTCTCTGCATCCCATCGGCGGGCTCGCGGCACAGGTGCCGAAGAGCGCACGCACGGTGTCGATACTTCGGCGAGCTGCCCGCGACTTCGACGTCGTACATTCCAACCATCTGCTGCTGCATCCCGACGCGGTGCTCGCGTCCCGACTCGCACGCACCCCGGTCGTCGTCGAATTTCACGACATCGTCCCCGCCGGGCCGGGGCGCACGCTGCTCGCCGCGATCGCGACGACGGCAACCCACACGGTGGCCGTCAGCACAGCTGCAGCACTGCAACTCCCGACGCGTGCGCGTGGACGGGTGAGCGTGGTGCACCAGGGAATCGACACCACGGCCTTCGCGCCGGGTGCCGGTGACCCGGCTCTGCGGGCCGACATGACCGCCGACCCCGATGCTCCACTGATCGCAGCCGTCGGCCGGATCGATCGCGAGAAGAAGCTCGACGTACTGATCGACGCCGTGGCACGGGTGCGTCGGTCCGGAGTCGACGCGCATCTGGCGATCGTCGGCGCGCCCAGCGAGGACGACGGTGGCTACCTCGTCGAGTTGCAGCAGGCCGCGGAACGGTTGCTGCCCGGCGCGCATCGTTTTCTGGGCCGCACAGATGCGGTGGCGTCGACGTTGCGTGCCGTGGATGTGTTGGCCTGCCCGTCACAGGACGAGCCCTTCGGGCTCATCGCCCTCGAGGCACAGGCCTGTTCGGTGCCGGTCGTGGTGAGCGACACCGGGGGCCTGGTCGATTTCGTCTCGCACGAGCGAACCGGCCTCGTTGCCCGAACCGGCGACGTCGACTCGCTGGCCAGGCAATTGTGCAGGATGCTGACCGATCGCGGCCTGGCCGCCACCCTCGCCGAGGCCGCGCGAGGGCAAGCCGTCGGACAGTTCGATTCCCGACATCGCGCGAAGCGTTTCGCCGACATCTACAGTTCAGCAATCGGGAAGAAGCGCATCACATGACGTGACGCATCGGCTCTGCAGCGGAGCCGACGACGCAACCCAGCCGTGCGGATGTCGGGGCATCCGCACGCACACGCTCGTACCGAATCGGAGTTCTTGATGCTCGACCACATGGCCCCCGGCGTCCCGCGCCGCCGCACCCCGCAGCGGGTCGGCGTTGCCGTTCTTGCCGCGACTGCGACCGCGACCCTGGCCGGGGCCGGCTGGGTCCTCGCACCCAGGCGGTCGCCGGAACCGCTGCGCGCAGCAGAGCGGTTCGTCGACGGCGACCTCATCACCGTCGTCGTGGGAACCGTGGGCAGACCGTCGCTGTCGGGCACGGTCGAGGCCGTGCTCGCGCAGTCCTACCCGGCCCTGGAGATCGTGGTGGTGGACAACGCACCCACGTCGGGACGGGTGGACGACGCGTTGAGGTCGATCGACGATCCCCGCTGCATCGTCGTGCGTGAGCCGCGCCGCGGGGTCTCGCGAGCCAGAAACACCGGTGCCCGGCACGCGTCGGGCCGCGTGATCGCCTTCACCGACGACGACGCCGAACCGGATTCGCAGTGGCTCGCCGCCGTGGCGCAGGTGTACTCGGCAGATCGAGACGGTGTGGTGGCCGGGGTGACCGGACGGGTCGTCGGACTGGCGGTCGAGACCGATCAGCAGCGGTGGTTCGAGGAATCGGGGCTGTTCGAGAAGGGATCGACGCGCACGGTCTGGACCCTCGCGCCGACCGGATCGATCGACGAAGAACTGGGTGCACGCGGCACCGCAGCGCTGTTCCCCTACACGGCCGGGGAGATGGGCAGCGGCAACAACATGTCGTTCCGAAAGAGCGCCTTCGACTCGCTCGCAGGATTCGACGAGAGGATCGGCCCGGGCACGCCCACCAAAGGCGGTGAGGACCTCGAGTTGTTCCGACGTGCAGTGCTGCGCGGGGGAACGATCGTCTACGACCCGACGGCCGTCGTCGGCCATCATCATCGAGCCGATCACGAAGCGTTGCGCGAGCAGATGTTCGGGTACGGAAGCGGAATGGCCGCCATCGTCACCAAACTCTTCCTCGACGGCGGAGCTCCGGCCCGCGCACTGCTCGGCCGGCTCCCGACCGCATTCCGCATGCTTCTCGCACCCGAGGAGAACCGCTTCGCGGACGGGGCTCCGCCGATGCCTCGCGACCTCAAGCTCACCGAGCTCTACGGCTACCTGTGCGGGCCGTTCCTGTACGTCAAGGCCATCACGGTTCGCGGCACCGGGATCAATTCGTGACGATCACCGACACCACCGACGCACCCGAGGACGCAGTAGGTCGAGCCGATCCGACGCGACCCGACTCGAGCTACCGCGGGGCGCAAGCGCTGCTCTTCGCTGCGGCAGCGGTCGCCATCGCGTCGACGCTGCTGGCCATCCTCGCCGGATCCGATCACGCGGGTGCGGTACCCAACGGGCTCCGGGTAGCCGTGGTCGTCGCCGCCGTGACGCTGTTGCCCGGGGCACCCATCGCGGTGCTGCTACGCCTCCGACAGCCGGCACTGGTCGGTTCGGTGACGGTCTCGATCTCGTTCGCGACGATGCTGATCATCGCGCAGGCCGAGGTCGTCACCGGGAATCTGCGTCCGGTGACGGTGCAGCTCTACATCTGTGCGGTGTCCGCCGCGCTCATTCTGTGGGCGTCGCGAACGTTGGTGCCTGCGGTGCCCCGACCGCGCCCGGACCGGACTGCGGTGGTGACCCGGTACGCACTTCTCGGCGCGGTGGCCGTCGCCGTCGTGCTGTTCGCTCACGCCACGAAGGTGCTCAGGCCGCAGGCGTCCGGGGCGTTGGGCGTCATCACCCATATCGGCTTCAGCTACCTCGTCGCGCTGGCGATCGTGGCGGCCGTGATCGCCGTGGCGCTGTCGCGGGCCCGACTCGACCCGGTGGTACTCGGCGCGGCCGGTCTCGCTCTGATCATGTTCACCACGATGTACGTGTCGTTGGCCGACGGCGTCACGTCGATCCCGACGGCGTACACCCATCGCGGGCTGATCGACATCATCGCGTCTCTGCAAGGTCTGCCACCGCCGTCGGACGCGCGATTCAGTTGGGCCGGATTCTTCTCTGCCGGAGCTCATATGTCGGGTGCCGGCGCGCTGTCGGACCTGTCCCCGATGCTGCTGTGGGCTCCGCTCTTCTACGGCGGCGTGACCATGTTGCCGCTGTACTCGATCGCGTTGTCGCTGACCGGGCGCAGGCGCGTGGCGTGGATCGCGGTGATCCTCTACCTGTCGTTCAACTGGTACCAGCAGGACTACTTCGCGCCACAGCCGACGGCGACCATGCTGTACCTGACCATCTGCGCCTTGCTGCTGTGGCAGTTGCGCAGTGCGCCCCTGCCGTCGGCCCCGCGGTCGTGGCGTCGGTGGATCGTCACGGTGCCGCGGCGAACTCTGGGCACGGTCCCCGGTGTCGGTGCCGGCCGCACCCTCGCGATCGAGGCGCTGATGATCGTCCTGATCGCGGCGATCGTCATCACTCACCAGCTCACGCCCATCGTGTTGATCGCGGCGCTGTTCCTGTTCTCACTCACCGGAACCACGCGGTACCGACTGCTGTGGCTGTTCGCGGTCGCGCTGTTCGTGGCCTGGTTCAGTTACGGAGCCGTCGACTACTGGAAGGGCCACCTCGCGTACGTGCTCGGCGATGTGGGACAGGTGTCGGGCGCGGTACAGGGCGGCGTCAGCGACCGGATCGGTGCCGATCCGCTCTACCAGAAGATGCAATATCTGCGGTTGGCGGCGTCGGGCGCGCTGCTGATGTTCGCGTTCGCCGGTTGGCTGACCTACCGCCGACGCAAGACGTGGCTCATCGGCGGCTTGCTCTGCATGGTGCCTTTCGGTTTGGTGCTGGTGCAGAGCTACGGCGGTGAGGTGGTGATCCGGTGCTTCGTGCTGGCGTCGCCGTTCATCGCGCCCTACGCCGCGGACGCGTTGGTGCGCACCTTCGCGATCATTCGACGGTTCACGGGTCGATCGGCCCAGCCTCGGCACTGGTCGCGCACCGTCGCCGCGACCGCGGCAATCCTCGGAATTGCCTTGATACTGACGGCAACTCGCGGGTTGAACACCTCGTTCGAGCACACCGACGAGGATCAGATCCGATACGGAGACGCATTGATGCGGTCGGTTCCGCAGGGCTCGGAAATCATGGTCATCGGAACGGCGGCCGGGCTGGTGTCCGCACGCTACTTCGACGACGTCAGAGTGGCGACCATGGAATCGTTCGAGTGCCTCGACGATCTCAGCGGGTGCGTCCGAAAGGAGAACCCCGACTTCGTGTTCACCACTCGACAATCGTCGGCGCAGATCTACCTGCAGTACGGATATTCGCAATCGGTCGTCGACCAACAGCTGGGCATGTTGGTCGGATCCGACGAGTATCGCGTGGTTGTCGAAACCGCCGACCTGACCATTCTGCAGAATGCGTCCACCCCACCGGTGGTGCTCAAATGACAGATCTGTGGCTCGGCTTCCTCGCATTCGGTGCCCTGTTCGCGGCGCTGATCGTCTCGTCGGTACTGCGCGAACGCGAGGTGCCCTCCGACGGAGCGATCGGGCGCGGCGGCAGCGGACGCATCAACCGCGCAGTGGTGCTCTCCGCGACACTGATCGTGCTGTTGCTCCTGGCGGCAGTCGTCGTGATCGTGCGGTTCCAGCAGATCGCGATCTGGGAGTGAGGATCGGACGCGGCCTGTCGGTGGCCCTGCTGGTCGTGGCGACGACGGTGTCCTGTGCGCAGACGACCGGACCCCAACCCGAGTTGGTCAGCAGCGAACGGTGCGACCCCATGGCGGACGACGTCATGTCGGGTGAAGCCGTGCCCCGGGAGGACCTACCGGGGTGGCGGCAGACCTTCGTCGACGATTTCGACCGGTGCGATCTCGGTGACGACTGGGGTGCGTACTACGGCCAACCCGGAGGCGACCCGGCCAGCTGGTGGGAGTACGACCAGGCCTCGGTCACCGGTGGCGCACTGCGGCTGCGCGCCGAGCAGAAGGACGGCCGCTGGGTGACCGGCGGCGTCTCGAATTCGCCGGTGTCACAGACGTACGGCAAGTGGGATGTGCGACTGCGTGCGGACCGATCCGACGAGATCAGCTATCACATTCTGCTGTGGCCCGCCGACGAGGTGTGGCCGCCGGAGATCGACATCGCCGAGAGCGCCGACGGGACCAGGCAGACGATGTCGTCGTTCCTGCACTGGAGCGGCGCAGAAGGAGACCGTCACTTCTCACAGGCGAATCTGCAGTTGGACACCAACGACTGGCAGACCGTCGGAGTGGAATGGGACCCCGAGCAGATCAGGTATCTGGTCAACGGAAAGGTCTGGGCGCGAACACCACTGGGAGCATCCATCCCGGACAAGCCGATGTGGTTGGGCATCCAGGCCCAAGCGGGCGCCTGCACCAAGCTCGAATCCTGGGGTGTCGGAGAATGCGGCCGGGCGGGAACACCCGACGTCGCGAACGTGGATGTGGACTGGGTGTCGGTGTACGAATCGGACGGGACACCGTCCGCCGTGGAGGACACGCCGTCGGGATCGGTTCTGCTGGAACAACAGAACTGACGCGAAGCCGGCCTACGACGTACGGACCGTCAGGCCCGGGTTCTCGGCGAGAATGTCGTTGATCGGCGTCGCGAACAGTTCCGGGCGCTGACCCTGCAGCATGCTGACGACGGTCGCGATCTCGCACGAGGGTTGATCGCCCACGTTCGACGCGTTCGCGATGCCCACGGCGAGCGTGCCACTGACTATGGGGCCACCGCTGTCGCCGCGCAGCGCGCAGATCGACGTGGAGAAGCTGCGGTCCAGGACGTTGCCGCCCATGGTGACGTGCTGGCCCGTCGACAGGATTGTGCCGCAACTGAATCCGGTGGTGGCTCCGGATTTGCAAACCGGCGCGCCGACGACCGGATCCACCGTGCCGGTGATCAGCAGTGGGCCGGACCCGGGAACTCGCATCGCGTTGCTCTCGAATTCCCCGGTGTTGCCGTCGTCGATGTCGATGAGCGCATAGTCGTTGTGCGCCCGGCTGGTTCGATAGAACGAGCCGAACTTGGAGCCGACGAGGCTGCCGTACATGGGGTACGCGCCCGTCGTGACGGCGGAACCGGTGCTCGACTCGCCCGGATCGCAGTGTCCTGCAGTGATGTTGACGGCACCACGCGTCGGATCGACGGCATTGAAGCCCAACGAGCAACGCAGACCGGCCCCGGCCGGGGTACCGGCGAGAAAGCTGTCGCCGCCGAGGTACGAACTGGCGCGAATGGGCCCAGCGGTGAGCGAGGGATCGAACGGCACCCGGTCGAGGAGCGGACCGATTGCATCGAGGACGGGGGCCGGGATGTCGAATACAGCCGGGTCGATCACGAATCCGGCCGCCGTCGCCGCCTCGACCATATCCGCGTGGGACGGTCCGTCGGCGACCGCGACGACCGGCAGCCCGGCCGCGTCGAGATTGCCACGGACCGCCGGGCCGACGGCGGTTGTGAACTCGGCCAACCGGCGCGCTGCGTCGGCGCGGTCGAGAAACTGCTGAGGGCTGAGCCCGAGATCGCGTGCCACAGCGTCGGCCAGTGACGCCGGTTCGGGCGGTGCCGCAACGGCAGCGGGTATAGATACCACCGTCATGAAGAGCAACGAGACAGCAGTGACCGATAGTGCACACGCACGGCGACGCATAACGACCTTCCCCCCGGGCATCGAACGATGTGATGCCGTTCACTTCGCACACGAACTATAGGGGGTCGGAGGCCTCGGGCGTACCGGTTTACCCGGTTCGGACAGTAGCTCCGGTCGCGCTCGTCACCTGATCGATGGGAATGCCCAGGCTGGCGGTGCCGCCGAACTGCGCCAGCGCGAGGTTCGCCTCGGTGCAGTCGGGTGCTCCACCGCTGTTGGATCCGCTGGTGATGCCGAGTGCCAGCGTGCCGGTGACGATGGCCCCGCCGCTGTCACCGGCCAATGTGCATGCGGTGCTGGCGAAGCCGCGCACGGTGCGCGACGTGCCGTCCTCCATGAAGAGCTGCGTCTCGACGCGGTCGGCGGCCACCACTCCACACGTGAACGACGACGACTGCCCGGATTTGCAGACGGGTGCGCCGATGACGGGGGATGCCGTTCCGGTGACGGTGACGGTGCTGCCGTTGGCCCCGCGAACGGTGGGACGGTCCAGCCCGGCCTTCTGTCCGGCGGCGTCGAGGCCGATGACCGACCAGTCGAGGCCGTCCGGTGCTCCCAGGCTCGAGCGGTCGAACGAGCCGATCTGGGAGCTGCGCGCAATGTCGGCCGGATCGGGCAGGTACACCGGTGCTCCGCCGGCGCCCGTGGCCTTGTTCGGATTGCAGTGTCCCGCAGTCAGATTGACGGCACTGCCGTCGGCGTCGACGGCATTGAAGCCGAACGAGCAGATGCTGATCTCGGTCGGCGGTGCGTCGGCGATCGGCCCGGCGGTGGTGACGTACGTGTCGCCGCCCATCGGTGCCGGGTCGGCGGGCTTGTTGCCACCGGGGGAGAGCATCACCTTGATGTTGGCCAGCAGAGTCGGCAGGTTCAGGGCCTTGCCGATCGGACTGTTCGCCACATTCAGCACGATCTGGTTGTCGATGAAGTCGATGGCTGTGCCGTTGATCTGCTCCGAGATCTCACGCGGGAGGCCGGCGATCCACGTGTTCAGATCTGCCAGCGACTTCTCCAGCCCGTCCGCGGACACCGGCGACTGCGCAGTGGCATAGCCGTCCTTGGCGACGGCCTGCGCGGCTGCGGGAGAGGTGACGGCAACGACGGCATTACCGTCGGGTCCGATCCAGGCACCGGCGAAATCGGCGGGTCGGCTCGCCCGGAAGTCCGAGGCGTAGGCCGACAGCTCCTGCGCACGCGCCGCACGATCGAGGTACTCCTGCGGGGAGATCTTCAGATCTCGCTGCACGGCTTCGACGAGCTCTCGCGGAAGCTGATCGGCGGGCGACTGAACCACAGGTTCGGCTGCCGCTGTTCCGGAGAACGAAGCAAGAAGTACGAAAGCCGTCGAGCACAGCACTGCAGTACGCAGAGCCCCGGTGTTACGCATGAAATCCCTTCATCGGGTGCTTGGCATCAGCGCCCCACCCTAGGGCATGCGCTACCGGACCAATGTTTTCCCTGCTCAGGGCTCCGGGTTCGTTGCTGAGGTGGTCGTCGTGGTCGTCGTAGTGACCGGAGTCGTCGTTTCCGCCGGCGTCGTGGTTTCCGGAGTGGTGGTCACCGCGACGGGCGGTGTCGTGACCACCGGAGGCGGTGCCGGTGTCGGTTCCGGAGCAGGCGGCGGCGCAGGCAGGGGAGCCGGTTGGGGCGGGGTGTACTCCTCGGCCGTCGGCTCTTGCACCACCTCGGGAGCGGCCGCGGGCAGCGTCGTCGTGGTCGGTGCGGTAGACGGCACCCGCGCGGAGGTGGTGACCGGTGATCCCGCGTCGGTGACGGTGGGCGGTGTCGTGGCGGGTCCGCTGCTGAACACCCCACTCAGGGCTGCGATGACGAGAACGATGACCACGCCCGCACCGGCACCGGCGATGATCGTGGTGACGGTACGCGAGCGCTCGCTGCGTTCCTTCTTGTTCTCGGTCGCCGCACCGGCGAACGCGGTTGCGGCGTACTGCTGGGTCGCCGTGTCGGAACCGTCGGGATCTCCGGCCGGAACGATGGGCTCCGAGCGCAGCTGGGACGGGCCGAACACCGGTGCCACCGCCGGTATCGCCTCGGAGAACGCAAGGGGCGGCGGCGGAGCGACCACCGGGATCGCGTCGGTGTCGAGCGAGTCCGTGCCGTCGTTGCGAGTGACCACCGGCGCTGCGCCGGTCACCAACGAGTTGCCGTCGACGTCCTCGATCTCGGCGATGTTCAGTGCGCCGCGAGCCGCAGCGAGCGGCTCGACGAGCAGCGCGCCTGCGGTGCGCTCGCCGATGTCCGCGACCACCGAAGGTAGGGCGGCACTGCCGCCGGTGAGCACGACCGTGCCGGTCGACGGCACGTCGAGCAAGCCCAACGTCGGCGCGATCAGGTCTGCGAACTCGGCGCGGGTGACCGTCGTCGTATCCGAGACGCCGGGCAGCTCCACCGCGATCGTGGCCACGTCCGCGGTGCTCAACGTGTGTTTCGCCTGCTCGCAGGACGCGACGACACCGGTGAGAGAAGCCAGAACTGCGGCGTCGGACAGGTCGAGGTGTTCGCGATCGGTCACGACGTGATCGAACAGGGCATCGGTGAACACGTCACCGCTGACAGCGGTGGTGCGCTCGGTGCCGCCGCCCGGATACGTCGAGATGTCGGTGCCGGTGGCCCCGATGTCGATCACCGTGACAGCAGCCCCCGGGCTCGGTTGAGCGAACGCGCTCGCAGCCTTTGCCTCGGGAACCAGCGCGACGTCGGTGAGACCGGTGTGGTCGAGGGCATCGCGCAGCAGAGCGATGTTCTCGCGGGGCCATCGCGTCGGATACGTCATCGTCGTGACGGGCGTGGACGCCGATTCGGACGTCTCGGAGAACATGCCCACGAGGCAGTTCGCGGCGTTGGCCATCAGATCCTCGGCGCGATACGCGTCGGCATCGGGTTCGAGATCTTCTTGCTTGCCGACCAGATCGACGAAGCGAGTGAACGGCGCGGTGTCGACGGACTCTCCGAGATGGGCGCGGCCGTCGTCGTCGAACCTCAGTGTCGTCGGCAGTACGACGACGGTGGGTTCGAACGCGGTCGAGTCGCGATACACCGCAACGGACCTGGTGTTGCCGATTGTGATTCCGAGATGCCCGGCACCGCTCATGGAGTGCCGCCCGTCGTGGCTCCGGCCGGAGTTCGGTCCTGCGGAGCGAGACGTCCGGCCTGGGTGTTGTCGTCGGCGTTCTCGTCGGGGGTGGGCTTCGGCGGGTCCTCGGCGGGTCCGTCGTCGGGCAGCTCGGGTCCGACCGGTTCGTCGTCGGTCAGCGGCGTCGTGGTGGGGTCCTCGGTCTCGGTGACCTCCGGAAGGTCGACGGCGGGTCGCGTGTCGACGTCGGCCGCGTCGCGTTCGGAGCGTCGCTCTCGGGTCGGGTCCGTAGCCGTGGTCGTGGTCTCCGGCGTGATGATCGGTGCGGGCGGGACGGCGGGGACGAGTTCGGCTGCCGGTTCGACGACGGCAGTGGGGAAGTCGATCGGCCCACCCGGCCGGATTCCCGACGTCGTCGTCGGGGGCGCGACCTGAGCGTTCTCGATGGTGGGCACCGGGGTGTCGGCGGATGTGCCGAGCTGCAATGCGATCACACCGGCACCGACCGTCAGCGCCGCTGCGAACGCCGCGGCGGCGAACAGTGGGGCGGTGAACAGGGGACGACGGTCGGCGCGGGTCGGTGCGCCGACGACGGCGAGGCGTTCGGTGACGGCGTCGACCGGGTACAGGGCAGCCAGAAGCGCTGCACCACGAGCCGCGGCGACGGCGGTGTCCTTCTTCTCCATGGTTGCTCGCATCGACGAGTTCCAGGCGGCCAGCGCCTCCTCTTCCGATACGAGCGCAACGTGCGCCAACCCGTGCCCGTTCATGGCCGCACGCAGGGCGAACACCTGCTCGGCGGTCCAGCGGGCCGGGTAGGTGGCGGCCGCAGCGAGATCGCCGGGGCGCAGATCGATCGACGACGCCACCTCGGTGAGCAGGCACAGCAGCGCCATCGACGTCAGCTGTTCGGCGGGGAAGACGGTGCCCCGGCTACCGGTGACCCCGTCGCCGAGCGCGTCGAGGAAGTGCGTGTACGCCTCGGAGTCGTTGTCGGTGGCGTCACCGAGTGAGACGGTGCCGTCGGGGTGAGTGTTGAGCACGGTCGAGTGCAGGGACGCCAGATGCAGGGAGGGGCCGGGCGCGATGGGGTGCGACACGGCCGCAACGGCCTGGTCGTCGTCCAGATAGAGGCCGACGTCCGGTGCGCCGATACTCGCCCCGCCGGGCTGCTCGGTCATGCGGGCTGCTCGGTCATGGGGATATCTACCTGTCCTGGGCTCGGAGTCGATGTTCGGTCGTTATGTCGCTTCGGATCCTCACACAGTTACACCCGCAGTAGGGGGCATCAGCGTGCCGAGGTCAGGTGGTCGATGTTCCGTAGCCCATCGCCCGCAGCATCGAGATCAGTTCCGAGCGCGACCCGGCTCCGAGCCTGCGGCGAATGCGAGCCACATGATGTTCGACGGTTTTCGGGGAGATGTAGAGCCGGCTTCCCACCTCGCGGTACGTGACCCCGAGAACCAGTAGTTCGGCCACCTCGGCCTCGCGTTCGCTCAGAGATCCCGACGGCTGCGGCGTCGTCCCGTCGGTCTCCCGCTGATGCGAGCTGGGCTGACGCAACGACCGGGCGATGTGCAGTAACGAGGTGGCCGTAGCGGTGTCGGCGACGGTCAGTGCGGCTTCGCTCGCCAATCGGGCACCGTCCCACGGCAGGCCGAACGCGGTGAGGGTGCGCGCCGAGAGTTCCACCTCGGCGGCGTCGGGCCTGCCCTGTAGAACACCGAGCCACGCCCGCCCCGCCGCGGCGAGTGCGGAGCTGTACGGGTGCGTCGGAGCGGCGGACGCGAGGGCCTTCGCGTGCGGCACCAGGGCTTCGGGCGTCTGCGCCACGATGGCGGCCTGCACTTGATACCAATGCAGCGCCGAGGCCCAGACCGGCGGATCCCCCAACGCGGCGAGCAGCGTCGTGGCTTGCGACACGAGGTGCTCGACGCGATCGAACTGGCCCACTCGTGTTGCGGCCAGCACCAATTCGCCGATGGGCAAGAGCGAGAACAGGTCGATCGAGTACGCGGCGACGACGTTCTGCGCCTGGGTCCACGCCGTGACGAGAGATCCGGCGTCCCCGGACCTGCGGGCCAACCCCACTCGAATGCCGTGCAGGAACAGGTGATTGCGCACGTGCGAGTCGGGGATCTCGAGCGGGTCGACCAGATGGCAGGCCTGCGCGGCGTCTCCGCGCAGCATGGCCGCCCAGCCGCCGATGAGAACGAGCCGCGTGTGGGCCTCGGATCCCGGCCGCAGCTCGGGTAGGGCACGAGCGATGACGGAGTCGACGCGGGCGAGATCACCGCAGTGCACGGCATGCAGGGCGGCCACCGCGGCTGCCGAATCCGGAGCGCACCAACGATCGGACGGCGCGGCCGTCAACGTGACCGCGCGCATCAGCGAGTTCGTCGCCGCACTCGATGCCGCAGCGCTGCGTGAGTCGATCGAACCGAGGACCCCGTCGACGAGCAACGCACCCGACGCCGTACTCGACGTCGGTGCCAGCGATGCCACGACACTCAGTGCGCGGTCGGCAGCAGGGCGGTCGCCGGCGGCAGCGGCCGACAAGGCAGCCCACACCGCATCGGTCCCGAGTCGATCCGTCCCGAGCCAGGCGAACAATTGCGTACTGCGCGAGACCATTCCGCGCTGCGCGGCGATCGACGCCGAGACCCTGACCGCAGTGCGTAGATCGGCCTGCGTGTGATCGGTGGCCGCATCGAGGATCTCGTCGGCACGACGGCCTGCCTCGTCGAGGTGTCCGGTCGCGGCGGCCACCTCTGCCCGGCGGGCCGCGAGCGCCGACGGGTCGAATCCCGCCGCTGCTGCCGCATCGTACAGCTGGCCAGCGGACTCTATGGAAGTCGAATCACCCTGTCCAGCAAGGAAATCGGCGAGGTCTGCGCGTACGACCCCGTGCGTCGCCAACGCTCGCGCGGCCGAGGCGTCGAGCAGACCGGATTTCGCCGCAACCTCGGTGATGCGGTCGAGCAGCACCCGGCATCGACGCTCCCCGATCATCTCGGTCAGGGGACCTTCGGCGGACGGAATCAATGCGCCCGTGGCGTCGAGAAGACCGGAGCTGCAGGCGATATCGACGACCGTCTCCGCGTCGGTCGGCCGCGTCACGAGCTGCGCCGCCGTGACCGGGTCCGGGACGACGCCGAAGCGAGCCGCGAGCAGCACGGCGCGGGTGTCGTCGGTGGTGTCGACAAGTATCCGGCGATGCTGCTCGGCAACGGATTCGGTGACCGCACGCAGCGGAGTCGGGTCGGACCGTTCGCCCCCGAGCGCGGCCAGTGCCGCGTCGACGGCGACGAGCAGCCCTCCGGTGGACTTTGCGATCGCGCTCGCCAGCGAAGCCGAGATCGGCCGAGCGACGGCGGCTGCCCGCGTTGCGATCGACGTCTTGTCCAGCGGCATCAGCGTCAGGCGAGCGGCGCCTGCGGACGCGACGAGCTTCTCGATCCGGGAATCGTATCGGCGCGGGGCCGTGGCAAGAACCAGCGTGATGTCCGAACGGGTTGCCGCAGCGGCGATCTCGTCCACGCGGTGATCCGGCAACAGATGGGCGTCGTCGACCAGAACCGTCGCACCCGACGGCGCGTCGGTGACACTGCCCGCATGCACCGTCGTCGCGGCGGCCGCGACCGCACCGAGCACCGCGGATCGGCCGGAGCCGTTCACCCCGACGACAACGTGCACACCGGTGCTCGACGACGCGTCACGAACGAATCGATCGGCGCGCTCCACGCCGACGAGAGCGGATGGGCTGTTGGCCACGGTCGGTCTATCGACCGGTCAGGCCGCCGACGACCCCGCCGAGTCCGTCACCCAGGCCCTGACCCACACCTCCGACAACACCGCCGAGGCCCTGCCCGACGCCCTGCCCGACGTCGCCGAGGGTCGGGCCCTGGTACGTCGGTAGCGGTTGTGGCGTGAACTGCGGTGCTTGCGGGACCTGCACGGCCGGGGGCTGGTAGTTGGGCACCGTCGGTGCGGCGATCGACGGGATGGTCGGCACGGTGGCGGCCCCGTTCTGGCCGGGGACAGCGGCCGGCGCTCCGGCGACGGGTGCCCCGGCAACAGGAGCCCCGGTGGCCGGATCGATCTGGGTGACACTGCCGTCGGGGTTGACCACCGTGGTGGGTGCGCCCGTGGAACCGACTGCTGCAGAACCGGTCGGACCGGTCGTGGACCCGACTTCTGCCACAGCGGCCGTGCTGCCGGGAGTCTCGGTGCTCGAGATCTCGGCGTTGGATTCGGCCGGAGTGGTGTTGTCCGAGGTGAGGGCCGTTCCGACCGACAGTCCGCCGCCCGCGAGAAGGGCCAGCACGACAACGGATCCGGCGACCAGGCCTGCCTTTTTCCGTCCGGACATTCCCGATTCCGACGCCACTGCCGTCGGGGTCGGGGCGGGCCGCGGGGTGGGACGGGGCATCGGCGCGGCAACGGCGGTCGCGGCGGGAACCGCAGCCAATGCTGCTGCGTCGTCCGCGGCGGTGGCGTCGGCGATGTCGCTGCCGAGGATTGCGGCTCCGATCGCGACGGTCAGTTCGGGGCGCGGCCCGGCCACGACCGGTACTCGCAGTTCGGTCGAGACGAGCTCGGCGACGAGGGGGATGGCCGAGCTGCCGCCGGTCAACACCACCTGATCGATGTCGGTGACCTCGAGGCCTGCGGCCGCGACTGCGTCACGCACTACTCCGATGGAGGCCAGCAGCGACGCGCGAACGAGGTCTTCGATCTCCGAGCGGACCAGTCGTACTTCGGTGTGCAGCCCCGGTAGGTCCACGGTCAGCGACGTGGAGGTGTCGTAGGACAGCTGTTCCTTGGCCTCGCCGCAGCGGGCGCGCAATTCGACCAATGCACCGACGGTGTCGGGATCGAAGGGATCGAACTCGAACGACTGACTGCCCGAGACGGTGTCGAGTACGTACTGCATGATCTCGTGGTCGAACTGAGCGCCGCCGAACTCCTGCGAATGAACGCCGGTTCCGACGACGCCTGCGTCGGACCCGGTCCGCATCAGCGTGACGTCGAGAGCCGTCGCGCCGAGGTCGTAGACGACCGCGAGACCATCGGACTGGGTTCCACGGGTGACCTCGAGCCAGCGCATCGTGGCGACCGACTCGGGAACGAGCGTGACGTCGGTCAGGCCTGCGCGATCGAGCGCGTCGCCGAGCACCTCGACGGTGTAGGCGGTCCAGCGTGTGGGGTGGGTGACCACCACGGAGGGGGAGGAGTCGACACCGGCGGAGACGTCGGCGACGAGGGCACGAGTGGCGGTGGCGTACAGGTCTTCGGCGCGGTGACTGCGGCCGTCGTCGTCGATCAGTTCGACGGGGTCACCGACGCGATCGGCGAATCCACTGATGAGATGGCGCGTCGAGCGGTCCCACAGGTCGGCGAGACTGGGGGCCGCACCGGGACGAAGATCGAGGGCCGAACGCTTGACCACCGAGGTCACCGGGTCGGTATCCAGGGCGGCAACAGCCGTCACAGTTCCGATCCGTATGCCGAGCCCTGCGTTCATCTGCTGCCACCTTCTTGTCGCACTGCCCTGGTTCCCACCGCCGTTACCCGCACTGTCGGCTCGGTGCCCCGATTCGTTACGTCTCACAGCAGGTTAGAGCGTGCAACGAGGTAAATCCCCTAAAGCGCTCAGATCCCCTAATGCAAGTCCCCTGGCGACCCCCGGGGGAGTAGGGGGATCGTCCCCGTTGGGCGGGGGCTCTTCGGACCATAGCTTTGTGATCAACCACGAAGCATCACTCGTCAAGGAGACTCACATGGCTACCAACGCCGTACTCGATTTCATTCTCGGCCTGCTGCGCGACGACAACGCCGCTGCTGCCTACTGCGCCAACCCCGAGACGACGTTGGCCGCTGCCGGCCTCGGCGGCGTCACCCACGCGGACATCGTCGCGGTGGCCCCGTTGGTCGCCGAGTCGGGACTGTTCGCCGGTGCGGGCAGCCAGCTCTCCGCCATCCTGGGTGCAGGCGGATCCGCAGGCCTCGACGGCGCACTCGCCGGAGGCGCGAGCCTCGGCGGCGGACTGTCGGCCGGACTCGGCATTGCCGCAGGAGCGGTAGCCGGCGGCGGGCTCGCCGCAGGTGGTGCGCTGACCGGTGGAATCGACGTGGCGGGCGAGATCGAAGCGTCGCTCCAGGCAGCTCTCGCTGCAGCTCTGGCCGTCGGTGGCCAGATCGGCCTCGAACTCGGCACCGCATTCGGTGGCGCTCTCGACGCACTCATCGGTGCCGGTGCGGGCATCGGCGGCGGACTCGGTGGCGGAATCGATCTGGACCTCGACGGCCTTCTCGGCGGCACGGTCGGACTCGGCGCTGCGCTCACCGGACTCATCGGAGCAGGCGCAGGCATCGGCGGCGAGATCAGCGCCGACCTGGCAGCGCAGCTGCAGGCAGCCCTCGACGCCGCGATCGGTGCCACCGGCGCAGTCGACCTTGCCGCACTGGCCGACATCCAGGGCGGACTGTCCGGCGCGCTCGGTGCCCTCTTCGCAGTCGGCGGAACCGTCGGAGCCGAACTGGGCGCTGCCGTCGGTGGCGTCTTCGAGTCCGTGCTCGACGCCGGAGCCGGACTGGACATCGTCGGCGGCCTCGGCACCGCGCTGACCGCAGGCATCGGCGGCGCTCTCGCCGGGCTCGGAACGGTCGGTGCGGACCTCACCGCAGACATCGCAGCAGCCCTCAGCGGATCCGCCGAAGCCGGAGCCGCGCTCGTCGGCGACATCGCCGGTGGCATCGGTGGCAGCCTCGGCGGACTCTTCGCCGTCGACGGTGCCATCGCAGGATCCATCGGAACCGCACTCGGTGCAGTACTCGACGCCGGTGCCCTCGCTGACATCGACGTCGACGCACTCCTCGCCGCCGGCGGCAACATCGGCACGGTCGTCAGCGGCGCCCTGGGCGGCGTCCTCGATCTCGACGCCGGAGTCGTCGGAAACCTGGCCACGGCCATCGACACCGCCATCGAGGGAACCCTCGGTGCCGGTCTGGGCATCGGTGGCAGCATCACCGGCGAACTGGCGGGTGAGCTGACGGGTGAGCTGACCGGCGGAATCACCGGCGCACTGACCGGCGGAGTGACGGGCAGCCTCGAAGGAATTCTCGGAACCGCATTCGGTGTCGGAGGCGCTGCCGGCGCACAGCTCGGCACGGCCGTCGAAGCGATCGTCGACGCCGGAGCCACACTCGACCTCGGAGCAGCACTCGGCGCGAGTGCAGATCTCAGCGCTCAGCTGGCCGGTGCGGTCGACACGGCCGTGTCCGCAGGTGCCGATCTCACCGGCACCGTGGAAGGCACCCTCTCCGGACTCGGTGGCCTCGGCGGCGGCCTGACCGGCGGCCTCGCCGGACTCGGCAACGTCGGCGGAGACCTCACCGGCGGCCTGGCCGGACTCGGTGGCCTCGGCGGCGGCCTGACGGGCGGCCTCGCTGGAGTCGGCAGCGTCGGCGCAGGCATCACCGGCGGCCTCGCGGCCGTCGGTAGCGCAGGAGCAGATGTGACCGGCGGCCTGGCGGCGGTCGGCAACGTCGGCGGCGACGTGGCCGGTGGACTGAATGGGGTCGTCGACGCGGGCACGAGCCTGACCGGCGGACTGGCCGGACTCGGCAGCCTCGGCGGCGGAATCGCAGGCGGTGTTGCAGGCGGAGTCGAGGGCGGTGTCTCGACCGGGATCGACGCAGCCGCGCAGGCCGGTGCGGGTCTGGAAGGCACCCTGACCGGTGCCGTCGACGGCGGAATCGACGCGGCAGCGCAGGCCGGTGCAGGACTGGAAGGCACTCTCACCGGTGCCGTCGACGGCGGAATCGACGCGGCAGCGCAGGCCGGCGCAGGACTGGAAGGCACTCTGACCGGCGCTGTGAACGGCGGAATCGACGCCGGTACGCAGGTCGGTGCAGGACTCGAATCGGCAGGTGACCTCGCCGGTTCCGCCGCGGGTGACCTGGCCGGAAACGTCACCGGAGGACTCGAGGGCACCGTGGGCGGCGTCGTCGACGCGGGAACCTCGGTGGGCGGCGAGATCGCGTCGAACATCGGCGGCGGACTGGATGCCGGCGGCTCGATCGGCGGCGGACTGGCCTCCACGGTGACCGGGGGTTTGGATGCTGGTGCGGACGCTGCGGGTTCCGTGGCCGGCGGGTTTGACTCCGCCGCGCAGCTCGGTGGCCAGGTCACCGGTGCAGTGCAGTCCGGAGCCGAGGGATCTTTCGAGTCTGCGAGCTCCTTCGATTCCAGCGCGAACGCATCGGGCACGGGCTGGTCGAGCGTCGACTCCGACGTCTTCGGACAGAGCGAGAGCAGCACGGACCTGTTCGGCGAGACCGGCGGCAACCTGCACGGATCGGTCGATTCGGCAGCAGATTCACTGGGCCACTCGCTGACCGTCGACCACGACATCGACCCGCTGAACCCCTGATCGAGTTGCCTGTGATCAGGTGACGAAGTGACGACTCGGCCCCGAGTGTTCAACGACACTCGGGGCCGAGTCGTCGCTAGAGTTGCTGGAGTGGAGCCTGCGGAATGACCATTCGTGCGGGTGCGGCCTGCGGGACGAGTTGGGTTCGCGGGAGTCGACGAGATGGGTTGTGGAGACACAGGTATGGACGGGCAATCTACGGAACTGGCCGAGCTGCTCGATCGCACCGCGGAGGTAGCGACATCGGCGGGACGATCCGATCTGGTCGATCGAGTCGAGGCAGCGAAGTCGCGTGTGCTCGACCCTCGCCGTCGCATCATCGTGGTCGGACCCCTCAAACAGGGCAAGAGCCAGTTCGTGAATTCGCTGCTGAATCTGACGGTGTGCTCGGTGGGCGACGACGAGACCACCGCGATTCCGACGGTGGTGTCCAACGCGGACAGCTTCTCTGCGCAGCTCGTGCTCGCGAATCCCGGTGACGAACCGATTCGGGTCGACGTACCGCTCGAAGAGATCACCACGGTGACTCCGGCGAGTCCCCGGGCTCAGGGCCGGGAGGTGCTGCGGCTGGACATCGCGGTACCGAGCCCACTGCTCGCCGACGGCCTGGTGCTGGTCGACACGCCGGGAGTCGGTGGCCACGGAAACCCCCATGCGGCAGGGACATTGGGTCTGATTCCGTCGGCCGATGCCGTGCTCGTCGTGTCCGATGCCTCTCGTGAATTCACCGAGCCGGAATTGGCGTTCCTGCGGCAGGTGCAGGGTCTGTGCCCGGCTGTGGCGGTGCTGATCACCAAGATCGATCTGTATCCCCACTGGCGACAGATCGTCGAGGCCAACCGTGGACATCTGGACCGTGCAGGCATCACCGTGCAGATGCTGCCGGTGTCGTCGTTGTTGCGTTCGCACGCAGTGCGTTTGAACGACGAGGAACTCAATGCCGAATCCGGCTTCCAGCAGCTGTACGCGTTTCTGCGCGACGACGTGGTGGCACGAGCCGACGTGCTGGCTCGCGCATCGGTATCCCTCGACGTCCGCTCGGTGACCGAGCACCTGACACTGTCGTTCGGCAGTGAGCTTGCGGCGCTGAAGGATCCGGAGCGCGCGGCCGCCGCGGTCGCCGGGCTCCAGCGTGCCAAGTCCGCCGCCGAGGAACTGCACAAGAGGTCCTCGCAGTGGCAACAGACGCTCGGTGACGGAATCGCAGATCTCGCGTCGGACATCGATCACGACCTGCGCGACCGACTGCGACGCGTCACCCGGGAGGCCGAGGAAACCGTCGACGAGGGGGATCCGGGGAAGGACTGGCCGCAACTGGGCGAATGGCTCGAAGAGCAGATCGCTGCGTCGGTGGGCGACAATTTCGTGTGGGCGCACGAGCGGGCTCTGTGGTTGTCGGAGTTGGTGGCCGAGCACTTCGCGTCGTCCGGCGCGGCGGCCCTGCCCGATCTCGATCTCGGCGATCTCGACAATGTGCTCGAGCCCGTGACGTCACTGGCCGATCTGGAGTCGGGTCGGGTGGGTATCACGCAGAAAGTGCTCGTCGGAATGCGTGGATCCTACGGCGGCGTACTGATGTTCGGTCTGATCACCACGTTCGTCGGGCTGAGTCTGCTCAATCCGATCTCGATCGGAGCAGGCGTACTGCTCGGCACCAAGGCGTACAAGGAAGACAAGGAGAATCGCGTCAAGGCGCGTCGTTCCGAGGCCAAGATGGCGATTCGCCGCTTCACCGACGACGTCAGCTTCCAGGTGGGCAAGGAGTCGAAGGATCGGCTGCGTCAGATTCAGCGGGTGCTGCGAGATCACTTCACCTCGATCGCCGAGCAGACATTGCGTTCGCTCAACGAGTCGTTGCGCTCGGCGCAAGAAGCCGCTGCCGCCGACAACACCGATCGCACCGCCCGGATCGCGAGGCTGGAGAACGACATGCGACTTGTCTCGGAATTGAATGCTCGCGCAACGCGTCTGGTGAAGGACGTCGCAGTATGAGCGTGACGGCACTGGCCCGAGCGCGCGATCTGATCTCGGCAGCGCGGTCGACGTACGCCGGCGACGCCGAGGCGTCCTGGATGCTCGACGAATGTCTCTACCGTTTGGACGAGCCGCTCCGGGTCGCGCTCGCGGGATCGCTCAAGGCAGGCAAGTCCACTCTGCTCAATTCGCTTGTCGGGCAGGATATTGCGCCGACCGACGCCACCGAATGCACCAAGGTCGTCACGTGGTATCGCAACGGCGTCTCACCCAGTGTGACGGCCTGGTACGACGGCGATCGGGCGGCGAACGTTCCGGTGCAACGACGCGACGGGCGGCTGACGTTCGATCTCGGTGCGTTGACGGCGGCGCAGGTCGATCGCCTCGACGTCGAATGGCCGGCAAGTACTTTGGCGCAGACGACGATCATCGACACACCCGGCACCTCGTCGCTCTCTCGCGATGTCTCGGCGCGCACGTTGGCGATGCTGACCCCCGAGAATTCGTCGTCGGGGGCCGACGCGGTGGTCTACCTGCTGCGCACCCTCAATGCCACGGACGTCTCGTTTCTTGGGCAGATCGGGGCACACGTCGGAGGTGATTCCGGGCCACTGGGGGTAATCGGGGTGGTCTCCCGGGCGGACGAGGTCGGCTCGGGCCGCATGGACGCGATGATGTCGGCCAAGGAGGTCGCGGCCCGGTTCGCGTCCGAGCTCGAAGCCACCGGACTGTGCCAGGCCGTCGTCCCGGTGGCAGGGCTGTTGGCGTTGGGAGCAGAGACGTTGCGGCAGAGCGAGTTCGCCGCATTCCAGATGCTCGCGACGGTACCGACCGAGGATCTGCAGCTGGCGATGCTTTCGGCCGATCGGTTCGTGCGGGCGGAGAGCACTCTGCCCGTCGATGCCGCCCTGCGCGCCAGCATTGTCGACCGCTTCGGCTTGTTCGGGATTCGGATGGCCGTGACGCTGATTCGGCTCGGTGTGCGTGATTCGCCGACACTGGCGGCCGACCTGGTCGAGCGCAGTGGACTGTCCGAACTTCGCTCGGTCATCGACGTGCAATTCGGCCAGCGTGCGGATCAGCTGAAGCTGCACTCGGCTCTGGTTGCGCTACAACGAATTCTGGAGTTCCGGCCGGAGTCGCATGCGCTGCGTACCGAAGCCGGCAGGATGCTCGCCGACGTGCACGGGTTTGCCGAACTACGGTTGCTCGGCCGATTGCGTTCGGTCACACCGACATTGCCCGACGGAGGACTGCTCGATCTGCAGCGCATCATCGGCGGCTTCGGTATCGCCGCCACCGAGCGTCTCGATCTGCCGCCCGATGCGGGGCACACTCAGCAGCGCGACACGGCACTGGCTGCGGTGCGTAAGTGGCGATCCCTCTCGGAGCATCCGCTTCTGGACCGGTTCACGTCGAATTCGTGTGCCCTCGCCGCGCGCAGTGCCGAAGGGATTCTCGCCTCACTGACGTGAGGGGCGTCGAGGTAGCAGCGCGACGACCGTGGCGGCTGCGGCAGCGCCTGCCACGACGAACGGACCCCATTGCAGCACGCCGCCGAGCAGGGCCGAGGCGTCGGAGACGAAGGTCGAGAACGTGACGGCCGCCCCGATGGTCAGAATTCCTACCGCGCCCATCAATATTTTGGACGACGTGGCTGCGCCGCGGAGCAGGTTCAACGAGACGAACCCGAGTAGTACCAGCACGGCGGCGGCAGCACCGCTCGAGATGAGGGTGGCCGACGCCGTGTTCCGGACGTCTGCGGCGCTTGCCGTCGAATCCTGCTGAGCCACGGCGGTTTCGACGCCCGACAGAACGACGTTCCAGTTCAGCGCGATGACGGCGGCCAGCGCCAGGATCAGTGCAGCGGTCGCCGCCCACAGCCCGGTCGCGATCTTCGGCAGACGGGAGTCTGCGGTGGATTCCTGTCGTGGCCGAAGAGGTTCGACGGACAGCTCCGGCCGCGGTGGTTGCGGTCGGGCAGGCCGAGGCCTGTGCGCTGTCGGATCGTTCGGTTCTTCGGCCACGGTGCAGAAGTCTATCCGTCAGCGGTGCTGCGACGCCGTCTCACCGCAGCACCACCGCGACGCCCTCGTACGGGCCGAGGTTCATCGGGAAGCTGTGCAGTTCGTCGACCGTCGCGATTTCGTTGTCGTCGAACACATCGATGGCGCAGGTGCCGGGCACCAGGTGCTTGGACTGAATGGTTGCGCTGATCTCGTCGGACGAGAAGTTCAGCACCGTGGCCTGGATGGTGCCCTGGCCGAGCTCGTGCACCATCACCAACAGGCTCTTGTGCGAGACCGTCGGAATATCGATCTGCTGCGCCGTGGCAATTCCGTACTTGTTGCGCAGCTCGATGATTCGAGCCAGCTGCCGAGCGAACGACTGCGGGTCGGCCAACTGCTCCGGTAGCGACCCGTACAGGCTGCGTCCACGGGGAATGCCCGACTCCGAGCGCACGGCGTCGGGGAAATACCCCATCAGGTCGTGTGCGCCGCGGTTGAGCCAGCGAGTGTCGCCCTCCTTGATGAGATCCTCGACCTCGTCGGCGGCGATCGGAAGAATGCCCAGCAAGTCCCAGCCGGACAGCGCGAACACGCCGGGCTGCAGTGCGTTGTACATGGCGAGCAGCAGGTGCGCCCGCTTCACGGTCTCGATGTCCTGCTCGTCCATCCGGTCGAGATCGCGGATGCCGAGCGACGCGGTGATGACACTGGCTGTGGTGCAGGCGATTCCGTTGGTGGTGAACGTTCGGTTGTACGGTGCCCAGCGGCCGGTGAGGCGATCGGTGAGTTCACCGCGAATGCGATCGCCCAGATCGCAGCCCTTGACCGACTCGCCGCCGTAGGCGAACTCGTCTTCTGCGTGCAGTGTCGCGAAGTGGATGAGCTCGAACGTCATCTCGTCGTGGTTCTGCAGCGCGTGCACCAACGATGCCGTGTCGACGCCATGATCACGCGCCAAAGTCATGGTGAGTCTGAGGAATTCGGTGTTCCCCATGACGAGCGCGTGCTGGTAGGCCGGACGGTTGATGAAGTCGTACGACAGGTCGGCACCGTTGGTGCCCATGGCCTTGATGTCGTCGATCGTCAGGTTCAACTCCTGGAAGGTGAACCCGCCCATCTTGCGCACCACACTGGCGATCAGGTGATTCGCGGCTTCCGAGAGTGGGTGTCCCTCGGACCAACCCGGACCCTCTGCACGACGTTCGACGCCGAGGAAACCGTTGGCGTCCAAGCGCAACGCGCCGGCACCGAGATCGGCGATGGAATGGCAGGCGTCGCCGATGACGAGGCGCATGCCCGCGAACGATGGGTCGAGCCAGTTGATGGACGGCTGACCGGCCTTGAAGTAGTGCAGGTACACCCAACGCCGCTCGACGCCGTCGATGCCGACGACGGGAGGTGTTGCGCTCCAGTTGGTTTCCTTGACGCCGAGCTCGTAGAAGATCACTCGCTGCAGCTGGCCGATGATGTAGCCGGCGCGAGCGAGATTGGCCTCGGCCTCGGCGTCGATGTTTTGCGAGTCCGCACCGGCGCGCACGCGGGGGAGCAGGTGCCAGTCCTGCGGCTCGATCTCGACCATGTGGTAAATGCCGGGGTAATCGGCGACGGCCATCTCGGCCAGCCGGAAGTCCGCACCCTTACCGGTGTGGCCGGGAACGATGTCGTCGATGACGATGCCGTCGTACGCGGAGGCCACGACGCACAGGCGTCGGAACTCTTCTTCCGATCCGAAGGCGGGGTCGATCTGCATACCGATGCGGTCGAAGTGGCCGTCGACGGACGGGGTGGGACGCCACCCGTGGATGCCGCCCGCCACTTTCACCGGTCCGGTGTGCACGGCGGTGACGCCGATCTCGGAGAACGCCTGCCACAACTTCTCGTCACCGAGGGTGCTCAGGAAGCTAGTCTGCGGAGCGTTGATCACCGAGATGGGGTAGGCGGTGAACCAGACGGGTGCTCGCTCGACGGCAGCACGCGGGTCGGGATCGGCATACGGGTTCTGCCACATGCTGCCCTTGCCCGACAGCTGTTCGGCAATGAGCTTGGCATCTCGCAGCATCGACTGTTCGGTGAGCCAGTCCACGTACTCGGGATTGGACGCGACCGGCTCGCTGTCCGGAGTGGGACCACTACTTCGGTTCGCACGACGCACGGACGGACGAAGCGGTTTCGGCCGAGCCGGGTAGAACTTTTCGTCGTAGGTGATCTCGCTCGGTTCGTGCTGCACTTCGGGATCCATGTGCCTCCGTAGCCTCGCTTTTCCTCAACCCTACGTAGGGCGCGGCCGATCCGCAGGGTTGTGGTTCCCCTCTTCTTCGACCAGCGAAACCTAGCGTGTGGGCGCGCCGGGCCCGGCCCGTCGATCGGTGAGCGTCGGCCAAATCACACCAATGTCATTCCGCGCGACCGGTTTTGTTCGATATGCGAACGTCATCGAATCGAGACCGCCTGGTGTGGAATGTCTGAATCGGATAGGCCATAGTGAGGAAGTACCAACTGTCCCTTCAGTCACATCAGACTCACGGGTCACATCCCCTCAGCCACAGGAGTTGTCCATGCGACGTCTTGCCCGCACATCGATCCTGGCCTCGACGGCCGCCCTGGCCGCCGGCATCGGTGCGGTCGTCCTCGTACCCATGGCCTCGGCCGAGCCCGAGACCGAGCCTGCGATGCCCCTCGGCTCCGCAGTTCTCGAAAGCCCCGACCTGGTGGTCTCGATGGCCACTGTCTGCGACACCGCAGTCGAGAAGGCCCCCGAGGGCGGCGTCGTCGCACTGCAGGTCAAGGTCGAGAACAAGGGTGCCGACGACGCGTCGAACGTCAACGTCAACTACGGCGCACTGCCGGGTCTGCAGGGTCAGAACACCGAGAAGACCATCAAGGCAGGCGAGGCAATGACGTACACCGTGCCGTCTGCCGATCGCGAATGGGTCGCTCGCCCCGCCGGCGCAGCAGCCTTCGCCAGCGCACTCGATGCCGACTTCATGAACAACATCACCGGCGGACTGCTCAGCTACAGCTGCATCCCCGCACCCGCCACCGAGCCTGCCGAGTAATTTTCGTTCTGTACTTTCTCTCCCGCTGCGCCGCGACGATCCCCGCTGATCGTCGCGGCGTACTGCTGTCCCCATGTGCATGGAACTTCGTAGCAGGGACCGAGTTTTCACTCACCTGGGTCGTTCCGCAGGCTCCACTCCTACTCACATGCGGCGCAGCCGCTCCCTAGGGAACAAATTCGCCACACCCTCCGTTGTGCAGGTCAGCAGCCTTGAGTGGATGAGGCTCAAGTTGGAAGTTGACGCGATAGATCGCGTTGTGCAAACTTGAGCGGAGTTCGCTCACCCAGGGACTGGAACCCACGCAACAACAGGAGGAAACATTATGGCTCGTGCGGTCGGTATCGACCTCGGGACCACCAACTCGGTCGTGTCCGTCCTCGAGGGCGGCGAACCGGTTGTCGTCGCCAACTCCGAGGGATCACGCACCACCCCGTCGATCGTCGCTTTCGCCAAGAACGGTGAAGTGCTGGTCGGCCAGCCCGCGAAGAACCAGGCGGTCACCAACGTCGACCGCACGATTCGTTCCGTGAAGCGCCACGTCGGCACGGACTGGACCGTGGAGATCGACGGTAAGAAATACACCCCTCAGGAAATCTCCGCGCGCACGCTGCAGAAGCTCAAGCGCGACGCCGAGGCCTACCTGGGTGAGGAAATCACCGACGCGGTCATCACCGTTCCCGCGTACTTCGAGGACGCACAGCGTCAGGCCACGAAGGAAGCCGGCCAGATCGCCGGCCTCAACGTCCTGCGCATCGTCAACGAGCCCACCGCGGCAGCTCTCGCATACGGCCTGGACAAGGGCGACAGCGAGCAGACCATTCTCGTGTTCGACCTCGGTGGCGGCACGTTCGACGTCTCGCTGCTCGAAATCGGCGACGGCGTCGTCGAGGTCCGCGCGACGTCCGGCGACAACCACCTCGGTGGCGACGACTGGGACGAGCGCATCGTGACCTGGCTCGTCGACAAGTTCAAGGCTCAGAACGGCATCGATCTGACCAAGGACAAGATGGCCCTGCAGCGTCTGCGTGAGGCTGCCGAGAAGGCGAAGATCGAACTGTCCTCCGGGCAGAGCACCTCGATCAACCTTCCGTACATCACGGTCGACGCGGACAAGAACCCGCTCTTCCTCGACGAGCAGCTCAGCCGCTCGGAGTTCCAGAAGATCACCTCCGACCTGCTCGACCGCACCCGTGCGCCGTTCCAGGCAGTGGTCAAGGACTCCGGCATCGCCGTCAAGGACATCGACCACGTCGTGCTCGTCGGTGGTTCGACGCGTATGCCCGCGGTCTCCGAGCTGGTCAAGGAACTCTCCGGTGGACGCGAGCCCAACAAGGGCGTCAACCCGGACGAGGTCGTGGCCGTCGGTGCTGCACTGCAGGCCGGTGTGCTCAAGGGTGAGGTCAAGGACGTTCTGCTCCTCGACGTCACGCCGCTGTCCCTCGGTATCGAAACCAAGGGTGGTGTCATGACCAAGCTCATCGAGCGCAACACCACCATCCCGACGAAGCGATCCGAGACCTTCACCACCGCTGACGACAATCAGCCCTCGGTGCAGATCCAGGTCTTCCAGGGTGAGCGCGAGATCGCCTCGCACAACAAGCTCCTCGGCTCGTTCGAGTTGACGGATCTGCCCCCGGCTCCGCGCGGCGTCCCCCAGATCGAGGTCACCTTCGACATCGACGCCAACGGCATCGTGCACGTCACGGCCAAGGACAAGGGCACCGGCAAGGAGAACACGATCAAGATCCAGGACGGCTCCGGTCTGTCCAAGGAAGAGATCGACCGCATGGTCGCCGACGCCGAAGCTCACGCAGACGAGGACAAGGCTCGTCGCGAAGAGGCCGAGGTCCGCAACCAGGCCGAGTCCCTCGTCCACCAGACGGAGAAGTTCGTCAAGGACAACGAGGACAAGGTCGACGCCGAGCTCAAGGGCCGCGTCGAAACCGCCATCGCCGACGCCAAGACGGCACTCGCGGGCAGCGACATCTCGGCAGTGAAGACCGCCGTGGAGAAGCTGTCGAGCGAGTCGCAGGCTCTCGGCACCGCCATCTACGAGGCTCAGGCCAAGGAGCAGGGCGGCGCAGAGGGTGGCGCGCAGGCCGCTGACGACGGTGTAGTCGACGCAGAGGTTGTCGACGAGCCCGCCGACGACACGGACAAGAAGTGACGTCGGGTAACTCCGAGCAAGAACCGGTCACTTTCGTGGACAAGCGGAAGATCGATCCCGAGACCGGTGAAGTACGGGAAGGTGACGCAGTTCCGGAGCCCCTCGCGGGCACCGGTACTGCGCCCCAGCCCGGCTCGGTGGACGAAGGGACAGGCGAGATCGTGGTCGAGGCGGAGGACACAGAAGATCCGCGCGACACTCAGGTCGCCGAACTCACTGCCGATTTGCAGCGCGTGTCGGCCGAGTACGCCAACTACCGTCGCCGCACGGATCGGGAGAAGCAGACGGGAGCGGAGAACGCGAAAGCGTCCGTCGTGTCCCAGCTGCTCCCCGTCCTCGACGATCTGGAGCGAGCTCGCCAGCACGGCGATCTCGAAACCGGACCGCTCAAGGCCGTGGCGGACAAGTTGGCGGGGGTGTTCTCGAACATCGGCCTGAGCACCTTCGGGGCCGAGGGCGACGCCTTCGACCCGGCCATCCACGAGGCCGTCTCCCATGAGGGCGACGGCAGCAATCCGGTCGTCGGCACGCTGATGCGTCCGGGCTACAAGCTCGGCGAGCGCGTGCTGCGTACCGCGATGGTCGGCGTGGTCGACAGTGCTTCCGAGGGCACGGCAGCAGAAGAATCGGACGCACCCGCGTCCGACGAGCAGTAAAAAGAAATAGCGCGAGAGGAGGAAACGCCCGGTGAGCCAGCGGGAGTGGATCGAGAAGGACTTCTACAAGGAGCTGGGCGTTTCCTCCAGCGCTACTGCAGAAGAGATCAAGAAGGCGTACCGAAAGTTGGCGCGGGACAACCATCCCGACGCCAATCCCGGCAACGCCGCGGCCGAGAACAAGTTCAAGGCGGTCAGCGAGGCGCATGCCGTTCTCGCCGACCCGGCCAAACGCAAGGAATACGACGAGGCCAGGCGGCTGTTCGCGTCCGGTGGCTTCGGTAGTCGCGGCGGAGGCGGATTCTCGCCCGGCGCAGGCGGATTCGGCGGCGGCGGCGGCGGCCAGACCTTCGACGTGGGCGACATCTTCGGTCAAGGCGGTGGCGGCGACGGCGGCATCGGCGATCTGTTCGGAGGTCTGTTCAATCGCGGCGCAGCCCAGCGCCCGCAGAGCAACCGTCCCCGACGCGGCAGCGATGTGGAAACCGAGACGTCGCTGCAATTCCGTGAAGCAGCGCAGGGTGTGACGGTCCCGTTGCGGTTGACCAGTCCGTCCTCGTGCACCACGTGTCACGGCAGCGGTGCGAAGCCCGGAACGAGCCCGCGGGTCTGCCCCAAGTGCAACGGCCAAGGTGTCGTCAACCGAAACCAAGGCGCGTTCGGGTTCAGTGAGCCCTGTGACGACTGCCGCGGCACCGGATCCATCATCGACGACCCGTGTGTCGACTGCCGCGGCACCGGTGTGCAGAACCGCACCCGCACCATCACCGTGCGAGTACCCGCAGGCATCAGCGACGGCCAGAAAGTACGACTCGCAGGCCAAGGCGAGGCCGGGCTTCGCGGAGCACCGTCCGGCGACCTGTTCGTCACCGTTCGAGTCAAGCCCGACAAGGTCTTCGGCCGCATCGGCGACGACCTCACGGTGACCGTGCCGGTCAGCTACGGCGAACTGGTCCTCGGCACCACGCTGTCGGTGCCCACCCTCGAAGGACGTGTCGGCGTCAAGGTGCCACCGGGCACCGTCGACGGCCGAGTGCTACGGGTGCGTGGACGCGGCATCCCGAAGAAGTCCGGCGCAGGCGACCTGATGGTGACCGTCAAAGTTGCCGTCCCGCAGAAACTCGACGATGCTGCTACCGACGCTCTGAAGACCTATCTGGAAGCCGAAAAGGCCAGCGGATTCGACCCGCGGGCCGGGTGGGCAGGTGTGTGATGTCGGTCCCTCCCGAGGGTGGTTCCGCGAAAGCCGGTGGGGCACAAGGTGATCCGGACGCGCAGATCTTCGTGATCTCCGTCGCGGCTCAGCTGGCCGGCATGCATGCGCAGACGCTGCGCACCTACGACCGACTGGGCCTGGTCATCCCCCACCGCACCACCGGCGGAGGTCGACGCTACACACCGCGGGACGTCGCCCTGCTCCGTGAGGTGCAGCGACTCTCGCAGGACGAGGGCGTCAACCTCGCCGGCATCAAGCGCATCATCGAGCTCACCAACCAGGTCGAGGCCCTGCAGGCCCGGGTCTCGGAACTGGCGCAGGAGGTAGCGAACGTGCACGCGAGCTATCGCCGCGACCTGGTGCCGATCCAACGCAACGCCCTGGTGGTCTGGAAGCCGAAGCACCAGCGCTGAGTTCGTCGCCTTCCCCGCAAACGCGCGCGCATTTGTCAGGTGCGCGCAGATTCGCCAGTGATTCGGTCACTATTCCGCGCGCGGTCAGCAAACGCGCGCGCGTTTGCGCTGGCGAGCCGGGCGGCAGTGGCGAACCCCGCGCGCGTTTGCGAGACACCCGGCATCGACCCCTATCCTGGTCCGCATGCAGGCGTGGAATTCGACAGTCGTTCAGTACCATCGCCTTCGGAACGACCTCGCGGTGATCAGGCTCCAGGGCGACGCGATCCCGTTCAGGGCCGGGCAGTCGGTGTCCGTGACAGTGCCTCAGAACACTGCTCTGACGCGGCGATATTCGCCCGCCCTGCCGCCGTCGCTGGACGGCAAGCTCGAATTCCATGTGCGCGCGGTACCCGCGGGGTGGGTGAGCGGGTCGATCGTCAACGAGACGCGGCCCGGTCATGTCTGGCAGATCAGTGATCCGCAGGGCGGTTTGCACGTCGACGATTCGGGCCGCGACGTCGTCATGATCGCGGGCGGTACCGGCCTCGCTCCGTTGCGCGCGATTCTGCTCGATCTCACCCGCTGGGAGCGGCCGCCGAATGTGACGCTGTTCTTCGGCGGCAAGTCGCCGCGCGATCTCTATGCAAGCGACATGCTGTGGTTGATGGCGGCCGAGTTGCCGTGGCTGACCGTCGTTCCCGTCGTAGACCAGCTGCACGAGCCGTGGGCCTCGGACCGCTGGAACGATCGTATTCACGAGGAAATTGGTTCCAGCACATCATTTTTCGAGCCGGAGCACTGTTGGGAGGGTGCTATCGCCGACGTCGTCGCGGTGCAGGGGCCGTTCCCCGACAGTCAGATCCTGGTGTGTGGTTCACCCGGCATGGAGGCCGCGACCGTGCGCGCCCTCGTCGAGATCGGAACTCCGCTCGCAGACATTCGCCGCTGAAACCGAAGCCGAAGCTGAAGTCGAAGCAGAAGCACCGTCCCACCACATCAGGGCAGTCGCAGTATTCGACGCAGATGCGCCAGGTCCTCCGGCGGTAGTGCCGTGAATTCCGGCGGCGGGGCGTCGGCGATCGCGCGGGCTTTCGCGGCGAGGCGGCGTCCGGTGTCGGTGAGTCCGATGATTCGTCGTCGACGATCGTGGGGGTCCTCGGTGCGCACCACTAGGTCTCGCTGTTCGAGTTCGCGCACGTTCAGAGATACGTAGGGCACGTCGGAGGCGAGCAGATCGGCGAGTTCGGTAACCGACCGATCGCCGTCCAACAGCTTGATCAGCAGTTTCGCCCGCAGGAAGCTCATTCCAGTGGCCTCGGCGACGGCCCGTCGAGTGTCGTGTACCTCGAGCATCAGCGCTCGCATCTCGCGCCAGATCTGCGCTGCTTCGCTCGTCATACGAGCACCGGTTGGTCGATACGTTCGGCGGTCGATCGTGCCCACCGGCCGGTGGTGACCAGCGCGAGCACGGTCACGACCACGCCGGCACCGGCGATGACGAACCAGGCGGGCACGGCGGCTGCGGTGAATCCGTCGGAGACCTCACCGACGATGCTCGCGGTGACGATCGATCCCATGACGGCCACGCCGAGCGACTGACCCACCTGCCTGCTGGTCGACGCGATGGCCGAGGCCACGCCGGCTTGGCTCCGTGGCATCCCGGACACTGCGGTGTTGGTGATCGGGGCGTTGACCATGCCGAAGGAGATTCCGAAGATCACGTATGCCGTCGCCAACCAGGTGAAGGATGTCGTCGGCGTCGTTCTGGTGAGCATCAGCGCCGAGACCACGAAGCCGAGGCCGGCCACGAGCAGGGGGATGCGAGCCCCGAGGCTGCCGACGATGCGTCCCGATATCGGCGCGAAAATCAGCGTCATCAGTGCCATCGGCAGAGTGTAGAGACCAGCGTGCAGTGGTGAGTAGCCGCGAACGTCCTGCAGGTACAGCGTGTTGAGGAACAGGAACCCGCCGAGGGACGCGAACGCGCACACGGCGATCACCGTAGCGCCACTGAACGGTGCACTGCGGAAGAACTTCAGCTGGATCAGCGGTTCCTCGATTCGCGATTCGACCACCAGCAGCCCGACGAGAGAGCCGATCGCGACGGCACCCGTGAACACGATCAGCGGTGATCCCCAACCCTTCGCGGGACCTTCGATGATGGTGAAGACCAGGGACGCGAGGAACGCGAAGATGAGGAACTGACCTAGCGGATCGAACTTCCTCGCGTGCTCGGCCTTGGATTCCGGGACGAACTTCAGTGTCATCGCCAAAGCGAAGATCCCGACGGGGACGTTGATCCAGAAGATGGACTGCCAGCCGGCGCTGGTGACGAGCACGCCGCCGAGTGCCGGTCCCGCGGACATCGAGATTCCGACGACGGCACCCCACATGCCGATCGCGCCGGCGCGCTCTTTGGGGTCGGTGAAGGCGTTGGTGATGATCGACATCGCGACGGGATTCATCATCGAGCCGCCGATGGCCTGCAGCATCCGGAAGGCGATGAGCCAGCCGAGCGACGGTGCGACGCTGCACAGCAGCGAGCCGAGGACGAACGTTCCGGTGCCGATCAGGAAGAAGCGTTTGCGGCCGTACTTGTCGGCCATCGAGCCACCGAGCATCAGCAGAGATGCCACGACCAGCGTGTATGCATCGATGATCCATTGCAGACCCGATACCGATGCATTCAGATCTGCGCGCATCGACGGCAGCGCGACGTTGACGATCGTGTTGTCGGTGCTGACGAGAAACAGGCTGAGGCAGCAGATCCCGAGCACGAGATATCGGTGTCGTCGAGTCAGCTCGGCCACGTGCACCTCCACATATTTGCTTGTACATCTACAACTATTACATGAGTACTCCTAACTTGTTCGACGAGCAAGTGGCGTCGGGCTGGTCGGCGCCCGATAGGGTGTGTGTCACAGACTTGCTCGACCCCCGATACCTGCTCGGTGAATGGAGAACAACAGTGGCTTCCGAGATCGCACCAGGCGACCTGGTTCAGGCGTCCGGGCATGCAGGCCCGTGGAAGGTGCTCGAGATTCGTCAAGGGTTGGCGTTGCTCGAGCATCACGACGGGCATCGGCTGTCGGTCCGTACGACGACGGTCGAGGTGGTGCGCAAGGCGTCGCCGCGCGAGGGCTCGGCTCCGCTGGAAGAGGCCGAGTCCGAGAGCCCCTCGCTGTTCGACGAGAGCTGACCTAGCGCCGCCCACCGTCGGCTGCGTACTTCTGGCGTAGCGACTTGGTCATCTGCTTGTATTCCCTCAACTTCTCGCTGCGCGCCCGCGCGTCGTGGCGTGACGTTGTCCATGCGTTCTCCCGCAACAGCTTTCGGTAGTTACCCAGCCGGCGTTCGGAGAGTTCGCCTGTCTCGACGGCGGCAAGAACGGCGCAACCGGGCTCGTGTGCGTGCGCGCAGTCGCCGAAACGGCACAGTGCGGCCAGCTCGTCGATATCCGAAAAGGCGCTCGCCACTGCGTCTTCCGATCCTTGTACTCCCACCGATCTCAATCCGGGAGTATCGAGCAGGGTCAGTCCCAGTCGTGGTACCGGAATCAATTCCCGACGCACCGTCGTGTGTCTGCCCTTGGCGTCCGCCTCGCGAGTGGTGCCGGTGGCGAACGCGGTGCTCCCGATCAGAGCGTTGCCGAGAGTCGATTTACCCGATCCCGACGGCCCGATGAGCGCGACCGTGCCGTGCAGATGCGCTGTCAGCGAGTCGATTCCATCGGCCGACACCGCGCTGGTGCTGCAGACGGTGACACCCGGCGCGGCGGCCAGTACCGACTCTTCGGTGACGCCTCCGCTGTCGGTCTTGGTGATCGCGACGACTGGTACGCCGCCGCTGCCCCACGCCAGCGTGAGGTAGCGCTCGACGCGGCCGAGGTCGAGGGCCGTGTCCGACGCGACAGTGACCACGACGGTATCGACGTTGGCACCGAGAACCTGTGCGGCCGAGGTCGATCCGGCACTGGCGCGAACTATGGCCGTCCGGCGGGGCAGGATGTCGATCAGCCGGAACGATTCCGCGTCCAGTGCCACCCAGTCCCCGGTGCAGAGGCCGCCAGGAGTGGAGCCTGCGGAACGACCGCTGACACCGCCGGTGCCGCGCGCGATTCCGTGCTCGGTGATGGCGTCGAATTCACCGCGGTCGACGCGAACCACGCGGGCGAGAACTGCGCTGTGAGAATGCTGTTCGAACTCGTCACGCCAGTGCTGGTCGAGTCCGTATTCGAGTAGAGAAGACATGCGAGAAGTCCTTCGTGGAGGAGGTGTGAGGGCTCGGGTGTGTTCTCGTCCAGGTGGCCACGATGCCCACCTCCTCACTTCTCGCATGCACAAAACCGTCGACGGCAAACTAACAGCCGTCGACGGTGGGGGTAAAGCGATTTATCTGACGAGGTTGGTGCCCTCGGCCGGTTGCGCCAGTGCGGACAGGAACGAGCGGGCCCAGCGGTCGACGTCATGGGCGAGAACCTGCCGGCGCATGGCTCGCATGTGACGCTTGCCTGCCTCGGGTTCCTGTTCGAGCGCTCCGGTGATGGCGTCCTTCACACTGTCCAGATCATGGGGGTTGCACAGGTACGCCTGGCGCAATTCTGCAGCAGCACCGGTGAATTCGCTGAGAACCAGCGCGCCACCGAGGTCGCTGCGGCAGGCCACGTACTCCTTGGCGACGAGGTTCATGCCGTCGCGTAGGGGAGTGACCAGCATGACGTCGGCAGCGACGAAGTAGGCGAGCAGGTCCTCGCGGGGAATGGGACGGTGCAGGTAGTGGACCACCGGGTGGCCCACCTGGCCGTACTCGCCGTTGATGCGTCCCACCTGCTGTTCGATCTCGCCGCGCATGGCGACATAGCTCTCGACGCGTTCACGACTGGGCGTCGCCAATTGCACGATGACGTTCTCGGCCGGATCTACTCGGCCTTCTTCGAGCAACTCTCGAAATGCGTTGAGCCGAACGTCGATTCCCTTGGTGTAATCCAGTCGGTCGACGCCGAGCATGATCCGTTTCGGATTGCCGAGGTCTTTGCGCAACTGCTTGGCGCGGTCTCGGACGGCTTTCGTGCGCGACTTGGTGTCGAGGTCACCGGAGTCGATGGAGATCGGGAACGCTCCGACGCGTACGGTCCGGAACCCCACCTGGACGACGCCGAGCTTGGACCGCACACCGACGGTTCCGCGTGAGGTGGTTCCCCCGGCGAGGCGTCGGGCAAGGTAGAGGAAGTTCTGCGCGCCGCCGGACAGATGGAAACCGATCAGGTCGGCTCCGAGCAGTCCTTCGACGATCTCGGTGCGCCACGGCATCTGCATGAACAGCTCGATCGGCGGGAACGGGATGTGGAGAAAGAAGCCGATGGTGAGATCGGGCCGCAGCATCCGCAGCATCTTGGGCACCAGCTGGAGCTGATAGTCCTGAATCCACACCGTCGCGCCCTGCGCGGCTGCCTCGGACGTCTTCTCCGCGAAGCGGCGGTTGACTTCGACGTAGGCGTTCCACCAGTCGCGGTCGTACTCGGGCTTGACGATGACGTCGTGGTACAGCGGCCACAGCGTGGCGTTGGAGAAGCCCTCGTAGTACTGGGTGTATTCCTTCTCGCTGATCGGCACCGGACGCAGGTGCAGGTCGTCCTCGACGAACGGCTCCACGTCGACGTCGGATACGCCAACCCATCCCACCCAGGCACCCTTGTTGGCGCGCAGGATGGGCTCGAGCGCGGTGACCAGCCCGCCGGGGCTGCGCTTCCATCGCGTGCTTCCGTCGGGAAGTGTCTCCAGATCGACCGGCAACCTGTTGGCTACGACGACGAAATCCGAACCCTGCGAGGCGTCAGCCACAACTGTCCAATCCGCTTGTTGATCCCTGGGTAATCAGCCCTGCGAAAACCTGTCAGTCGGTCTTCGCTACGGGGTCTATACCCAGCATCGACAACAACATGCGGCACTCGTCTGCATCGGTCGCATAGGCGGCGACGACGCGCTGGGCCTGACTGGCGGTCTCGTACTCGAGTGGGACGATGTCTTCGTCGGCGATGTCGTTGTCGGTCGATGTCTTGGCAGGCATGGTGATCTCCGTACTCTCTGCTGGACTTACTCGGTGTTCGCTGGTGCCAACTCTATGTAAATGTGACACCCCATCGCCACTTCCCGATGCCATAGGCTGCAGCGAATGACCGATTCTGTCTCGCTTCACCATGCTCGAAACGTGGTGGAGGCACCTTTCCCGGCCACCGGTGGCGCGATTCTGCGCCGCACCGTACGACGTCGTCGCACCCGCTTGATCGTCTCGTCCCTGCTCTTCGGGGTGCATCAACTGTGCGAAACGATGGTTCCGGTCGCGATCGGTCTGATCGTGTCGCGGGCGATCGACACCGGCGACGTGACGGCGATGATCGTCTCGTTGGTCGGTCTCGCGGCTCTGTTCGTCACACTGTCCTACGCCTGGCGCATCGGTGCCCGCATCATCGTCGTCGCCATCGAGCGTGAGGCCCACGATGTGCGGGTGGAGGTCGCCGGCCGCGTTCTCGACCCACGCGGACTGCGCACCGATCTGTCGGCCGGGGAATTGCTGACGGTCTCGACGTCCGATGCCGAGAAGGAATCGTGGATTCTCGACCTGATCGCGCGAGTCTTCGCGTCCGCAGTGGCGGTGGTCGCGTCCGCGCTGGCATTGCTGATCATCGACATTCCTCTCGGCCTGGCCGTCGTGATCGGCACTCCGGTGATTTTGATCGCGCTCCAGCGTCTCGCCCCGTTGCTCACCCGCGCGGCCACCGCACAGCAGGCCGAGATCGCCGGGGTCTCGGGAATGGCCACCGATCTGGTCAGTGGAGTGCGTCCGCTGCGCGGAATCGGAGCCGAGGACGCCGCGACCCAGCGGTTCGTGACGTCGAGCCGAACGGCACTGGCGGCCACGCTGAGGTTGGCCCGCGCCAACAACGTCTATCAGGGCCTGGCGGCGGCGGTCAACGCGTTGCTCGCCGTCGGAATCGCCGGTACCGCAGGCTGGTTCGCGTTGCAGGGCCGCATCTCGGTCGGCGAGCTGATCACCGTCATCGGGCTCTCGCAATTCGTCATCGAACCGCTGACCGGGCTGTCCAAGATCCCCGGCGTGGTGGCGATGGTGCGTGGCTCGGCCGATCGGCTCGCACTCGTACTCGGTGCCGACCACGTTCTGCCGCAATCCGATTCCGCTATGCCCTCGGGTACCGAACTCGCCGTCGACGAGGTCGGGTTCCGTTCGCTCGACGGCCTCACCTTCTCGGCTGCACCCGGCGAGATGCTCGGAATCGTCGCCTACCGGCCGCAGGACGGGGAGGCACTCGCCCAGGTGCTCTCGGGTCAGATCTCCGAGTCCGACTACGCCGGAACGGTACGGATCGGCGGCATCGCAACAGGGGACATCGATCTCCGACGCGCCCGCGAGACCGTGCTCGTCGAGCCGCACATCACCGACCTGTTCGCCGGCACCGTTCGCAGCAACGTCACCGCAGGTCGCGCGCAGCCCGACGCCGAACTCGCCCGCGTGCTCGAGGCATCCGCGGCCACCGATGTCGTCGAACTGCACGAAGCCGGGCTCGACCACGCCGTCACCGACCGCGGTGCCAGCCTCTCCGGTGGCCAACGTCAACGGGTCGCGTTGGCGCGGGCCCTGTCGGTCGACGCCCCGGTGCTGGTGCTGCACGACCCCACCACCGCGGTCGACGCCGTCACCGAGCACACGATCGCGCGCGGTATCGCGGAGCTGCGACACACCGGAAGCGCGGCGCAGACCACGATCCTGATCACCACCAGCCCTGCGCTGCTGTCGGTGACGCATCGCGTACTCGTGGTCGACGACGGCCGCGTCGTCGCCGAAGGAACCCACCACGATCTCGCGTCCTCGGACGCGCAGTACAAGGAGACGGTGCTGCGATGACCGCCCCCGAACTTCTTCCCATCGCCACCGGTGCCCGGTCGGGCCGATGGCTGTTGGAACAGCTGCGCCTGCGCAAACTCCGTACCGCGGTGACGTTGCTGCTCGGCGCAGTGGCCGCGGCGATGTCGTTGGTGCCCGTCTACGTGCTCGGCGTCCTGGTCGACCGCGTCCGCGACGGGGCAGACTCGTCGACCATCGTCGGGGTCGTCGTCGTGATCGCGGTGGCAGCGGTCATCGGCGGTGTTGTCACCGGCTTCAGCGGCTACTTGATCAGTACCCTCGGTGAGGGCATCCTGGCGTCGCTGCGTGAGGCCGTCGTGCGACGCGCTCTCCGCCTGCCGGTGGCCACGCTGGAGCGAGTGGGCAAGGGTGACTTGCTCTCCCGCGTCGGCGACGACGTCGCAGTGATGGCCAAGTCGATCGGCGAAGTGATTCCACAGCTTGTCGGAGCATTCCTGCTCGTGTGCCTGAGCATGATCACGATGCTCGGAATCGACTGGCGTCTGGGGCTTGCCGGTCTGGTGGCATTGCCGATGTATGTCCTCGCACTGCGCTGGTATCTGCCCCGATCGGCTCCGCTGTACGCGGCCGAACGAGTCGCTATGGGCGAGCGGGCGCAGTCCTTCGTCAGCAGCATGCAGGGCGCAAAGACTGTGCGCGCCTACGGACTCGAAGCAGAGCACCTCGGTGAGGTGGATCGAGCGTCGGCGAAAGCCCGCGACATCGGCGTCGACGTCTTCCGCCTGTTCACCCGTTTCGGCTCACGCAGTAACCGCGCCGAATGTGTCGGTCTGTCGGTGATCCTGCTGGCCGGATTCCTGCTCGTACGAGGCGATTACGTGACCGTCGGTGAGACCACGGCTGCGGCGCTGCTGTTCCATCGCCTGTTCAATCCGATCGGCACCCTGCTCTTCACGTTCGACGACATCCAGTCTGCCGGAGCTTCTCTGGCCCGACTGGTCGGTGTGGTCGACATTGCCGACGAGCGGCCGGTGGGCGACGGTTCCGTGCCTGCCGACGCCACCCTCGATGTCGTCGACCTGCGCCACTCGTACGACGGGGGTCACGAAGTACTGCACGGGGTCGACCTGCGTGTGGACGCAGGTGAGACGGTCGCGCTCGTGGGATCCACCGGTGCCGGGAAGTCGACGATCGCGGCCATTGCGGCCGGGTCCATGGCGTCGACGTCGGGCACGGTTCGTGTCGGCGGCGCGTCGCTGGACTCGTTGGGCCACCAGGGTTTACGCCGGCATGTCGCGATCGTCAGCCAGGAAGTGCACGTCTTCGCCGGCCCACTGATCGACGACGTGTTGCTCGCGGCACCGGACGCCGGCCGCGACGACGTGGAAGCCGCACTGCGGACCGTCGGTGCCTGGGGATGGGTCGAGGCGCTCGAGAACGGCCTCGACACCGCCGTCGGCGAGGGCGGTCACCAGTTGACCGCGGCGCAATCGCAGCAATTGGCTCTGGCGCGGCTGGTTCTCGCCGATCCGGCTGTCGCGGTGTTGGACGAGGCCACCGCCGAGGCCGGCAGCTCCGGTGCCCGTGAGCTCGAACTGGCTGCGGAGGCGGCGACGAGAGGCCGCAGCACATTGGTCGTGGCGCATCGCCTCACCCAGGCCGCTGCAGCGGACCGCGTCGTGGTGCTCGAGCACGGGAAAATCGTGGAGCAAGGTCCGCACGACGAGTTGGTCGCTGCCGGTGGGCGTTACGCAGAGCTGTGGGAGGCGTGGCAGGGTCGCTGATTGCTATAGCAATTTGCCTATAGCTATTAGTTTTGGCTACGGTGTCCTCGGAAGATGGAGGAGGCCGACATGGCACGCGCAGGATTGACCGCGCAGCGCATCGTGGCAGCAGGAGCGGATCTGGCCGACGAGGTCGGCTTCGATCGCGTGACTGCCAGTGAGTTGGCGCGACGCTTCGACGTCAAAGTGGCGAGTCTGTATTCGCATCTGAAGAGCGCGCATCAGCTCAATGTCGGCATCGCTCTGCTGGCGTTGGAAGAATTGGCCGACCGGGTAGCAGAAGCGTTGGCAGGCAGGGCAGGCAAGGACGCGTTGGTGGCAGTGGCCGACGCGTACCTGGTCTATTCGCGCGAACATCCCGGCCGGTACGCGGCCACTCAATTTCCTCTCGACCACGAGACGGCGATCAACAGTGCCGGGGTGCGGCACTCGGCAATGATGAAGGCGATCCTTCGTGGGTATCACCTGAGCGAGGTGGATCAGGTACATGCTGTTCGATTGTTGGGCAGCGTCTTTCACGGTTTTGCCAGCCTCGAAGCGGCCGGCTCGTTCGCTCACAGTGCACCCGACTCGCAAGAGTCGTGGGCCCGAATCCTCGACGGAATCGACACACTCCTACGGCAATGGAGGCAGGAACCATGAAGCCGATCTCCGAACGCGACATCAGATCGTCGTTCGTCAACTCGTCCAAGGGTGACGCCACTCGGCTTTCCCTCCCCGATATGTTCGACGAAGTGCCGTGGGAGGATCTCGATTTCCTCGGCTGGGGCGACCCGAAGCTGGCGGGACGAAGCTACATCGTCGTACCGCAGGAAGATCGACTCCGGGGAATTGCGTTGCGATACAAGGCAGGTGGCCCACGGACTGCGCAGATGTGCAGCATCTGTCTCACCACCCACGCCAACGGCGGTGTGTCGCTGATGGCCGCTGCGAAGGCAGGGGAGTCCGGGCGACGCGGCAACACCGTCGGTACCTACATCTGCTCGGATCTCGCATGTTCTCTGTACGCACGCAAGAAGAAAACACCGGCCCTGGGACGACAGTTCAAGGAGGACTTCGACGTCGACACCCGCACGGTGACGGTCAAAGACAATATCGACGCATTCCTCGCTCGTGTCCTCGGCTGAATGTCGCTGCGCTCCCGTCGTGCGCGTTGTGCGCCCCCAGAGGTACGCACAACGCGCACGACCTAGCTCTTTTGCTGGACCGCTGTCGCCGCAAAGCTGTGAAAAGCCAAGCCGTTGCCGCGACAATTGCCAGACCCCAGCCCGCGATGCCGGCCCATGGCAGATCCAGTCGCGGGATGGCGAGAACGCCGAAGATCACCAGAGTGGCGAACAGTGGCGAGAGTCTCTGCCGGGCATGGATAAATCGAGTGGACTCGGTTCCCGTTTGTCGCATGCGCATCTACCCTCCTCGTCGATGTGTTCGGCGAACCTACAGTAAACCGGGCAGTCGGGCTTCGCTGGTGCGCCCCGGTCGATGCTCTCAGAGTGTGGCACCCAACGGTTGCAGCGCGCACCAGCCCCGCACCGAGAATACGGTGCGGGGCTGGAAGAGATTGTTGCTGAGCTCGATTCGAGAGAACCGGGCTGTCAGTCCTTGTTCTTCTCCGCGATGAACAGCTTCTCGATGCGCTCTGCCTCGTCCTTCTTGGCGTCGGCTTCCTCGGATCGCTCTGCGGCCTCGGCCAATTCGGCCTCGGACGGTGCTGCTGCCAGCTTCTCCTGCTTGTCGACCTGAGCCTGCTGAGTCTTCTTGCGGTCCTCGGCTGCCTTGGCGGCCGCGGCAGCTTGCTCGTCGGCCTTTTTCTTCTTTGCAGCCGCTTCGCGTTCGGCTTCCTGGGCGGCCTCGCGCTTGCGCTGCTCGGCCTCCTGTCGCGCGTCGCGGGCCGCTTCCTGGGCTGCGGCGTCGGCGGCCCGCCGGTCCTGCTCGGCGGTCTCACGAGCCGTCTTCAGGTCGGCGTCCGCGGCAGTCTTCTTCGCACGTGCCTCGGCGTCCAGGCGTGCTGCTTCGGCGCGGTTCTCGGTGCTGTCGACCAGAGTCTCACCGCGATCGGCCAGACTCCTGTCTCCCAACAGGTTTCCGACAGCACGATCGAGGGATCCGAGCGTGTGCTCGTAGGCGAGCCGCGCCGGTGATTCCGCATCCATCTTCACGACGACGTTGGTCTCGATGAGCTGCAACGGAATTCGTGCGATCTTGTACTGAAGTCTCAGGATGGTCAGTGGTAGGGCCAAAACACTCATGTAGTCGAACTCCTAGATCAGCAGTGGTGGGTCAAGCCTGGTTGCGAAGCTCTTCGGCTTTCTTGCGGTCGGCTTCGGCCTGCAGCAACGCTTCCTGGTGCTTTTGCGCAGCCACCATTTCGTCCGCATCTGCCGCGGCCTGCTCGGCTTTGCGCTCCTCGGTCGCTTCGATCTGTTCGGCCGTTGCGTCGACCTCGGCTGCCGCTCGTTCCTGCGCCACGGTCTCACGCTTGTTCTGCTCGGCCGCGGCCACCTGGGTCTCTCGAACGCGATCTGCGTTCGCCTCGGCAACTGCCGCGTTCTCCTCCGCGGCCTCGCGTCGACTGTCTGCCGCAGTCCGCACGTCGGCCAGCTCCTCGGCGGCCTCGGTGGCCTGTGCATCGGCGACGCGTTCGGTGGCCTGCGCCTCCTTGCGTTCGCGGGCCTGAGCGGCCTGCAGTTGGCCCTCGGCCGTCAACGAGTCGTTGCCGGTGACAGCGCCGACGACCTCTTTGGCTTTGCCCTTGATCCCGTCGAGCATTCCTTTGCGTGCTTCGCCCGCTACGTTCTCGTCAGTCATGTAACTGCAGGTACCCACTGGCTGTTCGAGTAACCCCACGTCGACCTCGGACGATACGATCGCCGACGAACGAATCAGCAGTGAGGAGACGTATGCCTATCGCGAAGATCAACGGCATCGACGTGAACTACCAGGTCAAGGGCAGTGGCGACCTGGTAGTTCTGATAATGGGCACCGGCAGTCCCGGCCGAGTGTGGGAACTGCATCAGGTTCCGGCCCTCCTGGCGGCCGGCTACCGGGTGTGCACCTTCGACAACCGCGGTATCGCGCCGTCGTCGGAAAGTGCGACCGGTATCACCATCGACGCCATGGTTGCCGACACCGAGGGCTTGATCGAACTGATCCGCGACGGGGCCGAGAAGGCCTTCGTCGTCGGTACGTCGATGGGCTCTCGCGTCGCACAGGAGTTGGCTCTGAAGCGTCCCGATCTGGTTCGCAAGGCTGCGTTCCTCGCCGGGCACGCGCGGGTCGACGAGTTCCAGAAGACGCTCGCCCAGGGTGAACGGGCGCTGTACGACAAGCGCGTCGAGCTGCCGGGCACATACTCGGCCGCGGTGACGGCGGTGATGAACCTGTCGCCCGCCACGTTGCGTGATGCGCGAACGGCTCGCGATTGGCTCGACCTGTTCGAGTTCTCGGCATCCTCACCATCCGCCGGGGTGCGCGCGCAGCTGGGCATGGACGACGATTTCGACCGCACCAACGCCTACCGGGCAGTGTCGGTGCCGTGTCTGTCGGTCGGGTTCGCCGACGATCGGATGATCCCCGCCTACCTGGGCAAGGAGCTCGCCGACGCGATTCCGGGGGCTCGATACGTGGAAATCGCGGACGCTGGGCACTACGGATATCTCGAGCGTCCCGAGGCCGTCAATGCGCACTTGCTCGACTTCTTCAAGGCCTGACGCCACCTGAGCACGACCTGCGTTGCTAGGGTCGTGTGGCACCTCACGGTGCAGACTTACCAATCAAACGTTCGCGACGAGTGAGGCGAGATGAGTACCAACCCGTTCGATGACGAAGACGGACGCTTCTTCGTGCTGGTCAACGACGAAGATCAGCATTCGCTGTGGCCGACGTTCTCCGAGGTCCCTCAGGGGTGGCGTGTCGTCTTCGGTGAAGACACCCGCGCTGCGTGCCTGGAGTACGTCGAGAAGAACTGGACCGACATGCGTCCGCGCAGCCTGCGTGAGGCCATGGAGGCCGACGCAGCTGCCCGCGCAGGTGCTGAGGGAACCCCCAGCACCGAGGCTTGAGTTCCGCCTTTTACGAAGGACTCGTACCGCGCCGCCGACGAACCGTCGGTCGGCGCGGTTCTTCTCTGCGGCGAAGCGTCGGGCGTAGTAGTTCCTCGGTGCGTGCCAGGATCCGGGGTCGACGCAGTGTTCGCGCACCCCACTCACCCAATGTGACGCCCGCAGCCAGGCCACAGCCGATGCCGAACGCCGCGAAGAGCGAGCTGATACCGAGCAACAACTGGTCGTTCAGGATCGCGTACAGCCCTCGGTAGAGCGAAAGACCAGGCAGCAACGGAGTGATGCCGGCGACGGCAACGATGAGCGGCGGAATGAGCGCTCGACGTGCGAGGAGACCACCGGCGAATCCGACGACCGTGGCCGCGATGGCAGACGCGATGATCGGACCCACAGCCAACGTCTGCGACATCAAGTAGACGAGCGCGCCCGCAAAGCCGCCCATGAACGCTGCCGTCAGTGCGCGCCGCTCGGCGTAGCAGGCGAGCGCGTAGAACAGTGACGCGGCCGCGCCGGCGAGGACCTTGGTGGGCACCTGTGTGATGTCCGGGGGAGGCAGGTTGCTGATCTGCGGCAGATCGCTCCCGATCAGGGCCGCCAGCCTCAGCGACGTGGCGACGCCGGCAATGATGCCGCCCGTCATCATCAACACTTCGAAGAATCTGGCCGACGCGGTGATCGGTGCTCCGGTGATTGCGTCCTGTACCGAGCCGACGAGCGAAAGCCCCGACAGCAGCACCGTCACCCCGGCACCGATGATCACCGACGGGGAGATGTCGATATTGAGCTGATCCTGAAAGTTGTACAGAGTGATCGCCGGGGTGGCAGCGACGAATCCGCCGACCACCTGCTGAAAGAAGAAGGGCAGTCCGGCGCGGTTGAGGATGCGGCCGATTCGGTCGATCACCATCGTCGTCAGGAAGCTGACGACCGCGACCAACGCGCCGCCGCCGAGCAACACACCGATCGCCGCCGCCATGCCGGCCCACGCGAAGGTCGCGATCCACCGGTTGTACGGGTGCGGGGCCGAGGTGATCTCGTCGAGGCGGTCACGCGCGATGCTCGCCGGGACCACCTTGACGCGCACCGAGCGAATAAGTCGGTCGACCGCGGCCAGCCGTGTGAAGTCCATCGAGCGGTAATGGACGATGCGCATCGTCGACGCCGGCGGCCGCGTCGGACCGCGATGTGCGCTCAGCGTGATCGAGTTGTACGTGACGTCGACATCGCATCGCGCGAGGCCGTACGTCGCGGCGATGAACTGCACCTGCGTCGCCGTATCCACCGCAGACGTGCCCGACGCCAACAACACCTCGCCGACGCGAACCGCCAGCTCGAGGACCTCGGCGACCGTCGCGTCGTCCGTCAGATCGATAGGGCGAAGAGGTGACGGCGCGGCGGTCGGTGTATCGATGGTGGCCCGACGCTCACCGGTGAGACGGCTCAGCGAAGCCGTCAGGTCTTGCAGGAAAGTCATGACCGTCTTTACGTTGCTGGGGTGATCCACCGACAAGGTACCTGTTGTCGCTGAGCGTCCGTTGAACGGTATGCTTGGCTCGCTTCACTGCCTCCTTAGCTCAGCGGTAGAGCACTCGCCTTGTAAGCGAGCGGTCAACGGTTCAATCCCGTTAGGAGGCTCTCTTGGCTCCGATTCCGTCCCTGGGATCGGAGTTTTTGCGTTTTCGTCTCGGATCGGCTCCTCGGTTTCGGATACCCGACGCCGATCGGAGTCGGATATCCGAAACGTGGGAGCTGATCGAGCGGACGGCCCGCATCTACGCCCTGCGTCGGAATCCACACCCTTCGTAGGAGGTGTCGATTCCGATTGGGGGCGTGGATTCAAGTCTTCGCTGCGCAACCGCGGCCCACACATCGCCACAGGTCGGAATACGAAGAGCCGAGTCGTCGTTGACTCCATCGACGGTGTTCGATCCCAATGCCCCGGGTACCAACCATCAGCCGCTACGAGCGGCCACCTGCCGAGAGGCGCACTGGCGAACACCGTCACCCCAATACTGATCAGAGCCGCGCACCCAGAGGTGCGCGGCTCTGTTCGTTCCACAAGCCCGGTATCACTGCTTGTCTTGCTTCTCCGCCGAACCCATCGAGCCCATTTCGGCGGCAAATTCTGTCGCCATGGCCTTGGAGAGTGCCTGCGCAGCCGACAGCGGACGCACCATCACGGTGAAATTGTCGATCAGGCCGTCGGAGTTCAGGTGGAGGATGTCGCAGCCGTGGACGGTCACGTCGTCGATGCGGGTCTCGAAGAACAGGACGTGATCACGGCCGCCGATGTCTTCGACGGTTTTCACGTAGCGAAGGTCCTCGAAGACGCGGGTGACGGCGCGCAGTATCGCCGCGGTCAGCTCCTTGCCGCGGTACGGCTTGAATGCGACGGGGGAGCTGAAGACGACGTCATCGGCCAGGGTGGCGGCAATGGCGTCGTGGTCGTTGGCCTCGACGGCCTGTCGGAACTGCTGCACGCGTCATCTCCTGGGTGGGGCCAGGGCCTGAGACACCCTCGGCTGGTGACCGAACACTACACAACTTTGCGACTATGAACCGGCGTTTGGCGGGATCATCCGCGTCCAGCGCGGGTGTCGAGTACTTCGAGGACGCGGGCACCCCAGCGAAGCGATTCCTCCTCGAACATCCGTCCCCGCATCAGGGTGAGGTACGGGCCGATGCGATCGGCGGTGGCCAGGAACTCGGTCTCGGTACGTCCGTCGAGCAGGCGGTGCGCCATCCGGTCGTACCGAGCCAGCTTGTCTCGTGAGAGCTGCATTCGTTCTCGGATCGCATCGGTCATCGGCTGCAGGTCGCCGGCTTCGAGAGCGTGGATCGCTACCAGGTGCTCGTCGCGAATGGCCGGAAGCTTCGGTTGCCGATGGCTCACCTGGCGCAGCGCTGCGCGTCCCTTGTCGGTGAGGCTGAAGAGGCGTTTGTTGGGTCGACCGTCCTGTTCGACCAATCGCGCCGAGATCACCTCGTCTCGATCCATTCGGTCGAGTTCGCGATAGAGCTGTTGGGGAGTGGCAGTCCAGAAGTTGGCGACGGTTGCGTCGAACGCCTTGGACAGGTCGTAACCCGACATCTCCCCGTCGACCAGTGCGGCGAGCACGGCATCACGTAGCGACATGATCAAGGACAGTACCCGTCGCGAGGTGGCGGGTAGGCCACGTATTAGACAATTTGTTGTATATTGACGTCGAGTGAAAGAACGGTGGACGTGGTGGATCGGACGAAACAATTGCGATACGTAGCCCTGGGCGACAGCCAGACGGAAGGGCTGAACGACGGCAACGACGAAACGGGCTTTCGTGGTTGGGCCGATCGGCTCGCCGAGCTCATGGCCGAGAGCGCAGACGGGGTCGTCTATGCCAACCTCGCGGTACGTGGTCGTAAAGCCGCGCAGGTCAAGGCCGAGCAGTTGCCGGCTGCGTTGGCGTTGAAGCCGACGGTCGCGTCCGTCGCTGCCGGTGTCAACGACATCTTGCGTCCGCAGTTCGATGCGCGGACCGTGGCAGGTGAAGTGGGCGCAATGTTCGCCGCGCTCCGAGCGGCCGACTGCACCGTGATCACCATGACGTTCCCCCGCCTCGCTCACCCGGTCCCCGGAAGGACCGTCATCGCCAGGCGTATGACCGAGCTCAACGCCGAGATTCGCAGAGTCGCAGCCGAATTTGATGTCGTGGTGATCGACCTCGAGAAGCGCGACGTGGCCTCTGATCCACGGCTGTGGAGTTGGGACCGACTGCATCTGAACGAGACGGGACATGCGCGGCTCGCTGCGGCCGCCGCCTACGCCCTCGGTCTACCGGGTGCCACCGACGCATGGAATCTTCCGTTGGCACCGCTTGCCAGACCGCGCCTGCACTCCCGAGTTCGCGCCGACCTCACCTGGGCCGGAATGTTCCTCGCGCCGTGGTTGACTCGTCGGATTCGTAAACGCTCCTCGGGGGACAGTCGTACGGCCAAGCGGCCGGAGCTGACCTCGGTACTCGGGTCGAGCCGGGCGAACCGACGCGAGCAGACCTGGTGAATCAGAATCCCGGGCCGAGATCTGCAGTGTTATCGACCAGGCTGCGCCGCATCCAGCTGTACACCCTCTCGTCGTTGAGGAGGGTGAAATGGTGAGCACTGTAGATCGCGAGACCGTCGTCCGGTCGAAGTCCGATGTTGCGGAGCTTGTTTCGACCTCCGGCGCTGTCGGTACGGACCAGACCGTCGCCCACGAAGACTCCGACCGGGTTGCGCTGACTTCCGGTGACGACCGCGGACGCGTGATGATGACGCACCCGTTCCGGAACCGAGATGTCCATGGCTGCACCGACATCGAAGCTGTCGGTGTACCGAGCATGACCGTCCTCGTCGGTGATCGCTCCGTGGATCAGATCACGGATACCGGCACTTCGACGCGCCAGTAGGTTCGCGAACGGCCGGGTCTCGGGTACGAGTGCCATTGCGGCCGCGGCGACGTGGACGCCGTGAGCAAGTGGAGCGCCCAGATGTGGTGTCCCCAGAGTGAATACGTCCGTCAGCAGATCAACCCATCGGCGACCGCTTTCGGCGGCGTGATGAGCGGCGCTGCGTGAGACCAGCCCGCCCATGGAATGTCCGACCAACGTGATCCGGTGTACCCGGACGGGCCATGCCGGTACAAGCTGCTCCAGCAAGTCTGACAGGTCGGCACCATTGGCTGCAATTCGGCGTCCGGTGTTGTAGCGCAGAAAGATCGAGGTCGTCCCGGCTTCGGCGTCCAGCCGCTCTCCGTATGTGGGCCGCCCACCGAGCCGCCATGCGTATTCCGTTTCGACCAGCCCATGAACGAAGACCACGAGGTGCGCTCCCGCGGTGGGAAACCCGGCGGCCAAGGCTCGGTACTCCGGCAGTACGGGGCGTCCGCCGACTCGAATCGACATCGGATGGGCCAGTACCCGGGCGGTTCTCTCCATGTCGTCGCCGATGAGACCGTTCAGAACGGCGATGGTCTGCGCGCCACGGCTGGTGTGCGACGGCGACGGCCGCGAGTCGTCCTCGGTCACGTCGTCGCCGTCGGTCAGGGAGCCGTAAGCCAGGGAGCCGTCGGTCAGGGAACCGACGATCTTGGCCGCGCCGGTGCAGGCGGCCGCGATGCTCGCGTACGTGCCGGCGGTGATCGCGTCGTGCATCAGTTGCGTCGGCAGGGCGGCGGGACCGACGCCGTGTTTGACGGCAGCGAACGTGCGTCGTGCAATCGCCGAGTGGACCGCGCGAACGCCACCCGCAGCCGACGCCAACTCGCGAAACGTGAGCTCGCCGAGCTCACCCCACTCCTGCGTGCGCCGAGATTTCTTCCCCGGTCCAGGTTTCGTCCCCACCGGATTCAGTGTACGCACGTCCACTCAAACTGCTGCCGATGCAGAATCGGCTGCGAATCAGCGGCGGCCCACCACCGGGTTCAGCTCGGAGTTCGCGAGGCCACCGGGCTCGATGCCGGGGAGGAATTCGCGCCAGGTGCCGCTGATCAGGGTCGGCGACTCGACGACGCGGGTGCCGTCGGCGAAGTAGGTGGTGGCCAGTGCGCGACGCGGCTGTGTCGTCCGGTTCGGGCCTGCGGTGTGGAAGCACAGCGCGGAGTGGAACGATACGTCTCCCACGGCGAACGGCTCGGACTCCACCGCCACCTTGCGCGTGTGGAAACGCTGGGTGACGGCCTCGTCGTAGGAGGTGCCGACCTTGTCGAATTTGAGGTCTGCGACTTCGCCGAGAACGTCCCGTCCGCGCGCGAACGACAGTGGACCCATCGGGCCCGGAATTGCCGACATCGGCATCCAGGCAGTGACGGCGTCGGTGGTCTGCAACGGGAAGTGCTCGGCGTCGTGGTGCCACGGTGTGCGTCCGCAGCCGGGCTCCTTGGACAGCGCATTGTCGTGGTACAGCCGAACGCCGGGCACGTCGAGCAGTGCCGCGGCCAACCCGCCGATCCGGGGCGACAGCGCTACGGCACGCATCAGGTCGTCGTGGAGCCACATCTGCTCGAGCGCGGTGAACCGGCCCGCAACGTCATTGCCGTGCTCGGCTCGCAGTAGTTCGTCGAGCCGCTCGGCGAGTCGACGTACGACGGCAGGCGAGAACACGGCGGGCAACCGCACGAAGGCGTGACGGGCGAATGCATCGACGGCCGCCGGGTCGAGATCGTACGGCTCGGTGAGTTCACGCTCGACTTGATCGTCGGTCGCCGCGTCGATGTCGGGCAAGCCGGGACCGTCGACCAGTTCTGCGGGTGCGGCGTCGTTCGCGGCCAACGTGACGTACCAGTCCCACCAGTCCTGATCGTTGCCGGCCCAGTCCTGGTCGATACCGCCCTCGCGATTGCGTTCGGGCAGAAGCTCATTGGTTGCCGGGTTGTTCAGAGCCACAGCAGGGCCGCCTCGTGCGAGAAGGTGTAGGAACCGGACGCGTCGCGACACGAAGCGAGGTAGTCGCCGAGCACGGGGGCCGCCTCCATCTCGTCGAGTGACACGGAGTCGTCGAAGGCACACCGCTGCAAAAAGCCCTCGGCGACAGCGCGATCGGACGTTCCGGTGGTGTACGAGACGCGCTGATCGCGCACGTCCGCGCCCGCGCGGATGAGCGCGTCGCGCACCTGCTCGGCCGTCGTGTACGGCGTCGCTTCGCGCACGCCGGCGCGGAAGGCATCGTAGAAGGCGATGTAGTGGGATGCCTCCGTTGCCTGCGCGACCAGACCGAGGCCACCGGGAGCCAGTGCGGCCACGAATCTTTCGGCTGCGGCATCCAACTCCGCGGGAGGAAGGGCGTAGAGCGCGTGAGTGGCCCACACGACGTCGTAGCCTGCGTGATCGGCGGGCAGATCCTGCAGCGTCATCACCAGATCGTGCCGGGCGACGAAAGGCGCGGCCAGAGCTCCGCGTGCCTCGGCCACCGAGAATTCGGATGGGTCGAGGAGGTCGTAGGCGACTTCGGGTACCGCGGACAGGTCGGTGTACCGGCGGAGCGCAGTGGGGAATTTACCGCTGCCGCAAGCCACGTCGAGTAGCGACCAGCCCTCGTGAGCCCGGCCGGCGAGCAGCGTCGGCCAATCGGCTGCCAACGCCAGCTGGTGATAGTCCTCGGTGGCCAGCGCGTAGAACGCCTCCATACCCGTGCGGCCCGCCTCGCTCCAGTGCTCGAGACTGCGTTCGGCTGTGTCTCCGCTGCTCACGAGATTCCTCCTAGGAAGCCAACTACGACGCACCGGACGGGGCGTCATGGTTGACTCGGTCCAATGTCCAACATAGCTCCGAATTCGCCGACCGACACTGCCGTCGTGCTCATCGACGGATTGCGGGCGATGCGGCGCGGGGCCGAGGCGCTGGCGGGCCTGCCGCCCGAGTCCTACGCCGAGCACCATGCCGCCTTCGAGATGCTCTCCGATCAGCGCGGTCTGATCGCCCAGCACTTCGCAGATCGGCTGGCCGGGATGGGGAACGGACCGCTCTCGGTGCTGTCGGTGGGCTGCGGGGACGGTTCGCTCGATGCCAGGCTTGCAGCGGGCCTGGTGCTGCGGGCACCCGGCCGTACGGTCCGGTACGTCGGCATCGACCCCTGGATCGGCAGTACCGAGCTCTTCGCCGCCACGATGGCGGCGCTCGAGGCCGCCGACCTCGACGCCCACGCGTACGTTGCATCGTTCGACGACGCACCCGTCGACGAGACTTTCGACGTCGTGATGTTCGTGCACTCGATGTACTACGTCGCAGACTTACGAGCAACGTTGCGTGCCGCGCTCGCCCTGCTGCGACCCGGCGGCGAACTGTGGGTGGCGATTGCGCCGACGGCCGCGCTCAACGCACTCGTCGAAGTCCTCGCCCCTCCACTGGAGGGCCATCGGCAGTGGTTCAGCGCCGACGTCGAGAAAGCATTCGTCGACGCCGAGATCGTCCTCGACGACACGGTGACTCTCGATGCGCTGGTCGATCTTTCCGCCGCGAGCGACGACGTGCTGGACTTCGCGGTGCAAGCCCGGTTGACGCCCGAGCTGCACGAGCCGGTGCGGGCCTACCTCGCGGCGGTATCGGTTCCGGATGCGGTTGGCGGGCTTCGAGTTCCGCATCCGGTAGACGTATTCAGAGCGACCCGTCGCTGACCTCAATCTCGACGAATCCCCGTCAGAACGTAGGTGGTTGTCTCGCAGCACTTTTCGAGCTATATGGGCAGGACGTCGATCACTGCTGGCGAACCACCGGCGGGGGAGACCAACGGCTGTCCGGTTTCGGGCCGTAGAGCCTGAGCATCAGCCGGAAGGCACCGGGTGGGCACGGCAGCCAGTTGGCCGTGTTTCCGTTTGTCGGGCAACTACTTTGCACCCTGACGGTGAGTGAGCCGTCCGCGTCGTAGTGCAGATTCGGTGTGCGGTCGGTGATGGCGTAGCGGTCGAGTTCGTTCGCGTACAGCAGTCCGCGTGCGTGGTAGACGGTCATCGACCAGAAGAACTCGGCAGGAGGAAATTTGCCGGCCCGGAAAGTGAAGGCATAGTCGTTCGCCCCGTCGAGTGGACGGCCTTCTTCGTCCTGTTCGCATACCGGGTAGGACGCCTCGGCGGCGGGATTGATGTAGATCTGGGAATAGGCGACGGCGGCTCGCAGGAGATGGTTCGCACCGAAGTCCGCACCTGCATCATTGATCGCCCAGCCGTTGACGGAGCGACCCATCGATTTGACCTGTGCAGCAATGTCTTCCGAGCCGGATCGCAGACCGTCTGCGATCTCACGTTCGGCGGCATCACGGTCGGCTGCCGCGTCGAGTGCGTCCAACAGACGGCGGTGCGTCTGCCCGACCCAGCGCGGTACGTCCGAATCGCCGAGGCTTCCGATCGCGTGATCGAGGGCACCGAGAAATTCGCGAGGCCGCTGCAGTTCGTCAGAACGTTCGACAGTGCAGAGGGCGAGCTCCGCATGCGCAGTCGGTGGTGCAGGCGGACCGGTCAGAACGATGTGCTGTTGTAATCCGTTGACCGCGAGTACGTCTCCGGGTCGGGATGGATCGACCAGAATCCGAATCGCGATCATCACGAATCTCGACCGACACGCAATCCATCCGTCCGCATTCTCCGTGTTCGCAGGCTTCGATGCCTGTCGGTACAACGTGACCGGAGGGATACGGGACCCATGAGTCCTCCGACCGATGACCGTGTTCGTGGACGAGTCCGCCTCACCGATCTGCACGCTGTAGTAGCGATCGGCGAAGTCCGGCAGCCGGAGCTCGAAGGTGCCGGAATCGAGGTCGACGAAGGCCAACGAGTACAGGGTGTCGACATTCGGGGCGACACCCGCGGTCAGCGCGGGATTCGACAATTCTCGTTGGTGTCCCAGGGTATTCAGAGGAGCGCCGGCCGACGCGGGAGGTCGCTGCGCGTGCGGATTCGCTGGATCGGTGAACCGCAGCCGGAGGCGTTGGGCAAAGATCACCGGGAATCCCCAGACCTGGAGCGCGCTCGCATCGTCGCGCAGGTCGGTTTGTTCCGGCTGGGTGCGGTTCGGCATAGGACCCCTTATGTGAACTGAATTCACCTTGACTGTAGCCTGGTGGGTGTATCGGAGGGCGTGATACGCAGAGGTTCGGACACGGCGATGCTGCGATTGCAGCGGAGTTCGAGAGGTCGATGTGACAAACGACAGGCCTGGAAGGTTTCCTCGCTCGGTGTATTCCGTTGGAGCCGAGCCCGATCCGCGCTTCAGTCTCGCGAACGAGAGAACCTACCTGGCGTGGATTCGAACGTCGCTGGCATTGATGGCAGCGGGGGTAGCTCTGCAAGTATTCGATATCGGTGGCGGGTCCGTGCCGAGTGTGGTGGCCTCGGCGATGCTGATCGTGTCGTCGATCGGAGTTCCGTTGCACGCATGGTGGGGCTGGGCGCGCACCGAGAAGAGTATGCGTAAGTCCGAGGCTCTTCCTTCTCCTCGTATTGCCCTGCCGTTGGCTTTCGTCCTCGCGGCGGTCGGGGTTCTGGTGCTGTGGTCAGTCCTGCGATGACCCGTCGACGTCGGGGCGAGCCCCCAACTTCACGGCCGGGTGGGGAACTGGGAGACGGAGGCCTCCAAGTAGAGAGAACCCAGTTGGCCTGGGTCCGTACGGAATCGGCCGTGGCCGTGTGTGCAGTGATCGGCATACGCCTGAGCTCGCACACGCGCCAACCTGCGTTGATAGCGCTGGCAGTCCTCGTCGGTTTCGGTGCCGCGGCTTTGCTGGCCTCGGGTTGGATCGCGCGAGTGAGGGCCGGACGTACCGCGGAGGACAGCAGGGTGGTGTTCCCCTTACGTGCTCACGTCATTGCAGTGTTGATTCCGAGCCTCGGGCTGCTCTCCCTGAGTTTTGTCGTCTGGTCTGCCTCATCGCCGTGATGGGAAAGAGTGCAGGCCGTGACGGTGTGATCCCGTCACGGCCTGCGCTCGGTTCTACTGGGCTGCAGGGCGCTAGCTCACGAACTGCTGTTCCCACTCCGCAGACTGTTGGTCGACGTACTGCTTGGTCAATTGTTCGGGGTCGGGAGCCTGGACGTCGTGTGCGTCGGCGGTCGCCCCGGCAATGCCGGGCAGTGCTGTTGCTACTCCGATGGCCTGCGCGGTCTGTCCCTCTGTGCTGACCAGGAAGTCGGCCAGAAGCTGAGCCGCATTCGGATGTGGCGCGACTGCAGTGACGTGCCCGTAGTAAGGGGTTCCCCATGAAGGTTCAGGAAGAGCCCAGTTAACCGGTGCGCCGCTCGCCACCTCTTGAACCAGTGGCTGCACCATCGGGGCCACGACAACTTCGCCGGAGGTCAGTGCCTGCGCGAGCACGAGGGCGCTGGGGTAAATTCTCGGCTCTTGTGCGGCGAGCCGTTCCTGAAAATCGTCGCCGAAATTCTGTCGGTAGAAGCTGTAGAGATCGACGTAGGATGCAATGCCCACAGGGCTGACAACGCCCACGCGCCCTTTGTATTCGGGGTCGAGAACATCACGAGGATCGGTCAGGCCGTTCGGGGCCGCATCGGTGTTCCAGCCCATTCCGAAGGTAGCCGCGACGTTCAGGAACAGGCGGTTGTTCTTGATGCTGGAGTCCCGGTCGTAATCGGGGTTGTCGAAACCAGGGCCGCGTAATTCCTGGGAGTAATTGCCCGACTCCGCAGCGGAGGCGATCCACGCGGTATCGGTCACGACATGGACGTCGGCAATCCCCTTCTTGGTCTTGTTCTCGACCTCGACGCGTGGGTTGAGATCCGCGTCGGTACCCCGCACGTATTCGAGAGTGATGTTGGGATACTTCGCATTCCACGCGGCTTTGACGCTGTCGAGGATGGTGGTGTTCTGGCTCGAATAGAGCGTCACCGAGCCTTCCTCTTCGGCCGCCGACACTACGTCTTCCCAGTTTCCTTCCACCGATGCAGTGTCTCCGCCCGACGATCCGCACGCGCTGAGCGCGACGGTCGATGTGGCGACGAGTATCGCGATGATCATGTGTTTCGTCCGGACCGAATGTCGCATGTATTGTCCTCCTGTTTGAACTGACCTCAGTTCAGCAGCTATGCTGCGTGATGTCAATCACTTTCCAGTGGCTGTCCACGGCTTCGACGCGCCGAGAGGCCGCAAACAAAGAACGCGACTGGTGTTCGGATCAGCGACAGCGTCTGCGAGAAGGGACTTTTCACCGATGCGAACGTACGACCCGAGTTCGGCCGATCAGATCGCTGCAACCGATGCGGCGGATGTACACCCGTCGGACGCACTGGACCGGCAGCGCTGGGCACAATCACTGGCAATGCACGCGGTGGTCTACGGTCTGCCATCGGTGTACCAATACGCTGGCATGTGTGACGCGTGCGCCCCGGCTGCAGACGGCGAACGGTGGGCGACCAATTCGCTGGTCCACGAACGGACGATTGCCGGCGCGGAGTTCCAGGCCTTCCGGGTCCCCAATGTCGACACGCTGTATTCCAATGCTTGGCTGGACCTTTCGGATGGGCCGATTGTCATCGTTCTTCCCGATTTCGGTAGTCGGTACTACACGCTGAATTTCCTGGACGCCTACAGCAACGCCAGCAATGTCAGTCGGCGTACGCACCCCGAACAGCCGCGCGCGTTGTTCCTGGCGTGTTCGGACTGGACCGGTTCGGTTCCCGAAGGTATCGAGGTGTTCAGAGTCGCCACACCGATCATGTGGCTGTTGATGCGGATACAGGCGTTCGGAGATTCGGACCTGCCGACCGTGCACAGTCTGCAGGATGCGGTCACGATCGACGTACCGACCGCGTCGGCACACGCGTGGCCGGTGGTCGATGCTCGTTCGGTCGAAGTCTCGTCGGCGGCGTTCTTCACTGCCCTCGATGTGTCGTTGGCAGTGAACGGAGTCCCGTTCACCGACGTAGCCCACGTGCACCAATTCCGACAGCTCGGTGTTGGTACTGGCACCTTCTCTGTGCACGACCTCGATGAGGCCACACGGAAAGGCATGGAACAGGGCTTCGAAACCGCGATGACGATGTTGTCCCGGTCTCGATCGCTGCTGGGGCGTCGCACCGAATCCGGCTGGACCCGGGTGCTCGGCAAAGGTGCCCACGGGCACAACTTCTTTGCACGTGCGGTCATGAACTACGTCGGTCTCGGCGCGAACGTTGTCGAGGAGAACTGCTCGTACAACACCTATGTCGACGACGACGGACAGCGACTGACGTGCGAAGCCGGCGACGAATACCACATCGAGTTCATCAATTCCCCGCCAGCGCAGGCCTTTTGGAGCATCACGTTGTACGACGCAGAAACCGGCTGGTTGTACGACGCGCCCGAGAAGAAGCACTCGGCGGGATCGGCGGTCAATGGCGACGACGCAGCCGCAGGACCGTCGACGATCACGGTGAGTGCATCGCCGCCCACAACCGACAGTCCCGACCACGCCTGGCTTCCGGCACCCCAGCATCCGTTCTTCTTGGTCCTGAGGATCTATCAACCGACCGAGGATGCCCTGAGCGAGCAATGGACGCCGCCGCGCGTCGTGCGGTCGAACGCCGGACGGCTCTGAAGCTGTGCGTCAGAAGTTCACAACCGGCAGAGTGTCTTTCCGCTCGTTCGTCCGTTGAGTAGGTCGACCAGTGCGGTGGATGACTGCTCGAGGCCGTCGTAGACGGACTCCTCGTAGATCATGGTTCCGTCGACCAGTCGGCTTCCGACGGTGGATCGCATCGTGTCGTAGAGATGGCCGAATGAGCCGGCTCGAAATCCTCGTACCGACAAGCTCTTGGCTGTGATCTGAAACAGGTTCGACGGCAACGTGTTCGATGTTTCGTAGGTGGAGATTGCCCCGCACATCGCGACGCGTCCCTCGGGTCGAAGTGCGTCGAGTGCAGCGGTGAAGTGAGAACCGCCGACGTTGTCGAAGTATGCGTCGATTCCGTCCGGGGCAGCGAGCGCGAGAAGGTTGTCCAGGTCGCCGTCGTGGTAGTCGAACGAGCGGGAGGCTCCCAGGGCATCGACCAGATGATCGGCCTTGCGCCGGCTGCCTGCGGAAGCGATCACCGTGCAGCCGTGGTGGGCGGCGAGCTGGGTAGCGATACTGCCGACTGCTCCTGCCGCGGCCGAGATCCAGACGGTATCGGACGATCGAATGTCCATCACCTCGAAGAGGCCGACATAGGCCGTGAGCCCGGAACTGCCCAGCGGACCCAGGAACCACTGTGGGGGCCAGTCCTGGGTATCGATTCTGGTGAGGGTGCCCGCGCCACCCAATCCGCCGGCGGTGGCAGAGACCACTGCGAAGTCGCGATAGCCGTACATGTGCGACACCAGATCTCCCGGCCGAAAGTTCTCGTCCCGTGATTCGACGACGACGCCGAGTGCCAACCCCACCAACGCATCTCCGATTCGGAGCGGTGGCAGATATCCCGACGGTGCCGAGTCGCCGAGGCGCAGTCGAATCGACGGATCGATCGACAGCCACGTATTTCGCACCAGCACTTCGCCATCGAGCAGTGGAGCGAGCGGGATGTCCGCCAGCTCCAGATGCTCGGTCGTGAGTTTTCCGCTGGGACGGGCGGCGAGGCAGAGTACTCGACTGATCATGGTCTTCGATGACGTCCCTTCGAATCGGGTGATGCGGAAAACGCGACAATCTTTCCACAACTGAATTAGGTTCAAGTGTAGGCCGCGTCCGAAAGGTGACACAGGTGAAATCGTCGAATCACATCAGTTTCTTTGCGCCGATGCGTATTCCGAAGTTGCGCCGGATGCTGGGCTTCGAGCTGAGCGCCAGTGTGGGCGTGTGGATCCTGGTTCTCGCTGCCCAGTGGACGCTCACCGAGTCGGGGGAGTCCGCGCTGGTGGTCTCCTCGGTCCAGTTCGCCGCCAGTGTGCCGTTCTTTCTTCTTGCTCTACCGATCGGGGCCATCGCGGAGTTCGCCGGTCATCGGTTGTTGCTCGCGGGCACCGCTATCGTCCTGCTGGTGGCGTCGATCGTCATGACGGCGTTGCAACTCCTCGGCCTGTCCTCCACGCCGGCGTTGATGACAGCGGTGTTTCTCGCCGGGTGCGGGCTCGCGTCGGTGGCAATCGTGTGGCAGGCCCTACTCCCTCATCTGGTCCCTGCCGACATGATGGCGGTCGTTCCTGCAATCGACGGTGCCATTTTCAACGGGGCGCGCGCAGTCGGACCGGTGATCGGGGGCGCGATACTCGCATGGTGGGGTTCGAGCGGTGCATTCGCGACCGTTGCCGCGCTGTTCGCAGTCTGTGTCGTCGTGGCGCTCACTCAGGTGCCGCCCGAGTCCGGTAAGAAGCCCAAGACCGAATCCGTGCACCGCGCTGTCGGGGTGAGTGTGCGGTTCATTCGCCACTCGCGGTGGACTCGGCGACTGTTGTTGCGCGTCATCACGTTCGGAATTCCGGCCAGTGCCCTGTGGGCGTTGCTGCCAGTGGTGGCATACGAACGACTACATGCATCGTCGGTTCAGTTCGGTGTTCTCTCGGGTGCCATCGGGATCGGTGCGGTGGCCGGGACCGTCGCACTGATGCCTCTCCGTGCACGGTTGAGCTGGAACACGTTCGTAGCGATCGGTTCGATTGCGTATGCGGCGGTACTTGCGGGCATCGTGCTCGTGCCGTCGGTGAGTGTGGTCTTCGTACTGCTGGTCATCGTGGGTGCGGCGTGGGTTGCGATCCAGAGCACCTGGATGATCGCTACCCACGCTGTGATGCCGAAGTGGATCAAGTCGCGTGTCATCGCATTCGTGATGCTGACCTTTCAAGGCAGTCAGGCAGTAGGGGCCCTCCTGTGGGGGTTTCTGGCCGACGCAGTCGGTCTCGTTGCAGCAGTGATCGTCTCGGCGGCGATCATGTCCGTCTCCGCAGTAGAGATTCTCCGACGGGGAATTCTGCCGAGCGAATCGATAGCACCGGATCTGTCGGGAGGAGCAGGTCCGCCGGTACTCTCGACCGAATTCGACGGTCGCCGGATAACCGTCGAAACGACGTATGTCGTCGATCCGGAAAAGCTGGCACAGTTCGTCGACGATGTCGGACGCCTGCGATCGTCCAGACTCCGACTCGGGGCCGTACGGTGGTCCTGTGCGCAGATGTCCAGCACCAGAGCGACATTCGTCGAGCTGTGCACCTTCGAGAACTGGTCGGAGTATGCCTCCCAGGAGACGGAGAGACTGACGGTGCCCGAGCACCGCATCAGGACCGCGATCGCCTCCCATCTGACGGCCGAACCGCAGGTGCGAGTGCTGGTGGATGTGGCACCGCGATAGTGGCGAACCGGGCCACCACATCCACCGACGTTCAGTTGAACTTGCTTTCCCATTCCTGTTGGAACTGCGAGACCTTCTCGGGCGTCAGTGAATCCGAATCGGGCAGCGAAATGTCTTGGGCCGACCCGACCGAGTTCTCGACATCGGGCAGTGCGCTGCCGTACCCCTTCGACAGGGCGCGTTGCCCCTCGGCCGACACCATGAAGTCGGCCAGCACTTGCGCGGCGTTGGGATGCGGAGCCGACGACAGCACGTGGGAGTAGTACGGCGCACCCCACGCCGGATCGGGAAGTGTCCAGTCGACCGGTGCACCTGCGACCTTCTCCCGCACCAGTGGGGGAACCATCGGCGACGCGGCGATCTCGCCCGAGCTCAATGCCTGCGCCACGGCCAACGTGCCCGGGTACACCCGCGGTTCCTGCGCGGCGAGCTTGTCCAGAAAGCCGCCACCGGTCCAGTTCTCATCGAAGAAGCGATACTCGTCGACGACGGCGGCGAACCCCGCGGGATTCACGACGCCCAGCCGGCCTTTCAACTTCGGATCCAACAGATCCTGCGGGGACGACAGCCCGGCAGGAACGGCATCGGTGTTCCACCCGAGTGCGAATATCGCTGCACTCGTGAGGAAGAACGTGTCGTTCAGCATGCTCGTCGACCGAGCGTACGCAGGGTCGTCGAAGGCCGGCCCGACCACCGGCGTCGAGTAGGTACCCGATTCGGACGCATTCGTGATCCATGCGGCATCGGTCGACATGTGTACGTCGGCAGTTCCACGGCCGGTGCGGGCTTCGGTCTCCACTCGCGGGTTGAGCTCGACGTCACTGCCCCGCGTGAACTCGAGATCGATGTCGGGATACTTCGACTCGAAGGCTGTCTCGAGTAGCGCGAGGTTCTCGGGATGCTGACTGGAGTACAGGTACACGGTTCCTTCCTCGTCGGCCGCAGCCACGACGTCGTCCCACGTGCCCTGCACCGGTGCGGATCCGGCTTCCTGCGAGGATTGCCCGCACGCCGCAGCGACGACGGTCACCGCTGCGATCCCGACGGACATCACCGATCGACGTACTGCATTCACAGCATTCTCTTTTCGTTCAGGACACGAGTGTATGGACGCGCTCTCCGCGTAGTGCTTTGTTCACCAACGACTGCGGCGGCTCGAAGTGAGCCCCGTACTTCGATGCCAACTCGCGTGCTCGGTCGACGAAGCCGGACAGCCCGCCGTCGTATTGGTCGATGTACTGGATCACGCCCCCGGTCCACGGCGGGAAGCCGATGCCCAGCAAGGACCCGATGTTCGCGTCGGCCACGCTCGTCAACACACCTTCGTCGAGGCACTTGACCGCCTCGATCGCCTCGGCGAACAGCATCCGTTCCTGCATGTCCACGAACGGAATTCGAGTCGAGCCCGAGTCGAACGACGTGCGCACGCCCGGCCAGATCCCGGTTCTCGCACCCGATTCGTCGTAGCTGTAGAAACCGCCGCCGCCGGCGCGACCGAGGCGGTCGAGTTCATCGACCATCCTGTCCATCACCGCATCGGAGCCGTGTCGGCGAGGCGGGCTGCCTTCGCTCACCAGCGCGCGTTCGTTCTCCTTGCGGATCTTCTGCGACAGGGACAAGGTCACCTGGTCCATCAATTGCAGCGGCGGGACGGGGTAGCCGGCCTGCGCTCCTGCCTGTTCGACGAAGACCGGGTTGACGCCCTCGCCGACCGCGGCCATCGCTTCGTCGAGGAACGCGCCGATCACTCGCGAGGTGAAGAAGCCTCGACTGTCGTTGACGACGATGGGCGTCTTACCGATCTGGAACACGAAGTCGACGACCTTCGCCACGGTCGCATCGGAAGTCTGCCGGCCACGGACGATTTCGACGAGGGGCATCTTGTCGGCGGGGGAGAAGAAGTGGATTCCGATGAAATTCTCGGGTCGGCTCACGCCGTCGGCCAGGATAGAAATGGGAAGCTGAGAGGTGTTGGAGCCGAGGACGGTTTCGGCGGGAACGATACCGTCGAGCTCCCCGAACACCGCAGTCTTGACCTCCACGGACTCGAATGCGGCTTCGATCACGAGATCGACTGCGGCGCACTCGGTCGCGTCCGCGGTCGGCCGGATCCGGTCGAGCAGTGCCGCCGACCTCTCGGCGGTCGTGGAGCCCCGCTCGACAGCTTTTGCTTCGAGCTTCTCGGCGTAGAGTTTTCCGCGGTCAGCAGCGTCCTGGTCGAGGTCTTTCAATACGACCTCGATACCGGCCTTGGCGCACACGTAGGCGATCGCGGCACCCATCATTCCGGCTCCGATGACTGCCACCGAACGGGCGGTGAACGTATCGTGGCCGGCCGGGCGGGACGTGCCGCGTCGGATGGTCTGCATGTCGAAGAAGAACGCACGAATCATGTTCTGCGCCACTCGATCGGTCATCAGAGAGACGAAGTAGCGGGTTTCGATGCGATCCGCAGTGTCGACGTCGACCGACGCGCACTCCGCCGCAGCGGCGAGGATCGCCCGCGGTGCCGGGGCGGGTGCGCCCTTGAGCTGCTTGCGTAGCAGCGCCGTGGCGGCCAGAAGATTCTGAGCGACGGCAGGATCGCTCGGTCCGCCACCGGGTATCTCGAAACCCTTGACGTCCCATGGCTGCACAGCCGACGGGTTCTCGGCGATCCACGCCTTCGCAGCCGGAATCAACTCGTCCACAGCGGCAACGGTGGCGTCGATCAGCCCGAGCTTTTTCGCATCGGCCACCGAGTGCTGCTGGCCCTTCGTCAACACCTTCGACAGGGCGGCGTCGAGTCCCATCAATCGGACCGTTCTGACGATCCCGCCGCCACCGGGCAACAATCCGAGCGTGGCCTCGGGGAGGCCGATTCGGGTGCCCGGCACATCCGCTGCGATGCGGTGGTGGGTGTGCAACGCAATCTCGAAGCCGCCGCCGAGGGCCGCGCCGTTGATCGCGGCCACCACTGGGCGGCCGAGGGTTTCGAGCCGTCGGAGAACACTCTTGATGCCGTCGATCCGCTCGGTCAAGGCGCGCGCAACGTCCCGCTCGTCGACAGCGCCCGGGTCTTTCGTCATGTCGTCGAGGTCGCCGCCCGCGAAGAACGACTTCTTGGCCGAGGTGATCACGACACCGGTGATGTCGTCCTTCTCGGCTTCGAGCCGCTCGACCGTGGCGGCCATCGACGCGATGTACGTATCGTTCATCGTGTTCGCGCTCTTGCCTGCGTCGTCCATCGTGAGTACGACGATGCCGTCGGCACCGCGTTCCCATCCGATCATGTTCTCGCTCATGTTTTCTCGTATTTCTCTGTGTCGACGATGGGCGGTTCAGAGGCGTTCGATGACGGTGGCGACGCCCATTCCGCCGCCGATGCACAGGGTGATCAGGCCGTAGCGGCCACCGGTTCGTTCCAGTTCGTCCAGCACGGTGCCCACCAGAATCGCGCCGGTGGCCCCGAGCGGGTGGCCCATCGCGATTGCTCCGCCGTTGACGTTGGTCTTCTCGTGCGGGATGTCGAGGTCCTTCATCCACTTGAGCACGACGGAGGCGAAGGCCTCGTTCAGCTCGAACACGTCGATGTCGTCCACGGTCAGGCCCGCTCGCTTCAACACCGCGACGGTGGCCGGGGTCGGACCGGTGAGCATGATCGTCGGTTCGCTGCCGACCTGAGCCGTGGCCACGATGCGGCCACGGGGAACCAGGCCTGCGCGTGCTCCGGCCGCGGCGCTACCGATGAGAACCAGGGCGGCACCGTCGACGATCCCCGACGAATTACCGCCGGTGTGAACATGATCGATGCGTTCGACGTCGACGTACTTCTGCAGCGCTACGTCGTCGAAACCCGCGGCTTTGCCCAGCGCGGCGAAGGCCGGCTTCAATGTGCCCAGGCTGTCCGTGGTGGTTCCCGGGCGCCGGTGCTCGTCGTGGTCGAGCAGGGTGACGCCGTTGAAGTCCTCGACCGGAACGACGGATTTCTTGAAATAGCCTGCACTCCAGGCTGCCTCGGCGCGTCGTTGGGACTCCGCCGCGTAGGTGTCGACGTCGTGACGGGAGAAGCCCTCGACCGTCGCGATCAGGTCGGCACCGATTCCCTGCGGAACGATGTAGAGGTCGTATGCGGTGGCCGGGTCGGTGAACAAGGCACCGCCGTCGCTGCCCATCGGTACCCGAGACATCGACTCGACGCCGCCGGCGATCACCAGATCGTCCCAGCCGGACGCGATCTTCTGGGCGGCCAGGTTGGTCGCTTCGAGCCCGGACGCGCAGAAACGATTGATCTGGGTGCCGGGGACCGATTCCGGGAGGCCCGCCACCAATGCGGCTGCGCGCGAGATGACCGCGCCCTGTTCTCCGACCGGTGAGACGACGCCGAGGATGACGTCGTCGATGTCGGCCGGATCCATATCGGGGAATCGAGCCCGGAGTTCGGTGATCAACCCCGCGACGAGGTCCACCGGCTTGGTGCCGTGCAGCGATCCGTTGCGCCCCTTGCCTCTCGGGGTACGGATGGCCTCGAAAATCAGTGCTTGCTCAGGCATCTCGCTCTTTTCTTCTCTGTTTCGCGAGCCGATCGGCTCCTAGTCGAACGCCAATTCCGGCGTGCGGGCGATGAGCAACCGTCGGACGTGCCCGTTGTCGTCGAGTTGGGCCGAGGCGTTGAACGACGCCTCGAAGGCTCCGTCGCGGGTGGTCCGTCCCAGCACCATCTCGGTGCCGTCGACGGATGCACCGCGATCGAGATGATGAATCAGGGTGCTCTTCTCGCGTTGCTGGAGGTAGGCGACGAGCCCGTCGCGGTCGCCCACGAACTCGGCTGCCTCGCCGTGTCCCTTGGAAAACTGCACGGACATACGGAAGTCCGCCGTGATCATGGTCAGGACCCGATCCGGGTCGTCGGAATCCATGTATTCGAACCAGCGGAGCAGAGTGGGGGTCGGGCGCGTGTCGGAGTTCATCGGCCTTCTCCTGCATCGGTGACGAGTAGGTCGAATTCGGTGTCGAACGAGACCTGGTAGCGGTCGATCAGGCCGTCCGAGCGGACGTGCATGGTTCCGACGAAGTAGCCCGTGGTCCGGTCGCCTTCGGTCACTGCACCGTGTGCGAACTGCAGGTCCTGGTCGACGGCAGATCGGAGAACTCGGTGCTTGCGGTCGACGGGGGGTCTACCGGACAGGTATTCGAGCATCGCGGCTCGTCCGGTCTTTCGACTCGTCCCGCTGGGCAAGACCATCGAATATTCGACATCCTCGGACAGCATCGCCACCGCGTCGTCCAGGTGCCCGGCATCCAAGGTGGCGTAGTACTCCACAATCTTCAATGACATGAAGTGAACTTAGTTCAGGTAAACCCTGTTTGTCGAGGGTTCGAGCGGTTATGGTTCGAGAAAGAACTGAATTCAACTCGAGTGGAGCGACATGTCATCATCTCACCGCGACGCACAAGCCCCCTGGCCTCGTTCGGAGCCGTCGGCGTTGACGCCCGGCAGCGAACAAGCCGAGATACGCGAGGCCATCCGTGGAGTCCTCGCGAAGTACTCCACGATCGAGCAGGTGCGCGCGTCTGCGGACTCTGCCCCTGGCTACTCGGTCGAACTGTGGAAACGCCTGGTCGACGACATGTCGGTGACCGCCATGGCTGTGCCGGAGGAGTTGGGTGGGCTCGGCTACGGCATGGTCGAGCTCGGCATCATCGTCGAAGAATGCGGTCGCGCTCTGGCGGTCGAACCCGTCTATCAGCATGCGGCCGTCGGCGTTCGCGTCATGATGGAGGCGGGCAACTCGGACCTGCTCGAGGACATCCTCGGCGGTAGCACGGTTGCGGCAGTGAGCGCACTGTCTGCCGAGTCCGACGACGTCGATGCCGACCGGACCGACGACGGGTGGGTTCTGAGCGGACGGGTGAGGTTCGTCGTCGGAGGTGGAGCAGCCGATCTTGTGGTCGTCAGTGCCCGCTGCCCGGACGGCATCGCCCTCTTCGGAGTGTCCGCTAGCAATTTCTCCGCACTGCATGATCGACGCGTCGTCGACTCCACCAGGCGACAAGCGGACATCTCGTTCGATCGTGCCCCCGCGACGCTGTTGGTGTCGGTGGACGGAGCCGGCGACGCGATCGCGCGGATACAGGACGTGGCAACGCTGGCTCTCGCGTGCGAGAACACCGGTATCGCCGACGCCCTGCTGCAGATGACTCTCGAGCACGTCAAGACGCGTCATCAGTTCGGCCGTCCCATCGGTTCGTTCCAGGCGATCAAACACCGGTTGGCCGACATGCTGGTCGAACTCGAGCGGGCCAGATCGGCCGCCCGGTACGCCGCAGCGGTGCACGACGAGGATCCCGACGAGGCCCGGCTGGCGATTGCCGTCGCGGGTGCGGTGTGCAGCGATGCCGCGGTACACGCGGCCCACGAGGCCGTGCAGTTGCACGGGGGAGTGGGTTTCACGTGGGAGCACTCGGCGCACAGCTACTTCCGTCGAGTGCTCGGAAACGAAGCGCTGCAGGGTGATTCGCGGGCTCATCGGGCGCGGATCGCCGATTTGCTTGCCGTGTAGACCGATTGATGCGGTCGCCGGGGATCGGCTATTGACGCCATCGCCTCGATGATCAATACTGAAGTGAATCCAGTTCAACTTGCACTCTCGAAAGGCTGTCACATGATCGACACCGACCACATTCTGTTGGAGAAGGACGGCGACGTCGCTCGCGTCTGGCTCAACCGCCCGCACAAGAAGAACGCTGTCACGGTAGAGCTGCTGCATCGTCTGGACGAGATCATCGTCGAGGTGGACAACGATCCGAACCTCAAGGTTCTCGTGCTTCGCGGAGTCAACAACACCTTCTGCTCGGGCTTCGACCTCGACGAATTGCTGTCGGACTTCATCGGCACCACCACCGCCATGGACGTCGCCGTCCTGTCGGCGAAGGTGTGCGATCGTCTGTACTCCATGAACACTCCCTCCGTTGCGGTGCTCGAGGGTTACGTCACCGCCGGTGGCTTCGAACTGATGATCTCGTGCGACTTCGCTATCGCGGCCGACGACGCAAGAATTGGCGACTTCCACATCCGCCGTGCATTGTTCGGTGGTGCCGGCCCCATCTACCGCCTGCCCCGCATGATCGGCATCCGGAAGACCAAGGAACTGATGCTCACCGGCAAGCTGCTCTCGGGCACCGAGGCCGTCGACTTCGACCTGATCAATGCGTCCGCGCCGGCCGAGGACCTCGACAAGACCGTCGACGAGTTCATCGGGAACCTCACTGACAAGAGCCCGTTCATGATGAAGCTGACCAAGATGTGCATCGACCGCGGTCTGGATGCAGACATCCAGTCGCTCATGGTCATGGAGCATCTCGCAGTCGGCAATGCGCTCCAGTCCGAGGACGGCAAGGAGGGCGTCACCGCATTCCTCGAGAAGCGTGAGCCCAAGTGGGTCGGGCGCTGATCCGCACCACGTCCGCGTTCTGACCGAACAGCCCGAAAGGCAGCATCAATGGAGCAGGCAACGGCCGTCGCACTCGAGGGCAGCAAGTGCACTGTGTGCAGTACCGTGGCTTTCCCCGCGAGTGCGATGTGCAGCAGGTGCGCCACACCCACTGCGGAGAACATCACGTTGAGTACGCGAGGCACCCTGTGGGCCTATACGATTCAGCGTTTCTCGCCCAAGTCTCCTCCCTACGTGCCACCGGTCGGCGGGTTCGTTCCCTTCGCCGTCGGCTACGTGGAACTGCCCGAGGGCATCAAGATCGAAGCGATCATCGACTGTGAGAGCTTCGACGAACTGGATGGGGCACCGGTGCGTCTGACGTCCACCGCGCCGGTGCCCCGATTCGCTGTCGACGCGCTCGGCACGCAACCGGAATCGACAGGAATCACGCAGTGACACAGAATGTTTCGATCATCGGTGCCGGTCTCTCCAAGTTCGGCCGCCAGCCAGGAGTGTCCGGCCGCCAGATGGCCGTCACCGCGATCGGCAACGCGTTGCGCGATGCCGGTCTGGCCTGGCCGGACGTTCAGGTCGCGTTCGGTGGCAGTGACGGCTCGGGCCTGGCCGATACTCTCGTTGCCGAACTGGGTTTCACCGGAATTCCGTTCACCAACGTCAAGAACGGTTGCGCAACAGGCGGAAGCGCGTTGTTCTCGGCCGTCAACGCTGTGCGCTCGGGCTCCGCGGACGTCGCGCTCGCAGTCGGATTCGACAAACATCCGCGTGGCGCGTTCGACCCACGACCGGCGGAGTGGGGACTACCCGACGGCTACGGCGAGGCCGGTCTGATGGTGACCACCCAGTTCTTCGGTGCCAAGATCTCTCGCTACATGCGTCAGCACGACATCTCGAGTCGGACGCTGGCCCTGGTCGCCGAAAAGGCCTACCGTAACGGAGTTCTCAACCCCAACGCCTGGCGTCGCGAGGCCATGGATGCCACGACGATCGCCGAAGCCGACATGGTCAACGATCCACTCACGCGGTACATGTTCTGTTCACCTGGTGAGGGAGCAGCCGCGATCGTCGTCGCCGGCGAGGACTACGTCGCGCGAGCTACCGGTCGGCCGATCAAGATTGCCGCTATCACCCACCGGACCCGCCGATTCGGGTCCTTCGAGGTCTTCAGCCCCTCCGTTCAGGGGGCCGGCGAACCGACCAGTGTCAGCGCCGACGCGGCACGTGCGGCCTTCGAGCAGGCCGGTATCGCTCCGGGTGACGTCGACGTCGCGCAGCTGCAGGACACCGAGAGCGGTGCCGAAATCATGCACATGGCCGAATGCGGTTTCTGTGAGCCCGGAGAGCAAGAAGCCATGATCGCGGCCGGAGAAACCGACATCGGCGGGCGCCTGCCGATCAACACCGACGGCGGTTGCATCGCGAACGGAGAACCCATCGGAGCCTCCGGTCTGCGCCAGGTGCACGAGATCGTGACTCAGCTACGTGGCGAAGCCGGCGAACGCCAAGTGCCGGGCGATCCGCGTGTCGGCTTCACCCACGTGTACGGCGCGCCGGGCATCAGTGCCTGCACCGTGCTGACGGTCTGACCCGAGACGAACCAGAGGTAATGCAGTGACACAACGAACGATTCCGGACATCGCCGAGTTCGGCGAGCAGGCGACGGCGTGGCTGACAACCGTGGCCGCGCCGCGCACCGACTCCGTGTGGGGCGACGGGCCGGATACGGTCGCTGTCTTCGAGAATTGGACCGCAGAGGAAGAGCAGGCGCACACCGACGAGATCGCCGCCTACGAGCAGGCGAAGTTCGATGCGGGATGGGGCGCGTTGAATTCCCCGGTCGAGTACGGTGGCCGCGACCTACCGTTGTCGTACGTACTCGCCTTCCGGCGCGTCGAGGACACGTTCGACGTCCCCAAGAGGACCGAGATGTTCTCTGTCACTCAACAGTTGGTTGCGCCCACCATTGCGCAGTGGGGAACCGAGGAGCAGCGGGCCAGGTTCGTCCGCGCGATGCTTCGGGCCGACGTCATCGCATGTCAGTTGTTCTCCGAGACCGAAGCCGGTTCCGACCTGGCCGCGGTCCGGACGCGAGCAACCCAGTCCGAGGACGGCTCGTGGACGATCGACGGGCACAAGGTGTGGACGTCGGGGGCGCGGGTCGCACACTACGGAGTCGCTCTGTGCCGCACCGACTCCACCGTCGCCAAGCACGCCGGTCTGACCATGTTCCTGATCCCGATGGACGCGCCGGGGGTCGACGTACGTCCCATTCGCCAGATGACGGGGGGCAGCTCCTTCAACGAGGTGTACCTCGACGGGGTGCACCTGAGCGACGACCTTCGGCTGGGCCCGGTCGGGAAGGGTTGGCAGGTTGCCCTGACAGTGCTCGCGGCCGAACGCCTCGACGGCGGAAACCTCGGTCTGGCGAACGCGGATCGCGCTGTGGCCCTTGCCCAGAACCTCGGCCGCGAGCTGACCGAGATCGAGCGCGACGCCGTAGCCGATCTGGTGACACGTAGTTTCGTGCAGCGAATCGGCAACATGAGAGTCGCCGGTGCCGTCATCGCCGGCAACGATCCAGGTCCGGAAGCATCACTGGGAAAGCTGTTGGCCACCGACACGATGGCCAGGACATCGGAAGTCGCGCGCTTACTGCTCGGGCGTGAACTGACGTCCGACTCGGGAGGGTGGGGCACGTTCGCATGGTCCGAGCATCTACTCGGGGCCCCGGGCTATCGAATTGCCGGTGGTACCGACGAGATTCAGCACAACATCATCGCCGAGCGCGTGCTCGGTCTGCCGAGAGAGCCACGACCATGACCGAAACCTCCCTGCGCGCACGCGTGTCCGCCGCGCTGGACGCCGAGCTCGGCGTCACCGTCAGCACATTCGAACCGCTCCTCGGTGGCCATTCCGGATTGACCTATCGGGTGGGAACCTCCGGCGGCGACTTCGTCGTCAAGGCGGTCCCCGAAGGGCAGCGCTCGGTCGGGCGGCACGACATGCTCCGGCAGGCTTCGATTCTGCGCGCGTTGGCCGATACCGAGGTGCCGGTACCGGCAATAGTGGCGGTCGACGAGCAGGAACCGGCGTGGTTCGCCATGGAACTCGTCGTCGGTGAGTCGCTCGAACCGGTGCTCGACGACCCCGAGGTGGAACCGAGTATTGCGGCCGCACGTATGCGGCGAGCCGCAGAGGTGCTGCCGGCGTTGCATGCCGTGCCGCTCGCGGACATACCCGATACGGGCGACATCCTCTCGCCGGCAGACGAATTGGACCGGTGGTCAAAGACGCTCGCGGCGGTTCCGGTGGAACTCGTGGAGGGTGCCGACGAGTTGGTTCGATTGCTCCGCCGAGACATTCCAGCGGCGATCACACCCACACTCGTCCACGGGGACTACCGGTTGGGAAACATCATCTCCGACGGTCTCGAGCCGGCGGCTCTGATCGACTGGGAGATCTGGAGCGCAGGTGATCCACGCGTCGAACTGGGGTGGTTCCTGGTATTCGCCGACGGCACCAACTTTCCCGGGGTGGGCCGCGACGTTCCCGGTCTGCCCAGTACCGACGAACTGATCTCCTGCTACACCGGGAGCGGTCCGGCGCTGCCGGACATGACATGGTTCGACGCCCTGGGACGGCTCAAGATGGCGGCGATCATGGGACACAACCTGCGTCGGCACCGCGAGGGGCGCCACATCGACCCGGATCAGGAAAAGCTGCCCGCGACCATCCGCAGGTTGATCGACACCGGCACCGCATTGCTCGCGCGCTGACGCACCATTACTCGACAGGAGCACACGGAAGTGGACTTTTCCTACTCACAGCGGACGGCCGAATTGTCGGCCACGCTCGAGACATTCATGAACGACCACGTCTATCCGGCCGAGAGTGTCTACGACGCTCAGATCGCCGCGAACGACAATCCGCACGAGCAACCGCAGATCATGCGGGATCTGCAGGCACGCGCTCGTGATCTGGGGCTGTGGAACCTGTTCATGACCCACGACGACCTCGGTGCGGGGCTGACCAATCTCGAATATGCGCCGCTCGCCGAGATCGTCGGCCGTTCCATCATCGGGAACGAGGCGATCAACTGCTCTGCACCCGATACCGGCAACATGGAGATTCTGGCCATGTACGGCACGGAGGAGCAGAAGGAGCAATGGCTGAAGCCGTTGTTGGACTGCACCATTCGCTCTGCGTTCGCCATGACCGAACCCGATGTCGCGAGCTCGGACGCCACCAACATCACCTCGACCATCACCCGTGACGGCGACGAGTACGTCGTCAACGGCCGAAAGTGGTACACCTCCGGCGTTCTCGATCCCGACTGCAAGCTCATGATCTTCATGGGGAAGTCGGATCCGGACAGTTCCACCTACCGCCGGCAGAGCATGATTCTGGTTCCGTCCGACGCCCCCGGCGTAGAGGTGGTACGCGACCTGCCCATGTTCGGCTTCCAGGATCGTCTGGGCCACGGCGAAGTTCAGTTCACCGACGTGCGCGTGCCCGCCGCCAATATGCTGGGAGAGGAGGGCGACGGATTCGCCATCGCCCAGGGGCGACTCGGGCCCGGGCGCATGCACTACGCCATGCGGGCGATCGGCATGGCCGAGCGCGCACTGGAAATGATGTGTCGGCGCTCGCTCGTGCGGCAGGCATTCGGCGGACCGTTGTCCGATCAAGGTGTGGTGCGTGAGTGGATTGCCCGCAGCCGCATGGAGATCGACCAGATCCGGTTGTTGGTGCTCAAGTCGGCCTGGTTGATGGATACCGCCGGAAATGCCTCGGCCCGTTCGGAAGTGGCGGCCATCAAGGTGGCTGCGATGGAGGTGGCCCACAAGGTCGTCGACCGAGCGGTGCAGACCTACGGCGCGGCCGGAGTCAGCAACGACACCATTCTCGCTCGGCTCTATGCCATCACCCGAGCTCTGCAGATTGCCGACGGCCCCAACGAGGTCCATCTGCGGACCATCGCCCGACTCGAGGTCAAGAGGTACGCATGAGTACACCGAAATTGGACGGCAAGGTCGCTCTGGTGACGGGAGCGAGCCGTGGGCTCGGTCTGGCGATCGCACGCGGACTGAAGGACGCGGGCGCGACGGTCATCGTGTCGAGCCGCAAGCTCGAGGCCTGCGAGAGCGCGGTTTCGAGCCTGGGTGACGCGGGCCCGGGCAGCGCACATCCGTACGCGTTGCACGTCGGACACTGGGACAGCATCGAGCCTGCCGTCGACGACATCATTTCTCGTTTCGGCAGCCTCGACATCGTCGTCAACAACGCCGGGATCGCGCCGCTGGCTGAGAATCTGGTGTCGGTCACCGAGGGACTGTGGGACAAGACGATCGAGGTCAATCTCAAGGGCCCGTTCCGGCTGATGGCTGTGGCCGGGAACCGGATGGCGGGCGCGGGAGGTGGGTCCATCATCAATATTTCGAGCATCGGTGCCGAGCGACCCAGCCCACCCGAGGCGATGTATGCAGCAGCCAAGAACGGGCTCAATGCGCTGACCCGCGCGTTCGCCCAGGAGTACGCGCCCACGGTGCGCGTCAACTGTGTGATGCCCGGCGGTTTCGCCACCGACATGTCGGAGAACTGGGACGAGGAGTTCATCGGCAAGATCGTCGACCGGCTCCCGGCCGGGCGGCTGGGGCGGCCCGACGAGCTCGCCGGCTTGATCACCCATCTCGCCTCGGACGACGCCGGGTACACGACGGGCGCGATCATCCCGGTCGACGGCGGCCGTACCGCCGTCTACTGACCGATCACTCCTATTGTCCGACAATCAGTTTGGAAGTGGACACATGACCCAGGACATGTTCTCGCTGACCGGTCGCGTCGCTGTGGTCACCGGTGCCTCGTCGGGGCTCGGCCTCGGTTTCGCCCGGGCTCTCGCCGCGGCAGGTGCCACGGTGTACGCCGCCGCGCGACGGCTCGACCGGCTCGAAGCGTTGTCGGCCGAGATCCCGGCCATCGTGCCCGTGCGGTGCGACGTCACCGACGACAGCGACCGGCGAGCTCTCGTCGACCGATGCTTCGACGAACACGGTCGGCTCGACGTCGTGATCAACAACGCGGGCAAGCCCGGTCCGCCCAACGCCGAGGACGAGACACTGGACGGTTTCCAGTCCATCCTCGACGTCAACCTGATCGCCGGGTTCCATCTGGCCACCTATGCGGTCGGCAAGATGCCGATCGAGGCAACAGCGTCGATCATCAACATCTCCTCGGTGATCGGACTGGTGTCCACCGCACCGATCGGCGGTGCCAGTTACGCGGCGTCGAAGGCAGGCACGCTCGGCCTCACTCGTGAACTGGCCGGTCAGTGGGGTCGACGAGGCATTCGCGTCAACGCCGTGGTGCCGGGGTGGTTCGATACCGAGATGACCGATGGCCTGTTCACCAACGACAAGTCCGCAGGGTGGGTGCGGCGGAACACCATGCTCGGACGCGGCGGCGTCGACGGCGAGATCGACGGTGCCGTGCTGTTTCTGGCCTCGGACGCCAGCTCCTACATGACCGGTCAGACCCTGGTGGTCGACGGTGGATGGACTGCTCGCTGATGTTGGCCGTGCAGGTCCTTCAGTGGGGGAGCGCACCGGAGTTCCAGGAGGTGCCGGACCCGGTGCCGACCGGGCACGAATTTCTGATCCAGGTGGACGCAGCCGGACTGTGCGGATCCGATCTGCACGTGATGAACTCGAGCGCAGAGACTTTCGACTACGACCTGCCGCTGACGCTGGGGCACGAAGTGGCCGGAACGGTCGTCTCGGCGGGACCGTCGGCAGACCCTTCCTGGATCGGTCGCGCCGTGGTCGTACACGGAATCTGGAGCTGCGGAACGTGCCCGAACTGTCTGCGGGGCCGAGAGAACTACTGTCGCAGCCTCGCTCGGCGTCCCGACGGCCGGCTGGCCCCCATCGGAAACGGTCTGGGGTACCCGGGCGGCATCGCAGAGCTGATGCTGGTGCCGTCCGAGCGCGTACTGGTTCCGATCGGTGATCTCGATCCTCTCGGAGCCGCGCCTCTGGCGGACGCGGCACTGACCGCGTATCACGCCATTCGCACCAACTCCGCCGTGATCGACGACCGAAGCAACGTGGTCGTGATCGGAGTCGGCGGTCTCGGCCACCTCGCCCTGCAGATCCTGCGCACCATGGGCGTGCCGCACATCGTCGCAATCGACTCCAAGGCCGACGCCGCTGCCCTGGCCGAGTCCTCGGGAGCGCACGAATTCTACGAGTCCGTTTCCGCTGCGACGCAACGGCTCACGGCACTGGACGGGGCAGATCTCGTCCTCGACTTCGTCGGCGCGCCGACCACGACCGCTCCGGCGGCCGCCCTGCTGCGGTCCGGGGGTTCTGTCGTGGTGGTAGGCAGCGCCGGCGGCCGACTGACAGTCGGGAAGGATGTCGGTCTGGCCACAGGATGGACGGTGGATGCACCGTTCTGGGGTACGCATGCCGATCTCGAAGCCGTTGTCGCACTAGCGCAGGACGGCCTGCTGCGCGCCGAAATCACCACCTTCCCCTTCACCGAGGCTATCTCTGCATACGACCGGTTGCGAGACGGATCCGTCACCGGCCGTGCAGTTCTCGACATGAGCGCATCACGTACCAGGAAAGAGTCACACCAGTGAAACGGCTTGCCCGCGAGATGGTCATCCGCGCCGAACAGACCCCCGATGCCATCGCCGTCGTCGACGAGGACGGCAGCCACTCGATCCGGACCGTGGTCGAGGCGGCGACATCCCTCGCCGACGTGTTCGGCGGTATCGACCCCAGCCCACCGACCGTGGTGATTCAGGCCGACAACACCTGGGGCACCGTGGCGGCTGCCCTCGGTGTCGGTCTCGCCGGCGGTGTGGTCGCGGTGGTCAGCCCGCACGCAACGGAGTCGGAGTTCGCGCTGGCCCTCGAGGACATCAGACCGGACGTCGTCGTGGGAACGCCCGAGGCCCTTCGTCATTGGGGTGTGCCCGACGAGCAATTTCCCGTGGACAAGCCCGCCTTCGGCTCGTACCGCGTACGAGCGACGAGTGGTGCGTTCGCCTCTGTCGCGCGATGGAACGGAGGCGATGCGATTGCGATGACCTCGGGTTCGACCGGCCGGCCCAAGTGCGTGGTGCAATCCGAGGACGCGATCAGGTATGCGTCTCGATCCACCATCGATGCCGTCGGTCTCCGCCCGGGCGAGGCGATCGGTGCCTTCGTTCCGCTGTCGTCGGTTGCCGCATTCTGCTTCGGAATGTATCTGCCTGCGCTACTGGGAGGTCCGATGGTCGCCATCGGGAAGTGGTCCCCGGAGGTGGCTCTGCGGGCAGCGAAGGAACACCGGATTGCCTGGACGATGCTGGTACCGACCATGGCGCTGCAGCTCTCGGTCGCACCGAACTCCGAAGGCGCACTGGACACGATGCGCGCCATGACGGTCGGCGGCGGACCGATGAACGAGCGCGCGCTCGCCAAGGCCGAACAGTGGTTGCACACCACGTTCCTCCGGGTGTTCGGAATGTCCGAGTGCTTGGGCCACACGACACCCGCTCACGACGACCCGGTGTCGATCCGCCTCGGACGCGACGGTCGGCCGTTTCCCGGCACCACCGTGCGAGCCGTCGACTCGGACGGCCGTCCGCTCCCCGCGGACGATATCGGTGCCGCCCAGGTCAAGGGCCCGTCGCTGTTCGTCGGGTATGCCCGGGCCGGCACTCCGGTCCCGCCCGAGCTGACGCCCGACGGTTTTCTTCCGACCGGTGATCTGGTGGAGGTCGCATCGGACGGCTCGATTCGCGTCATGGGTCGACAGAAACAGATCATCATTCGTGGTGGACGCAACATCGACATCAACGAGGTCGAGTCGGCGATCGCCTCGCTGCAGTCCGTCGTGCAGGTCTGTGTCGTACCGGTACCGGACGACCTGCTGGGGGAGCGCGCCGCAGCGCTCGTGGTCACCGGTGGTGAGGAGCTCGAACTCGAGGACGTCACCGCGCAGTTGGCCAAGGACGACTTCCCCAAGTCGAAGTGGCCGGAATTCGTCTTCACTGTCGACGACTTACCGCAGAATCGCGTCGGAAAACTGTCCCGTCCCGATGCGACGGCGCTGGCCAGGCAGCTCGCGGCCGCAACTGACTCGAATTCACATCGAAAAATGTAAACTCCGACCGAGGCTGCATACGTTCTATGAGTAGGGGCAATCATGACCGTAGGAACCGACGTTCGACGCGAGAGCCCGCGGTCCAAGCGAACGCGGATTCTGTCGGCGGCTATCGACCACTTCGGCAAAGTGGGTTACGAGCACACCAAGTGGGCGTCCATCGCCGACGAGGTCGGTATCGGTCAGACTGCGCTGTACCACTACTTCGAGTCCAAAGCGCATTGCCTGTTGACGATCATGCGTATCGAACTCGCGGACTCCGCCGCCCGGTTCGTCGCGGCCACCGAGGGGGTCACGCATGCCGAGGACGCACTGCGTGCGGCGATCGCCGCATCGTTGGCCGCATCGCCTCAGGACGCCTTGGCGCGTCGCATCCTGCACAATCACATGGACCTCCTGGCGACCGAACGTCAGTCCGCGAAGGAAGAGGCCGAACGAGTCGAGTGCCGCGCCCTGGTCCAACGTATCGAGCGGGATTGGACCGCGCTGGTCGGCCGGGGAATCGAGGCGGGGCAGTTCGCCGAGTCGAATCCGACGATGTCCGCCCGGCTGGTACTCGCCTTGGTGGTCAGCGTATGGCGGTGGTACCGCCCCGACGGTCGCCTGACGATCGACGAGATCACCGACGTGGTCACGGACGCGGCCATCCGCGTCGTACGCAAGTAGCACCCGCGAGCGGGGTCTCACCGGCTCTTCGTGGTCATTGAAACTGAACAGAATTCACTTAGGAGAAAATATGTACAACCTGGTACTCGTCGCCGCCCGCCCGGAAGAGTGGACCCACGAGCAGTTCATCACGTGGTGGCGCGGCGAGCATGCCGACGTCACGTATCCCCTGCCCGGTTTGCTCCGCTGGCAGCACACCGAATTGATCGAAGCATTCGGGAGCAAATCCCAAGGGTGGGACGGCTTGTCGGTGCTCAGCTTCGAGTCGCGCGACGCACTCGAAGCGGCCCTGGCCAGTGACGAGTGGAAGGCCGCCGTCGACCACGTCGGGACCATGGGTGGCCGACGGATGATGTGGTACGGCGACGAGAAGACGATGGTGCCCCTCGCGAGCGACGCGGGATGACGTCGTCGTGGGCCGACCCGGGCTGTTTCGCAGTGGCAGACGGCGTTCATCGCGTCCCTCTGCAGATGCCTCAGGACGGTCTGCGTGCGATCAATGTCTATGTGCTCGAGACCGATACGGGGCTGGTGTTGATCGACGGCGGTTGGCACCGGGCATCCACGCACGACGAGCTCGTCGACGCGTTGCGTCGCATCGGGCGTCGACCGTCGGAGATTCACGACGTGTACGTCACTCACGTCCATCGTGATCACTACACGTTCGCCGTCGAGCTGCGTCGTCGATACGGGACGCGGGTGCATCTCGGTGCCGCAGAGGCACCGGGCATCGAAGCGATCGGTCGATTGCGCAGCAACGTTCCGGTCAGCTCGATTCGTGAACTCGAGCGCGCGGGCGCGTTCGAGATCGCTCGCATCGCAGCGGAGAGCGGGAAGGCCGAACCCTTCGACGCCGCGGACTGGGAGCTACCGGACGCGTGGTTACAACCCGGTCCCCTCGACGTTCCCGGCCATGCGGTAGTCGCTGCACACACTCCCGGACACACGAAGGGCCACATGGTGTTTCACGACACCGACCGGAACCTGTGCTACACCGGAGACCACGTTCTGCCCACGATCACGCCGTCGATCGGGTTCGAGCTCGGCGAGTGGGACCTCCCGCTGGCCAAGTATCTGACGTCTCTGTCGGTGATGCTCGACGAACCCGACCGGACGATGTTGCCGTCGCACGGCCATCCGGGTGCGGGCGTGCACGAGCGTTGCCGGCAGCTGCTCGAACACCACGATCGCCGTCTCGCCGCTACCGAGAGCGTCGTCGAATCTGCTGCTCGCGCAACCGGGTTGGACGTGGCGGCCGGTCTGACGTGGACTCGGCACGATCGATCGTTCGCCACCCTGGACAGCTTCAATCAGATGGTGGCGACCTGCGAGACGCTGGCGCACCTCGATGTTCTGGTCCAGCGCGGCAGACTGTCGGTGCGGACCTCCAACGGGGTGGACTTCTTCACCACCTGCTGAAGCATCCGCCCCGACAGCCCGCCCGAGCGGTCAGTCGCAGGTCCAGCCGCCGTCGACGTACAGCTCGGTCCCGGTGACGAACGTGGAGTCGTCTCCGGCCAGAAAGGCAACGGCGGCAGCCACTTCGGCCCCGGTTCCCAGTCGACCCATCGGGGTGTGCGCGATCATGGCGCTGTGTCGTTCGGAGCCCTCGTAGCGTTCGAGCAGCTGCGTGGTGCCGATGAAGCCGGGGTGGATGGAGTTGACTCGGACACCTTTGGTGGCCCAGTGCAGGGCTGCGTTCTTGGTCATGGTGCGCACAGCGCCTTTGGCTGCGGCGTAGGCGAAGCTGTTGCCGAGGCCGCCGACACTGCCGAGGATGGAACAGATGTTGACGACGGATCCTCCGCCGGAGCGCTCGACATACGCGCCGGCATGCTTCATTCCGAGCCACGTCCCGGTCTGACTGACTTCGACAACTCGGTTGTATCGGTCGAGATCCTCGTCGACGACGGTTCCGAGGCTACCGATGGCACCGTTGTTCACCACGGCGTCGAGCCGGCCGTACTGCGCGTCCACCGCCTCGACAGCGCTGTGCCACTGATCTTCCCGAGTGATGTCCAGGGCGATCGGGAGATGGCGTTCGCTGTCGGCCCGGTCCGCCACGAGTGCGCCGCACGCGGCCCCGTCGACGTCGGTCACCACGAGCACTGCGCCTTCCGAGGCCAGCCGTTCGACGATCGCGGTACCGATCCCTCCGGTTGCTCCGGTGACGAGAACGACCTTGTCCCGGAGCCGGGACTGCACGCCCGTCACAGCTTGCTGAGCACGTTACGGCCGCCGACGAGCATCGCCGCGGCGACACCGATCGTGGTGACGGCAGTCATGAGCAAGGCCATCGCGGCCACGAGTGGGTAAGAACCGTTCTGCCACATGTCGAACAGCAACGTGCCCATCACCTGGGTCGTCGACGCTCGCACGAGAAGCGATGCAGCGAATTCGTGGGTCAACAGAATGAACATGAGCGCGACGGCACTGAGGATCGTCGGACGCATCAGCGGCAACATGATTCGGAGATTCGTCACGAATGGGGACGCACCACTGGTGGCCGACGCCTCGGTGTACGTGTTGCCGAGCGACAGCATGGCCGTCATCTGCATTCTCGTCGAGAAGGGCAGCATCAGCACGATGTACACGAGGATGATCACCGTTCTGGTTCCGTAGAGGATCAGCGGCGGTTCGGTGTACGTGAGCAGGAACCCGACGCCGAAGATCACGGCCGGGATGCCCAGTGGCAGTGCGGTCATGAGGTCTGCGAGCAGTGCGAGAATTCTGAACCGACGACCGCGGACGAGAAGGTTTGCCATCAGGTAGCCGAGCGGAATGCAGATCGCGACCGCACCCAGTGCAGTCAGCACACTGGTCAGGACCGACTCCACCACCGCCGTCGTATCCATCAGTGCCCGAAAGTTGTCCAGCGTCAACAGACTCAGCGACAGCGATCCCGACCAGTACGGCGTCAACGAGACGATGATCAGACCCACCAGCGGGATGACCAAGGCGAAGAGCGCGAACACGACGATGGTGACCGTGGCCCACGTCGCTTTACCGGTGGAGGGAGCGAATGCCTTGCCGCCGTGCGTGACGAAGCGAGTCTGGTTGCCCAGCAATGCCTTCTGCGCCAGCACCAGTACCAGTCCGAAGATCACCAGCGGAGAGCCCGCGGCCGCAGCCGCCGCGAAGTCCGACGGGGACTCCGACACCCGGCGGTACATCTCGGTGGTCAGCACCTTGACGCCGGTGTTCGCACCCAACAGCAGGGGGCCGGTGAACTGGCCGAGTCCGAGGAGCAGCGCGATGCCGCCGCCGTAGATGAGGGACGGCCGAAGCAGCGGGAGGACGATCTTGAAAAAGATTCCGACCGTGGACGATCCGCTGACCTGAGCGGCTTCGAGGTGCTCGGAGCTGATGTTCTGCATGCCGGAACTGACGAACAGGTAGACGAACGACGTCAGACCGAAGCCCGTGAGAACGATGATCCACGGGACGGTGTACACGTCGATCGGGCCACTGTCCGATCCGCTCCACCACGGCAACAGTCGAAGGAGCACATTGAGGTAACCGGGCCCGGGGGAGAGCAGGAATGCCCACCCCACCACGCTGGCCACCGCCGGCATCACGATCGGCAGGATGGGTATGACACGCAGCCAACCGAGCTTGGCGGGAAGCCTGCTCGCAGCGAAGGCGAGCAGCGTTCCCAGCACCATCGCGATGACCAACGAACCGAGCGCCAACGCCACCGTGGTTCGAAGGGTGACGCCGATGTCGAAGCGGCCGTACTGACTTCGGTATCCGGCAGCTCCGTCCTCGAACGCGAGCATCTGCAGACGCACCATGGGGAGCACGACCAGGTAGGCCAACACGGCGAGGACGGCGGCGTACCCGATTCGCGCGCGCCAATTCGGCGAGATCGGCAGTGAGCGCTTGGCGGGCGTCTCGGCGGTCTGGGGACGTTCGACGTCGACTGCGGTGGCCATCACGAGGTCTTTCCAGCGGAGCCGACGAGCTCGGAGCTCGCGGCCGACGACGCGTCGGGCAGCGCGTACACCCGCAGACAGGACGGCGCGAAGCTGACGAGTACGGGTTGTCCGGGACTGCTACGCCGCAGCGCCGCACTGTGTTCGGTAGCCGAGGCTCGCAGCGTCAACTGCTCGTCGCCGGTCTTGACCGCCACGTCGAAGTACCGACCGCCGTACTCGTACGTCACGAGTTCTGCGTGCAGGGCGATGTTTCCGGGCGGCACCTGGTCGGCAGTGTCGTGCAACAGCACGTCGTCCGGTCGGAACCGCGCGACGGCACGAGTGCCCTCGTCGGCACGCTCACGCACCGTGGCCGTCTGTAGGTCGATGACGTCCGAGCCACTGGTGACCCAGCCGTCGTGGCCGCGCCGCAGTTCGAGCCGATTACCCATCCCGATGAATGCGGCGACGTACTCCGAAGCCGGATTCTCGAAGACGTGCTCGGGCTCGTCGTACTGCTCGATCTTTCCGGCCTTCATGATCGCGAGACGGTCGCCGAGAGCGAACGCCTCGGACTGGTCGTGCGTGACGAACACCGCGGTGAAACCGAGCTGTTGGTGCAACTGGTGAATTTGCGATCGAACCTGATCTCGCAGGCGCGCATCGAGATTGCTCAGGGGCTCGTCGAACAACACCAGATCCGGTTGCGCCACGAGCCCGCGTGCGACCGCGACACGTTGCTGCTGGCCGCCACTGAGCTGCGAGGGGTACCGGTCGAGCAACGCACCGCAGTCGACCATGTTCGCGGCCGTCTCGACCGCGCCGTCGGCGATTGCCTTCTTCAGTTTGCGCACCGTCAGCGGGTACCGAATGTTCTCGGCGACCGTCATGTGTGGCCACAGTGCATACGACTGGAACACCATGCCGATGTTTCGCTTGTGCGCCGGGACATGGACTTTCGACGCCGCATCGAACACGGTCCGACCCGCGAACGAGATCGAACCACCCTGCGGCGTCTCCAGCCCGGCGAGGCACCGCAGGGTCGTGGTCTTGCCGCACCCGCTCGGTCCGAGCAGGACCAGGAATTCGCCCTGCTCGATCTCGAGGTCGAGACTGTCGACGACGACGTTGGCACCATAGGTCTTCGTCAGTCCGGAGACCGCGAATCGAGAGGTCATTGCATACTCGCTTTCGGAGCATCGGTGTGCGTGCACCGACGGCCGCTGTACGTCGACCGTCGGTGTTCGTCTCTGTCACAAATCATTTCGCATTCCGCGCACAAGGCGACGGTCTGCGTTCTCGTGCTGTGTGCGGAGAGTCAGCCCTGGAACAGGGTCTGCCATTCCTGGGAGTACTGGTCGACCTTCTCAGGAGTCAGTTCGTCGATGTCGGGAGATGCGATGTCCTGAGCTCGCGCGACCGCTCCCTCGATGTCGGGAAGGACGGCTGCATATCCGCCGTTCAGCGCCTGCTGTCCCTCGGCCGTCACCATGAAGTTCGCGAGCACCTGTGCTGCGTTGGGGTGCTGCGAGGCGCTGAGAACCTCCGAGTACCAGGGTGTTCCCCATGGCTTGTCGGGCAGAGCCCAATCGACCGGTGCGCCTGCGGCAACCTCGGTGACGAGCGGCTGCACCATGGGACTGACCGTCACTTCACCGGAGGTGAGGGCTTGCGCCACAGCGAGTGCGCTGGGGTAGACCCGCGGCGAGAGTTCGGCCATCTGGTTCCAGTAGTCCTCACCGAAGTTCTTGGCGTAGAACTTGTACAGATCCACGTACGACGCGAATCCGGTGGGGTTCACGATGCCGATCTTGCCTTGGAACTTCGGATCGATCAGGTCTTCGGGCGCACTGACGCCGTCCGGAACGGCCGCAGTGTTCCAGCCCAGACCGAATACCGCAGCACTGGTCAAGAAGAATCGATCGTTCATCACGCTCTTCGCCGGATCGAACGCTGCCGCATCGAGATCGGGGCCGACGAGTTCGGTCGAGAACTTGCCGGACTCGGCGGCGTTCTGGATCCACGACGCGTCGGTCGTCATGTGGACGTCGGCGATGCCGGTTCCCGTCCGATTCTCGGTCTCGACGCGGGGGTTGATCTCGGAGTCGGTGCCGCGCACGTACTCCATCGAGATTTCCGGATACTTCGCCTCGAAGGCCGCCGTCAGGGCATCGAGGTTGGCCGGCTTCTGGCTCGAGTAGAGCATCACGCTGCCCTCCTCCTTCGCGGCCGCGACCACTGCGTCCCAATCGCCCTCGACCGGAGCGGATGCGGAGGAAGACGATCCCCCGCATGCGGTGAGGCCCACCAACGCAGCAGTCGCTGCCACGGCAACCATCGTCGTCCTGAACTTGTTCATGCCTGCGTTCCTTTCGGGCACGTCGATAACTTCCCGCGGACTCGGCGAGTCGTCGTAAGACGTGGAGTCGTGTCGACATCCGATCGCAGACTCGACCCACGTGCTCGAGGTGGCTGCAATGTTCCATCAAACTGAACTGATGTCAGTTTGAAAGATAGCCGCCGGTGCGTGTGATGTCAATCACCAGGTGGGGGCAGGGGTGACGGGCCGCTCTACCTCGACATGCTCGTATGCCGAGCCGGTTCGGCTCCTCCCATCCGAATATGCGACACCGATCGGCGTCCGACATTCGGATGGGAGGAGCCGATTCGGGAAGGTGGACAGAGGTCAGGTCCAGCCCATGCGGGAGCGGTTGTCCCAGTAACTCCGCGGGGGCTCGGCGATGTCCAGGTCGGCAATGGTCAGGTCGCCGGGCGCGATCACGGCGCGGTCGATGGAGAGCGCAGCGATGTTCTGTTCGAGTTGCGCCACCGTGGCGGCACCGGAGAGCACCACATCGGCCCACGGTTGCGCGAGGGCGACGGCCAGTGCGAGCGCGTCGCGGCCGACTCCGGCCGAGTCGGCGCTCGCGGCGAGTTCGGAGTTCTCGGCGACGAGTCGACCGTTCGCCATCGCCTCTTTGACGACGACGAACCAGCCGGCCTCGTGTGCTTCCGCCAGGGCGGGGGCGACGGACGGTTCGAGGGGATTCCACGTCGACTGCACCGAGTCGAACACCCCGATCTCGAGCGCCGCACGCACGACATCGGCCTGGTGCGGCCCGCTGGTGCTGATGCCGATGCGGGTGCCACCGGCTGCCAGCGCGCGTAGATCGTCGAGCAGGGCTGCGTCGCGAAGGGCAGGGCTGTCCGGGGTGACGCTGTGAATCAGGTAGTGGTCGGGCTTTCCGCCGAGATCGCGCACGGTCTGCGGCCACTGTTCGGCCAGGCGTGCGACCGAGTGTTCCTTGACCTCGTGTACCTCCGCGCCCCGCTGGAAGTCGGCGACATAGGCGTAGCCCCACTTCGAGCCGATCACGAGTTCCTCGCGCCGGTTCGGTCGGGCAGACAACCAGCTGCCGAGGAACTGCTCGGCCAGACCGTAGGAGCGGGCGACGTCGAAGTGCCGAATGCCACTGTCCCAGGCGGCGTCCAGTACTGCGTGGCAATGTTGCTCGAGCGCAGCCGGGTCGAACCGCCCGTCCACCGCACACGAATGCCCGATGGTCAGATACTCCGGGCGTCCGAGTGCGGCAAGTCCGAGACCGAGTTGCGTCATACGCGAATTCTGTCATCACAGTCGAGTGCGCGTTGGAGACGTGACGGTGATGTTGCGACCGTCGGGCATCGCGCGTCACCGGTCGCAACGAGCAAGTCCGTCAGAGCGCCTCGATGACTCGATATCGATCTTCGGTGGACCGGCGACTAATTGCCGCCTCGGGTGCGATCCACTCGAAAGCGTGTGGGGCACCGGTCCGTACGTGCAGCTCGCACGGCACTCCGGCGCGAAGCAGGCGCAGCGCGTAGTCGATGCTTTCGTCTCGGAAGATGTCGAGGTCTCCGACGTCGATGAATGTCGGTGCAAGATCGGCGAAGTCGTCGAGGTGAGAGGGTGAGGACAGCGTCGAGACCGTCACTCCCTCGGGAAGCAGCGCGTTCCATCCGGTGAAGTTGTCGTCGTACGTCCACGTCGCAGTCGCTGTCAGATGGGGGTCGGGTACGAGAGTGCGGGAATCGAGCATGGGATAGATCAGGATCTGGTGTGCCAACGCCATGCCGTGGTCCCGTGCGAGGATTGCGGCACCCGCTGCCAGTCCACCTCCGGCGCTGTCTCCCATGATCGCAATGCGTTCGCGATCGACGCCCAGTGCATCCGCCTCGCGAACCAGCCAGGCGAGCGCGGCGTAGACATCTTTGACGGGGGCATCACCGGTCGCCTCCGGAGCGAGGCGGTAGTCGACCGAGAGAAATGCCACGCCGGTCAGCTCGGCATAGTGCGCGATGACTGGGTCGTACAGCTCGAGCGACCCGCTGATCATTCCACCTCCGTGCGCGTAGACGACGGCACTGGTGCTCACCCTGTTGTCCGGCAGGTACCAGCGCATCGCTACGGCACATCCGTCGTCGGCCTCGACAACATGATCCGACCTGCGTACAGCAGTGCTGCCCGGTAGCTTTCCGTGGTCGATGGCAAGAGTCGCATCGATGACAGCTCGCAGCGTCCAGACATCGCCTCGCTCGGTCGCGGTGGGAACGCCCGAGGTCGCTGCGGCCGCCTGCAGTGCCGCCGCAACCTCACTGTCGAGAGCAATAGCCATCGTGTGTACTCCTGTTGATTGTCGAGTCGGCCGGAGACCGGACTATTCGCCGCGCTGGGAATCCAGCGTCGCCGGTCGCTGGTAATCGGAGAGGTCGCCCTCGTTCCGTAGGGCCGTGGTGTTCCGATCGAGCGTTTTGCCTTGGAAGAACGCCGGACTGCGAAATCTCATGACGGTCATCAGCACAGCGCCGAAGAGCAGCACGCCGAATCCCAGGAAGAACACCAATCCGATTCCGCCGATGGACGCGCCACTGGCATTGTTCGGGTCCATGCTCTCGTCCAACGAGAAGACGAACACGGCAAGGAGTATGAGTCCGCCTACCAACGGGAACACGAAACGGAAAAATGCGTTGCGCACGCTGTCGAACAGTGCGCCGCGGAAATACCAGATGCAAGCGAACGCTGTGATGCCGTAGTACCAACAGATCATGATTCCCAGTGCCGCAATGGTATCGATCAGAATTCGCTCCGACAGGAATGTCACCACCGTGTAGAACACTGCGGTCACGACACCTGCAACCAGCGTGGCGTAGGACGGCACCAGGAAGCGGGGAGAGACTTCGGCGAATTTTTTCGGGAACGCGCCGTACACACCCATGGCAAGCATCGTGCGCGCCGCGGGAAGAAAGGTGGTTTGCAGGCTCGCCACCGAGGACACGAACACGGCCAGGAACAGCATCAGCCCGCCCCACTTGCCCAGGACCGGGTCGGCAAGTGCGCCGAACACGTTTTCCGAGTTGTCGGGGTTGCCGAGTCCGAGGCCGGTGTCGCCCACTCCCGCATACATCATCGCAGCGACCGATACCAGCAAGTATGTCAGCAGCACAGTCAACACACAGAGCAGTCCGGCGCGCCCGGGCGTTCGCTTCGGGTCCTTGGATTCCTCGCCCAGCGTCAGGCAGGTGTCCCAACCCCAGAACGCGAAAATCGACCCCGTCAGACCGATAACGAACGCCCCGGCGGCCACTCCGGTGAACGGATCGAACCAATCGAGATCGAAGCTCAGTCCAGCGGGGGAGTCACCCGAGCCGACGTGCACCAGAGCCATCACGGCGAAGATGGCAAGAAGAACCATCTGGAAACCTACGAGCGCAACCTGCAATTTCTCGCTTGTCGTGATACCTCGACTGGCCACCCACGTGGCAATCCCGAGGAACACCAAGGTGGTACCGACATTGACCAACTTGTTGCCAGGAAGATCTGCGACGGAGGGACTTTCGAACAAATTGGCAATGAACAAATAGAAGAATTGGACGCCGATCGCAGCAAGGTTCGACAGCACGATAATGGTGGCGATCACCATGCCCCAACCGCACATCCACCCGACGTACGGCCCGAACGCTTTGGTCGACCAGGTGAACGAAGCGCCGCAGTCCGGCGACGCCGAATTGAGTTCGCGGTAGGCATATGCGGTGAGGAACATCGGGATGAATCCGGCGATGAATATGGCGGGCAACTTCAGACCCACGGCCGCAACGATGAGGCCGATGCTTGCGGTCAGCGTACAACCCGGAGCGACCGACGAGATTCCCAGAATGGCACCGGAAATGGTGCCGACTGTCCCCGTGGCCAGACCCTTCGCGCTTACGGTACTCGTAGGCCCGGCCTGTTCGCCCGCATCGTTCGTCATATCGGAACCTTCGTTCGTTCGATTCATGATTCGAAGTCCTGCTTGGGTACGACCACCATGGGGACCGGTAGGACGCGAAGCATCTTGGTTGCAGTCGACCCCAGGAAGAGTCGATGGGGTTGGGCGAGGCGGCTCGAACCCACCATGACCAGGTCGCCGTCCTGCCAGTCCAACGTGCGTACGGCCGACTCGACCGTCGATCCGTCGGCGATCGACACCGTCACCGGAAATCCCTGCGGCAGAACAGCTGTCGCCTCGTCGAGTGTCGTTCTCGCGTGCGACACCGCAGCCTCGCGAACTGTGTCGAACGCGTCATGACCGTCGTGCAGGTCGTTCTGCGGATCCAACGCGACGAGCGAAACCAACCGCAGCGGTGTGCGGATCCTCTCCGCCGTCCGCACCGCTGTGCGAAGCAGCACATCGGCCCCGACTCGGGCTCCGAGCGCGCAGGTGACCTCTCTGATCTTCTGGACCGACGAGTGCCGCATACCCCGTGGTGCGAGGGCCAATGGGACGTGAGCCGAGTGCAACAGCTCGGTGGACACCGATCCAACGGAGTGTCGGCCGAGCAGGCCGTCTCCGGCGGCACCGACGACGATCGCCTGCGCGTTCAACCGAGTGACCTCATCGAGAAGTCCCTGAGCGAAGGATTCGTGGACGGACAGGTGCACCGCGACATCGATATCGGCGGGCACCGTCGCCCTCGCCTTACGCAACCACTCCATTCCCTGAGTCGTCAGGACGTCGTCGTAGCCGGAGATGGACGGAACACGAGTTGGAACGGTGCGCTCGGGTGGTAGAACCATGCAGATATCAAGAGCAGCACCGAGGCTTCGGGCAAGTTGTACCCCGAGAACGAGGCCGTCCTCGCCGCTCGGGGTGGCGAGATAACCGACCATCAAACGCATCTGGCAGTTCCTCAGTGTAGTCGGAAGGTGATCGGTTCATCGAGCGCGCGGTCTGGTGACCTGAGGACTTCGGACCGGCACATCACCAACCAGTGGTCAGGACTCTGTTCAACGAGTCGACGAAGTAGTCGACCGATTCCTTCGAGACGCACAGGGGCGGTTTGATCTTGAGCACGTTCTGGTGGTCGCCGGTGGGTTGCATGATCACTCCCAGTTCGAGGAGTCGATTGCAGATGGCCTCGGTTTCCTCGGTGGCGGGTTCGAGGGTGGAGTGGTCGCGGATGAATTCGAGTCCCAGGTACAACCCAGAGCCGTGCACTGTGCCCACGATGGGGTGCTCGGCCGCGAGGGCCTGCAGTCGAGACTTCAGGTGGCCACCGACGACGCGCGCGTTCTCCTGCAACCCCTCTTGCTGGATGACGTCGAGTACGGCGAGACCGATCACCGACGACACCGGGGATCCGCCCGTGGAGGAGAAGAAGTAGCCACCGGTGCGATAGCGGTCGGCGATCTTTCGGGTGGTGACAACGACGCCAACAGGTTGGCCGGTACCGATGGATTTCGCGACTGCGATGACGTCGGGAATCGCCTGCTGCTGCTCGAAGCCCCAGAACCATTCGCCGAGTCGGCCGTAACCGACCTGCACTTCGTCGGAGATCGCGACGCCACCGTGCTTGCGGACGGCGGCGTAGACCTGCTGGAGGTAGCCGTCGGGAAGTGCGACTCCTCCGGCGTTGCCGTAGTAGGACTCGCAGATGAACCCGGCGGGGAGAGTGCCTGCCGCAGCCAGGTCGTCGATGAACTGTACGGCCTCGGGTGCGTACCTCGAGGCGTCGTCACCGCGGTGCTTTCCTCGGTAGGAGTTCGCGGCATCGACGGTGTGTACCCAGTCCGGCCGGGTGGCAAGGGCATTGGGATTGTCGGCTATCGAGGTCGAGACGGCGTCGCTGGCGAAGGTCCACCCGTGGTAGGCCTCCTTCATGGCCACGATGTCGGTACGTCCGGTCGCGGCCATCGCGATCCGGATGGCGAGATCGGTTGCCTCCGAACCGGAGTTGACGAAGAACACGGTGTCGAGTTCGTCGGGGAGGGTCGCGGTGATGCGTTCTGCGAATTCCGTGATCGCACGATAGTTGAAGCGTGAGTTGGTGTTCAGCAGTTGCATCTGCCGATGGGCGGCCGCCACCACCTTCGGGTGGGCATGGCCGACGGAGGCGACGTTGTTGACCATGTCGAGATAGACCCGGCCGTCGACGTCGGCCAGATACTCACGCCATCCACGCTCGATGCGGGGCGGCTCCGCGTAGTAGTGCTCCTGGACCTCGGCGAGCAGCCGTTCGCGGCGCTCGAGGGTGTCGTCCTCGGGGGCGACGACGGTAGCGGGCAGCCCGAGTGCCGGCGCTGGGTCACCGGCGAGTACCGACCAACCGTGGGAGTACGAGGGCTCGACGCGCAGTGGTATCGGCCCCGAGTTCGATCGGGTGAGCTGAACGTCGATCGGTGTACGCGCCGGCAGCACCAGGGTATTCGGTGAGTTCGGTACGCCCACGAAGTGGACGGCGTCGTCACCGGACGTGACGGTGATGCCGTCGTCGGTGTGCGTGTTGTAGCAGTCTGCAGGTACGTCGAGCGTGGTGTCCTGGGCGAGCCAGATGGTCAGCGCAGTCGAGATCGTGGCCGGCTCTGTGGGAGTGCGGCTGGGTCCACCGGTGAGCCGAGCAGACCACGCAGGTACCACTGCGGCGGGAGCGCCTGCATCGAGTGCGGCAAGCGCGGCGGCCGTCAGGGTGTGTCGGTCGAGCCAGCGCCCTTCGTCGTTGACGGTCGACGTGGTGCCCGCGTCGATGGTCACGGCGTCGGACATACCGGCGACCAACGGTTCGCCCTGCCAGGTCGGTCGCGGCCGGGCGTCCAAACCCAGAACCCGACGGATGGTTTCGGTCATCACGGCGCAGGGCACCGATGCTGCTTGGGTGAGGATGCAGAATTCGCGATCCAGCGCGGAGTCGGCGTACGAGTTCCCGGCGTCGAGGCGTACCTGCTGACGGCCGCTGAGTACGAGGACCACTCCGCGCAGGGTGACCAATGGCCACAGTGCCTCGATCTCGTTCTCGCTCAGCGGACGTGCGGCATGGAAGGCGAGGATGGCGGGCAGTGCGTCGACCGGCGCGAAGCCGTCGTGGTGCAGCAGCGAGGACAAGGTCACCGCAATTTCGTTGACCGCCCACGATCGACTGACATCGCCGAAGTCGATGACGGCGTCGGGGAGCGACCCGGGTGCCGTCGGCGCGAGAACGTTGTCGTCGGTGATGTCGAAGTGACCGAGTTGAAGTGGCAGGTCGGCCGACACCGAATGCAACTGACGCAAGGCCGATGCGGTGACGTCGGTGATGAAATCGCTGACATCCTGGTCCGGCTCGTCGGGCAACAGCGTCGCGATGACGCGATCGGCATGGCGCAGATCCCATTGCAGCACCCGGCCCGACGCCGGGTGGTCGACATCGGAGAGTGCGACGCTCACCTTTCCTGCGAGTTCACCCATCCGCGCGGTCGTGGCGGGGGAGAGATAGTTCGAGCCCATCAGCGTTGTGCCCGAGATGAATTCGATGACACGGCCGTGGATGCGCCCGTGCGACGAGTTCCACCATGCGGACATAGGTCCGCGCGGGCCGACGACCACCTTGGGGGTACGCAGCGTCGGCTCTCGCTCGGCAACGATGCTTGCGGCGAGGTCCTGCAACTCGATCTCGGACTCGCTGAACACCGGGTTGCTCAGCTTGAGGACGCCGACCGGGGCACCGCTGTCGATGTCGCGAACCACGAAGTTCTGGTCCTGCTGGCTGCCGAGTTCGGTGAGGGTGCATGCCAATCCGAAGTTTTCGTCCATCAGCCTACGGACCTCGTCGGACTCGAGGGTCGGCGTCGGTAGCTCGGGCTGGGCGAAAAAGTCGAACACGGTGTCAGACATGGGTTTCCTCGGTCTCTTTCTCGAACACGGTCTTGCCGCCGACGATGGTGCGCACGACCGACACAGCCAACAGATTGCCTCCGTCGAGTACGTCACCGTCCAGTACGACGAGGTCGGCGTACATGCCGGGTTGCACTCGACCGACCCGCGAATCGGCATCGAAGGACGCGGCGGAGTCGAATGTCGCGTGGCGTAGGGCGGCGTCGAGCGGCACCGCGAACTGTGGCTCGTTCGGTGGCAGCGAGTGGTCGGTGGCCGAGCGTCTCGTGGTGGCGATATACAGGTTCGCCAGCGCTTCGTGGGGCGCGGTCGGGGCATCGGTGCCGAATGCCAGGCGGGCCCCCGCAGCGGTGAACAACGTCCACGGGTAGCCGCGTTCGACACGGTCGTCGCCCAACTGGGCGCGCCAGTTCGGTTGGATCGCAGGGTCGGAGTGCACCGGCTGTACCGATGCCGTGATGCCCAGCCGAGCCATTCGGTCGGGTGTCCGATCGCTGACGATTTCGAGGTGCTCGAGCCGCGGTCGTCGATCCCACGGCGGATTGACGTCGATCATCTCCTCGAGAACATCGAGGGCCATGTCGCTGGCCAGATCGCCGATGGCATGGATGGCCAGACGCAGTTGTGCAGCATCCGCGGCGACGACGACGGGTAGAAGGGCCTCGGCGCTCCACAACAGGTCTCCGTTGGTGCCGTTGGCGTACGGGTAGTTCAACGCTGCGGTACACGCGTCGATCACACCGTCGAGTACGAGCTTGATACCGACGAGCTCGAGCCACGGTGTCGGGTCGTTCCGCAGCTCGAGAACACGGTTCACCTGGTCCAGATTGCGCTGCGCGTCACCGGTATCGACGACGAGCCAATGCGCCGAGACACGGACTGGTAGCCGGCCTCCCGAGCGCTGCGCGACACCGCACAGCGCGCGCCAGCCGTCTTCGTCCATCCCCATGTCGACGACCGAGGTGACACCGGCGGCCGCGAACGCGTCGAGCGCACGCCCTATGTGTCGCTCTCGATCCTGGTTCGAGGTGACCGAAGACAGGTAGGCCCAACCCAATTCGTGCGCGGCGCGTTCGTACAGCATCCCGGCGGGTGAGCCGTCGGGAAGACGCGAGATCCGGCCACCGGCCGGATCCGTTGTCGTCGCGTCGATTCCCATCGCTTCGAGTGCGGCGGTGTTGACCCAGATCGAGTGCATGTCGTTGGAGTCGAGGAACACCGGAATGTCCGAGACGACCTCGTCGAGCATGGCTGCGGTGGGTTCACCGTCGATGGCATCGAAGAGCCATCCGCGGCCGCGCAGCATGGTCGCCTCGGAGCCGAGGGATTCTCGTGCGTCGACCAGCCGGCGTCGAATCTCCGCGAGATCGCCTGCGTCGGTGAGGGCTACGCTGCTGAGCCCGGCACCGAGCCACAACAGGTGTACGTGCGAGTCGACGAATCCGGGGAGGACGAATCGGCCTTCGAGGTCCTCCGTGACGTCGGCGGACGCCGCGTGCGAGATGCCGGGCAGGTGCACCTCGGCGATGTGGTCGCCGTCGATCACCACACGATCGGCCTCGGCCAAGGTGCCGTCGGCGACGGCCTCCAGGGTGCCGGAGGAACTGAGGATCCTGCCGTTCACCAGTGCGGTCCGGGTGGTCGGGGTTGTCATCGAGATGTCTCCTGCGGTAGCGAATCCGATTGCCGTGCTTGGTTTTCTGCCTGTTCGACGCGGGTGGACAAGCGTGCGACGAGAACGACCGGTACGACCAACAACCAACTGGTCACGCCTACGACCCAGCCGAATGTGCTGTAGCCGAACGACTCCACGAGCCAACCACCGAACGCTGGGGCGAAACTGGTACCCACGAGATACACGCCGAGCGAGGGACCCGAGAATCTGCCGTTGGCATCCAGCGCGGCCGCGGTGGCGATGAAGAACAGGAATGCCGCCAGGTACACCGAGTTCCACGCGACGAGCAGCACGCCGTACACCGTGGGATCGGTCGCGAGGGACGTGCCGAGCTTCAGGGCGCCACCGACGATCAGTAGGACCGCCATCGGAAGCGCGCGCCCCACCCGGTCGCCGAGCAGGATCAGCACGAGGGCGGCGAAGAATCCCCCTGCGCTCGACGCGCTGAGAACCACACCGAGTGCTGCGTCGCTCAGCTGCGCATTGTCTGCGCCCATGGTGCCTGCGATCGCCCAGAGCGAATCCTCGCTGATCGCCCACACCGCGTACATCACCAGCAGGGACACTCCGGCAACTGTGATGCGCCGCGTGCCGACCGAGGCCGGCGGCTCCACAGCCCGTCGCACCGGGTCGGGTGAGTCGAGTACGGGTGCGGCGGGCAACCAACCCGACGTCACCAGGAGAACGATCGCCAGAGCCGCTACGAATCCGTAGACACTGCCCAGGCCGACCCCGACCAGCGGGATCACCGCGAGGACGAGGGTCACGACGGCTCGGTTGACGAGTCCGTTGGCCGCCGACATCCGGTTGGGATTGCGCAGTGCCGCCAGAGCTGCACCGCTCGCGGCCAGTGCGCCGCCGGCTCCCGCACCTCCGATGATGACGCCGACGACGGTGACGGTGGCACCGAGCGGGAACGCAGCGACACCGAATCCGAGTGCGGTCACCACGAGACCGACTCGGGCTACCGCGATCCGCCGCGACCCCTCGGCCAGTCGGGTGACGGCGATACAGGCCAGCGCGGTGGCGAGCAGCGAGCCCGTCATGATGGTCCCCGCCTCGGCGACGCTGACGCCGAGGGAGTCCTGGAGTGCGATCACCATGAACGGCAACAAGTTTGCGGTCAGCAGGCCGAGTACGGACATACCGAATGTCGACGTCGCTCGTCGAGTGTTCAGTGGAAGCCGGGTGGCGTCGGGCGTCAGTGGAATGGTCATGATCAGAGAGGCGATCCGTCGGTGGTCGCCATGGCACCGGCGACACCACCGTCTGCGCAGCGGGCGACGGCGACGACGAGGGGACCGTACGGTGCCCGCCACTCACTGTGCAGGGTGTCGTACGAACCCGGCGGAATCGACACCGTCCCGGTGACGGCGCTGCCCGTCGTGTGGAGCGGCACCCGCACTCCGTCGACGAAAGCCTGTACGTCGTCGATGGAACCGCCGTCGATCCGGACGGCGAAGGTGAGTTCGTCGCCCGCGGAGCCCGGCCGAATCTGCACGTCGGTCACTGCGATGGAGGCATCCGAGTCACCGGCACCGACGATGCCGTCGAACACGTGCTCGTCGGTCAGTGCCGGGGTGCGTGCGGGAGCCACTCGTCGTGCCCCGAGGGTGTCGACGGAACGGGCGAGACGCAGCAGGGTCGAATCGGAGTAGGCAGCACCGGCCAGGGTCAAGCCGACCGGCATCGATGTGTCGCTCATCGACCCCATGGGAACGGTGACGGTGGGTATGCCGAGGTGACGGGGCACGAGATTGCCGTTGGCCACCCAGACTCCGTTGCGCCAGGCGATGTCGGCGGACGCGACGTCGACATCGGCGTCGGCGGGGCCGACATCGGCGACGGCAGGAAAGACGACTGCGTCGAAGCGGTTGTCCTGCAACCACTTCTCGAAGTCGACGCGGCGGACCTCTTCCAATCCGCGCATGCCGGCCTCCACGGACGGAATGCGATCGAACGGCGTCACCCCTGCTTTCGCCATGGGAACGTAGTCCGCCAGATCGTAGGCCGTGTCGAACGGCAGAATGCCGTAGCGATCGGGTAGCGCGCCCGTGGGATGCGGGAAGATGCGCGCCCCGTCGGTCTCGGCCAGGCCGCGCAGGCCTGGCTGACCGTTCGCGGCGAGGAAGCTGTCGAACGCCCACACGGAGAGTTCTTCCAGCTCGCGGTCGAGGAACTCGGCGGGAACGAGACCGCGGTCGACCATGGTCTGCGAGTTCGGGTGCAGGCCTTCGTAGTTCTCCACGACGGGGAAGTCGGTGTCGATCACTTCTGCGCCTGCAGCCGCCAGATCGTCACGCATGGTCTGCCACAGGGTCATCACCGAATCGCGGGTATGGATCGGATATGCGCTGTCGGGATCGCCGTTGACGTACAGGCGAGGTACGGCGAGCCGGAGCCCCTGCAACGGCAGTGGCGGCAGATCGGTGAAGGACGCGGGCCGAACATCCGAGGCCGGGGGGATCGACACCCACTCCTGCATGCGCCACAGGTCGCCCTCGGTGACCGCGTCGTCGGCCACGACCACGTCCAGTAGGTGCAGTAGGTCGTCGACCGTACGGGCATGCGGCACAACGACATCCATCGTGGGCACCAACGGCCAGTTGCCCCGCACCGAGATCACCCCGCGAGAGGGCGTGTAGGCGACGAGCGCGTTGTTCGACGCGGGTGCGCGGCCCGAGGACCAGGTTTCCTCGGCGAGTCCGAAGGCAGCGAAACTCGCAGCTGTCGCAGTACCCGATCCGTTCGACGATCCCGAGCCGAACGCCGAGGTGAGAAACTCTGCGGAGTAGGGGCTTTCGGCGCGTCCGTAGAGTCCGCGCTGCATTCCACCCGCTGCCATCGGCGGCATGTTGGTCAGGCCCAGGCAGATGGCGCCTGCCGCTCGCAGCTGGGCCACGGCGAAGGCGTCGTCGGTCGCGACGAGGGTCTCGAATGCGGGCGAGCCGGCCGTCACAGGGAGGCCGCGCACCTTGTAGCTGGACTTGGCGGTGTAGGGGATTCCGTCCATCGGGCCGAGGGTCTGCCCAGCGCTCCGGCGCCGGTCGGCTGCGCGGGCTTCCTCGAACGCGTCGGGGTTCAGTACCGGAACGGCGTTGAGGCTGATGCCGGTGCGGTCGTAGTGCCCGATTCGATTGAGGTAACGCGCTACCAGTTCGACGCTCGTCACAGTGCCCTCGGCGAGCGCGGCGGAAACGCCGGCGACATCGGCCTCGACCACGGTGAAGGAAGAAGAAGTCATGACAGAACTAAAACACACACTGTCGGTTTTGGGAACGGGTGAATCGAAAAAAATCCCGACATGCAAGGCTGTCCGTACTCGACGACCGCCCGAGAGGAGGCGACCATGGCACGACCACCTCGCGCCATTCTCAGCCGTGACCTGATCGCCCGCACCGCATTGGCCCTGGTCGATCGGCACGGAGCCGACGGTGCGAGCATGCGGGGCGTGGCGCTGAAATTGGGCGTGAACCCTACTTCCCTCTACAACCACGTCGCCGACCGCGCGGCGATGATCGAAGACGTCCGAGCTCTGGTCTCGGCCCGAATCGACTCGGCACCGCTACGCGAATTGCCCTGGGAGGAGGGCCTCGTCGAATGGGCGAGGTCCTATCGATTGGCGTTCGCAGAGCATCACCGCGCCGTTCCCCTCCTCATGACCACACGCGCATCGACCCCGGTGCTGTTGGCGGAGTACGAGGATTTCTCTGTTGCCGCAGAGGCGGTGGGCTGGGCGAGCAGGGACGTGTTGCCTCTGCTGACCGCGTTCGAATCGTTCATCCTCGGCAGTGTCCTCGACATGTCCGGCCCGAGTGTCGTATTCGATCCTGCCGGCCAGGAGGAGGCTTTCCCGCGGTTGGCCGCGGCCTACGAGACCGTCCAACACGAGGATGCCGACGATCCCATTGCCACCCGCGCCTTCGAGATGGGTCTGGCGATGCTCGTCGCATCGGCGCGCCCCCGGCGGTGAGATCGAGGCCCGTGTTCGACGTGCTCAGCGTTGTCGCGCTGCGCTGTCACGGGACAGTAGTAGCGCCGTGTGCTCGGCGTCGGCGGGCCGACCCAGCAGAAACCCTTGCACCAGATTGCATCCGGCTGCGGTGAGGGCGTCGAGTTGCGCCTGCGTCTCGACGCCTTCGCCCACGACGGTCACGCCGTAGGCTTTCGCCAGTGACACGATGGCGGTCAACACTTCTCGTCCTCGCTCGGTGTCGAGAGCGTCGATGTACGTTCGGTCGATCTTGAAGCTGCCGATCACCGGGAATCGTTCGAGGTAGGCCAGGCTGCTGTAGCCCTTCCCGACATCGTCGAGTGACAACGCAACTCCCATCTCGTGGAGTCTCGCCAAATTGGACGCAACCGTGCCGGTGTCGGCGAGCCATTCCGTCTCGGTGAGTTCGAGAACGACGCCGTCAGCGTGCGCACCGGTGGTGAGCAGGGCGGCAGCCACTCGATCGGGAAAGGCCGGGTCGCGCAGTTGCAGCGCGCTGATGTTGACGCGCATGCCGACGCAGCCCAGCCCGCGCCAGTCGACGAGTTGTCGACAGGCGGTGGTGAGGGCCCAATCGTCGAGAAGCGTTGCCACACCCGTGCGTTCGGCCACGGCAACGAATTCGGACGGTTCGATGGGACCGAGATTGGGGTGCTGCCAACGCGCCAGAGCTTCGACGGAAACGATGTGTCCGGTCTCGACGTCGATCACGGGTTGGTAGTCCAGTGTCAGGTCGCCGGAGGCCACGGCGCGGCGCAGGTCCACCGACATGGAGCGCACACGGTCGGCGTCGTAGAGGTCGCTCGAGTCGAAGACGGCGTGCCCGGCCCTGGTGTCCTTGGCGCGGTACATCGCCAGGTCGGCCGATCGAAGGAGCTCGCGTCGGGTCGAGCCCGCAGTGGACACCGCAACTCCGATGCTGGCGCTCACCGGAATCGGGTCGTCGCCCTCGTCTTCCGCGGTAGGGGCCGCGAGAGCGGAACGGATGCACTCGGCGACGCGTTCGGCATGTGCGACGTCGTCGATGTGATTGCAGATCATCAGGAATTCGTCGCCGCCGAGCCTGGCCACGGTATCGCCAGGTCTCGCGGTCGCGGCCAGGCGGCGTGAGAAGTGCACGAGTGCGCGGTCTCCGACGTCGTGGCCGAGGCTGTCGTTGATGATCTTGAAATCGTCGACGTCGAGCAACAGCAGGGCCACTCGGCCGCCGGTGTCCGCGACCTGTGCGAGCGCAGTGTCGATCGCGTCGTACGCCACCGCCCGATTCGGCAGTTCGGTCAAGGGATCGTGCGCGCTGCGCCAGCGCAGCTCGCGGTCGAGTTCCACTCGTTCGAGTGCAGCGGAGAGCACTCCGGCGACTGCGGAGACGAATGCGATGTCTCCGTCGCCGAAAACGTGTGGTTCTCGGCCGAACAGGATCAGTACGCCCCACAGCCCGGCACCGATGGTGATCGGAACGGCGGCACCGCTGCGAAAGCCCAGGGCAGCCATGGCCGAGGTGTCGAATCGTGTTTCGGATTCGACGTCGGAACACACGGTGATCGCCCTTCGCGCCAAGGCATAACCGGTCAACGACCCGTCGCCGGTGGCAAGCACGAAATCGTGTGGGAGCGTGCGGGTGATCGCGTCGACGGACAGAAGCGGGTCGGTCGAGTCCTCCGAACGTCGGGCCAGGGCCGCAGACTCGACGCCCACCAACTTGGCCGCCGTGCTCGTGGCCGCAGTCAGCACAGTATCGAAGTCCGCCGTGACGGCAAGTGCGCTCAATTCGGCCAGTGCCCGTTGCTCGACTGCGATTCTCTCCGCCGATACAGCCGCGGCCAGCAGGTCCAGATCGCGCTGGTGTCCACGGGTGCGGTCACGGACGATCGTGGCGATCAGGTCGGGTTCTCGCCCGGAACGTCGGACGACGAACGTGGACAGGGCAACGGGAATGCCCCCGCCGGAGACGAAGTGGCGTAATTCGGTACGACCCTGCCAGTGACCGGTCGTCTGCAACGCATGTTCGACGTCACCGGAGACTTCGAGCCCGCGGGCGGTGAAGAAATCTGCTGTGGACAGGCCTGACGACGGTAGTTCTTCCAGGCCGACCAGGCGGAGGCCGACCGGATTGACGTCGATCACGCTGCCGGAGAACGCGGACAGGGCCACCATGTCGGGGGATTCGTCGAACAGGGCGCGGAGAACGAGCGGATCGAAGCCGGGATCGTTCATCGATGTCCGTTTCGCACTCGTCGCAGCGACGAGTCGGTGGGAGACGCCACCGACCGCTCGCAGAAGTCAGCGGAGTTGCTGTTCCCTGCACACAGCATGGCGGTGCGCGCCCGAGATGACAAACACGCCGTTTGTCATCACGCATGTACTACGTCCGGGTCCGCACTGGCGATGTGCGGACCCGGACGCGAATCGGTCGGTCTTCTCGAGGTGACGAGAGCCGGCCTTTACTTCGCCAGAGCCTCGGCGATGGTGACGACGCGCGTGGCCATGTGGGTCAGCGCTGCGGTGGTCGCGTCGTCCAGTTCGTTCTTGTTCTCGGGGCCGGTGACGTGGCTGACGCCGTAGGGGTTGCCGTCGGCGAACTTCAGTCCGTCGGTGTATCCGGGCGGAACCAGGACGCCGCCGAAGTGCATCAGTGAGGTGTAGAGACCGATGAGCGTGGTCTCCTGGCCGCCGTGCGCGGTCTGGCTCGAGGTGAAGGCGGCGTATGCCTTGTTCGCAAGTTCACCCTTGGCCCAGTAGCCGCCGAGCGAGTCCATGAAGTTCTGGAACGGTGCTGCAGTGCTACCGAAACGCGTCGGAGATCCGAGGATGACGCCATCGGCCCAGACGATGTCGTCGCCGCTGGCAGCGGGAAGATCCTTGGTTGCCTCGTAGTTGGCGGACCAGGCGGGGTTCTCGGCGAAGGTGCTGGGGTCGCGCGTCTCCGCGATGTGCCGCACGCGTACTTCGGCTCCAGCCGCCGTCGCTGCGTCGGCGAGCTTGTTCGCCATCGTGGATCCGTGGCCGGTTGCGGAGTAGTAGATGATTGCGATCTTCGTCATCGATGAGACCTTTCGTCGGGTGGACATCCGAAGTAGTTGCGATGTCAACTGTATTCGATGGTACCCACTATGATTGTTGTGTCAACTACTCGCGGTTGTTGGTTGTCCGATCCGTGGGCAGCGTCGATAGTGGTGCCATGACCGTGCGCAATGCCGAGGTACCCGACGACGTCTTCGCGGACGTGAAGAAGCAAGTCTCCCAGTTCGTCCGATCGCGGGTGGTTCCGCGTGAACTCGAGATCATGAACGCCGATTCGATTCCCGACGATCTCCGGAGACAGTCCGCCGAGATGGGGTTGTTCGGATACGCGATTCCGCAAGAGTTCGGTGGTCTCGGCCTGAACTTGATTCAGGATGTCGAGATTGCCATGGAGCTCGGCTACACCACACTGTCGTTGCGGTCGATGTTCGGCACCAACAACGGAATCGCGGGCCAGGTGCTCGTCGGGTTCGGCACCGACGAGCAGAAGGCAACGTGGTTGCCCGGCATGGCGGCCGGCGACGTCGTCGCGTCGTTCGCGTTGACCGAGGACGGTGCCGGCTCGAACCCGGCAGGGCTGAGAACGACGGCAGTAGTGGACGGTACTGGCTGGATCATCAGCGGAAGCAAGCGCTACATCACCAATGCGCCCATCGCGGACCTGTTCGTCGTGTTCGCGCGAGTGGACCCGAAGCCGAACAGCGGCAACGGGATCGGGGTGTTTCTGGTCCCCGCCGACGCTGCGGGTGTCGAGGTCGGTGACAAGGACGCGAAGATGGGTCAGCAGGGAGCAGGAACCGCGGATGTGACGTTCACCGACGTCGAGGTCGACGCCGACGCTCTGGTGGGCGGCAACGGTGACATCGGATACCGGGCGGCGATGACGTCGTTGGCGCGTGGCCGCGTCCACATCGCAGCGCTCGCCGTCGGTCAAGCGCAGCGTGCCCTGGACGAATCCGTCTCCTACGCTGCGTCCTCCACGCAGGGTGGCGAGCCCATCGGCAATCATCAACTCGTCCAGGCGATGATCGCCGACCAGCAGACGGGAGTCATGGCAGGCCGGGCCATGGTGCGTGAGGCTGCCCGAGCCTGGGTGGAAAACACCGATCGACGGATCGCGCCGTCGGCGGTGAAGCTGTTCTGCACCGAGATGGTCGGCACAGTTGCCGACCTCGCGGTCCAGATCCACGGCGGCGCAGGATATATGCGCGGCGTTCCCGTCGAGCGAATCTATCGAGATGTCCGTCTTCTCCGCCTGTACGAGGGCACGAGCGAAATTCAGCGGCTGATCGTCGCCGGCGGTTTGATCCGTGCCGAGCAGAAGCGGAATCGCTGACCACCCTCGTCCCGCGTGGCGGTGGCAGGTCAGGTGAGCGCGCGCTGCGCGGCGACCCGGTCTGCGACCGTGCTACCGATAGCGGAGATCTCGGTAGCGAGTTCCGCGCGACTCCTGGTGTCCGACCCGTATACGAAGTTCGTGGATCCCACTGTGGCACCGCAGTATTCGATGATGCCGCGCTCGATCTGCGTTCGAATGGCCTGATGGACGCCATGGCGCTCGAAGCTGTCTGCATCGTCTCCCGCGACGACGACCAGATGGATTGTGAGTCGGTCCAGCTTCTTCACGAATACTCTGTCCCCGTATTCATAGGCCCAGCCCTCGACGAACACGCGGTCGATCCAGCCTTTCAGTAGTGCGGGCATCGACCACCAGTACATCGGGAAGACGAGAATCAGGTGTTCGGCGCGGTCGATCCGTGTCTGCTCCTCGGCTACATCGGACGGTGTGCTTCCGTTTCCGCGAAACAGGCTCAGATCTGCAGCCGAAAATCGTGGATCGAAGCTCTCTGCGGCGAGATCTGCGGTCTCCACGGTGGTGCCGGTGGATCGGATGGCCTCGACTACGGAGTGAGCGACCTGATGGGTCAGAGAGTGCGGGTCGGGATGGGAGACTACGACGAGCGTGTTCATGGCTGTTCCTTCGGCTGGGGAAGATCGGCTATGTACCAACAGTAGGTTACTATTAGTACATAAGCAAGGAGGTGGCGGAATGGCACGGACGAGGCTGTCGCGCTCCGATCGAAACGCCCAGTTGATCGAGGTGTCCTGGGCTCTCGTACGCGCCGAAGGAGCCGACGCGTTGACTCTCGGACGGCTCGCAGAGCATGCCGGTGTCGCGAAACCGGTGGTGTACAGCCACTTTGCCTCCCGCGCCGAACTTCTTGCCGCTCTGTTCACCGAATTCGATGCCAGGCAGGCGGCGATGCTGGAGGAATCTCTCGACTCGGCACCCATGACGGTCCGCGGTCGGGCGCAGGCCATTGCCGACTCCTACGTGGGGTGCACATTGGCCCAGGGGAGGGAATTGACGGGTGTGCTTGCGGCACTCGAAGGTTCGCCCGAACTCGAACAGGTCAAGCGCACCGCCGAGCGCGCCTACTTCGAGCGGTGTCGGGAGATTCTGCGTCCGTTCACCGATGCCGACGGCATGTCCACGCCATCTCTGACCGCCGTCTTCGGTGCCGCAGACGCGTTGTCCCACGGTGCCGTATCCGGGTCACTCACACCGGCCGAAGCGATCGGGGAGTTGACCGATCTGATCGTCGCCGCGGTCGCCAGGTCCTGAACTCGGCCCGCCGGATCTGTCAGACGGTGGCGGCCGCCGATTCGGGCGCACGACGGTGGAATGCCGTCTCGGCTTCGAATGCATGCGCTACCCGGAGCAGCAGGTGATCGGCGCGATCGGCGGTGACGATCTGCAATCCAACCGGAAGGCCGGATGAGCTGAAGCCGCCGGGCATCGACAGCGACGGTAGGCCTGTCGCCGAGATCAGCGAAGCGGCCCGCATCCAGTCGAGGTAATTGTTCATCGGCGTGCCGTCGACGACGGCGGGGTACTCCTCGTTCGCGGGGAACGGAAGTACCTGAACGGCAGGCGCGATCAACACGTCGTATCGCGAGAAGAACTGTCGCACTGCGGTATCGAGGTTCTTGCGAGCGGTGTTGGCGGAGATCATGTCTCGTGTCGTGAGCGCCATTCCCTTGTCGACGTTCCACTGCACGGCGCTCTTCATGCGATGCCGGTGTTCGTCCAACAGGTGCCCGTAGGCGGTGGCGAAGTCGAAGGCACGCGTCGTCTGGAACACTTCGTCCGCGTCGGACAGGTCCGGGCAATCGACGTCCACACTGGCACCGAGTTGCTCGAACACGTGCAGTTGGCGGCTCAGGACGTCGATCACCTCACGGTCGACGGGTACGCCGAGACCGAAATCCGTTGTCCACGCTACTTTCAGCCCACGCAGCGAGCCGGCCTCCTCCGAGCGGTACGAGTCGTCGAGCGGGAGACCACGAGGGCTGGACGAATCCGGACCGGCGAGTGCGCGCATCAGAAAGCGCACGTCCTCGATGTCGTGCGCGAGCACGCCCTGCCGAGCGATCCAGGCCCACGGGTTCTTGGCGGGCAGCATCGGAATTCGGCCCAACGACGGCCGGTATCCGACGAGGTTGCAGAACGATCCCGGAGTGCGCAGCGACCCGCCCATGTCCGACCCGTCGCCCGCCGGTTGTATCCCGGCGGCGATGGCGGCGGCGGCACCGCCACTGCTGCCGCCGGCACTGCGAGTCGGATCGTACGGATTGGTGGTGGTACCGAACAGCGGATTGAAAGTGTGTGAGCCTGCAGCGAATTCGGGAACGTTGGATTTGCCGGTGGTGTTGACACCTGCGCGCTTGAGGCGGGCGATGATGCCCGAGTCCTCGGTGGGGATGTTGTCGGCCAGAATGGGCGAGCCGAAAGTCGTGCGCAGACCGGCGGTCAGGTGATTGTCCTTGTGCGTCATCGGGACGCCGTGCAGAACGGGCAGTGCCTCGCCGGACACCGTTGCGCGGTCTGCTGCACTCGCACGTTCGGTCGCCCCATCGATGTCGAAGGTCACGATCGCGTTGACGACAGGGTTGACGTCGTCGATGCGAGCCAGATGCGACTCGAGCGCCTCGCGGGCCGAGATCTCGCGATCGCGGATGTGTGCCGCGAGCGCGCGCAGGGACAGTGACTGAATGTCGCCGGTCATGAAACTCCTCGCTTCGATCCGGATCGGCCGGAGTTGTTGTCGGAAGCCTGTTTCAAGACTGCACCACCGCGCGGAGCCCACCGGGCTATCGTCGTCCATTGAGCGTTTTCGCCGTTGGATTGGCGGTTTCGCTCAGACGGCCGAAAATTTCACACATGCAACATATCGGCAACGTGAACCGACTTGAGTGAGCAGGACATCCGAGCCCGGGGCTCGGTCGCAATCCGACGGTATGCGAAAGAGAGTCAATCATGTCCAGTCAGATCGACGGTCCACCGGCAACTGCGGATGCGCCCGAAGCACGAATGCCCTGGGGACTGAAGACACTGTTCCGTCTTGTGTCCAGCATCGAACGCGTCGGCAACAAACTGCCGCACCCCTTCCTGCTGTTCTGGCTTCTGGCCGCAGTGCTGGCAGTGGTCAGCGCGATCCTCGCCGCACTGGGCACCGGGGTGGTGCTACCCAGCACCGGTGAGGTGTCGATGGTTCGCAGCCTGCTCAGCAGTGACGGCGTAGCCATGATCTTCGGAACGGCACTGGACAACTTCGCGGGGTTCGCGCCGCTCCCCATCATCGTGACCGTCATCCTCGGTGTGTCCGTCGCCGAGCATTCCGGTGTGCTCACCACGCTGCTGCGCGCCACCATCGTGAAGCTGCCCGCCAAGTGGGTGACGTTCTCGGTTGCCTTCGCCGGGACCATGTCTCACGTCATGTTCGACGCGGCATTCATCGTCGTCCTTCCGCTGGCGGCAATGGCGTTCAAGGCAGCGGGCCGAAGTCCTGTACTGGGCATGATGGTGGCGTTCGTCGCCATCGCCGGTGGCTACAACGCGTCACCGTTGATCACACCCAGCGATGCCATCATGTCGTCGTTGACGACCTCCGCCGCTCAGATCGTCGATGCCGATTACAGCGTGACCCCGGTGGACAACTACTTCTTCAGTCTCGCGTCGTCACTGGTGATTTCGATCTTCATCACCCTGGTGGTGGAGTTGGTGATGGCCAAGCACATGAATCTCGATGCCGACGAGGGCGTCGAGGACGGCGCAGAAAAGCTGGCACTCGATCTCGAGCCGATCGAGAAGAAGGGAATGCGCCGCGCCGGAGCAGCTTTGGCGGTGTACGTGGCCGTCGTCGTCGCCGCCCTGCTTCCTACCTCGTCGCCGCTGCGTGGTGAGGACGGCGGGTTCGTGCAGTCGATCGTGCTGCAGAACATCGCGTTCTTCATCGCGATCGCCTTCGTCCTGGTCGGATGGGTGTACGGACGCACCACCGGCAGTCTTCGGCAGCTCCGTGAGATTCCGGAATCGATGGCCGTCGGCATCAAGACCCTTGCTCCGATCCTGGTGCTGTTCTTCGCGATTTCGCAGTTCCTCGCCTACTTCAAGTGGACCGGCATCGGCAACGTCGTTGCGGTCGAGGGCGCGGAACTGCTGAAAGCCGGGGGATTACACCCCCTCGTGGTGTTCGCCATGATGCTGGTGCTGATCTCGGTGATGAACCTGCTCGTCACCAGTGGTTCGGCCATGTGGTCGATGCTGGCCCCGGTTCTCGTGCCGATGCTCATGTACATCGACGTCAACCCCGAAACCACCCAGGCCGTCTACCGAATCGCCGATTCCTGCACCAACGCGATGACCCCGATGTCGGCCTACTTCGTGCTCACCCTCGGACTCATCCAGCGCTACAAGAAGAATGCAGGCATCGGTACCCTCGCCTCGTTCACCATCCCTGTCGCGCTGGGCATGCTGATCGTGTGGGCGGCGTTGTTCGCAGTCTGGTACATGCTCGGCATCCCGCTCGGCCCCGGCGCACCGATCCGTTGACCGCAGTGACTGCCGCGTCGTACCGGATCAATACAGGTACGACGCGGAGTCCGCGGCCAGCAGACGGTTGCCGCTGCGTTTGGTGGCCCGCAGAATCGACACGACCGAGATCGCGTCGGCCAGGGCGGCCCAGTCCGACGCCGTTGTCATGCGATGCAACGCCATTCGGTCCGGGCACGCGAGGTTGACGAGCAGACTGTCCGAGCCCGCGAGGGCCACCGCGTATCGAACCTCCGAATGTGCGAGCAAGAGCTCGACCAGTGCTTCGTGGTGTCGAGGCGGAACCTTGACCCAGGCAAGGGCTTCCGCCGAATACCCCAGCAGCGCCGGCTCGACGACCACCCGCAGTCGGGATTTGTTGGTCTGTTCCAGAGTGTCCATGTGGCGTCGGACAGTGTTCTCGGTAGCGCCGACGACGCGCGCGATGTCCGAGGTGGGCGTCCGGGCATCCTCGGCCAGGACGCGCAGAATGCTGCGGTGCAGGGTCGAGATCTCCGGTCCCACACGGCCGTCCGGTTGGTAGCCCTCGTGTACGGGAGGCGTCAGAGCCGCGATCTGGTGCGAATCGAGAATCGCCGGCCGCCACTCGCGGACCGAGCGATAGACCCGCGTGATGGGATCTACCCGAATGCGTCTGATCCCGGTGATGCCGGGTAAGTCGTCGAGCATCAGATCCGCCAGATGGGCATCGTCGACCAGGACTTCGGCGACGCATTCCTCGTGCCCCGACGTGGCGTACACGAACATCGTGTCGTCGCGGCGCGCCAACCCGACTGCCACGGCACGTGCCATACCGACGTGACATCGAGCTCGCAGAACGACCGCGCCTGTCGCGCCGATGACGCCGACCACGCGCACGTCTCCGGAATCGAGTAGTTCCTTGCCGCGTCGGGTGACGGTGCGTTCGGGTTCACCGAGCGCCTCGGCGATGCTGACCCAGGACGCCCGGGGATTGACCTGCAGCGCCGCCGTGATTCGGCAACTCAGCGAGTCCAACTCGTCGGAGCGCTGCCTCATGCGTACACCTTCGCTCGTCGTGCCGACTCGGGTCGGCCGGTGCAGAAACAGGTTCGGTGCCCGAGGATCACCTGTCGATCCTCGGGCACCGGTACCGCGAAGTCCAGCTCAGAAGATTCCGCTGTAGGCGTTGAGGGCGGGCTGGCCACCCAGGTGTGCGTAGAGAACGGTGGAGTCCTTGCCGATATCGCCCTGCTGAACCAGATCGATCAGTCCGGCCATGGACTTGCCCTCGTACACCGGGTCGATGATCACGCCTTCGAGACGGCCGGTGAGCTTGATCGCCTCGATCGTGGAGTCGACGGGAATTCCGTAGTAGTCGCCGGCCCAGCCTTCGAGGACGGTGATCTCGTCGTCGCGAAGCTCGCGTCCCAGTTCGATGAGTTCTGCAGTGTTACGGGCGATTCGGGCGACCTGATCGCGGGTCTGGGCGATCTTGGCGGACGCATCGATGCCGATCACTCGACGTGGCCGTTCCTGTCCGGCGAACCCGGCGATCATGCCGGCATGCGTCGACCCGGTCACGCTGCACACGACGATCGTGTCGAAGAAGACGCCGAGCTCCTCTTCCTGCTTCTGTACTTCGTACGCCCAGTTGGCGAAGCCCAGTCCGCCGAGCTTGTGGTCGGAGCCGCCTGCGGGAATGGCGTAGGGCTTGCCGCCCGCTCGCTCGACGTCCTCGATGGCCTTCTGCCAGCTGTCCTTGAATTCGATTCCGAAGCCCGACGGATCGAGGCGGACATCTGCACCCATGATGCGGGAGAGCAGGATATTGCCCACCTTGTCGTTGACCGAATCCGGCCAATCGACCCACTTCTCCTGCACCAAAACTGCTTTGAGTCCGAGCTTTGCGGCGACCGCAGCCACCTGCCGCGTGTGGTTGGACTGCACGCCACCGATCGAGACCAATGTGTCGGCACCCTGCGCGAGAGCGTCCGGGACGATGTACTCGAGCTTGCGAGTCTTGTTGCCGCCGTATGCCAATCCTGCGTTGACGTCTTCTCGCTTGGCCCAGATCTTGGCCCCGCCGAGGTGTGCGCTCAATCGTTCCATCGGGTGAATCGGGCTCGGGCCGAAGGTGAGGGGATAACGCTCGAAGTCCGCGATCGCCACGTGGTTCTCCTTTGATCGGTGTGTCATGCAGGATGCAATATATCGCATACTGTACGTGGGACGCCTCGCCAGCGAAAGCGGTGGGCTACGATATTTTGCATGCCGGTCCCCGTCGAGCTCGGAAAACACAAGCGCTCCCTGCTGCGCGACAACGCCTACGTCTCGATTCGCGACGCCATCGTCGACGGCACCTTCGCGCCCGGCGAGCGGCTGCGGGATGCCGAACTCGAACAGTGGCTCGGAGTGTCGCGTACACCTATTCGCGACGCCATGGCCAGGCTGGAACTGGCGGGCCTCGTACACACCCAGCCCGGGCGTTCGACCATCGTGTCGACCATCGAACGCAAGGCGGTGCTGGACGCGCAGGCGGTCGCGGCATCGATGCATGCACTCGCGGTCCGGACGGCTGTACCGCTGATGAACAAGCGCGACATCGCCGCGATGCGTCGCGCCAACAAGGATTTCGCCGCCGCATTCACCCGAGGCGATGTGGACCTCGCGCTGGCCGGCGACGACGCGTTCCACGCAGTCGCCGTCGAAGCGAGTCAGAATCTGGTCGTGGTCACGGTTCTCGAGCAGGTGACGCCGACCCTGCGCCGGCTCGAACGACTACGGTTCGCCTCGCTGGTGGGCCGCGATTCGATAGCCCAACACGAACGAATCATCACGCTGTGCAGTGAGGGTGACGCGGACGGCGCGGCCGCTGCCGTGCAGGAGAATTGGGAGTCGTTGTCTTTGCTCGTCGATCACGAGGACGGAATACCGGGAAACTGACACCGTCGAACGCCGGCGAAAAGCGGAGTGGCCGCGCCGCATCGGCGGCATAATCGGCCCATGGCCGACTTCAACGAGATCATCATCGACGAGTTCCGAAGCAACAATGGCCACGTGTCCACGGCCGGCTTCGGTGATTCGCTCGTTGTTCTACACACGATCGGTGCCAAGAGCGGCGCGGTGCGGCTCAACCCGCTCATGGCGATTCCGGAGGGAGAGAGCTGGTTGGTGGTCGGCTCGGCTGCCGGGTCACCGAAAGATCCAGCGTGGGTGCACAATCTGCGAGCCCATCCGGCCATCGACATCGAGACACCCGGGGACGGAGGCATTCGCACCGTTGCCGTCGACGCCGACGAGATTCCGGAATCCGAGTGGGACCGGCAGTGGCAGAAATTCCTCGACGCATCGGACGGATTCGCGAAATACACGGAGACGGCCGAGGGCAGGCGGTTTCCGATCTTCCGTCTGACCCCGACCGCCCGATGAATCAGTTCTGCGTGTCGTCTTCGGGCGGGTGTGGGACGTTCTCTTCGTCGACGTGAGCACCGACTGCAGCCTCGTCGGGAGATTCTTCGCGCGGACCGTCGTTGCTGCCCTCGGATGGGATCTCTGCACCTGCATCGGTCGGCATGGTCATGAGCACTCCTGATCGTCGGTCGGTTGGTTGCTGCGCTCTGCATGCCCCGCTTCCGGTGGACTCAACCGTCGAGCAGTCGATTCCTCTTGACTAGCATCGTCAGGTATGGGACCCGATCGATCGATGACAGCTCGCGACCTCACACAGGCGATTGCCGAAGCGACGAGGTCATTCTTCGCACCGTCCAGTCTCGACGAGACTCTGCGCGGCGTGACGGAGAGCGCCCGATCTCTGATACCCGCGGTCGATTGCGCCGACATTCTCGTGGTGGCGGGGCCGAAGAAGTACCAGTCGCACGCCGCGACCAGTGAGCTGCCGGTTCGCCTCGACGCCATGCAGGAACGCCTCGACGAGGGGCCGTGCATCGATGCCGCACGAAGCGAGCTGTTCGTGCGGTGCAACGACTTCCGCTCCGATTCCCGCTGGCCACGTTTCGGTCCGGAGGCGGTGGGAGCAGGGGTTCTCAGCAGCCTGTCCTTCCGCCTCTACACCAACGAGGACACCATCGGGGCGCTCAACCTGTTCGCACTGACCAGTGATGCGTTCAGCGACGAGGACGAGGAACTCGGTCGCGTGCTCGCAACCCACGCTGCGGTGGCGTTGTATGCAGCGAACAAGACCGAGCAGTTCAAGTCCGGCTTGGCTTCACGGGACATCATCGGCCAAGCCAAGGGCATGTTGATGGAGCGGTACGGTATCGACGCGGTACAGGCGTTCGACTTGATTTCACGGCTGTCGCAAACCCAGAACGTCCCGGTGGCCGCTTTGGCCGCAGAACTCGTCGACCTCGGTTCCGAATCGAACAAGGGACGCTCGTCCAAATAGGCTCGCCGGCTGTTCACACCGTGTGCCGACGAGAGGGTGCAGTCGGCGGCACCGGATGGTCGTGAGTCGACCCGGCTTGCTGGGTCGACCCGGCGTTCACTGTCGACCCGGTCTGTACGGTTGCCTCGTAGACGCGTGAGGTGTCCTCGGCGATGCGGTCCCACGAGAAGCGAGATTGCGCACGGTCGGAGCCGGACACTCCCAGCTCGAAACGCCTGGACTCGTTGCGTACCAGCAGCGCCAGCTCTCGTGCCAATCGACGACGGTCGCCCGGCCTGATCGAGCGGCCGGTGACCCCGTCGATCACCAACTCTCCGGCGTAGCCCACTCCGTATGCGACGACGGGAAGTCCGCACGCCATGGCTTCGAGGGTGGCGATCCCTGCCGATTCGGTCGGGGACAGGCAGACGAACACGTCGGCCGACCTCAACAGCGACGACATGTGGCGATGGCGGACCGGGCCGGTGAACACCGTGCGCCCGGCCATGCCGTGTGCTGCGGCGACCGTGCGTAGCTGCGCCACGCCGCTGGATTCGCGTGGCTCGCCGCCGACAACGACCAATTCGGTGTCGTCGAGTTTTCCGAGCAGTTCGATGATCGTCGATACCTCGGCATCCGACCCGACGGTCGCCACCCGACACGCGGCACCGCTGCGTGGTGCGGTCGGTCCGGATGGATCGAAGTCACTCAGATCCACCCCGGTCGGGACGATGGACACCTTGGCTCTGGCGACGCCCATCCGCGTCAACATGTCGGCCTCGTCGGGACATGACGCGATGATGCGGCTCGCCGATCGAGCGATCTTCTTCTCCATAGCCGCCCGGGGAACCACCGAATCGGTGCCGGCCGTCGGGGGCACGGATCGGTCGGTCGCGGCGAGACCGTGGAACGACATCACCGTGGGGACGCCCGTCGCGCCGGCGGCCAGTACGGTTGCCAGCCCCGACACCCAGGAATGTGCATGTGCTACATCGGGTTTCGTTCGGAGCAAGTGATCGCGGAGCGCGGAGGCGAACGCGCTCGTGTGAGGAATCGATTCCTCTTCGGTCATCGGGACAGCAGGCCCCGCAGACAGGTTGACCACCCGGTAACCGTCGGGGGTGAGCAGCTCGTCCTCGTGATCCGGGTTCTGCTTCCTGGTGTATACGTCGACTCGGGTGCCGGCGCGGGCCAGCGACGAGGCCAGCCGATCGAGCTGGGCAGCCGATTGTTCTGCCTCGATGCCGGCCGCATCAATTATCGGACTCACGTGTTCGGAGACAAGCGCAACGTGCATATCGATTCGATCCCTGATGGGTTCGCACGGCCCCTTTCGGGCGCATAGCCCGGCACCGGTGAAGGGTGTGGGATATGCCGACCCGATTTTGGAGTCAGCGTACTCGAGACGCGGCCAGAGCGGTCATCGCAACTGGGCGTCGAACAACACCCTATTACGTAAAGCCGCAATGCGAAACCTCACACGAGGGCGTCGCCCTTGCTGGAGCGTTCACAACGGGCCGAACCGACGTCCCTTGCGGCCGAAGCGGGGAGCGTGTTCGCTACGGCTACCGTGCACTGGATTGCGGTCGGTTCAACCGTCGACTGCCGACAATCGAAGCAGCGTAGCGGGTTTCGCCGGACGCAATTGTGTATACACTGTCTGCACGCGGTTGAGGAGAAGCCCCGTAGTCAGGAAGTAGCGACTGCGAGATGTGCCCGACCGCGCTCTTCGACACCCGATAGTCCGAGATTCGTTTTCTCGAGAACTGGTGTCAGAGGCAGCCGACAGTCTCCGGTCGCGAGCCGGTGGAGGTGGGCAATGGTGTTTCTACGGTCGGTGCACAGTGATCCGGAATCGATTCGATTGTCGTTCTGCGGGCCGGACAATCCCGAGGACGGCGCATTCGCGCTGTCCGTGGACGAACTCGTCGGCGGACCGGTCGTCATCCGCATCGTCGGGTCGATCGACAGATCGGCAATTCCGGTCATAGGCGAATGCGTGTCGGAGGCCATCGTGTGCGGGCGGTCGCTGGTCGTGGATCTGCTCGATGTCGAATTCGTCGACCCCGCAGTGGTTCCCGTCCTCTCGGCAGCTGCCTCGCGGCTCGCTGCGCACCGGTGTCGCGCGATCGTCGCCTGTACACCCGAGCTGCAGCGACAACTCGATCCGAGTGGCGCTCACCTCGGTACGGAGTGCGTCCGCAGCGTCGCGGACGCCGTTCGAACTGTGGTGAAACCGGCGCGATCCGAACAGGTTTCGAATTCCTGCACAGGCGAGACGCCTGCGCGGTCGGCGTGACCGGCAGTTCCGCACCGTGCACGATCGTCGCCGCGGTGTATCTCGCGGTGGTCGTCGGCGATCACCCGGGCGACAGCGCCCGATGAGTGCAGGGGCAGTTCCCACGGTCGGAGTGGAGGAGGAGTTCTTTCTCGCCGACATCGACATGCTGCGTCCGGTGGCGGTCGGCCCCGGTGTCGTTGCGCATGCCCGAGCTGCGGGAATCGATGCCGTCTCGGAGCTGACCGAGGTGCAGGTGGAGGCCAATTCGCCTCCGCTGCAGTGTCTTCGCGAGTTGCGGGAGAACGTGATCTCCACCCGCGCCACGCTGTCGGCGGTGGCCCTGGCGCAGGGTGCCCACTTACTGGCGGCAGGTGTCTCGCCGGTTGCGCCTGCTGATCGTGGCCGCCTGCCCATCTCGGACGGCTCCCGCTATCGGCGTCTGGCCGAGACTTACGGGGCACTGGCAGAGAGCGTTGCCACGTGTGGGGGTCACATTCATGTCGAGGTGCCGGACAAGGAGACGGCGATCGGGGTATGCAATGTCGTGCGACCCTGGCTCCCGACACTTCTGGCGTTGACGTGCAACAGCGCTATACGCGACGGCGTCGACACTCGGCACTCGAGTTGGCGTTCGACGGTGTGGGGCAGATGGCCGACGGCTGGTCCGCCCCCTCACCTGAGTTCGACGGCGGAGTACGACGACCTGGTCGGCTCGATGATCGAGACCGGGATGATTCTCGACGAAGCATCGCTCTACTGGGATGTACGGCCCAGCTCCCACCAGCCGACGGTCGAGGTGCGGGTCGGCGACGTACCTGCCGTCGCCGAGGAGGTGGTGTTGTCCGCTGCACTGGTCCGCGGTCTCGTCGTCACGGCCCTTCGGTCCATCGACCGCGGCGAGCCGGCACTCGTCGTGGCCGGCAATCACCTCGCAGCGGCATACCACCGTGCCCGTATGGATGGATTGACCGGCGTCGCAGTGGATCCGAGCACCGGGAGACCGGTGTCGGCATCGAGTCTGCTCCGATCGCTCGTCCGCTACGTGGAACCGGCGCTGACCAGCACAGGCGACCTCCGCTGCGTGCAGACTTCTCTCGAACGTTTGACGCACCTCGGGAACGGCGCGCAACGCCAACGCCGGATCTTCTCGCGCAATGCAGACGCTACCGCCGTCGCTGCTCACGCAGCCCGTTTCACTACTGCCGAGTGGAACTCGCCGGTGGCACAGGACGCGGGTTGATCGCGGTGGCCGGCCTCGTCTGCAGGCGGCCCTGCCCGCGCCGCGACACTCGACCGATTCCAGGAAACGATCGACGATGCGACCGAAGGTGGTTATCGTGAAAGCCATGGCAAGCACTTCCGCCAGCATGCTTCGTGACGCCGGACTGAGGGTGACGCGTCCCCGAGAGTTGGTTCTCGATATCGTTGATGCACAACCGCATTCCGATACCGACACCATCTTGCGACTGGCGCGCGCCACCCTGCCCACGGTGTCGAAGCAGGCCGTGTACGACGTGCTCGATGCGTTGACTGCATCGGGTTTGGTTCGTCGTATCCGCCTCGCGGGTCACTCGGCACGTTACGAAACCAGAGTGGCAGACAATCATCACCACATCGTCTGCCGTTCCTGTGGTTTCATCGTCGACGCCGACTGCGCCACCGGTGAGCCACCGTGTGCACGACCCGCCCGAGATCACGGTTTCGTCCTCGACGAGGCCGAGGTGACCTACTGGGGAACGTGCCCCAGTTGTGCATCCGAACGATCGATCGCAGCCCGCGATCGTCCATCCACAACGCCCATCGGAAAGGACAATTCGTGACCTCCGACGCACGCCCACCCCACTCCGCCACCGAGACCGCCAGCACCAGCGAGAGCGAGAATCCGGTCATCGAGTCGCCGAAGCCCAAGGCGCACGCACCGCTGACGAACAAGGACTGGTGGCCGGAGCAGATGGACCTGTCCATCCTGCATGCGCATACCTCCAAATCGAACCCGTTCGGCGAAAAGCTGGACTACAAAGCGGAATTCGAGAAGCTCGACGTGGACGAGCTCAAAGCCGACGTCATCTCGGTGATGACCACTTCGAAAGATTGGTGGCCGGCCGACTACGGCCACTACGGCGGACTCTTCATTCGTATGAGCTGGCACGCCGCCGGCACCTACCGCACGTTCGACGGACGAGGCGGTGGGGGTCAGGGCGCGCAACGCTTTGCGCCACTGAACAGTTGGCCGGACAACGCCAACCTGGACAAGGCGCGTCGGTTGCTGTGGCCGGTCAAGCAGAAGTACGGCAACAAGATTTCGTGGGCCGATCTGCTGGTGTTCGCCGGTAACGCGGCGCTCGAGTCCATGGGGTTCGAGACGTTCGGATTCGGCTTCGGTCGGGAGGACATCTGGGAACCGGAAGAGGTCTTCTGGGGTCCCGAGGATCAGTGGCTGGGCACCGACAAGCGATACTCCGGCGAACGGGAGCTCTCCAAGCCCCTCGGTGCCACCACCATGGGCTTGATCTACGTCAATCCCGAAGGCCCCGAGGGAGAGCCGGATCCGGTGGCCGCGGCCCACGACATCCGGGAAACCTTCGCGCGGATGGCGATGAACGACGAGGAGACGGCGGCACTCATCGTCGGTGGACACAGCTTCGGTAAGACACACGGAGCCGGACCGGCAGACAAGATCGGGCCGGAACCCGAGGGTGCCCCCATCGAACAGCAGGGCCTCGGCTGGAAGAACGGTTACGGCAAGGGCAAGGCCGAGGACCAGATCACCAGCGGGCTCGAGGTGGTCTGGACGGAGACTCCGACGCAGTGGGGTAACGGCTACCTGAAGAATCTCTACGGATACGAGTGGGAGCTCACGAAGAGCCCCGCCGGCGCGTGGCAGTTCACTGCCAAGGACGGTGCCGGTGCGGGCACGATTCCCGATCCGTTCGGCGGTCCGGGCCGTGCCCCCACGATGCTCGTCACCGACATCTCCATGCGGGCAGATCCGGCGTACGAGAAGATCACTCGGAGGTGGTTGGATCACCCCGAGGAGCTCTCGCTCGCGTTCGCCAAGGCGTGGTACAAGTTGCTGCACCGCGATATGGGACCGGTGTCCCGGTACCTCGGGCCGTGGGTTCCCGAACCTCAGCTGTGGCAGGACCCGGTTCCATCGCCGCACGGTGACCTGATCGACGAGGCGGACGCATCTGCGTTGAAGTCGGCGATCCTCGACTCGGGCTCGACGATCGCTCAGCTCATCGGTGTCGCGTGGTCGTCGGTCAGCAGCTTCCGAGTCACCGATTACCGCGGCGGTGCCAACGGCGCTCGGGTTCGGCTCGAGCCACAGAAGAGTTGGGAGGCAAACGAACCCGAGGTCCTCCGCGAGGTGCTCGCAATCTTGGACGGTATACGCGAAAAGTTCGAGGGCTCAGCGGCCGGTGACAAGAAGGTCTCGCTCGCCGACGTCATCGTGCTGGCCGGCAATGCGGCCGTCGAGAAGGCCGCACGCGACGCCGGTTACGAGGTGACCGTCCCGTTCCGGCCGGGTCGCACCGACGCGACGCAGGAGCAGACCGACGTCGAATCGTTCTCGGTACTCGAGCCACGAGCCGACGGGTTCCGCAACTACGTGGCTGCAGGGGAGAGCACTCCCGAGCAGGTGTTGTTCCTCGATCGCGCCTACATGCTGAATCTGACTGCGCCCGAGATGACGGTTCTTCTCGGCGGTCTTCGAGCCTTGGGGGCCAACCACGGTGGTTCGAGCCATGGAGTGTTCACCGATCGCCCCGGAGTTCTGAGCAACGATTTCTTCGTCAATCTGCTCGACTCCGACACCGAATGGGCGACGAGTGAGGACGGCACCTACGTCGGCACGGATCGTGGCTCCGGCAGCCAGAAGTGGACAGCGACATCGATCGACCTGGTGTTCGGGTCCCATTCACAACTGCGAGCGCTGTCGGAGGTGTACGCCCAGGCCGACAACGGTGGCAAGTTCGTCGACGACTTCGTGGCCGCGTGGGCGAAGCTGGCAGACAACGATCGATTCGACATCCGGTAGCGCGGAGCCGATCACCGGGTGAGCCAGATGCGCCTTCTGGCAATGGCTTTGATTCGCGTCACCATGACAGGGCTGAGGCCGAACTCGCCGAACACGCTGCCGGGGTCGCGGTCGAGGATCTCCAACACGGTGCGGTAGTAGTCCTGAGTCGACATCGCGAAGGCGGACCGGATTTCGTCGTCCGGTCCGCCTCCGTGGTTGACCCATCTCAGGGCGAAGTCGATCATGGCGCGGTCTGTGTCGGAGTAGAACGCTACCGGTCGCTCTGCCCCCGCAGAGATACGTCGATTCGGCATAACACACCTCCTGGAACTGACTGTCGATCCGAAATTAGCACTGCTCGCGAACACGTGCCAAGGGTCCGGTATCTGCGATAAGGACCCGAATATCGCTCGTAAGCACCGTGTTTGGACTGCCGTCGTGCGTGGAAGTCGATACACAGCTCGGCGTACGCGCCCGGGCCGTGCGGTCGAGCCAGGGGCCGGAGGTTCAACCCCTGCAGCCTCCGGCCCCGCGCCCACAGAACCAGTCGCTGAAACAATCCGGCGAACACCTTCGACGAATCAGGTACGGAGAGTGTGTGATGGACACCGATGCAGAACAGCGTCTACCGACCGAGGCCGACGCCTCCTCGGTATGTAGGAAGATTGCCGACCTGGCACAGACGTACGACATCGCGATCGGCACCGCCGAATCGCTGACCGCCGGAAATCTCGCGGCCATGCTCGGCAAGGCACCGTCCTCGGGGCAGTGGTACCGCGGCGGAATCGTCGCGTACCACGAGAGCGTGAAGCACACTCTGCTCGAGGTCCCCGACGGCCCGGTCGTCAGCGAACAGGCCGCGACGGCGATGGCTCGATCGACGGCGTCGCTGGTCGGCGCACATCTGACGATCGCCGTCACCGGCGAAGCCGGGCCGCAGAGCCAGGAAGACCAACCACCGGGGACGGTGTGGGCAGCGGTGTACGACCGTGGCGACGTGAGCACCGAATGCAAGCACTTCGACGGTGAACCGGAAGAAGTTCTGGCCCGGACCATGGCGTTTTCCCTCGATACCCTGCTGCGCCACGCGCGGAAACGGGCCCACGGGTAGCTGACGCCGGGGGAGTGCAGACAACTGTTCGTCAACGAGATCGGAGCGCAGTATGAGTACCGATTCCAGTATCCGAAGCCGTATTCAGCACGAGCTGGGTGTTCGGCCGTCGATCGATCCCGACGAGGAAATCCGCCGCCGGGTCGGTTTCCTCGCCGATTATCTGAGAGTCAGTGGCACAGCGGGTTTCGTGCTCGGCATCAGCGGGGGGCAGGACAGCACCCTGGCCGGAAAGCTCGCTCGGCTGGCCGTTCGCGAGGCTGCGGAACTCGGTAACCAGGCCACATTCGTCGCGGTGCGTCTGCCGTACGGCACTCAGGCGGACGAAGCCGACGCCGTCGTCGCACTCGACTTCATCGAGCCGGACCGGACGGTCACTGTCGATATCCGCGACGCCGTCGACGCCTCGGCGCGCTCGGCCGCCTCGGCGCTGGATACTCCGCGTATCGCCGACTTCGTACGGGGCAACATCAAGGCGCGCGAACGCATGATCGCGCAGTACACGATCGCCGGCCAGGAGAATCTTCTGGTGGTGGGTACCGATCACGCGGCCGAGGCGGTGACGGGCTTCTTCACCAAATACGGTGACGGAGGCGCGGACGTCACTCCGCTGAGCGGTCTCACCAAAAGCCAAGGTGCGCAGCTCTTGCGGCACCTGAACGCACCGGAATCGACGTGGCGCAAAGTGCCGACAGCCGACCTCGAGGGCGACCGTCCCGCGCTCCCGGACGAACAAGCACTCGGCGTCACCTACGCACAGATCGACGCATACCTGCAGGGTGGACCCGTCGACGACGATGCGGTGGACACCATCGAGCGCTGGTTCGACAAGACCCGGCACAAGCGCGCCATGCCGGTGGGGCCGGACGATCGGTGGTGGCGCACGGCCGTCGACTGCCGGCCCTGAGGCACCGTCGACGAGACGTTATCGACGGCGGTGGATCCGGGGCAGTAGGAACCAGAACGCGACGGCCGTCGACGCCACGACAGCGGCCGCGGGGGCTGCGGCGCGCACACCGAGCACTATCTCGAACGTCAGGGCGGCAGCACCCACCAGTGTCACTCCCAACATGGCGAGACCGCTGATGGCGAGTATGTTGCCGACGCGCACTATGACCCCTATTGCACGCTGCCGGAACAGGAGTCGGTGCATGCTGACGGGAGCCACCAACAGGATCGTCGCAAGCATCGACGCCGACACCGTCATCAGATAGACCACGTGGCCGGCCGTGGACAGCCCGTCGAAGCGGGCCTGGAACGGCAAGGTCAACAAGAACCCGGTCAGAAGTTGTACACCGGTCTGTACGACACGGAGTTCCTGTAGCAACGACGACCAATTGCGATCCAACTGCTGGGTGGGAGTTTCGTTGCGCGCTTTGTCGTTCCACGCACGGTGGTCCTCGTCCTCGTCACCCGTCGTCATCGACCAAGACTAGTGCGATCTCGACGGGTAGGCGGTGGAAATCGGACCGGTTCACGCAGTGTGTACATCCGCGGTCGACGTGCCGGTCTCACACTCTGGACACCCGGCACCGGACTCGGACGAGCCCGATGCCCCGGTTGCGGACTTCCTCAGCGACGAACCGACGGACTCGAGGGCCGAATCGATATCGGTGAAAATCGGAATCGCAGCATCGAGTCCAACCAGATGCATCGGTCGACCCGTGGTCGGCCCGGATGCGACCACCACCAACGAGGTTGAGCAGCATGCCTTTCGGCGAGCTGCAACGAGCACGCTCATGCCGACGGAGGCCAGGAAGGACACCCCCGACAGATCGACGATCACGGCTGCCGGCGCTGCCGTGACAGCTTGTTCGATGTGATGAGCGAGATCGGACGCGGTCGCGAGATCCACTTCTCCGTTGACCCGCAGAACAATTGCGTTGTCATAGTGTTCGCTGGTAATGCCGAGCCCGAGCAATTCGTTGTGTTTCATGGGGTCACCGTCCTTACCCTGTGCGGTGGCATGTTCGTCGAACAGCGCACTGCGGCGTAACCGAGACCGGCAAGGATTGCAGAACCGAGGCGAACCCGGTGCGAGCCGCGCTGTCGACTGCGGGCAGGGGCTACACCACGCTGTCCGAATCATACCCAGTGTTCGTTTCTTCGTGCAGGCCGGTTCGAGAGTTCGAATGTTCGGCAACCGACTCGATCATCGCCGACGCAATCTCGCTGACCTTGATGTTTCTGTTCTGCGACTGCTCGGACAGCAGGGCGAACGCGTCGTCGGCGGAGATTCCGCGCATCGCCATGATGATTCCTTTCGCCTGGTCGATGTCAGCTCTCGTTTTCATCGCTGTCCGCAGGCCGGTGATTTCTCGTTCGGCCGACCGGGCGCGCTCGGTGATCGCGATGACGGTCTCGATCGAGGTGGCGAGCAGGGCCACCGAGACCTCGTCGAGTGGGTCGAAGCCGTCGGCACTCGTGCCGTAGATGTTCAGCGACCCGTGGCGGTGCTCGTCGGGCGTCAGCGGGGCCGACAAATAGCTGTGGACGCCCAGATCGGCCACTGCGGCAGCGAAGCGAGGCCAGCGAGCTACTGCCTCGTGCGCCTGTGCGCGAACCATACGTCCGCTGCGGATTGCGTGCAGGCAGGGGCCTTGACCAGCGCGATACTGGTCGGAATCGATGTCGTGCACAGCGGGGTCGGTGGACGCCACGGTTCGCGGTCGGCCGGTGTCGTCGAGCATGGTGATGCCGACGAGATCCGCGTCGGGAACCACGGCTGCGACCTCGGAGCACACGGCTTGAAGAATGGCATCGACGTCGGCACCGGTCAGTATCTTCCCCTTGATTCGGCGCAACGCTTGGATGTATTGCCCGATCCGGGCGAACGCCGAACCCGAGGCGTCCGGTGCGTCGTGAAGACGGTCGTCTTCGATGGAAAAGTCACTCATCTGGTGGGCTCGTTTCGGTCGGGCCCCCGCATGGACAGCAGGCAGCCACTCGTCAACTCCCGGCCCCGACTCGACCGAACGGGGTCATAATATACAGAGCCTCGCGGGTGCATTCGCACCTGTCCCGAGCGCACGCCCACGGCCCCGCCGAACGCAGGGGTGGTCGCATCCAGGCCCGAGTCGGGGCATCCTACACAGTGATTGGGTGGAGACCACGCCCGCAGAATCGACTGCGGTACGAACCACGATCTTCCCCTGCCACAGTCTTCGATCTGTGGAGGTCAATGCCCATGATTCCCGAATCCTCGTCGTTTTCGATGTACGTCGACCGCGGAGACGACGGCCCCATCGTCGTCTCGGTGCAGGGCGCACTCGAGATCCCCGGCAATACCCGCCTGTTGGCAGACTGCCTGGCGGGGTCCGTGCTCGCCGACCGACCGGTGGTGGTCGACCTGGTCGGTGTCACCGAGATCGGTGATGCCGCAACCAAGTACATCGTCGACGCAGCCCATCGGCTGTTGTGCCGTGGGTATCGCCTCACCGTCGTCCTGGCCACCTCCGCTGCCGACCGTAATGTGCGATGGCTCAGCGAACGTGTGCACGTCGAGCGTGCCGGCTCGCTCGGTCGGGTCGTCGGCGCGGCGACGACGCCTTCGCGACCTCGAGTCGCTGCAGTGGACGCACTGCAGGGGACTTACCTGTAGGTCGATAGCACCGCGGCCCTCGTGCGGACGGTGCTGCGGAAAGCCCTGTGTACCGGGATGTTCCGCCGGTGTCCGTCGTCGAGGCGTGGAGAAGTCGCGGTCCCGACCTGTGTATCGAGTTCTAAACCCTTGCAGTGCAGAGTGTTTGCTGGGAATTTCGGCGGGTAGCCGGATCGAGTCACCTGCTCGAACTTCGACCCGAACTGGAGTCCCTATGTTCCGACACACCGACTACCTACAATTCGATGCCAAGCCCGAGAAGCCGGATCCTGTGTACGCACACAAGCTTCAGGAGCTCATCGGTGGTGCATTCGGCGAGATGACCGTGACCATGCAGTATCTGTTCCAAGGCTGGAACTGTCGCATGGAGGGCAAGTACAAGGACCTGATCATGGACATCGCGACCGAAGAAATGGGTCACGTGGAGATGCTGGCCACCATGGTCGCTCGTCTGCTCGAAGGTGCACCGGCCACCGAGTCGACCAAAGCCGCTGCTACCGATCCCGTCGTAGCGGCAGTGATGGGCGGCATGGACCCGCAGCAGGCGATCGTGTCCGGCGGCGGTGCGCTCCCGGCGGATTCCAACGGCTACCCGTGGAACGGTCGGTACATCGTCGCCAGTGGCAACCTGCTCGCAGATTTTCGTGCGAACGTTGCCGCCGAGGCGCAAGGGCGGCTGCAGACCGCGCGTCTGTACAACATGACCGACGACCCGGGCGTCAAGGCCATGCTGCAGTTCAATCTCGCTCGCGATACGCACCATCAGAACCTGTGGCTCGCTGCCATCGAAGAGTTGCAAGCCGACGGACTCGAGGACGTCGTAGCACCGAGTGCACTTCTCGACGAGGAGGCATCCGAGCACGCAACCGATCTGTGGCACCTCTCGGACGGTGAGTTCTCCTCGACCGGTGGCTGGGCGAATCGGCTTGCGCCCGACGGCAAACGGCAGATGGGGTTCCTCGCCGATCCGCAGCCTCTGGGCGGGAAGGCATCCGCGCCTGCACCCGATCCGAAGTTGTACGCGACGTACGACGGAGCCAAGGGAGATCCCGCGTCGGCCGCACTGGGTACCGAGAAGGGCGTCATGGGGAAGATCAAGGACGCCCTGGATCCCGACGAGAAGTAGGCCCGAACTCCCTGTGCCGCACAGCAGTTGCGACGCGAATATCGCGTCGCAACTGCTGCGGTCAGCTGACTACGTCCCGCAGAACGTTCGGAACCCCGCGCTGAAGTCGACGGGCGCGGGTCCGGCGTACTGCGACAGCTCGTCCCGACCGTCGAACGGATTCGTCACGACCGACAACAAGCGGTCGAAGGGCGCGAGGTCACCCTCGGTCGCTGCTGCCAGCGCCGCGTCGACCATGTGGTTGCGAGGAATGTACGCGGGGTTCACTCGGTCCATGGCGTCCGCGACGGACCGGAGGTCGTGGCCCCGCTCGAGCACCGCTGCGCGCCATCGTTCGAGCCACGGTGCAGCTGCCTCGTGCGGTACGAGTGACGCAAAATCTGCTTCGTTGCCCCGCAGATTCTCCGCCAACGCGCGGAAGGTCAGGGTCCAGTCGGCACGGTGATCCCGCAGAAGCACGTGCAGGTCGTCGAGGAGACTGCCGTCCGGTTCGATCGCATCGAGGCCGAGCTTGGCGGCCATCAGGTTCTCGTAGTGCTGTCGGTAACGATCACCGTAGGAGTCCAACACCGTCGTCAGCGCGCTGATGGCGCGGTCCGGAACCGAATCGACCAGCGGCAGTAGTGTTTCGCCGAATCGTGCCAGGTTCCAACCCAGGACGGCGGGTTGGTTGCCGTACGCGTAGCGGCCGCCGTGATCGATCGAGCTGAAGACCGTTGCAGGATCGTAGGCGTCGATGAACGCGCACGGCCCGTAGTCGATCGTCTCACCGGAAATCGTCGTGTTGTCGGTGTTCATGACGCCGTGCACGAAGCCGACGGACATCCACTGCGCCACCAACTGTGCTTGCCTGTCGACGACGGCCTCGAAGAATGCGAGGTATCGACTCTCCGCGCCCTCTGCAGGGGGGTCGGCGAGCTCGGGATAATGACGTGCGATGGCGTAGTCGGCGAGGTTCTGCGCGAGACCCTCGCGGCGGGCCGCGAACTCGAAGGTCCCTACCCGCAGGTGGCTCGAGGCAACCCGAGCCAGCACTGCGCCGGGCTGCGGACCTGCCTCTCGAACCACCTGCTCACCCGTCGTGACGACGGCCAACGAGCGGGTGGTCGGGATGTGCAGAGCGTGCATGGCCTCACTGATCAGGTACTCGCGCAGCATCGCACTCACCACCGCGCGCCCGTCTCCGCCGCGGGAGAACGGCGTGGCACCGGAGCCCTTGAGATGCAGATCGACTCGTCGGCCGTGTTCGTCGTGCAGCTCGCCCAGCAGTAGTGCTCGACCGTCGCCCAGCAACGGCACGAATCCGCCGAACTGATGACCGGCGTACGCCATCGCCGAGGGGGTCGAATCGGCCGGTGAGACAGCCCCGGACAACACGCCTGCGCCCTGCTCGGAGCGCAGCATCGACGGGTCGAGCCCCAGTGACCTGGCGAGGTTCTCGTTGAGGATCAGCACCCGCGGATCCGGTGCAGGTGCGCCCTGCCACGGCACCGTGAAGCCGGGAACGTCGTCCACCAACGTCGACTCCAGTCCCCATGACGATGGGACCGAGGAAGGCGGGTTGTCGGACGCAGCTACCGGTCCCGTCGCGAATTCACTCATACTCCAGGGGTACCACGAGATCGGGTAATCACACCGACCGTGCTCCGCGCATTACGAGCGCGCGGATATGTCGGGCGGGGACAGTGCGCGTTCGATACTCAGGGCGGCGGCCCGCAGCAACGGGGCGAGCATGTACGGGGCTGCGGTATCGGCGTCGACGACGACCGAGACGGCCGCGCGGATCGTGCGAGTGCGGTCGAAGATCGGTGCGGCGACCGATACGGCGTCCGAGGTGATCTGTCTGTCGCTGACGGCGACACCGGTTCTCCGAATATCGGCCAGCGTGCGCCGCAGGATGTCCGGATCGCAGATGGTGTGCTCGGTGAATCTGGTCAACGGTGCCGAGCACACCTCCTCCTGAACGTGGGCGGGCGCGTGGGCCAGCAGCGCCAGACCGACTCCGGTGGGCGGCAACGCGAAACGGCCGCCGACGCGCGTGCGCAGGGCCACCGAGTCGCGGCTGCGAATTCTCTCGACGAACACGACCTCGTGACCATCGCGTACTCCTAGCTGCACGTTCTCCTGGGTGACGTGGGCGAGATCTTCCATGACCGGTAACGCGCTTTCCCTGAGGACCAGGCCCCGCGGTGCGAGTGACGCGATCTCCCACAGTCGCAGACCGATGTGGAATCTGCCCGACCGGTCATCGCGCTCGATCGCTCCCCACCCGACGAGATCGAGCGCGAGCCGGTGCGTGGTGGAGAGCGGGAACCCCGATCGTCGAGCGAGCTCGCTCAACGTCAACGTCGGATGCTCTGGCGTGAACGCCTCCAGCAGTGTCAGCGCGCGTACGGCCACCGGACCGGTGCGAGCGGGGCCCTCGGCCGTCATGGAGTGCTTTCTTCGATTCGTCGGGCTTCGATTCGTGTGGAATGTCGTACAACGAGCTCTACAGTTCGAGAACGAGCCGGGAGCCCGTCGACCGGGACACACAGATCATCATGGTGTCGTTGGCACCGCGTTCCTCCTCGGTCAACAGTGTGTCCCGATGGTCGACGGTGCCGGCGAGAACGGCTGTTTCGCAGGTTCCGCACGTTCCCTCTCTACACGACGAGAGCACCTGCACTCCCGAGTTCGTCACGGCGTCGAGCACCGATTCGTCCGGATGCACGGTGACGGTTCGTCCGCTCACGGAGAGTTCGACTTCGAACGACGCATCGGGTGTCGGCCGATCGAGTGTGTCGGAACGGAACCGCTCGAGGTGCACGCTTCCTTCGGGCCAGTGCCCCGCCCGTTCGGTCACGGCGTCCAGCAGGGGCCCCGGTCCGCAGCAGTAGACGGCCGTGCCGACGCGCGCAGTCCCGAGCAGATCGTCGAGATCGAGCAGTCCTTTTTCGTCCTGCGGGACCACGGTCGTGTTGCCGGGGTAGCGGGAAACGAGCTCGTCGACGAACGCCATACTGTCGCGGGACCGGCCGCCGTACGCCAGCGACCACCCGGCCCCACGCCGCTCGGCCTCGGCCACCATCGTGATGATGGGTGTGATTCCGATACCGCCGGCGATGAACAGATAGTTCTCGGATTCGGTCAACTCGAAGTGATTGCGCGGTCCACGGACACGGACGGTGTCGCCGACGGCAAGGGTGTCGTGGACATGGAGCGAACCACCGCGGGATGCCGGTTCTTTCAGGACACCGATGCGCCAGGTGCCGCGGTCGGCCGGGCTTCCGCACAGCGAGTACTGGCGCGTGATGTCGGAAGTCAACTCCAGATCGATATGAGCTCCCGGCGTCCAGCTCGGTAGGTCTGTGCCGTCCGGCTTGCGCAACTGCAGCAGGGCAACGCCATCCGCGCCGCTGCACTTGTCCGAGACGATCAGATCCAGGTTGCACTCGGGGAGGTTTCGCGTCACTCGGCTCTCCCCACGTGACTCACGAGTTCGCCTCGCACCGAGGGCAACTCGGTATGGACGGGGTCGACCGTCGAGAAGTGCCCGATGGGGTGCGCGAGCAACCACTCCCACAGCAGTGCCGGATCCTCCTCGAGCCGGGACGAGCCACAATGGCAGACGCCGCGCAGCCGGTCGGTACCCGGAACCCACACCACGCGCAGCACGTTGGGACCCTGCAGCATTCGATTCGGTTCCGGTGTCACGACACCACCTCGGCACCTGCTCGCGAGCCCTCGAGGAGCTTGCTCAGAAGCCGACGCGCACCGAGGCCGCCAGCATCGATGTTGATCGACAGTTCCTGGTAGCCGGCCTTTTCGGTGTCCAATGCTTGCTGAAGAATGTTCAGCGCCACCACGTCCTGCATGACCACTGTGCGATTGTTCTCGGCCAGAAACTGGGACACTTCGTTGTCGTCGATCGCGAAATCGCGAGCAACAGCCCAGAAGTCGTGTGTCGAGGTCTCGGTTTCCGGAGTGATCGCGTACACGATCTCGCTGTGGAACGCGTGGGTGTCGGAGCCGTCGTCCGCGGGCAGCGGTGATCCGAGCGGAGCGATGCGGCTGTGCAGTAGGTACAGGCACGGGGGCGTGTATTCGATGTCCTGCCAACGCGAGATGCGCGTGTCGATGCCGGTGGACGTCGAGTAGAACGGTGGGCATTCGGCGTCGTCCATGTGCCGCGAAACGTAGATGACGTTGCGATCATCGTCGATCTCGGTGGTGATCGGTGTGTCGGCGACTTCGGGAGTGCCGATGTAACCGCCGTGCAGGTAGGTCTCGTGCGAAAGGTCCATGAGGTTGTCGACGAGCAACCGATAGTTGCACGAGATCGGCTCCATTCCGCTCACCACGGTGTAGTCCGGGGAGTCCATCCACGGGGCGCGGGGAATACGAGTGATGTCGCCGTCGATCGGATCGTCCGGGTCGGCAATCCACACCCAGACGAACGAATCCTGCTCGTGCACCTGATAGGTGGTGAGCCTGGCCGTCCTCGGCACCCGCTTCTGTCCGGGAACGGAGACGCAGCCGCCGTCACTGCCGTACGTGAATCCGTGGTACCCGCAGACCACGGTGTCGCCATCGAGGTGGCTGGGGGCCGCGGAGAGTGGGTACCGCCGGTGCACACAACGATCGCTCATTGCGGTCACAGCCCCGGACTCGGTGCGCCACAACAGAATGGGCTCGCTGCAAATGGTGCGCGAGAACAGCTCTCGGCCCACTTCTCTGCTGTACGCGGCGACATACCACTGGTTACGGACGATTGTCGTCATCGATTCTCCTGAACACGTAGAAGTCGTTCGGTCGCTTGACGTCTCGTCAGCGCTCGTCACATCGAGTGTGTGGCACGCGACCCCGCCGGTGCGAGCGGACTTCCGGATGCCGGAAGCCCGGTCGGAATCCCGGTCAGAAGAGGAGGACCGGTTTGATCGACGCACCGCTGATCATGTCCGCCACCGCGGAGTTGATGTCGTCGAATCGGTAGTGAGTGATCAAGCGCTGCAGGGGTAATCGACCCGACACGACAAGATCCACCAGCACCGGAATCAGGGTCTGCGTTTCGCTGTCGCCGAGGGTCAGCCCCACGATGCGTCGGCCCGGCAGCATGGCGTTGACGTCGACCGGGACCTCGGTGCCGAAGGGCGGAGCGCCGACGACGACGGCGGTTCCACGAGGGGCCAGGGCATCGATCGCGGTACGCAGCACCCCTACGTTCCCGGTGGTTTCGATGGCTCCGTCGACGCCGGAGCCCTCGGTCAGTTCTGCCAACGCAGCCGCGGTGTCCTCGCGGGTGGCGTCGACGACGTGGGTCGCTCCCAACTCGGTGGCCAGTTCCAGACGTTCGGCAACCCGATCGACCGCGATGATCTTGGCCGCGGGAGTGAGAGCGGCAGCCATGATGGCCGAAAGCCCCACTGCGCCTGCGCCGGTCACCACGACGGTATCTCCCGGGCGTGGACGCAGCACATTCCACACTGCACCGACTCCGGTCTGCACCCCGCAGCCCAGCGGTGCCAGGATCTCCAGCGGTGCGGAGGAATCGACCCGAACCAGGCTCCGCTCGTCCACGATCGCGTGATTCGCGAACGACGACTGGCCGAAGAAATGGCCACCGAGCGCAGTGCCGTTGCGCGTGATCGGGCTGGAGCCGTCGGCGCGAGCCCCACCGATGAGGTTGAGCGGCAACCACGTTGCGCAATAGGCGGGATGGCCGGATCGGCAGTTTCCGCAGGTACCGCACGAGGTGAACGACAGCAGAACGTGGTCACCTTCCTGCACGCCGGTGACTCCGGGACCGATGGCTTCGACGACCCCCGCACCCTCGTGGCCGAGGACGCCGGGAAGCGGAAACGGCAGCCCGCCCGCGGCGACGCCCAGATCGGTGTGGCACAAGCCGGCTGCGACGATGCGCACGCGCACTTCTCCGCTGCGGGGTTCGCCCAGTTCGACCGGGGACAATGTGAACGCGGCTCCGCCCGATTCGACTACTGCCGCTGTGGTTGTGGTCATGGCACTGCCCTTCGATTCGGTCGAGCCTTCGATTCAGTCGAGCGAGATGACGACGGATTTGACCTTGGTGTACGAGTCGAGGCCCTCGGGGCCGTACTCACGGCCGAAGCCGGAGTTCTTGACTCCGCCGAAGGGAACGGCCGGGTCGAGCATCGCCCAGTCGTTGACCCACACGATGCCGGCGTGCAGTCGTGCTGCAACACGATGTGCGCGAGCCACATTCGTCGTCTGCAGGCCGGCAGCGAGGCCGTACTCGGTGCTGTTGGCCAGGCGGACCGCGTCGTCCTCGGTGTCGAACGGTTGTACCGTCAAAACGGGCCCGAAAATCTCTTCTCGAACGACCCGCGACGTGGCGGGCAGGTCGGCGATGACGGTGGGGGAGTAGAACGAGCCACCGGCGAGGGGCGTCCCGGACAGGTCTGGACGGTGCCCGCCGGTGACGATACGGCCGCCGTCGCGGCGGGCGATGTCCACGTACTCCTCGACCTTGTGCACGTGCCGCTCTCCGGCCATCGGCCCGACCACCGTGGCCGGATCGAACGGGTCGCCGACGGGAACACCGGGAACCGCCTGGGCCAGAATGTCCAACACCGTCTCGTATCGGGAGCGCTGGACGAGCAGGCGCGGGCCGCCCATGCAGAACTGCCCGGAGTTGAAGACGAACCCTTTGATGATCGCTCCGATCGCCTTGTCGATGTCGGCGTCCTCGAACACGATGTGCGCGGCGTTGCCACCCAGTTCCATCGTCACCGGTACCAGATTGCGGCCTGCGACCCCGGCAGCGTGCCTGCCCACAGCCGTGGACCCGGTGAATGCGATCTTGTCGACTCCCGGATGCTGCAGAAGTGCCTCTCCCGCAACGGAACCTGTTCCGGTGACAACGTTGATCACGCCTGGCGGTACGCCCGCCTCGGTCAATATTTCAGCCATCAGCAATGCGCTGAGCGGGGTGTCCTCGCTGGGTTTGTGGACCATGGTGTTACCCGCGGCGAGTGCAGGCGCGATCTTCGAACTCGACAAAATCAGCGGAAAGTTGAACGGGGTGATCGCGGCGACCACACCCAGCGGTTCTCTGCGCGTGTACGCGTGCGCAGACAGCGGAGTGTCGCGATGCGATCCACCGAGCGTCTGAGCCAGTGCGGAGCAGTACTCGTACTGCTCCGCGGAGGTCAGTACGTCCACCGGGCGGCACAACGACACCGGCTTACCCACATCGGCGCTCTCGACGGCAACGATCTCGTCGGCGCGTTCGCGGATGAGCTGACCGGCTCGGTGCAGAATGCGTGCCCGTTCGCGTCCGGGCAGTGACGACCAGCGGCCGTCGTCGAAGGCGGTGCGAGCTGCGGACACTGCTGCGTCGACGTCTACAGCGGACGCCTCGGACACGGAGGTGAGCACCGCTCCCGTCGACGGATCGAGCACGTCGGATCGGCCACCTGCGGCAGCGTCACGCCAGTGACCGTCGACGAAGAGCCGTCCGGGAGTGACGTCGGGTCGGGTGAGAGTGACGCTGTCGTCGGTGATCGTCATGAACGCCTCGCTTCGATGGCCGGCTGCGACCTGATTAACAGGGTTCCTTATATACAACCGCGCGCATGCGCGGAAAGCAATAGGCGATCCAGGTGCCGGTCGGCGGCATTCGGTAATTAGGCTGCAGGCACACGCGAGTTCGGAAAGCGAGGTGGTGAACGTGGCATCGAGGCCGTCGTCGGCAGGCGAGCAGCCGACGCTGCTCTACGCCATCAAGCAGGTCGAGCTGGCGGTGCGGGCCCAGATGGATGCGCTGTTGCGGCCGATGAACATCACTGCCGTGCAGTACACCGCGCTGACGGTGCTACGTCGACGCGACGGGCTGTCGTCCGCGGAGTTGGCACGCAATTCCTTCGTGACGGCTCAGACGATGGGCGAGATGATCGCCGCACTCGAGAAGCGTGGATTGGTCACTCGCCGAACGGATCCGGCCAACAAACGGCGGATGCTCACGAGCTTGACCGAGGAAGCACGACGCTTGCTCGCAGAGTACGACGCGCAGATCGGTGACCTGGAGGACCGCATGGTCGCCGATCTGTCGCCGCGTCAACGAGACGAATTCCGCGGCTTCCTCCGTAGTTGTCGCCTGGCTCTCGGACACACCGGGGCGCACTGAGCCCCGAGGAGCGGAGGGTGCGTCAGCGATTGCCCAGGCGGTGTTGCAGGCCCGTCAGCAGTGCCGACAGTCCCAGCTCGAAGGCGACGTCGGTGGGGTTCGGCTGTTCCTCGGGATCGCCCACCGCAGCAGTGAGGGCCGGGTGCATCTGCGGGTCGGGTGTGTAGAGGTTACCGCCGCTGCCCATGTCGAGGGCCGAGCCGAGAATGAAGTTGTCGAACGCGATGATGATCGGAAGTACCTCGGGCCAAGCGAAGCCCGCATCGTGCAGACCGTCGGCGATTCGCTCGTACTCGGACAGCGATTCGCGGTCGCGGATGCGTGAGGTCGCGAACAAGCGAATGGACCCGGGGTGACGGGCGAACGCCGCTCGATACGACCACGCCAACCTCTTCAATGCCTCGTCCCACGGGCCCGTTCCGAAGCCCGTGTTGTCGATCTTGCGACCGATTCGAGCCCGCATTCGATCGATCACTTCGTCTTTTCCGGACACGTGGTGGTACAGCGAGGATGGATGCACGGCGAGTTTGGAGGCGAGCTGTGCAACTGTGAAATCGCCTGTGGCGTCGGTGATCTGAAGTGCGGCATCGACGATGCGATCGACATCGAGTAGTGCTGTCTTCGGCCTTGCCACGTGTACTCCATTTCGCCGGGGTCTTTCCAAACTGTCTTCTGTGGTCTACGTTACGTCAAAACCAAACATCGTTGGATTAATCACACGGAGCCGGCCATGACCATCCCCCAACATTCCGGGCAGCCGAATGCCCTCGATAGTTCCAGCCTCAACTCACGCGACATCGTCTTCTTCGTCGTCGCGGCAGCGGCACCGCTCACCGTCATGGTGGCCGTTGCTCCGATCGCGTTGCTGATCGGTGGGATCGGCGCTCCCGCCGGATACCTGTGCGCCGGTCTGATCAGCACGGTGTTCGCCATCGGCTTCACCAAGATGGCGCGGCACGTGCACAACAACGGCGCGTTCTACTCCTACATCCGGATGGGTCTGGGCAAAGTTGCCGGTCTCGGTAGCGCTCTGGTGGCCGTGGCGGGGTACACCCTCCTGCAGATCAGCACCTACGGGTTGTTCGGAGCGGTGACCAAGGCGACGATGAACGACTTCGTCGGAGTCGACCTACCCTGGTGGCTGTGGGCGTTGGTCGCTGCGGCGATCGTGTCCGTGCTGGGATATCGATCGATTCGGGTGGGGGCCAAGGTCCTCGGCGTGCTGCTCGTTCTCGAAGTGCTGGTGCTGCTCGTATTGGCGATCGCAGTGATCGCCAAGGGCGGTGCGAGTGGTCTGAACCTGCAGCCGTTCTATCCCGAGAACGTCTTCACCGGATCGATGGGGGCGGTACTGGCCGTGTCGTTCGCCGCGTTCGTGGGCTTCGAGGCAACCGCCCTGTTCCGCAACGAGGCGGTACGACCGGACCGGACGGTCCCCCGCGCAACCTATGCCGCTGTCATCTTCCTCGCGGTCTTCTACTGCTTCATCGTCTGGGTTGCAGTCATGGCGTTCGGTGCCGAGAACGCGGTCGCCGCGGCTGCATCGGATCCTGCCGGTTTCTTCTTCACTGCCATGCAGACCTACGTCGGTAGTGCGGCAACGGATGTGATGCGCGTGCTGATCGTCTCGAGCGGGCTGGCGGCTCTGCTGGCCTTCCACAACGCGATCACCCGGTACGGCTATGCGCTCGGTCGTGAAGGAATCTTCCCGGTGCGGCTCAGCCACGTGCACAGCAAGCACTTGTCTCCGCACATCGCCAGCATCGCGCAGACGGCGACGGCCGTAGTGGCCATCGCGTGTTTCGCCGCGGCCGACGTCGATCCGGTCCTGCAGTTGGCTGCGTGGACGGCGAGTACGGGAACCGTGGGAATCCTTGCGCTGCAATGGCTTACCTCTCTCTCGGTTGCCGTGTTCTTCCTGCGCGGTAGAGAAGTGGCACGGGATCGGGGCGCGGCACTCGCTGGAATCGCCGCGTTCGTCCTGATCGGAATCGCTCTGTACCTCGTCGTCGACAAGATCGAAATCGCCACCCTGACGACCGACCCGGTGGTGAACACCGTCGCCTCCATCGGATCCGTCGTGGTGTTCGCGTTGGGTTCGGCAGTGGCCCTGTGGATCCGGGCACGCCGCCCCCAGGTGTACGCACGGCTGGGGACGACCGACATCGATTCCGAGATACTGCCCGATACTCAGGCCGGACCGTCGACCGCGCTACCTGCCGATGATGCACGAGGAGTGCGACATGACTGATGCCACACTGATTCTGATGAACGCCACGGTGCTCACCCAGGTCGATGGTGCCGATCCGCAGCAGGCCGTCGCCGTTCGCGACGACCGAGTGATCGCACTCGGGAGCACCGACAACGTCCTGGGGTGCAGTGGTCCCGGAACGAAGATCATTGACTTGGCCGGGAGCACGTTGACGCCCGGATGGGTCGACGCCCACACACACGTGGTGCAAGGCGCGTTGATGTCACTCGGCGTGGATTTCAGTCGGTGCGAGAATCTGGACGACGTGCGTCGGGTACTGCACGATGCGCACCCGACGGACGGTTGGATTCGCGGCTGGGGCTTGAATCACAACGTATTCGGCGGCCGAGCTCCGAGCTTCGATGCCATCTCCGACTCGGTCACGACCCCTGTTCTCATTCGGTTCTACGACGCGCATTCGTCGCTGGCCAATCGGGCGGCACTCGATATTGCCGGCGTGACCGGCCGAGAGACCTTCGACCACGGCGGTGCCCGAGTGGCGGTGGACAGTGGCGGGAAGACCACCGGTCACCTGATCGAGGAGCCGGCCATCCATCTGGTGGAGGCGGTCATGCCTGCCCAGAACGTCGTCGCGGCGAAGTCTTTGTTACGCACCGTGACCGAGGAGATGGCGTCGGTCGGGCTGACCGGGGTGCACGTCATGGACGACCTCCCCGGGACCGTCGAGATGATCCGGGCGCTCGACGAGGACGACGCCGGACTGCGGTTCTGGGTGTACGGCTGGGTCCAGCCGGATCATCCTGCCGATCGGGTCGCAGAACTGGCTGCGCTGGTGCACGGTACCGCCGGGGCGCGGTGGCGATACGCGGGCGCAAAACTGTTCATGGACGGAACCGTCGAAGGTGGGACGGCGTGGTTGTGTCACCCGGACCTGTACGGCGACGGTACCCGGCCGTCGTGGACCGACCCGGAACGGTATGCGGCCGTGGTGCGCGAGCTCGACCGCCGTGCAGTGTCGACCACTACTCATGCGATCGGTGATGCCGCTGTGCACCACTGCGTACGGACGCTGGCAGCCCTCGGGAAGGGGGTTCGGCATCGCCTCGAACACCTCGAGACCGTCTGTCCCGAGGATCTGACAACGATCGCGGACGCCGGTATTGCCGCATCGATGCAGCCGACCCATTGCACCAGGTACACCCGAGCGGACGAGGCCGACGACTGGTCTCGGCGCATGGGCCGCGATCGTATCGACCGTGGTTGGCCGGTGGCCGAGCTTCTCGATCTCGGTGTGACCGTTGCGCTCGGATCCGATTGGCCGGTAGCACATTTCGATCCCCGAGTCGTGATGGCCGATGCCCGGCTACGCCGCCCCGCAGGCCTGCCGGCCGACCCTCCTCGTCAACCCCGGCAGGCGATTTCGGCTCGACAAGCCCTCGACGGGTACACCACCCACGCCGCGGCGGCGGCCGGTCTGACCGACGGAACCGGAACCATCGTCGTCGGTGGTCCCGCAGATTTCACCGCAGTCGGCGGCGACCTGATGGGCCCGGCGGATCGAATTCCCGAACTACCGATCATCGCGACGGTCGTCGGTGGCAGGGTTGTCTACGAACGGTGATCGGTCTACGTGTGCACGATCTACTGTGCAAGATCTACTGTGCGCGGACGATGGACTGCAGCGACTGCCGCAGCTCTCGGACACCGCGGTCGCCGAGGGCTGAGAGCGTGGCGGATTGGGTCGCCGCGAGCGCGCGCTGTGCGTCCACGCACAGCGCGCGGCCGGCGTCGGTCGCGTGGATGCGCTTGTTTCGTCGATCGCCGGGGTCGACCCGTCGGGTGATCAGTTCACGGACCTCCAGATCGTCCACCAACGCCACGATCTGACTGGGGTCCAAGCCCAGTTCCTCCGCGAGCTGCCGCTGGCCGAGTCCGTCCGCATGCTCGCAGGCCAGGGCCAGTACGGAGTACGAACGTACGCGCAGCTCGAAGGGTGCCAGTGCCGTTTTGGCGGCGGCCGTCAGCGACGTTCCTGCGCGCGTCAGCAGGAATCCGATGTCGTCGGACAGGGGTGCGATGTCGGTCATGAGGCTCCTCGTATCGGCGGTAATTCTAGCAAACGTAAATCATTGACTTTATCAATTATTGATGGTTTTCTCAGTCTGGTAACCACGAAGAGGAGAGAGCTATGAATCTCGACAACAAGGTCGCTGTCGTCACCGGTAGCGGCCAGGGGCTCGGACTTGCGTATGCCCAGGACCTCGCGCGCCACGGTGCAGCAGTCGTGATCAACGACGTGAACCAGGCGACAGCCGACGCGGCTGTCTCCTCGATCGTCGACGCGGGTGGACGGGCAGTGGCTGTCGTGGCTCCGGTGGGCAGCACCGAGACCGCACAGAAGTTGGTGGCAGGCGCGGTCGAGGCGTTCGGCCGCCTCGACGTCATGGTCACCAACGCGGGGATCCTGCGCGACAAGGTGTTGTGGAAGATGACCGACGACGACTTCGATGCCGTCGTGAACGTTCATCTCCGCGGCACGTTCACCTGCGCACGCGAAGCAGCCGTTCACTTCCGCGCTCAGGGTGAGGGCGGCCGGATCGTGTGCATCGGCTCTCCCGCCGGTCAGCGCGGAAATTTCGGACAGACCAACTACTCCGGTTCCAAGGCCGGAATCGTCGGCATGGTGCGTACCTGGGCCATGGAACTCCAGCGTGCAGGTGTCACCGTGAACGCGGTGTGCCCGGTGGCGGCCACGGCGATGACCGAGACCATCCCGTTCCTGCAGCCGTACATCGAGGCCATGCATAACGGGGATCCGTTGCCGCCCTTCGCCCGTCGTGAACTCGGGTTCGGGACCCCCGCGGACGCCGCAGGAATCGTCTCTTTCCTGTCAAGCGACGCGAGTGCAGACGTGACCGGTCAGGCATTCGCCGTCGGCGGTGACCGCCTGGCACTGTGGACGCACCCGGACATGATCGCCACGAGTTATCACGACGGTGGCTGGTCGGCCGAGGACATCGCCGCTGTGTGGCCGTCGACGTTCGCGGACAGCCTCGAATCGGTCGGAGAGAACCTCCCCGTCGAGCCGGCGCGATGAGCTCGAAATACAAGTGCGCCATCGACTTCGACTCGATACTCGCACTCGATGTGCACACCCATGTGGAGATAGACGGGTGCGGACACCGCGCACTGGACGACGAATTGATGACCGCGTCGGAGAAGTACTTCAAGTCGGGCGAGGACCGTACTCCAGGGATCGACACCATCGCCGAGTACTACCGGGCCCGCAACATGGCCGCAGTGGTGTTCACCGTCGATGCCGGTGCAGCGTCGGGACATTCACCGAACTCGGTGGAGGAGATCGCCGAGGGGGCGGCACGCCACAACGACGTGTTGATCCCCTTCGGCTCGGTCGACCCGTGGCAGGGTAAGGCCGCCGTGCGGCGGGTGCACCGGCTCGTCGAGGAGTTCGGGGTGCGCGGCTTCAAGTTCCATCCGAGCATGCAGGGCTTCGAGCCGAACGACCGCCGCTTCTATCCAATCTACGAGGCCATCACCGAAGCCGGAGTACCCGCGCTCTTTCACACCGGCCAAACCGGTATCGGTGCCGGACTTCCCGGCGGGCACGGCATCAAGTTGCGCTATTCCGATCCGATGCTGCTCGACGACGTCGCCGCGGACTTCCCCCAACTGACGATGATCATGGCGCACCCCGCGGTGCCGTGGGCGGACGCGCAGATCTCGATCGCCACGCACAAATCGAACGTGTACATCGACCTGTCGGGTTGGGCACCGAAATACTTTCCGCCCCAACTGGTGCGGGCGGCGAATTCCATGCTGAAGCGAAAGGTGTTGTTCGGCTCGGACTTTCCGGTTCTGACGCCGGATCGTTGGATGAAGGACTTCGCCGAGCTCGACATCAAGGACGAGATCCGTCCACTCGTGTTCAAGACCAATGCACTGGCCGCACTCGGCCTGTCCGCCAAGGAGACATCATGACCACCCGCGTCGCCACTCTCGCCGAGTTGAAGAACCTCGAAGGCACCGAACTGGGAACCAGCTCGTGGATCGAGGTGCCGCAACAGCGCATCGACACCTTCGCCGACGCCACCGACGACCATCAGTGGATTCACGTCGATCCCGAACGGGCCAAGGCCGAAAGCCCCTTCGGCGGTCCGATAGCGCACGGCTATCTGACTCTGTCGCTCATCATTCCGATGTGGGACGAGCTACTGGTCGTCGACAGCGTCACCACGAAGATCAACTACGGATTGAACAAGGTTCGCTTCACCAACCCGGTCCCCGCCGGCGGCCGAGTGCGCCTGGCCGCCACGCTGAAGGGGTACGAGGAGCTGCCCAAGGGCGGAGCTCAGCTGACCGTCGCCGCGACGATCGAACTCGAAGGCAGCGAGCGCCCCGCGGTCGTCGTCGAGGCCGTCTACCGCATGTTCGACTGAGATCACGGACCCGAGAGGAACAGATTTCAGATGCGTAATAAAGGCGTCGGTTCGTGGATCCGTCGACGTACCAGGCAGTGCCCGCGAGCAACGGCAATCGAGTTCCGCGGCCAGGTCTCGACCTACGAGCAATTGGACGAGCGCACCACCCGGCTCGCGCACGGTCTACGTGAGCTGGGGGTGGGTCCCGGGGACCGGGTCGGGCTGTTGTCCACCAATCATCCCGCCTACCTCGAAGTACTGTTCGCCTGTGGCGTGCTCGGAGCGATCTTCGTGCCACTCAACGCACGGTTGACCGCACCGGAAGTTGCTTTCGCAGTGCAGGACTCGGGGCTGTCGTTGTTGGTGCATTCCGAGGCCTTGCACGACGTCGCGACCTCGGCGGTCGGTGACGGCCCCACGCGTCGCCTCACGCTCGGCGAGGAGTACGAATCGCTGATCGCGGCGGCCCCCTCGACGCGCATCGACGAATCGGTGGAGGGTGCGGATCTATGCTTCGTCATGTACACCTCCGGTACGACCGGTAAACCCAAAGGCGTCGTGATGACTCACGACAACGTGCTGTTCGCCGTTCTCAACGCAGTCCTCGATCTGGACCTGTGCAGCGACGAGGTAGCCCTGGTCTGCGCTCCGCTGTTTCACACCGCCGCGCTCGACATGGTTGCGTTACCCGTCCTGTTCAAGGGCGGCTCGGTCGTCATCGAGGAAGGGTTCGATGCCGGACGCGTGCTCCATCTCGTCGAATCACGCTCGGTCACGTATACATTCGGAGTGCCGACGATCCTGGACTCGCTCGTGTCGCATCCCGCGTGGGACGACACGGATCTGACGTCGCTACGCCGGGTGGTGGTGGCCGCGGCGCCGGTGCCGCCGCGCACGCTCCGTACGTATTCCGAACGCGGGATCAAGATGTGTCAGGGCTACGGGCTCACCGAAAGTGGTCCTGGCGCAACGATGCTGGCTGCCGTCGATGCCGAACGAAAAATGGGTACCGCGGGGGTTCCCCATACCTTCTCCGACGTCAGGATCGTCAACGCGATGTCACAGCCGGTGAAACCGGGGGAGCGCGGTGAAATTCAGATCCAGGGCCTCAACGTGATGAAGGAATACTGGGGTCGTCCCGACGCGACCGCCGACGTGTTCGACGACGGCTGGCTCCGTACCGGCGACATCGGAATTGCCGACGCGGAGGGATTCGTCACGATCGTCGATCGGCTCAAGGACATGATCATCTCGGGCGGAGAGAACATCTATCCGGCCGAGGTCGAAGCGGCACTTCTCGAACTGCCCGGCATCGACAGTTGCGCAGTGTTCGGTGTACCGGACGAAAAATGGGGCGAATCTGCCGTTGCCGCAATCACTGTCGTCGAGGGAGCAGACGTCGACCTCGATGCCATCGCGGACGCGCTCGGCGGTCGGCTCGCGCGGTACAAGATCCCCAAGCGTTACATCCTCGTCGACGAGATCCCGCGCAATCCGACGGGCAAGATCCGCAAGAACGAGTTGCGGGAGCAGTATTCGATACCTGCTCCCGCGTCCACTCAGTCCGTCTGAGCCTGTGGCTGGTTCTGTGTGATGCAGTGAATTCCGCCCCCGCGGGCGAAGAGTGGCCGAGCGTCGACGGTGACGACGGTGCGGCCCGGGTATGCCGCCGACAGAATGGCAGCAGCCTCTTCGTCCGCGGGATCGCCGTAGCTGCAGGCGATCACACCGTCGTTGACGACGTAGTGGTTGATGTAGCTGTAATCGACGAAGCCCTCCTCGTCGCGGAGAATCTCCGGTGCCGGAACTTTCACGATGGTCCACTTCTCACCGCGTGCGTCCGTGCTGTTCTCGAAGATCTCGAACACGGCCTTGCTGATGTCGTGATCGGGGTGTTCGGGATTGCGTTGGTCGTGCACCAGAACGACGCCGGGCGAGGGGATGGCAGCGACGATGTCGACGTGGCCTCGGGTTCCGAACTCGTCCGCGTCACGGGTGAGTCCACGAGGAAGCCAGATCACCGTGGTGGCGCCGATCGTGCGGGCGAGTTCGGCCTCGACATCGGCCTTCGACAGCGTGGGATTGCGACCGGGATCGAGTTGTACCGTCTCGGTGACGAGAACCGTTCCCAGCCCGTCCACCTGAATACCGCCGCCCTCGTTGACGATCGGTGAATCGATCATCTCGGCACCGGACTTCTCGACGACGAGCGCGCCGATCTTCGAGTCCTTGTCCCAGCGCGCCCAATCCTGCGCGCCCCAGCCGTTGAACACCCAGTCGACGCCGCCGACACGGCCGTCCTCGGACAGCACGAACGTGGGCCCGATGTCGCGCATCCAGGCGTCGTTCAACGGTGCCTCGAGGATGTCGATGGGGAAAGCGCTCTCGGAGGTCAGATACGTGCGTGCGACGGCGCTTTCGGCGGGATCGACGACGACGGTGACCGGCTCGAATCGAGCGACCGCCTGCGCGACCTCGGCCCACGTGGTGCGAGCCTCGTGGTGCTCCTCGGGCGTGTCACCGAGCGAATACCCCTCGCACGGGTAGGCCATCCAGGTCCGTTCGTGCCGAACACCTTCGGCCGGCATCGTCCACGTCATCACTGCCTCCCGAGGTTCGAGGCCGCAGCAGCGGGCGAGTTATGTTTTGTGACAGTGCGCATGTGTGTCCTCGGTGCTAGGTGTGGGTCTGCGGTGTGCGATCGAAGATCGGGTGTCAGGAAACGATTCTCGAGACGATGTCCGCGGCGGTGCGGTGACCCATGCGGATTGCGCCGTCGACGTGTTGGTAGCCCTCCGCGGCGATGTCGGAGCAGGAGAAGTGAATCGGGCCGACGGGAGTGCGGCTGTCCTTGCCGTAGCGGTGCAGACCCCCCAGATCGAAGCTGGCCGCGTACGCACCACGGGTCCATTCTTCCGAACCCCAGTCCGACTCGTAGTAGACGACCGGCTCGGTTGCCTTGGGCCCCAGGTAATGTGCGATCGATTCGAGGATCTTCGCGCGGCGCTCCTGCTCGTCGAGCTCGAACATCGCGTCTGCCTTGGCGTCGGACACGAAGCCGACCAGTGTTCCGCGGCTGTCCTGATGGTTGGTGTTGTCGTACACCTCCTGCACGATCTCTGAGGCACCGAAGCCGGTTCCCGACAGCCCGTCCTCGCGCCAGAACGGGGTGTCGTAGACGGCATGGACCTTGATCACCAGTCCGAGGGACTGATGCTGGTGCATCTGGTGCTGGCGACGCGGGAGCGGCGGGTCGTAGGAGATGCGCGAATACAGGTTCGGTGGAACGGCGAGAACGACCCGCTTGGCGTGTACCTCGATGTCACCGTCGGCGAATACTGTTGCGCCGTCGGAGTTCCACCGCACCGTTCGCACCGGCGCGTCGAGGATGACGTCGTCGCCGAGGGCGGCCGCCATACGGATCGACACCTGCTGCATGCCACCGACGACGCGCTTGTCGAGGATGAAGTTCTCGTCCACCAAGTGCGAGAACGATCCCGCCGATGCGGCCATCAAGACTGCTTGCAGTGCCGAGAACGCGTGCGCAGGTTTGGTGAGCATGCCACCGGCGATGAACATGCCGATGTTTCCTCGTGCCTCGGCATCGTCGGACTCACGAATCAGCCACTGCTCGAACGAGATCGTGTCCAGTTCACGCGCCAGCGGGTGCGCCCACGGTTCCTCGGGGCCGACCTGGGCGGCCAAGTCGTCGAGCAGTGTTACGAGTCGGTCCATCTCTTTCTCGGTGGTCTCGTCGACGGGGAACGAGTCACCCGAGTAGCGGGTCCGCTCGCCCGCGGCGGAGATGTAGACGGACTCGCCCTCGCGGTATCGGTCGAACGTCTCGAGGCCGAGCTCACCGATCAGCGCGATGAGAGATTCCTGATCGGGTGAGACCCACTGACCGCCGATTTCGAGGCTCGCACCGTCGATGGTATTCGTCCAGGTACGTCCTCCGACGCGGTCGCGCGCTTCCAGTACGGCGACGGACAATCCTGCTTTGCGGAGCTCGGTTGCTGCGGCCAGGCCGGAAGGGCCGGCCCCGACGATAGCGACGTCACGGTCGAGGGTGGGCACTGTCGAGCTCCTTTGTTCGCGGTCGATCGGCCCGGGGCCGATAGCACCTCGATTCTGTCCGGAATCCACCCGATCCGCACACGACGAAGTGGCCAATCGAGCGCATTCTCGCGCACCGTTTCGGATAACAGGCTGGTGCGCTCGGCGCTGGAAGTCAGTGCGCGAGCGGTGTGATCGCCTCGAGCACGTCGGCAAGGTGATCGTGCATCGCCTTCCGGGCGCGAACCGGATCACGTTCTGCAATAGCGTGATAGATGCTGCGGTGGGCATCGACGGAGCGTTGCATCCGCTGCTCGGTCTGAAAACTCGCCTGCCTCGACGGTGCCATCCACTCGTTGGTCTCGGTCACGAGCCTGGTGAGCATGGAGTTGTGGGCAAGGCCGGCGATCGCGAGATGGAACTGCACGTCGCAGAGTTGCATCACCTGCAGAGACGGCGGCCGATTTACGAGCTCTCGCTCGGACGTTTCGAGTGGAGTGCGTAAGGCATGTAACTCGGACGTGCGGTGGCGGACGGCGGCACGCTCGGCAATGGGTGGTTCGACGACCGTGCGTAGATCCATCACCTCGCGAACGGTGCGTTGGTCACTGCTCATGCTTCCGAAGATGCTTCCTTCGGCCAGAGCGCGCATCTCCAGTGGTGCGACGATGCGGCCGGCGCGGGGCCTGCGCGTCAGATAACCCCGCAATTCGAGATCCTGAAGTGCATGGCGGATCGAGATTCGCGACGCTCCGAGCATCGTCACCAGGGCGCGTTCGCTGGGCAGCTTCGATCCCGCTTCGACGCGACCGCTGTCGATCAGCTGCGCGATCCTGGCGCTGAGCAGCTCGGGGACCGACGCCGCTTCGACGTCTATTTCGGACCACGCTGTCATGGAAAGCCCCGTCCCCGCAGGTTACGAACTGGTCCTACCAAAATACCAGATTCGCTCTGTTTCCCCAGTAAAGATCCGTTGACGTGTAAATATCCCACTCTTCACCTTGACGGTCTGGTCCTACCAGTTTTAGATCAAGACATCGTGACAACGGTCACTCATTCTCCTGAACCACTGATTCCCATGGACCCCAGAGGTGGACCAGCATGACAACGGACGGAACACTCCACAAGCCGAACGCGAGCGGAGATCACGGCTCGATCGGCTCGACGTTCCGTGATCAGCCGCGTGGGCTCGTGACGCTGGCCGGCACGGAGTTGTGGGAGCGATTCAGCTTCTACGGCCTTCAGGTGATCCTCGCGTATTACCTGTACTACTCGCTCGTCGACGGCGGGCTCGGACTCGACGTCGGAGTGGCAGTCGGTATCGCCGGATCCTACGGCGGCGCAGTCTATATCGCGCAGATGGTCGGAGCGTGGGTCGCGGACCGGCTCGTCGCGCCGCGAACAGTTGTTCTCTACTCCGCCATCTCCATCATCCTCGGCCACGTGGTGCTCGCTCTGGTCACGACGACTGTGGGTATGGGCGCAGGACTGTTGTTGATCGTCATCGGCACCGGCGGACTCAAGGTCAACGTCACCGCGATGGTCGGGATGCTCTATGCGAACGATGATCCCAAACGCGACTCGGGATACTCGCTGTACTACATGGGTATATCGCTCGGCGCATTCCTCGGCCCGCTGCTCACCGGTGCCCTGCAGAGCTCGGCCGGTTTCCACATCGCCTTCGGCGCGGCGGCAGTGGGCATGCTGATCGGCCTGGCCCAGTACGTGGTCGGGTACAAGCATCTGCCCGAGGCCACCCGAACGGTACCCAATCCGCTTCCGCGCTCGCGTCGGGCCGCGGCCGCAGCTCTCGCCGGATCGGTCACCCTGGTCATCGTTGCCGCGGCCGTCAGCGGCCTCCTGAATCTCGACAATCTGGGAACCGTGCTGACCGCGATCATCGTGATCGCCAGCATCGCCTACTTCGCAATGCTGTTGTCCTCGAAGAAAGTCGACGCCACCGAGCATCGACGAGTGCTCGCCTACATTCCGGTGTTCCTCAGTAGCTTGCTGTTCTGGACGTTGCTGTTCCAGTTGTTCACCACCCTGGCGGTGTACATGGACACCCGCGTCGATCTGACGGTCGGCTCGTTGACGATCCCTGCGGCAACCGTGATCACGTTGGAAGGTCTCTTCGCCACTGTCATCGCTCCGATCTATGCCGTCGTCTGGACGCGGATGGGCAGCCGGCAGCCCAGTCCCGGAACGAAAATCGTCGTGGGAATCGGCCTGCTGGCGGTGGCGATGGCGATGTTCGCGGCAATGGCGGGCACATCAGGGGCGACGAATTCCGTTGTGCTGGTTCTCGTTGCGATGTTGCTGTTCGGTGCCGGCGAGATAGCCGTCGTACCGTCCGTCCTGTCGGCCACGGCGCAGCTCGCACCCGCATCGCACAAGGCCGGCATGACCTCGCTGTACTTCCTCACGATGGCAGGAGGATCGACGCTGGCCGGCTTGCTCGCTCAGAAATACTCTGCAACAACCGAACTGACGTTCTTCGGTGCGACGGCGGCGGCGTCGATCGTCGCCGCGGCGGTGCTGTACGGTGCCTATCGCACGCTCATCGCACGAGCGCTCTGACGTGACACTTCCATGACGTGACACTGCTCCAACGCAACACTTTCGGACGAACCCAGAACATGCCCCGACCGATCCTGCTCTCGGATCGGCCGCACTCGAGGAGATATTCATGCCCGAACAGTCGCAACCGGCACCCGGCGTGGCAATCGCCGCGCCGCACACCGCGGCCGTCGACGCTGCCCGCACGATCGTCGAAGCCGGTGGTAACGCCGTCGATGCAGCGGTCGCTGCAGCTGCGGCCCTCACCGTGGTCTACCCGCACATGTGCAGTGTGGGCGGTGACGTCATCGCGTTGCTGCGCAGGAGCGACGGCAGCACCGCCTGTATCAACGCATCGGGAGCATACGGTTCGGCCGCATCCGTGGATCAGCTGTTCGAGACGATCGAGACGATGCCGATCAACGGTCCGCTGACGGTGTCCGTTCCGGGTGCAGTGTCCGGGTGGGCGGCTCTGCTCGACGCCGGTGGCTCGCTGCCGTTACGCAACGTACTGGCACCAGCAATTTCGCTTGCCACAGAGGGGTTTCCGGCCAGCCCCGGACTCGTCGAGATGATCGAGCTCGACCGTGACGCACTGATCACCGATCCAGGCTTGCGCGCGAAGTTCTTCGTCGATGGTCAGCCGATCCCCGTCGGGCACCTCGTCGTGCAGCCCGAGTTGGCCCGAACCCTGACGGACCTGGCGACCGATGGCCTCGATTCGTTCTATCGCGGGCACACCGCCGACCGATTCGCCGCCGGACTGAAGAAACTCGACGTGCCGGTATCGAGAGAGGATCTCGAACGTCATCGTCCGATCGTCGAAGAACCTCTGGTGCGCGAATTCGACGGATTCTCGGTGGCCACGGCACCACCGAATTCGCAGGGCTACACACTGATTCGATCTCTCGGTGCCGCCTTGTCCGGGAGCGCGTCTGCGGGCGATGTCGACGCCGGGGTATTGGCCGAGATCTTCTACGACTCCGACGAGCATCGTGATACCTACCTTGCCGACCCACGCTGTGCCACTGTGGATATCCACGATCAGCTGACCCCGGCCGGCTTCGCGGCAATTCACGAGGCGGCGGCAGCCCGGGTGGCAGGAGACGAACGCCAGACCTCGACGGCGTCTCCGCGTCCGGGCGGTGACACCGTCGGAATCGCCGTCGTAGCGAAGGACGGCACCGCAGTGTCGTTGATACAGTCCGTCTTTCATTCCTTCGGAGCGCAGATCCTCGAGCCCGACACCGGGCTCGTGCTGCACAACCGTGCTGCGTTCTTCACGCTCGATGCCGCGTCGCCCAATCGCGTCGAGTCCGGAAAGCGGCCCGCGCACACGCTCGTTCCGGTAATCGTGGACTGGGCGGACGGAGCGGTGTCCGCCCACTCGACCATGGGAGGCAAAGCGCAGTCGCAGATTCACACCCAGTTGATCCTGCGGGCGCTGCGTGGATTCGATCCGCAGCAGACCGTCTCCGCGCCCCGATTCATCGTCGGCGGATTGGAAGCCGGCACACCCAACGGTTCGGTACTGGTCGAGCCGACATTGGAGGACTCCGCCGTCGAACAGATCTCGCAGACGGTGTTCACCGTCAAGCATGGCACCGAATTGGACAGTAACGCAGGTCATTCCATGGTGGCCAGGGTTTCAGCCGACGGAACGCTCGGTGCCGGCGCGGACCCGCGCAGTGACGGCGGCGTGTGGGTGACCGCATGAGTCTCGACGAAACGACGGTGGCCGGAGACGGGCCGGCACCGACGACCATGAGGCACCGTGTCGGCGAGGCCGTGAACGGTCATCTCCGATTGTGGTCGATGATGGTGCTGACGATGGTGACCGGCATGCTGGACGCCGTCGGCTACCTCGGGCTCGACCGCATCTTCACCGGAAACATGACCGGCAACATCGTCATCCTCGGTATGGGGGTGGCAGGTGAGGACGGACTGCCGATCGTCGGCCCGCTGGTAGCGCTGTTCGCCTTCGTGCTCGGTGCCGCGCTGGCCGGGGTGACGCTTCGCTCGGCTGCGCCGGGATGGAACATCCGGGTCACCGCGATCTTCGCAGTGGGAACACTGGCACTTCTCGCAGCAGGCGTCACGCTGCTGGTGGTCGACGTGCAAGGCAACTCGCCGCTCGGTATCGCGATCGCCAGTGTCATCGCAGTCGACATGGGGGCTCAGGCGCTCGCTGCGCGCTTCCTCGCGGTCAAGGACATGACGACCGTCGTCGTCACGTCGACCATCACCTCGCTCGCCGGCGAGTCGTTCGTCGGCCAGGGCCCCGGTCGGCTGTTCAACCGGCGGCTCTGGGCGATCCTCGTGCTGTTCGTCGGTGCCGTCATCGGTGCGCTGCTACTCCGGGTGGATATCGCGATACCGGTGTTGCTCGGTGCCGCGCTGACCGCCGCCGTCGCGGCCCTGGGTCATTGGGCCTGGGACCGAGCTTCGGGCTGAGCCGCACCGGCGTCGTCGGTGCGGGACCGTTCTGCACTGTGCTGACGCCGGAGCATCTCTCGGTGGCCGTACGTAGCGTTGAGGATGTCGCTGCGATCGGACACCGACGACCCCACTGCTCCGGCGACCGTGCCCAACGACGCCGCCAACCAGGCCAGTGACAGGTAGTCCGCCGTGTTTGCTTCTCGCCCGATCTGAGCGGTGAGAAACTCGGGCGAGATCACCACGGCAGCAGAGAGCAACACGACCGCGAACAGAACGGCATACATACACAGCACGCCGGCCACAACGGTGCCGAGAGTGGCAGAGTTGTATATCCAGCGATCGGTGGTCGAGGAGCGGAACCGTCGGTGCTCCCAGAGGCCGTGCGGAAAGATCAGCCACACCGTGATGGCCACGATGGCGGCGACGCCGATCAGTGTGAGCCGGGCAGGTGTCATCGAGGCCGCCATCTGCCAGATGCTCGCGTAGAACACACCGAACGCCGACGCGGCGCTCGCGGCCGCGAGCACGCTCGACAGTGCGGGGACGAGACGCCACGGCCGATTGCAGCGAATCATGCCCATGATCATGCGTGTTCGGCCGAACATGCCGGGAGTGAGCAGGATTCGCTCTCCGCCACCGTCGGGGTCGGGGCCCGGAGCCCACTTGGACATCGACCGTCGCAGGTGTGGCCGCGAGGCAGTATCGCTGCGGAGGAGATCGTGCACGATGGCGATGGCCACCGCCACAGCGCGACGCCGTACTCCTATGGTGCCGAACGAGGGTACGTACAAAGCACCGGTCGAACCGTCACGCAATTCGGCGACGACCGGGCTGGCCCCGACGCGTCGCGGAACCTCGGAGATGCAGAGCGCCAGGTCGAATGTGTTGGTGGCCTGAATGGCCTCCAGCCACTGACCCAACGGCGCAGAACCTGCCTCGGTGGGAGGCAGCGTGACTGCGGGCCGGGCCGTGTCCAGTCGGGCATCGGTTCCGTCGATCGTGATGGTGGGCGGAAGTTCCTGTTCGATGGCGGCCGCTATCGTCGACGCGAATCCCTCGTCGGCCACCAACCCGATCGTGATCGTTCGTTGTCCTTCGCTTTCGGCCCCCGAGCCGTTGTCTGTCTTGTCGAAAACCATCTTGTCGCGGTACCCCGGACCAGGCGCCCTCACACACCGAGCCGGACGTCAGCACACGGGTTCGGGTTCACCCTTCGAGATCTGGAAGCGGCTGTGCAGTGCGTCCAGTTGGCGGTGCAATTCGTAGAGCGCCTGCTTCTGAGCGCGGGCCTCGTCGGTGTGCCACTTCGCGCTGCGGGGGTCGCCCACCCGGAAGGCCTTGTGGGCGTAGTTCTCGGAGACCTCGATTCGGCTCGATGTCGACGCAATTTCGGCCGCGAGCATGTTGGCGAACACACGGGCCTGAGCCACATCCGAACTGTCCGGCACGGCAATCCTCTCTGAACGTGGCGTGATACTCGCGATCACCATAACGGACTCGAAAAAGACCGCTGGATCGGTTTTCGCGCACAAACCATGCGACATAGGCGAGACGCCAGTGCCTCTGCCGAAACGGGTAGTAGTCTGCTGTTCGTGCCCGCGACCCCGGACGGATCCGCAGCCCTGCGCGGGTCTGCCGTCGGCGCTCTGACGGCAACGATCACCGCCACCGCGCACGCATTCGGCGGAGGTATGTTCCCCTCCGACGCCGCGATCGTCCTGTTGGCACTGGTGTGCGCGGGACTCGGTTACGCCGCAGGCTCAGTGCCGATCGTCATCGCGCCTCGCCTGCAGCTGATGGCGACGCTGGCCGCTGCGCAGACGATCGGACACGTGCTGCTGACGATCGTCGACGGCGATCACCACGGTTCGGTGCTGACGCAGCAGATGCTTGCGGCCCACGCGATCGCGATCGTCGTCGGCGCGGTGATCGTGCACGGGGCCGAGCGTGGGATCTCGCACGCAGCCACCGTTGTTCGTCGAATACTCCCGATACTGGCAATTCTCGTCGTCGACGACTCGCAGAGTGCCGCCCCGCTTCCGCTGTATCGCACACCCGGCGTCCACCGGCTCCTCGATCTCTCGGGCTCCGGGAACCGCGGACCGCCTGCCGCGTCGTACTGACCGCAGCCTCCCACCACGACCGCTCCTGCACCGCGGGGGCGAGCAGAGCTGCGGCAATTTCTTCACGCGCACAGCACGATTCGCTCGACATCGAGTCGACCCGTGCCCACGGCGCGCGCCCACCCCTGCCTTCACGAAACGAGCTCTCATGTCCACACCGGAAAAGGAACGCGTCGCCGATCCTTCCCCGCCCACCCGTTCGGCCGGCCCTCGCAGCTGGCGTCCGCTGATTCTTCGTCTGCACTTCTACGCGGGCATACTCATCGCACCGTTCATCCTGATCGCCACCGTCAGCGGCGGCCTCTACGCCGTCGCCCCGACCATCGAACAACTCGTCTACCGCGACTATCTGCACGTCGACTCCACCGGACCGGCTGTCCCGGTCGCCCAACAGATCCGAGCCGCTCAGGCCGAGAGGCCGGATCTGACCGTGTCGGCCGTGCGACCCGCCGCCGAAGTCGGCGACACCACCCGAGTGCTGTTCACCGACCCGACCCTCGGCGAATCGCGACGACTGGCCGTCTTCGTCGATCCCGCCACGGCGTCACCGGTGGGTGAACTTGCCGTCTACGGCTCCTCGAGCGCCTTGCCGGTCAGAACGTGGATCTCGGAATTGCACCGACACCTGCACCTCGGTGAACCGGGCCGGATCTACAGCGAACTGGCCGCATCCTGGTTGTGGGTGATCGCGCTCGGCGGCCTGTACCTGTGGATCGATCGCTACCGACGCAACCGAGACCGGGCGACACTGCTCACCTTCGATCGTGAATCGAAGGGCCGCAACCGATCCTTGAACTGGCATGGCGTAGCCGGTGTCTGGATCGCTGTAGGTCTGATCTTCCTCTCCGCCACCGGACTCACGTGGTCCACCTACGCGGGCGCGAACGTCACCGACCTCCGCGCGGCATTGAGCTGGACGACCCCTGCCGTCGCCACGACCATCGGTTCCTCCGACGCGGCGACCATGGGGGATCACTCGGGGGATCACTCCGGCCACGGTGGGCATTCGATGGACATGTCGGCCGATGCGTCGGCGACAGACAGCAATATCGGCCGCATCGATTCGGTGCTCGACACTGCCGCAGCGAACGGCATCGACGGAGCGGTGGAGGCGTCGATCCCGGCGTCGGACGACGTGGCGTTCGTCGTCGCCGAAACCCGTCAGCCCTGGGTGATGTCGAACAACTCGATCTCGATCGACGGCAGCACCGGCGCGGTGATCGACACCCAATACTTCGCCGATTGGCCGGTGGCAGCCAAGCTGGCGGCCTGGGGAATTCAGTTGCACATGGGGACCCTGTTCGGCGTGGCCAATCAGATTGCCCTGGTTGGGCTTTCGCTCGCCTTGGCGTCGGTCATCGTGCGCGGCTACATGATGTGGTGGAAGCGTCGCCCCACGAAGAGCGCTGGACTCACCGCAGGCCGGCCGCCTCTGCGTGGGGGACTGCGCCGCATCTCGCCGATCTCTGCGGTGCTCCTCGCCACGGCTGCCGTGGCCGTCGGCTGGTTCCTGCCCTTGTTGGGGCTCAGCCTGGTCGCCTTCCTGGCGGTCGACTTCATGGTCGGATACGTCAGGCGGCCCGCGCACTGACGCGAGGAGGACGACGCGCTCTCGCCGGTCGGTCCGATTGTTTCTGCCGCCCTCGGGATACTCGGAGACCATGCCCGAAGGTGACACCGTCCATGCGCTCGCCGCGCGATTGCGGCGAGCGCTGGACGGCGTCACGCTACGGGCAGGGCGACTGAACGTGCCCGCACACGCCGTCGAGAATCTCGCCGGGCGAACCGTCGTCGCGCACCGGACGCACGGCAAGCATCTGTTCACCGATTTCGACGACGACACCACGCTGCACACTCACCTCCGCATGACGGGATCGTGGACGGTGGTGCGAGCCGGCCGCTCGATACCGCGGCGGGTGCAGCCCGACGTCCGCGTGCGGCTGGCCGCGGTGGACGGGCCGACCGCGTACGGAATCCTGTTGCCGGTCGTCGACTACGGGTACACGGCCTCGATGAATGCGCTGGTCGCGCATCTGGGACCGGACCCATTGCATGCCGAGTTCGACATCGATCGTGCGGCATCGAACATCCTCGCGCAGGGTTCTCGGCCGATCGTCTCGACCCTCCTGGATCAGCGGGTCATCGCGGGGCCCGGAAATCTATGGGCGAACGAGCTGTGTTTTCTGCGTGGACTGTGGCCCTGGGCTCCGTCGGCAGGCGTCGACGCGGAGAAATTGGTGACTCTGCTCGAGCGGGCGATGCGGCATTCGGCGAGCACCCCCGGGGCCATGCAGGTCACCACCGGCGACACTCGTCGCGGCCGGACCCACTGGGTTGCCGGTCGGGCCGGTAAACCGTGTCTGCGGTGCGCGACCGTCATTCGTGTCGAGGCCGACGTGCCGAACGACCCCGATCGACGTCGAACATGGTGGTGTCCGCACTGCCAGCCGGAGCCAGGGCTGTGACCGCGGAAGGGTCAGAACGTCGAGTTCGTGGGGTGGTCGGCGTCGACCAGGTTGCGGGCAACGGTGTGCAAGGGAAGGTTCTGTTGCTGCGACAGTTTCGCCAGTAGGTCGAACGCCTGTACCGCGTCGAGGTCGTAGCGTTCCATGATCATGCCTTTTGCCTGGCCGATGATGTCCCGGCTGGCCAAGCCGGTCCGGAATTGCTCGGTGTCGCGGGCACTGAGCATTGCGATGGCAGCATGCGCAGACAAGGCCTCCCCGATCGCTACCGCATCGGCGTCGAACGCTCCGGTGGCGTCGCTGTACAACACCAGGGCCCCGAGGTCATCGGCGTTGCTGTAGAGCTGAAAGGCCGAGAGCGACTTGAAACCGGCCTCGATGGCCATCGCAGCGAACTGCGGCCATCGCGGTTCGGTTGCCAGATCGTAGGACACGACGACGTCGAGGTGTCGGACCTCGGTGGGAATCGGACCTTCGTCGAGTTCGTACTGCAACCGACACAGCTTCTCGGCGATCAGGTCCGTCGATGCGACGACTGTGCGCTCACCCTTGTTCACCGTGGTGATGCATCCGGTGGTTGCGCCCGGAATGAGCCGAATCGCCATTCGGAGAATCTCACTCAACGTCTGCGGCATCGACCGATGAGTGTCGCGCAGCGATCGAGCGAACTGCGCGAGCGACAGTGCTTCGGACGTTCGAGACGTGTCTTGCTCGGCCGGTGAATCAGTCATTCACACGATCCTCTCGCGCGGTGGACCGTCGACGTCGTCGCGTCGGCGAGATCCTCGATCGTGCGCCTGCTTCTGGACGCCCTGTCCCGACCTCGAGGCCGGATCAATGGATTTTATACGGTTCGCGATGCGGTGGTCCGGTGAGTATCGCGGCGCATCATCGCGGGATGCACGAAGGGCCGCCGATCATTCGATCGACGACCCTTCCGGGGCTGCTGGTTACTTGAAGGTGTCCTTGATGTTCTCGCCGACCTTCTTGACGCCGGCCGAACCCTGATCCTTCTTGCCCTCGGCCTCGAGGTCCTTGTTGTCGGTTGCGTCGCCGACAACTTCCTTCGCCTTGCCGATGGCGTCCTCTGCTGCGTTCTTGGCCTTGTCGATGAAGCTCATGGCGAGTTCCTTTCTCGGTTCGGGTTGTTCTCGAAGGGTTGGTCGGAGCTCGACCGACGAAGCGTACGTCCAGACTGTGAGATCTGGGTCACACCGAAAGCCGGAGCGTCGACGTTTCCGCAGGCTCGCCGCTGGCTACATTCGACCGATGATGGTCGCGAAGGTGGACAACTTCCAGCGCAGGCACCCCTCGGCAGGTTTCCCGCTGGCGGTGCTCTACAAATTCATGGACGACCGGGGCGGCTACCTCGCGGCATTGATCGCCTACTACTCGTTCCTGTCGCTGTTTCCCCTTCTGCTGCTGTTCACCACGCTGCTGGGAATCGTGCTGGCCGGAGACCCGGAGCTGCAGACCCGCATCATCGACTCGGCGATGAGTCAGATCCCGGTCATCGGTGACCAGCTCGGTCAACCGGATCGCCTCAGTGGCGGAACCACGGCCATCGTGATCGGCGTCGTCGGGTCGCTGTACGGCGGACTCGGAGTGTCGCTGGCCGTGCAGTACGCGATGAACACCGCGTGGTCGGTGCCGCGCAACGAGCAACCGGACCCCATCAAGGGTCGGCTGCGCGGATTGTTGCTGCTCAGCACTGTCGGCACGGCGATCATCGGACTGACGGTGCTGAACGGCGTCGCGTCCTCGGGCGTGTTCGGGTTCGCCGGTGGTGCGCTCGCACTCGTCGGAGCGGTGGTGGTCAACGCCGCCGTCTTCACCGCGGCCTTCCGAATCGGCACCGCGCGGGACCTGAGCGTGCGCGACGTACTCCCCGGTGCGGCGATCGCGGCCGTCGTCTGGCAGGCGCTGCAGTCGTTCGGCGGCATCTACATCCGCTACGTCGTGGGCAACGCGAGCGCAAGCAACGGCATCTTCGCCATCGTCCTCGGTCTGCTCGGTTTCCTGTACGTCGCGTCGGTGCTGATCGTGCTGTGCATCGAGATCAACGCCGTGCGCGTAGACCACCTGCATCCCCGGGCTCTGCTGACGCCGTTCACCGACAACGTCGAACTCACCGAGGGCGACAAGAACTCCTACACCGGCCAGGCAGAAGCGCAGCGTAACAAAGGATTCCAAGATATCACCGTCACGTACGACGAGCCGAATTCCGTGGTGGACGAGGACTCGTCGAGCACGCGAGGGGACTGATCAGCTCCGCAAACGCGCGCGCGTTTGCGAGGACCGGGGCGGCGGGGCCGGAGCGGGGACTGAGGGGCTCCGCAAACGCGCGCGCGTTTGCGAGGACTAGGGGCGGCGGGGCCGGGGCGGGGACTGATCGGCTCCGCAAATGCGCGCGCATTCGTTGGATGCGCGCGGAATAGCTGGGCGATCGGGCACTATTTCGCGCGCGGATGGCAAACGCGCGCGCGTTTGCGGGAACTGGGGCGGCGCAGGACCGGGGCGGCGGGGCCGGAGCGGGGACTGTCGGCTCCGCAAACGCGCGCGCATTCGTTGGGTGCGCGCGGAATAGCGGGGCGATCGGGCACTATTCCGCGCGCGGATGGCAAACGCGCGCGCGTTTGCGGGAACTGGGGCTGAGCGGCGTGATGACGAGCTGACGCCGGCCGGTCGGAAAAGTTTTCGGAACTATTTCGCGAAAGCGCATGCGCAAGCGCTTGTATTGGTCGTACGCTCCTGCAATCGAGCGACGCGACCTGCGTAGCGAGGACAAGGGAGTCCAGATGTTCAATCACCGTCGGAAGACCACGCTGACGATCGGAACCGCGTTGATGGCCGGTTCCCTCGTGCTCGGACTGACCGCATGCAGCGGTTCGGATTCGGACAGCGTCAAGGTCGGACTCATCACCAAGACGGATTCCAATCCGTACTTCGTGAAGCTTCGTGAGGCAGCTCAGGCCAAGGCGGACTCCAGTGGAGCCGAATTGGTCGCTCTCGCAGGTGCATTCGACGGTGACAACGAGGGTCAGGTCGCGGCGATCGAGAACTTGGTCGGCCAGGGTGTCAAAGGCATTCTGATCACCCCGAACTCCTCCACCGGAGTCCTCGACGCGATCAAGAAGGCACGCGACGCAGGCGTCGTCGTCATCGCCCTCGATACGGCCACCGACCCCGAGGACGCGGTGGACGCGACGTTCGCCACCGACAACAAGGCGGCAGGCGTCAGCCAGGGCGAATGGGTCAAGGGCACGTTGGGAACCACTGCACCCCAGGTCATCATGCTCGACGGCACCGCGGGCGGCACCGTCGACACGTTCCGTCACGACGGCTTCCTCGAAGGAATGGGCCTGACCGACAGCTCTCCCGAGATCGTCGGCCAGGAGAACACCAACGGCGACCAGACCAAGGCGCAGACGGCCATGGAGAACCTGCTGCAGCGCGCTCCGGGTGTCAATGCGCTCTACACGATCAACGAGCCCGCCGCGGCGGGTGCCTACCAGGCGATTCAGTCCGCAGGCCGCGCCGATCAGATCACCATCGGCTCGATCGACGGTAGCTGCACCGGTATCGCGAACGTCAAGTCCGGCATCATCGGTGCGACGGTGCTGCAGTTCCCGGCGAAGATGGCCGAGCAGGGCGTCGACGCTGTGGTCAAGTTCGCCCAGGACGGCACCAAGCCCAGTGGCTTCAACGACACCGGTTCACAGCTGGTCACCGACAAGCCTGTTGCCGGAATCGAATCCCAGGACACCGCATGGGGCGAAGCGAATTGCTGGGGCTGATCGCAGAAATCCGTCGAGGACCAGGAACTGATTCGTGAGCACCGATACCGCCGCGCCTCCCAAGGCTCCGAGCCGGTTCAACGTGGGAACCATCCTGCGTGAACCGCTGCTCGGGCCCATGGCCGCGCTCGTCATCGCCATCATCGTGTTCAGCTCGATTTCGAGCTCGTTTCTCAACCCGCAGAACGTTTCTCTGATTCTGCAGCAGTCGGTGGTGGTCGGCATTCTGGCCGTCGGCCAGACGCTCATCATCCTCACCTCCGGTATCGATCTGTCGATCGGCGCGGTGGCCGTGATGGGCACCATCGTCATGGCGCAGACCGCTGGTGCCAACGGCCCGGTGGTGGCGCTCGGCTCGACACTGGCCGTGTGCGTGGCGTTCGGCGCGATCAACGGCGGTTTGGTGACGATGCTGCGACTGCCGCCGTTCATCGTCACACTCGGCACGTTCACCGCGATCCAGGCAGCCACCAGGTTGCTGGCCGGCTCCGAGACCTACCAGGTGCCGAGCGGGCCGCTGACACTGCTGGGGACGTCGTTCAAAATCGGCAGTTTTTCCACCACCTACGGCGTGGTGGTGATGCTGCTCGTGTACGCCGTGATGTGGTACGCACTGTCCCAAACATCCTGGGGCAGGCACATATACGCGGTGGGTGGTAGCCCGCAGGCCTCGGACCGCTCCGGCATCAAGTCCGGTCGCGTGCTGTTCTCGGTCTACATCGTCACCGGTGTCATCGCCGCGATCGCGGCATGGGCAGCGCTCGGACGAATCCCCAATGCCGACCCGAACGCCTATCAGAACGCCAACCTCGAAACGATCACCGCGGTCGTCATCGGTGGAACCAGCCTGTTCGGTGGCCGCGGCACCGTCATCGGGACTCTCATCGGAACTCTGATCGTCGGGGTGCTGCGCAACGGGCTCACCCAGGCCGGCGTCGACAGCCTGTACCAGAACGTCGCGACCGGCATTCTCGTCATCGTCGCGGTGGCCGTCGATCAATTCGCACGCAGGAGGTCACAGTGACTGCCCCCCTCGCTCTGGAAGCACGTGGTCTGGTCAAGACCTACGGCAGCGTGACGGCCATCAACGGCGCGGATTTCGAGCTGCGGGCCGGTGAGGTACTGGCAGTGATCGGTGACAACGGTGCCGGAAAGTCAAGTCTCATCAAGGCTTTGGCCGGAGCTGTCATTCCGGATTCGGGAGAGATCCTGATGAACGGCTCGCCCGTGTCGTTCAAGAACACCCGCGATGCCCGGGCGGCCGGGATCGAGACGGTCTATCAGGACCTGGCCGTCATTCCTGCGCTCGACATCGCCTCGAATGTCTACCTCGGACGCGAGATCAAGCGCAAAGGCATCAGCGGCAGCATCTTTCGGCGATTGGACATGCCGAGAATGCGCGACGAGTCGTCGAAGCATCTGCAGGACCTCAAGATCGGCATCAAGTCGGTCAACCAGGCCGTCGAGACGTTGTCCGGTGGGCAGCGTCAGGGCGTCGCAGTGGCGCGAGCAGCGGCATTCGGCCGCGGGGTGATCATCATGGACGAGCCGACCGCAGCTCTGGGCGTGCGGGAATCGGGCATGGTGATCGACCTGATCCGAACGATTCGCGACCGTGGGATACCCGTGGTGCTCATCAGCCACGACATGCCGCACGTGTTCGAGGTCGCCGACCGCATCCACATCCACCGCCTAGGCAAACGCGCAGGCGTCGTGGATCCGAAGAAGCGCACCATGTCCGAGGTCGTCGCGCTCATGACCGGCGCGGAGGAGCCGACCGATGAGGAACGCGCCGGCCTCTGATGCGTCTCGCCCGGTCGGCGTTTTCGTCGGGCTGGCGACACTCGATGTGATTCATCGAGTGTCGTCGCCGCCGGCGTCGAACCAGAAGATCACGTCGAACGCGCAGTTCGTTGCGGCCGGCGGTCCTGCCGCCAACGCCGCCGTCACGTTCGCCGCACTGGGTGGTACGGCCGTTCTCGTCACTGCGCTCGGGGACGATCCGGTGGCTGCCTTGATCAAGGCAGAACTTGCGGAATGCGATGTGCGCGTGATCGACTCGATCGCGGGCACCGTGAGAGCTGTACCAGTGTCGGCCGTGACAGTGATCGAGTCGACGGGAGACCGGTCGGTCGTCTCGGCCGACGCCGTGCACTCCGACGCCGCGCCGCCGAACGATCTCGATGCCGTGCTCGCCGGTGCCGACGTCGTACTCGTCGACGGCCACCACCCCCTGATCGCCCGCGCCGCCGTGGAACATGCGGCGGCGCGGGATACCACGTCGGTCGTCGACGCCGGACGCTGGAAACCCGTGATGAGCGAGCTGATTCCGTTCGTCACGGACATGGTGTGCTCAGCGGACTTTCGCACGCCCGGAGCGTCGGACACAGCTGCCACCGCGGCGACGTTGGTGCGCTCGGGCGTACGCACGGTTGTCACCACCCACGGCGGAGAGCCCGTCGAATTCTGGTCCGAGGGCAACTCCGGCTCCGTGGCCGTCGAGGCGGTCACCGTGGTCGATACACTGGGAGCCGGCGACGTCTTCCACGGTGCGTACGCGTACTACTCGACGCAGTTCGGCTCCGTGCAGGAACGTATCCGACGGTCGGCTCGCGTTGCCGCGCTGCGCTGTTCGGTCATAGGCCCCAGGGCGTGGCTACGCGAACTTCCCACCCACGTACTCGAAAGCGACAACAGTGAGCAATGACCGACAGGTGCAGGAAGCATCCCTCGACGAACTCGTGGAGCTGGCCGGGCGGCTCGCCGTGCCGGGAGAGCGGCACATACTCGGCCTGACCGGTGCACCGGGTGCCGGAAAGTCCACCGTGGCACAGCAGTTGGTGGATGCACTGGGACCCGAGCTTTCGGTGCTGGTTCCGATGGACGGATTCCACCTGGCCAACGAGGTGTTGATCGAACTGGGCCGGCTCGATCGCAAGGGCGCACACGATACTTTCGACGACGGCGGCTATGCGCGTCTCGTCGCCGCGATTCACGATCAACGCCCCGGCGATCCGCTGGTGTACGCACCGAAGTTCAGGCGAGAGATCGAGGAATCGATCGGGTCCGCCGTACCGGTCCCGTCGGACGTTCCGCTGGTGATCACCGAGGGCAACTACCTGCTGATGCAATCCGACGCATGGCCTGCTGCACGGGAGATGATCGACGAGGTGTGGTTCCTGGCTCCGCACACGGCCGTTCGGCACGAGCGTCTCGTGGCGCGGCACGAGGCGTACGGGAAATCACCCGAGGAAGCGCAGTTCTGGGCATTGGGTTCGGACGAACGCAACGCCGAGCTCATCGGGTCGACCGCCCAGCGCGCCGATCGAATCCTGCGATTGACATGAGACCGCCGGCGTCCGATACCCACGGAGACGACTGACATGCCCACCATGGACGACGTCGCTCGGATCGCCGGAGTGTCGGTGTCGACGGTCTCGCACGTGCTCAACGGAACTCGTAAGGTCAACCCGGCGACCCGGCAACGCGTCGACGCTGCCATCGTCGAGATCGGATACCGGCGTAACGTCGTGGCGCGTTCTCTCGCGGCCGGTCGAACCCACACGGTGGGACTGTCGATCGCGGCGCTGACCAATCCGTACTTCGGCAGCCTCGTCTATGCCGTCGAGCAGCGGTTGTCGGAGGCCGGTTACGTGTTGATTCTCGGTGACTCGCACGACGAGCCGACGTCGGAGCGGCGCGTCACCGATTCTCTGCTGGACCGTCAGGTCGACGGCATGATCCTTGCGCCTGCGGCCGGCTCGGAGGAGTCGACGATTCCCGAGATCATGCGCAGCGGAACACCTCTGGTGCTGATCGACCGTATGCTGGATATCCCGTGCGATCAGGTGGGCCCGGAGAACGAGCAATCCGCGTACGAGCTGACGGCCCATCTGCTCGACTCCGGACACGACCGAATTGCGATCGTCCGCGGCATCGAGGGAATCTCGTCCACCACAGAGCGTTTCGCAGGTTATGCCAGGGCGCTCGCCGACCGGGGAATCGATGTCGACCCTCGGTTGATTCTCGAGGGAAGGTCCAATGTCGAGGTGGCCGAGACGGAGGTACGTCGACTGCTGACGGGTTCGGACCGGCCTTCGGCTCTGGTGTCGATGAACAACTCGATGACCATCGGTTCCCTCAAAGCAGTTCGCGGCCTTGGTTTGTCGATTCCCGACGACCTGGCGTTCGTGTGCTACGACGATTTCGAGTGGTCCGATCTGTTCGAGCCGCGCCTGACGGCCGCCGCGCAGGACGTGCAGACCATCGGCAGAACCGCTGCCGACCTGTTGATCGGTCGAATCGAAGGCCGTGACGACGCGCCGCGATCCATTTCGGTACCGACTACGTTCACCCACCGCAATTCGTGCGGCTGCGCTGCAGCAACACGCTGAAGACCAGCCGCACCCGAAAGAGAGAACAGCCCATGCCGATTGCCAGTCCGGAACAGTACGTCGCCATGTTGGACCGCGCGAAGGAGGGCGGGTTCGCGTACCCGTCGATCAACGTCACCAGCTCACAGACCCTCAACGCGGCGCTGCAGGGATTCGCCGAAGCCGAGAGCGACGGCATCATCCAGGTGTCGGTCGGTACCGCGCTGTACCTGTCCGGCAATGCCGTGCAGAACCGCTTCGCCGGCTCCAAGGCGCTCGCGCAGTACGCCCACGAAGTGGCGCAACACTATTCGATCTCGGTGGCCCTGCACACCGATCACTGCCCCGCAGAGAACCTCGACGATTGGGTGCGCCCACTGCTGTCCGACGCGATCGAACGACGCTCGCGCGGCCTGGCACCGCTGTACCAATCACACATGTGGGACGGCTCCGCCGTGCCGCTCGACGAGAACTTGCGTATCGCACGCGAACTGCTCGATCTGTCGGTGCAGGCCGACACCATTCTCGAGATCGAGGTGGGAGTGATCGGCGGGGAAGAAGACGGGGTGTCTCACGAGATCAACGAGCAGCTGTACTCCACCGTCGACGACGCCCGCGCCACGATCGCCGCGCTCGGTGCAGGCGAGCGTGGTCGCTACATGACGGCGCTGACCTTCGGCAACGTCCACGGTGTCTACAACCCGGACTCGGTACATCTACGTCCCGAGATTCTCGACGAGATCCAGTCGGTCATCGGTGCCGAAACCGGAAAGGACAAGCCGTTCGATCTGGTCTTCCACGGTGGATCGGGCTCGAGTGCCGCCGATATCGCGTCGGCAGTGGCGAGCGGGGTGATCAAGATGAACATCGACACCGACACCCAGTACGCGTTCACCAGGTCCATCGCGGGCCACATGATCGGCAAGTACGACCAGGTTCTCAAGATCGACGGCGAGTACGGCAACAAGAAGGCCTACGACCCCCGATCGTGGGGCAAGCCGGCCGAGTCGGCCATGGCAGCCCGCGTGGTCGAGGCAACCCAGATGCTCGGCTCGGTCGGACGCACGATGCGGTGAAGTTTCTCGGTCGAGTGTGTAGATATCGGCCGACCGGCTCCGTCCCAGGGGCGAATGCAGAAAGAATGACTGCATCCGACGCTAGGAGACATCATGGCCAAGTACCTCATGCTCAAGCATTACCGCGGGGCCCCCGAGCCTGCCGGCTGGATTCCGATGGACCGGTGGACCCCGGCCGAAGTGCACGACCATATTCAGTTCATGCAAGACTTCGCCGCCGAGCTCGAGAAGACGGGCGAGTTCGTCGACGCGCAGGCCCTGGCCCCCGAGGGAACGTGGGTGCGGTCGGACGGGGTCGGAAAGCCCCCGGTCACCGACGGTCCGTTCGCGGAGACCAAGGACTTGATCGCAGGCTGGATGGTCATCGACGTCGAGTCCTACGACCGCGCACTCGAACTCGCCGGGCAGCTCTCGGCAGCACCCGGTGCCGGTGGTAAGCCGATCGGCGAATGGCTCGAGCTGCGTCCGTTCATGGAGGCCCCCGCCACGATCGAAGAGTGACGGCACTCGTGGATCCTCACGCGCTGCGGATGCTGACTCCGTCCGTGATCGGCGTCCTCGTCCACCGCGGAGCAGATTTCGCGGCGGCCGAGGACGCCGTCCAGGAGGCGCTGGTGCAGGCGGCATCGGTGTGGGGAGCGTCGGCAGAGGCGGGTGACGCGCCGTCCGACCCGAAGGGGTGGCTCGTCACCGTGGCGTGGCGCAAATTTCTCGACGCCCAGCGATCGGAGAAGGCTCGACGGGATCGAGAGAACCGGGTTGCGGCCGAGCCGGAACCGGGCAGTGTCCACGGCGTCGACGACACACTGCAGTTGTTCTTCCTCTGCGCGCACCCGGTGCTGACACCCGCAGCAGCGGTAGCGCTGACGTTGCGTGCCGTCGGGGGTCTGACGACGCGGCAGATCGCGCAGGCGTATCTGCTGCCGGAGAAAACCATGGCCCAGCGCATCAGCCGAGCCAAACGGGCGGTGCGCGACGTTCGTTTCGACTCTCCGGGCGACCTCGCGACGGTTCGGCGGGTGCTGTACCTGGTATTCAACGAGGGGTATACCGGCGACGTCGATCTCGCGGCCGAGGCGATCAGGTTGACGAGGCAGCTCGCGACCCTGTCCGACGACGCGGAGACCGCTGGACTGTTGGCGTTGATGGTGTTGCACCACGCCCGGCGCGCTGCGAGAACAGGCTCCGACGGCGGGCTGATTCCCTTGGCCGAGCAGGATCGGTCGAGCTGGGACACCGTCTCGATAGCCGAGGGAGTTCGGATTCTGCAGGCGGCGCTCGCTCGGGATCGGCTGGGCGAGTTCCAGATACAAGCCGCCATTGCCGCCCTGCATGCCGATGCGCAACGGGTGGAGGACACGGACTGGGTACAGATCGTCGAGTGGTACGACGAGTTGCTCGCGATCACCGACAGTCCGGTAGTACGGCTCAACAGAGCTGTCGCGGTGGGGGAAGCGGACGGCCCGGCCGCCGGACTCGCGGCGCTCGCCGCCGTCGATTCCGCAGTACCGCGGTACCACGCGGTGGCTGCGCATCTGCACGAGAAGGCCGGCGATCTCCGGTTGGCGGCCGAGCTGTTCGTGCGGGCGGCCGAGTCGGCGTCCTCGGTGGCCGAGCGACATCACCTGACGCTGCGCGCCACTCGAATTCGTACCGCAGGTTCGTAGCGGTAGCCCAAAACAGCGAACGGACCGGGCGGTTTTGTAATCGGATCGTTAGCGGTCGAAAGCGGAATTCGTGCAACCCTCGTATGGTGCTGATGTTGCCTGTGGGACAGATGAGAAAGAAGCTGACGCGATCCACCGTGGTGGTGACGGCGGCCGTACTGGCGTCGATAGTGTTGGCCGGAAACCCGGCGCAGGCGCTGCCGGGTAGTACCGGATCGGCCGACGCGGCTGCCGGGGCCGTCGGAATCCACCAGGTGTCGGCAACGCGCGCGGTGCTGAACGTGTTCTCTCCGTCCATGAATCGGGTCATCTCCAACGAGGTGCTGCACTCACCCGGAGGTGGGCCCGCGCCCACGCTCGTCCTTCTGAACGGTGCCCTCGGCAACGAGGACGGGGTCGGCTGGCTCAACAACTCGGGAGTGGAGAAGTTCTTTCTCGACAAGAATGTCACCGTCGTCGCACCGATCGGCGGTCGGTTCAGCTTCTACACCGATTGGCAGACAACCGATCCGGTGCTGGGGACCAACCTCTGGCAGACCTATCTGAGCCGTGAACTACCCGCGGCCGTGGACGCCGCCTACGGCTCGACGGGCAAGCGCGGCGTCGCGGGGCTGTCGATGAGCGGTGGCCCGGCGCTGGATCTGGCGATCCAGGCTCCCGACGTGTTCGACGCCGCCGCGTCGTTCAGTGGATGCCCGGCACCGTCCAATCCGCTTGCCACCGCCGGCATCTCGGCCATGATCGCCGGCGGGCTCAACAATCCGTTCAACATGTGGGGGTTGCCGGGAAGTCAGGGATGGCGAGACCACGACCCGTCGCTCAACGTCGAACGACTTCGTGGAACGGCGGTGTACGTGAGCTCGTCACGCGGTGCGCCCGGCGCCGTGGATCGCATTCCCGACGGTGCCGTTCCACCGTTCGGCGGCATGGCGGTCGAAGCGATGGTCAACTACTGCACGTCCATCTTCGTCGACGCCCTGCGTCGGGCCGACGTTCCGGCGACGGTATCCATGCGCGACGAAGGTGCGCATACCTGGCCGCTGTTCGAGGACCAGTTGCGAGAGGCCTGGTTCACCACACTGGCTCCGGCTCTGGGAACCAGCTGATTGCGCCGACGCGCTCGTGGGTAAGTGTCGATGGACAGACCACCGACGAAGGGATCACCGGAACATGTCGAAGGACGATTTGCACAAGGGCGACAAGGTCGAATGGCAGACCCACGGAACTACCACCGAGGGAACGGTGCAGGAGAAGATCACCTCCGAGACCGAAGCCGCCGGCCGCAAGGTCAAGGCCTCGAAAGACGACCCGCAGTACCGCGTCGAAAGTGACAAGTCCGGAAAGGACGCAGTGCACAAGCCCGAATCGCTCGACAAGAAGGACTGATCTCGCTCCGTAAGCTTCTCGAAAGTTGCTCCTGCTGACGATCTGTACCCTCGGCTGGGACGGATCGTCACTTTGGAGGCAACGATGGGGACGACCCCGATGCGGATTGTTCGTGCACGTTCGCGTCTCGGTCGGTGGGGTAGCGGTTGCCGCACGGGGAGGACTCTTGTCGCTACGGGGACGCTGGCGATCGTGTCCGTACTCGTCGTGGGCTGCGGCGTGTTCTCCGGGGACTCGACCACGGACGCGGACACACCGTCTGCAGTGACCTTCACCGGGCAGATCGAGTCTCCCGACAAGCTCTGCCTCGATGGAAGTGACACCGACACCGTCCGTCTCGCGACGTGCAACGGAACGCCGGCACAGCAAGTAGTCGCCGAGGCCGACGGCACGGTTCGGTCGCAATCGCAGTGCCTGGTGCCGAAGAACGGCGAGGCCGCAGCCGGTGTACCTGTTGTCCTCGGGAGTTGCGACGACAGTGCGGTCGCCGGTTGGACGGCGGGCGAATCCGGTGCGATCGCTCTGACGGGCACCGGCCTCTGTCTCGCGGACGACGCACGGCAGACCTCTCGGCGTGTGGCCGTGCTGGCCGAATGCGACGGCTCGTCGGTGCAGACGTGGACACCGGTAGCGGCCGCAGAACCGACCGCCGACAACCCCGGCGGAATTGCTGCACCCACCGGGGATCTGCCCGGCTGGAAGCAGATATTCGTCGACGAGTTCACCGCCCCGTCCGCCACCGGCAGTTGGTCCAATCAGTGCGACCCCTCGAAGGTCGTCTACACCGGAGCCGAGGGCCAGCGGTGGCGCACGTATCCGTCGTGCTATCCCGACACCTACGACAAACGGCCGTATCGGCCCGATGCAGTGCTGTCCACTGCCGACGGCGCTCTGCAGTACCACCTCGGTCAGGTCGACGGCGTTCCGGCCGGAGCGAGTATCTCCCCACTGATCGGTGCCGACCAGTATCAGACGTACGGAAGATATTCGGCGCGTCTGAAAGTCGATTCACCGGATCTGTCCGAGTACTACGCGGCATGGCTGCTCTGGCCGCAATCCGAGAATTGGCCGTACGACGGCGAGTTCGATTTCCCGGAAGGTGCGCTGTCGGGCAACGTCGGTGGGTTCCATCATTTCTCGGGCGAAGGCTCGTGTGCCGACGGGTGCAAAACGCCCGCCCTCGACATCGGCGCGCAGTTCACCGACTGGCACACCTACACCATGGAATGGTCACCGGGAAGGATCCGGTACCTCCTCGACGACACGGTCGTGTTGGACTCGACCGACTTCGTACCGTCCACACCGATGCGATGGGAGCTGCAGACCGAAACCAAGGGGGACGGAAACAGTGAGGGCAATCTGATCCTGGACTGGGTCTCGGTCTACTCCTGGAACGGCTGATACGCGGCCCGCGCCGAGCGCTCGGCACCCCAACTGCGTTCGATGTAACCGACGATCGTGTCGATGTCCGCGTTCGAAATCTTCTCCGGCTCACCTTTTTCCAACGGATCCGTGTGGAAGATGTACAGGCGAGACGCGAATTGCTCGAACGGTAACGAGCCTTCGCCCGCGCGTTCGCCGTTCCCTGCCGTTCCGACGACGACTCCGTCACCCCAATCCTGCCCACTGTCGTTGTTGGGATTGAAGAAGTAGACCCGCATGACGCCGTCGGGATCGGGGGCAACACGCAGAATGGCGATGGCGTGCCACCCCACATACCGTGCAGCGCTGTCGGTTACGGCCACCCCGGCGGGTTGCGGGTGGATCAGCGGCTGATGGCCGTTGTACTCGGGGTGATAAGCGGCATGGAACTGCCGCAGGAAACCATCGAGATCGACCAGATTTCCGGTCGCGACGTCCACGTCGATATGGAACTCGCGGGCCGACCACCACCCGTGGAACTCGGGATTGACCCAGCGATGCGGATCGCCCGGTCTGTCGGCGCAGCGTCGGACCATCTCGGCGTAGATCCGGTCCAGGTGCGGAACCAGAATCAGCGATGCCGGGTCCAGATCGACCGGATCCGAGGTCGCGACACCACTTTCGCTGTCGACGGACGAGATCGACTGGCCCTCGAAGTGCATGACGATCTCTTCGTCTCGTGCCGCCCACACCACCATCTGCAGCAGGTAGTCGGGATCGTTGTACGCCCACATCGACAGCGCGCGCGCCGACTGGCACGTGGGATTGTCGCCCTGGCCGACACCGAGCGGTTGACCGAGCATGGAGAGCAGCCCACCGAGCAATCGCGACTCCGGTGCCGGAACCGGACCGAAAGTGGTGATCAAGCGTTCTCGCACTGCGGGCGCGAGGGTGAGCGATAGCTGACGCCACAGGGACGGCACGATCGGCGGCTGATGCAGGATTCCGCGGTCGAGGAGCAGTGCCAATCCGTAGAGACTTTGCGCCGTCTCGGGATACACGGTTTCTTCGATCAGACGGTGGACCAATTCCGGGTAGCGAGTGAGGCACGTACGCCCGGTGTCGGACAGCCCCAAGGCCTCGGGCAGGACATACGAGTAGTGGTCGACGAGATATTGCGTGAGTGTGGCGTGGTACGGCGAAACGAGACCGGTGTCGTGCATCGCCCGGGCGAAACCGCGGGCCTCGAACTGCAGTGCCTCGACGTCCATGGCCTCGAGCCGGTTCCGGTAGACCTCCACGCCCGGGTCCTCGCGGCACGCGTCCGTGGTGCCGAACAACGCCGTGGTCAACCGATCGAGTCCCTGACCGGACGTGCCGAGATCGACGGTCGGGTCGTCGCGATAGATCGCAATGCGCGTGACCATGGACTTGATGGTGTCGACCTGGATCGGACGCTGACGCAGAATCCGCCAGATCTCTTCGAGCAATTCGTCCAGCACACTGTCGTAGCCGATTTCCCCGGCAACGTAGCCGAAGAGATCGCGGATCAGATGTGCTGTCCGACCCGAACGGACTCGTTCCGATTCCGAGGGCGGGGTGAACAACACCTCGAGGTTCAGGGCGAGTACCTGGGAGAGGAAGCGTCGCGCATCGTCAGCTGTCACTGCGGGATGCTCGTACTCACCGGCGACGATCGCGACCATCCGCAACTCGCTGGCTGCTTCGAGAACCACGGTGTCGTCGTTGCCACTGCGCAGGCTCGGACCCACGAACGCGGGAACGAGAATGTCCGGCTGCGCCCAGTCCGTACCGGCGAACAGCCCGGCGTTCTCCAGCACCGCGGCGCGTTCGCGTACCGCGCCACAACCGCCGGGCTGCAACAACACTCGGTGCACAGAATCCAGAACCCGTCGTACCTTGGTGCTCTTGCTGAACTCCGGTGCGGCGGCCAGCGCGTCGACGGCGTGATCGAGTTGCGCCAGCCGCGACACCAGAGCCTTGTCGATCGGTGCAGCGTCGTTCATCGTCTGCGTCGTGGGTTCGTGGTCGTTGCCGAGTTGCTGCTTCACACGTAGAAGTCCAGTTCTTCCTGTTGCTTGAGCAGGTCGCGCATCCGGTACGGATCATCGCCGAAGAAGTACAGCAAGCCCCAGTGGGTACCGAAAGCCGTTCTCTTGGTGACGGTTTCCTCGACCGGTGCCGACAGGTCGTTGGTCTCGTAGTAGTCGTCGTCGGCGGTCACGTCGGGGATGACGAGATCGCTGACGACGCGTCGCCGTGGGTACACACCGAAGCATCCCGCGTGACCGGTGGCATCGACCACCTCGCGCGGGAAGAAGGCGTCGATCTCTTCTTCGGTGGTCTTCGGGTCGAAGGCGAGAGCCAGGCCCTGGTAAGCGTTGAAGCCGTACGCCCGCTCGAGGAGCTCGAACACCTTGAAACCTGGTGGGCGGTAGGCAACCTCGCCGAAGTACATCTCTCCGTCGCTGGTGACGAAGTACTCCGGATGGATGAACCCGAACTCGATGTCGAACGCCTTGATGAGCTTCTCGATCTGAACCGTGATCTGCTCGCGGTACTTCTCGAGCTCCGGCGTCGCGGGGACGAACACCGAATACCCGAGCGTGACGTACTCGGAGATGTTGAGGAACTTGATCTTTCCGTTGTGGATCCACGCCTCGACAGCGAACTCCCAGCCGTCGAGATGCGACTCCATCAGTACCGGGAACTCCTCGTCCGGGATGGAGTCGACTTCGTCGGGGGTCCGAATGACGCGGTGGCCCAGGCATCCTGCCTTGTCGAAGGCCTTGAGGTGGATGGGGTCGTTCGGGTCGCCGTCGAGTTTGAGCAGCGTCTGGTTCACCCGACGCAGAAAGCGGATGACGTCCTCACGATCGTGTGCTTCCTCGAAGATGCCGACACGAATGCCACCGAGCTGTGCGCGGCGCTTCATCAGTGCCTTGTCTCGGAGCAGCATCGCCTGGCCGAACAACCTCGGATTGCCCAGCAGCACGGAATTGATGGCACCGGCCCACTCGACTGTCTCCTCGTACAGCGGTATCGCTACATCGACGCCTTTGTCTCGGAGAGTCTCCGCGATCTCGAGCGACCTGTCGTTGAGTCGCTCGAAGTTCCACGGTAGGTACGGAATGTCATGCTCGGTGCAGTACGCCTCGGCCCACTCTGGCGCGACGACGACGTAGCGTCGATCGAACGCGTCCAGGGCTTCCACTGCGGCCAAACTCCAGCCCAGCAGCGCTACGAAGCCTTTGTTCGGGTCTTTCTCCAGCCTCTGTGGCCGATCCATGAAGTTCCTTTCCCTTGTGATGCGCGGTCGAGGTCCTTCGCTCCACCGTACAGAGGGTGTTCGGTGCCGCTTTCCGGACCCGGTGCTCGGGAAGCCGCGATGCTGTGCGCACCGTCCCTCGAATTGTCGCGCCGGATCCTGCACGGGGCTGGCGATGCGCTCGTTTGCCAGCGAAATGATCGGTATGACGTCGTAAAAAGTCCAGATGCACGATTTGCTCGACAATTCGATTCGTGTGAAGAGATTTTCGATTCGGAGCAACTAGTTTAATATTCAATCTCTAATTCGTACCGGTCGTATTTCTTTGAATTATGCCTCTGACCAGGCGTTTAAGGGTGAATGCGAATTCACTGCGCAATGTCTGAATCATCCCTATGATTCGAGATGCCGGCAATCAATTGTATTTATCCGCCGTGTATCCAATGCGATGTTCGGTCTCTCGAAGGATGAAACCATGACTGTTTCAGGCCGTGCTGTTCTGAAGCGTTCCTTGGTGACGCTCGGAACCACCGTATTACTTTCGGCTTTCGTAGTTCACGCGCCACAGGCCGCGGCCGCCACCTCGGGACAGATCAAGACGCCCGCAGGGTTCTGCCTGGACAACAAGGGCGGTCTCACCGGACAGAACAATCCCGTCCAGATCTGGGATTGCAACGGTACCGGCGCGCAGACGTGGACCGGTACCGAGGACGCCACGATTCGAGTGCAGGGCCGATGCTTGTCGCCGGCATCGGGCTACGCGGCGGCCGGAGTCGCGTTGACGACGTGGGCGTGCAACGGCAAGCCCGCGCAGCAATGGTCGATCCGTGGGGACGGCTCGATCTCGTTGCTGCAGAAGACCGGCCTGTGCATTCAGAATTCGCGTGAGGTCAACGGAAACCGACCGGTGTTGGCGAAATGCAACGGGTCTGCTGCTCAGAAGTGGATCACCGCGACCACGCCGTTTCCGACGACACCGCCCACGACGACGCCGCCCACGACGCCACCGACCATTCCGTCCACCACGCCCAGCGGGGTAGCCGCTCCGGTGGGCGACCTACCCGGTTGGAAGCAGATCTTCGTCGACGACTTCGCGAAGCCTTCCGCCGTCGGCAGTTGGGCCAACGACTGCGATCCCACCAAGATCGTCTACGTCGGTGCTCAGAATCAGCAGTGGCGTACGTACCCCAAGTGCTACAAGGACACCTATCAGAAGCGCCCGTACCGAGCGGACGCCGTGCTGTCCACGCACGACGGCCTGCTCGATTACGGATTGCACAATGTCGACGGTGTCCCGGCCGGTGCCAGCGTCTCGCCGGTGATCAACGCGGCAGGGCAGAACCAGACATACGGAAGATACACAGCGCGATTCAAGGTCGATTCGGCAACTCTGGCCGAGTACTACGTTGCGTGGCTGCTGTGGCCGCAGTCCGAAAGATGGCCTGCGGACGGTGAAATGGACTTCCCCGAAGGAAGTCTCGCGGGGCAGGTCGGCGGCTTCCATCACTACTCGGGTGCCGGTTCGTGCGTCGGCGGCTGCCAGGACGTCGCTCGGAACATCGGCGCGAACTTCACCGATTGGCACACGTACACCATCGAGTGGTCCCCGGGCCGCGTTCGCTACATCCTCGACAACACCGTGGTTCTGGACAGCACCAAGTGGGTTCCCTCGGGTCCGATGCGCTGGGAACTGCAGACCGAGACCAACGGCACCGGAAACAGCAACGGGCATCTGTTGCTGGACTGGGTTTCGGTGTACAGCTGGACGGGATAGCCGAGGAGGTACCGGGACGACCCGTACGTTCGATGTTCCTGATCTAGGGTCGACGGGTGAGTGCGCAGCAGACCGAATGGCAGGTTCCCGCAGTGTGGTGGCGCCGCGGCGAGGCGTTTCACGGGCGCTCACCACAACCGAGAACCAGCGCTCGTGCGGCCACGCGAGCTCTCGTTGCCAAAGCTGCCGCCATCGACGATCTGCTCAGCCGAACGGCTGAACGGTTCAGCGAAACTGTCGACCACCCCGAGTCGGTGTCCCAGTACGCCGCGGCGGCGCACGCATTCGTCGACGGGCTCGGGTCGGGTGCCGATGTGACCCCGTCAGGCGCAGCTGTGACCCTGACGGTGGTCACCGACCAGCCCGAGCACACTATGCGAGTCCCATTCGTGGAGTTCGTCATCGGTCGATTCGGTGCGACCTTCGCCGCCGAGATGCTCGCCGAGGCGGTACGTGTGGAGTTGGTTACCCGGGAGCTCGTGCCGGATCGATCTCGCGCCCGGCACTCGCTGGGCGAGCGAGATCCCGACGACCTTCGCAACGTCGCGTTCGGCGCCGCAGCAAGCAGGGTCCGGACTGCATTGGCAGCCCTGCCCGACGGGGACTACACGGCCGCGGTGGACAGGCTCGCGTCGTTTCGCGGGGTGCATATCGGGTGCAATATCTTGACTTCGTTCCTCTTTCCGACCCAACAACACTGGGTTGCAGCAGACATCGAGCGGGCGACCACCGTCCACCGCTTCTACCGGGGCTATTGCTACTACCTGCTGGCCAGCGTCGACTCGGTCGAGTCCATCGACAAGGTTCTCGCCCTCGAGGAAACGCGAGATCACGCACTCTGGTCCACCGGGATGAGCATGAACTTCGTCTATGCGCTGTGCGCTAATATCGGGCCGGGCGTCGAGCCTTTCGTTGCCGAGCTCTTCGAGGGCAATCTGTCTGCGCAGCACAAGAAATGGTGTGCCGGGATACTGAGCGAGATCGACACCGACTCGGGGTTCGAGCACCTACTTGCCCGGTTGGGCAGCAAGTACGCAGAGCCCGCCATGATCGATGCAATAGGTCGATCTCCCGAGCGGGCCGCACGGTTACTGCCCGGCGCATCGGGTCCGGAGGCCGAGCGGCTGCGCCGGGATCTCGAGCGAGTCCACCCGGAGTTGACGAAATCCGAGCACGTGGCTGTCCCGACTCTCGATCCAGCGGATGTGCCCGCGCTGCTCCGTGATCCGCCGTGGCTCGACCGGGCCGACCTTGCCGATCGGGATGACAATCGGGTAATTCGGCTCGATCATCCCCGATCGCCGCCGCGTATCGTCTGGCGCGTCGACGAGCAACGCCAGTGGGTCGAAGCCGTCGATGGTTACGTGCCCTATCTGGGGCGCCGAGACTGGCCGGAGGTGGTCGCCGCCTTCGGTAGAGGTGCCGGTTACTGGTCGATGCACGAACTCGCGTATGCCCCGGAGCGTCTGTTACGCCCGGTTCTGGCGTACGCCCCCACACCGCGTTACGGGTATCGAGACGTGAGCGCCCTTCGGCGCCTGCTGGCCCGATTCGAGGAGGATGCACTCGACTTCGTGCTTCGGGCCGTCCTCGCCGCGCCGGCCGGGCAAGCGCAGGTTCTGCTCCCCATCGTCGGTGAGATCGTGACAGCGACAATGCTCGAATGGTTACACAAGAAGTCTTTCAGGCCGGTGGCATTCGAGTGGTTCGATCGCCATATCAACACTGCAGCAATTGATCTCGTTCCCCTCGCTCTCGGCCACCTCGGGCCGAAACGGACGCTCGCCGAACAAGCATTGCGCACTCTGGCGCGGCGGGGGCATCGTGACGCCGTGGTCACCGCAGCTCGGTCGTACGGAGAGTCTGCCGGCGCAGCGGTAGAGGGCATCGTCGACGCAGATCCTCTGTCCGCGCTGCCGCGACACATTCCGCAGATCCCCGACTGGCTCGACCCGGTGTTGCTTCCGCCGTTGACTTCACGGGGAGAAGGCGCTCGGCTTCCGGGCGACGCGGTACGCCATATCTGCACGATGCTCGCCCTGTCTCGTATGGATGAGGTGTACGCCGGAGTCGATATCGTTCGAGAACTCGTCGATCGGCGTGGGCTGGTCGATCTCGTCTGGGACGTGTTCGAGAGATGGTCGCGGGCCGGCTTCCCGGAGGCGCAGAGCTGGGCTCTCGACGCGCTCGGGACGGTGGGCGACGACGATACGGCGCGGCGGCTGACTCCGTTGATCAAGACCTGGCCGCTGCAGTCCGGGCACCGACGTGCCGCGATGGGGCTCGATGCCCTCGCCTCGATCGGCACCGACGCAGCGCTCGGCCACCTGTGGTCGATCTCCCAGGGGCTGCGGTTTCCTGCGCTTCGGGCCAAGGCCGACAACTTGATTCATCGAATTGCCGACGAGCTCGGTCTGACTCCGCTCGAACTTGCCGATCGACTGGTGCCGAACCTGGGGCTGGACGAGGACGGAACGACGACCTTCGATTACGGGGATCGAACGTTCGTGCTCAGGTTCGATCACGCATTACGAATCGTGGTCGAAGACAGTGACGGTAGACCCCGCGACCGCGTGCCTCGGCCCGGTCGTGGCGATTCCGACAGCGCGCGTGAGGAATACCGTCGGTACACCGAACTCCGGAAAGATCTCGACGGCGTGCGCGCTGAACTCATTTCTCGTTTCGAAAAGGCAATGGTGAACCAGCGGCGTTGGACGATGGCACAGGTTCGGGCGCATCTCGTCGGTCATCCGTTGACCTGGCAACTCTGCGGGCGTCTGGTGTGGTCGACAACGAACGGTCGCTGTTTCCGATCCTCCGAGTTGCGCGTCCCTGTCGGTGCCGACGGTCGCGATGTCGAGGTTCGGGACGAGGATCCGGTTGTCGTGGCGCACCCGGCAACGATGGACACTGTGCTCGGCAGCTGGGAGTTCATGCCGGAGCAGCCCTTCGCGCAGGTTCGACGCGAGGTGTTCCGTGCGGATGTCGCATCTGCGATGTCCGCACTCGAAGGACGAAAGACCACTACCGAACAACTGCTCGCGCTGAGCCGAAGGGGGTGGAGACGAGAGGACCCACAGGACAAGGGCGCACAGATCGCACTGAACAAGCCGTTGGACGATCGCACGACGGCAGTGATCATGGCGTTTCCCGGCTTCAACGTGTCGAGCCCGGCCCTGTGGGCGGAGCAGAAGATCGTCCATGTCTTTCACACCGGCGCGGAATTGTCGGTGATCATGGCATCGGAACTCTTGCGAGATCTGTCGACCATCCACACCGAGACCATCCGCGGTGACGAGCCGGACCTTCAGGGGGAGCCGTGACAACTTCCCTTCGTTGTACAGACGCGCGGTCTCGAGGGACGATCGTGCAAACGGGTGCGGTGTGCGCCTGTGACGAACGAGGAGTGCGAATGACGGTCGACAAAACCGGTGTCGAGGTCGAGATCGACCAGCAGGCAGACAGGTTCACGATTTCGGTCGAGGGCACACAGGTCGGCTTCACCGAGTTCGCCGACGACGAGCAGGGCAGGCGCGTCTTCTTCCACACCGAAGTGGATGCGGCCTACGGCGGACGTGGTCTGGCCACGATCGTCGTTCGGCACGCGCTCGACGCGACGCGTTCCGAGAACAAGCACGCCGTTCCGATCTGTCCGTTGGTGGCCGCGTTCGTCGGCGAACATCACGAGTACGACGACATGGTCGAGCCCGTCACGGACGATATTCGGCAGTGGTTGGCCGACCAGCAGGGATGATTCGTCGACCGATCGCCCGCCACGTGCGACGATCTGCAGCATGACCGATCCCGGACACCGCCCCGGCGGCACACATCTCTACCGTCGGTTGGTCACCCGGTCCGACGGCCCCTTGACGCCCGTTCGGGCGGCCAGGAGGCTCTCGGCGTACATCTACGGCAACATCCTGGTCCTCGCCGCGGTTGCCGCCTCCACGCCGAGTTCCATCGGGCACGGGACGGCGGCTGTTCTCGTAGCGGCCACTGCGGCAACGACCTTTCTCGCGCATGTGTTCGCAGATTTCGTCGCCGGGAGCCAGATACCGGAGGCGCACGGTGATGCGACGGACGAACAGCGCACGTTCGAGGCCATCGAGGAATTCCGGGATGCAGTCCCCATTCTGAGCTCCGGGACGTTTCCGGCGGCCATGCTGGCGCTCGGGTGGCTGTCGGTGCTTCCGGCGCAATGGGCCGAACTACTGGCCGGTGCGGTGATCGTCGTACGAATCGCCACCATACCGATTGTCACGGAACGAATTCGCGGGAACCGTCCGACGTTTCGGGCCCTGGTGATCGGGCTCGCCACTGCCGCCGTCGCGGCTCTCATCGTGCTGGCGAAAGTATTCTTGGGCCACTAGCTGCCCCTCGTGGACGGATCAACCGCCGAACTCTGCGTGCAGCTCCGGCAGAAACCCTGCGAGGTGGTTCATCTCCTGTCCGCAGTGCAGCAGCAGATCTCGGGCGAGGTCGAGTCCGAGAACGAGGTCGCCCGGATCCACGGACGCACCCCGGCGAACTGCGCACACGGCCTGCTTCGGATCGGGAACGTGCAATCCCCGTAGGTTCAGATAGAACCGGCTGCGCATCTCGGCACCGCCCTGCACCGGCCGAACCTGATGGGCGAGCCAGCCCAGATCCACCGGTGCGATGGAACTTCCCACTCGGCCGAAGACGACCGTCTGGTCTGGGGGAACGTCGAAACCGTGTGCAACAGGGTCACGGAAGCCGATACCCAGCTGCTGAAGCTTCGGGCCGACGTACTCGTCGACGAACGATGTGTTGCCGATGTACTTCGCCCTGTCCGGAATCGCGTGGGCCGTCCGGTCCTCGGCGAGTGCGGCGTGGAGGTGGGCATCGGGGTGCCACAGTTTGTAGCGGGCCGCCTCGGCGGAATGCCAACCGAACCACCAATCCCACATCGCTGCCGTGACCCGGGGCATCGCGGTGCGCACCGCCACGAACGTCATGCCGTCGGCGCGTCGTCCGTAGCCGGTTTCGATCGCCGAATATCCCGTCGGCGCGAGATCGGTTGTGATGGAATCGAAGTGCGGGACCCACTCGGGCGCTATCGGCGGCCCGCCGACTGCGTCGGTCACGACGGCCGGTGCCGGTGTCGTCCGTGCGGCGAAGAAATGGGCATAGGGCCGTCCTCGGTCGATGTCGCGGTAGCCCTGATACCGCTCGCCGCAGTGTTCGCTCGAACCGGTGCCGGGAGCTGCGACCGCTCGTGCTGCGGGGCCGAACACAGCCGTGGCCGCAGCCGCGGCGGCACCCACCATCATTTGTCGTCGCGACGGGCCGCGGCTCATCGGGCGGGGTTCCTCAACATCGGTTGAGACTACGACGTGACTTCGGCGACTGTCAATGGTGGGGCACTAGACTCCGTGGTATGAGTCCTGCCCGTCCCAAGGACGACGAGTCGAGAGTGCGTCGGCGCGACGAAATCGCCGCGGCAGCAATCGAAGTGTTGGCAACGCAAGGTTTTCGCGGCTTGACGCACCGGGCGGTCGACGCTGCAGCAGGATTGAGCCCCGGGTCGGTCAACTACCACGCGCCCACTCGCGGACGACTGTTGCACCTGGCGCTCGAGTTGTTGTTCGCCCGCGACTACGACACTGCCGGCGCGACCTTCGGTGGTCTGGTCGACGTCAAACCACTCACCGTGGACATCGTCGTGAACCGCATCATCGACTTCATCGAGGCGATGACCACCGGAGAAGCAACGAAAAGAGTGATCGCGCGCAGCATCCTGCTCGGTGAAGCGCAACACGATCGGGAAATCCGCGATCTGTTCGACTCTCAGCGGGCCGCGTTCGTCGCGTACACCCAGTGGATAGTCGCGTCGTTGGAATCCGAAGACCCCCAGGGGGATGCGGAGATGCTCGTCGTCATGATCGAGGGTCTCGTGGGGAGGCAGGTGCTGATCGGATCGCGGCTGCCACGTCCCGTCGTCGACCGAATGCTGCGCACGATCGTCGGCGCATCCCCGATGGTCACCGATTAGCCGATCAGCCACCGATCAGCCGAGCAACGAGTTCCGTTCGGTGTGTGTGAACGTGAAGATCGTTGCACCGAAGCTGATGAGCGCAGTGAGCAGTAGCACCTGCGGCCCGGTGATCACGACGCCGATGAACGCACCGACAGCACCTCCCGCCGCGAAGGAGCCCAGAAGCGTTGCGTAGCAGAGCCAGTCGTAGTGTGTTCCGCCGCCGAAGAGGTGACGCTCGATTCCCTGGCCGAGCTTGACTACCGTTCCGGTGACGTAACTGAGCGGGATGTACGTCTCCTCCTTCTTCGTGAACGCGGTGTTCAACGCGCCCAGCGCGAAGGCGACGAGGAGGATCGGGTAGAAGTTCACGTTTGCCGACGACCACCCGGAGACGGCGATGTCGATCAGACCCGCCGCTCCCAGCGCAACGGTGGTCAACACCGTCGCTCCATGGGGGTGGTTGGACCAGTAGCGGCGCCGACAGATCGACGAGACGATCACGCCGCCGAGAAACGCGGCCATGAGGGCCAATGCGGCCCAGGGTGACGCCCCCGGTGCCACCTCCTTGCCCTCCGGATGGCCGAAGTGTCCGACGACGGCTCGTTCGGTGTTGCCGGTCATGAAGGTCACGAAGTAGCCGGCGGAATGCAGGAACGCGACCGCACCCACCATGCCTGCCAGCCCGGACAGGATCCAGGACAGACGAGCTTCGGCGCCGACGGCTGTTTCGCGGCTGATCGCCAAGGGGGAAGTCATGACTCGATTCTCCGGGCGTTCGCCGCGGCGGCAAATCTTTGAGTCATCGGTCACATAGAGGCAGTCGGGTGGGTGCTCGCCACCATCCCGCGGTGCATCACCCGGTTGCCGACCACCCCGCTGTGATCCGCGCGGTGCATCACACACCTGTTGTCCCACATCACCATGTCGTCGGGGGACCAGTTGTGCCGCAGCAGGTTGTCCTCCCTCGTCGAATGCTCCACGAGGTAGCGAACGGTGTCTCGTGCTTCGTCTTCGGTCAGTCCGCTGATCGCGACACAGCGAGCGGGCGCGGACAGCGACAGCGCGGTGCGTCCCGATATCGGGTGAACGGCGAAGAGGGGATGGTCGGCGGAAGAATCGGCATCCGACGCCACGCCGGTCACTCTGTGCGTCACCGTGCGCCCGGCCAAATGCTCCTTCATTTCCGCTGGAAGCGTCTCGTATGCGGCGTATTGGTCGCTGAACAACGTACTGCCTCCGGCCGCGGGAACTTCGACCGCGCGTAACGCGGTGTAGGCGGGTGGATTCGGAATGTAGGTGGTGTCGACGTGGAACGTGGACTTCGGCGGCGTGGAGCGGCCGACGTTGCTGATGACGTTCAGATCCGGACAGTCGGGAACAGGCGTCTCGCCTTCGGTGAACATCAACTCTCCGAACCGGCGCAGGAACGCCAGGAAGCGCTGATCGTCGACGGGCTGGTTCGGCAGGATCAACACCCCGTGTTCGGCGAGGAGCTCTCGAAGTTGCTCTATTGAAACCGATTCCAAGTTCAGATCGGCCATCTCGATTCCCAACGTCATGACGACGACTCCTTCACCGGCAGTTCTTCGAGCGCGAATGCGAACAATTCTTCGACGGTGATGCCCGCGGCCGCGGCCATCACCGCCAACACGCTGGACGGCGAATAGGAGCAGTAGAGGCTGGCTTCGAGAAACCACGGCTCGCCGTCCGGGTCGATGCGGAAGTCGAACAGGCCGTAGTGCCGACATCCCAGTGCGATGTGACTCGATCGTGCTGCTGCCCAGACTTTTTCGGTGATCGGATCCGAGACGTCGACCGTCCAGGCTCTGGTCTGCTCTTTCGCGACCAGGTAGAGATCGCCGTCGGATGTGCGATTCAGCTTGTCCGCACTACTGCGGACGGAGTCCACAGCGTACTCCTCGAGGGGCAAGCACGCGAGTTCGCCATCTCGGACGATGATCCCGCACCGAACTTCACGACCCAGTGGAACGTACGTCTCCACCAGTGCCGCAGGCGAATACGTCAGAGCCTCTCGAATCGCGGGTGCCAGCCCGTCGGACTCGTGGACCAGCGAGACACCCATCGAGTTGTCGGAATCCACGGGCTTGACCACGACCGGCAGGGCGAGGTCCATCACGTCGTCGGCGGATCGGACGACCACGCCGTCGGGAACACGCACGCCGGCCGCCGCGACGACTGCGCGGGCGCGGGCCTTGTTCGCCGTCAACGCCATCAGGTCCGGACCGTTGCCGGGGTAGGGCACGCCCAGTAGATCGAACAGGCTGCGGTACGTCGTCATACCCGGCATGCAGAACATCTGCGGAACCATGACGTCGAAGTCTCGCACCGCGATGTACTCCACCGCCTGTGCCAACGGCATCTGCTGCGCCGCAGCGATACTCGAATCCTCGAGATCGGTGGGGAAACTCCAGAGGCCGCCGGGAGAGACGAACGCGATCTCGAAACCGTACGCGGGGTCGTTACCGAGGGCACCCAGGAAGCCGCCGGCGTAGACCCGAGAGAGATCACTGTGAAAGCGGTCCACCGAGGACCCGACGAGCACCACGACCGACAACGTCATCAGTCGCCTCCGTTTTCCACGAGTTTGCCGATGTTGAAATCGATTCGGGACCAGCCACGCCGCTCGCGGAGGTTCCGGATCAGCAACGACGGAATCTGAAGATGATGTACCAACAGATACGGCAGGGGATCCCAACCGGTGAGGATGGCGTCCTTGCCTCGAAAGATGGTGCGGAGCCGAGATACTCGATCACCCTCGGTGATCAGACGCCACAGCTCGTGGTAGATCCAGTACGTCGGCCGGGCCGTCGCACGCGGCACGATCTCGGCATGCCCGTCGTCGAGGTACGCGGCAGCCAGGTCGGGGTGGTCGTAGAACATCGTGATGGCCGAGTGGGTGCGCGGGTTGCATTCGATGGCGTAGATCCGTCCGTCGGCGGCGGACTCGATGAAGTCGAACGAAAGCTGCCCGGTGGTGTCGAGCGAGGAGACGAATGTCTCTACCCAGCGCAGGATTTCGGGCTTGTCCACCATCTCGTAGTTCACCTGGAAGGCGGACGACACGCAGCAGCCGTACACCTGCAGGCGACCCTCGCGCACCGTGCCGTGCGTGCAGTACTCCTGTCCGGCGATGAATTCCTGCAGGATCCACGGGTCGTTTTCGGTAATGTGCAGGCTCCGGGCGAACGCGGAGTTGCGTTCCGGCGTGTGCGCGGTCAGCCGTGTCAGATCCATTCGGCCGACCGGGTTGTACGAGATCCGCTTGAGGATGTACTCACGACCCGGCTCGAACTCGAACTCGTCGATCTGGGCGGGGTCGGTGATGCGCCTGAAGTCGGGAACACGGAGTCCCAATGACGCCGCGTGCTCGGAGAATCGGGACTTGTCGTCGACCATCCGTACGGTATCCGCGTCGCCGTGGATCACCTCGCAGTGCGCATCGAGGAGTGCACGCGCGTCGGCGTCGTGAATACTCGCGGCCGGGCTTGCCACGGGCACGAAGACGTCGACGCCCTCGCGGCGCACGATGTCCAGCAGAGCCTGCGCATATCCCGAATCACCCGGGTCGGGAATGCAATGGAAACGGTCGACAGCGCGGGAGAAACGATGTCCGGTCCAGCGGTACTTCGCCGATTCCACGAGGATCACCCGATGGCCGGCGAGATGGAAGGACCGTGCGAGTTGCAAGGCTTTGGTCATCTTGCCGCCACTGATCAGAATCGTTCTGGGCGAATCGGTTCGATGGGCGACGGGCCGGGTACCTCGCAGCGCCGCCACCCCCACCGCCGCGAGGTCGACGGGGAGGGTGACCGTGAGGCCGATCAGCGCCGCAACGGTGCGGATCATGTGCGCCGGATCAGTGTGACACCGTCGCGCAACGGAATCAGAACCTGTTCCACGCGAGGGTCGTTCGCGACATAGTCGTTGAACTCGGCGATGGCCCGGCCGTTCTCGTTCGGCTGCGGAGCGTAGGGCTGACCCTGCAACAGGGTGTTGTCGACGGCGATCACGGCACCGTCGGAGAGCAGATCGCTCTCGAGCAGGTACTCCACGTACCCGCGGTATCCGCTCTTGTCGGCGTCGACGAACACCAGATCGAACTTCCCGTCGAGCCCGTGAAGAGTGTCGAGCGCAGGCCCTACCTGCACCGAGATGGCAGATCCTGCAGTCGATTCCGCGAAGCAGGACTGCGCGAACTCGGCCACGTACGGATCCACCTCGCAGGCGACGACCTCGCCGCCCGCGGGCAGCGCCTCGGCCATCGCCAACGCCGAGTAACCGGTGAACATACCGATCTCGAGCACCCGAGTCGCCCGCGTCATGTGCACGAGAAACGCCAGGAAGCGTCCCTCCACATGGCCGGAGAGCATTTCCATCTCCAGGGGCCCGGAACCGGAGACCACGTTGCGTGATCCCCAATCCGCAGAGCGGGTCCGCGACGCCAACGTGGCCAGTGCCGCAGATTCGGAGGTGGTGCAGGTGTCGAGATACGGGTCGAGTCCCGCGGCGAGATCGCGGGCCCGATGAACACGGGTGGTCAACTCGTCGGTCACCCCGGCGTCGGCGTCGAGTAGCGAGGCTATCTCGCTGAGCTCGCGCGCCAGGATCGTCGTCGGGGTGACCGGACGCGGCGTCATGGCTGCATCGGTCACGGCGTGGGTGCGGTGAACATGTCGAGACCCTCGCCCGCCCGTGGGAAGTCCAGACAGATCTTCTTGTGCAACGACAGGACGTCGGCCAGTTCGCGAGGTTCCAGGTCGTTGAGGAAGCGGCAGGTGCCGATCGGGTCGGGCACCGCGGCACGCAGAATCCCGTCCCGAGTCTTGAGTATGGATGCTGTTGCCTCGGTCAGCAACTCGGGTGTCAGGTACGGGCTGTCCAATGCCAGTCCGATGCTGCTCATGACTCCGAGCACGCGGTCTCTATCAGCCGTCGACAGGTGGCCGCGTTGTTCGGCGACCGTCGTCGACAGGGCCATGTCGATGTTGATCGCGTGGCCGTGAAAGAACGGCGCGGGCGGCGTGAGCTCGAGCGTGGGACTCCACGTGTGCCCGAATGCAATGACTCGGTCGAGGTCGATCTCGTGCAGGTTGGGTGCCTCGAGCTCGAGCATCGTCGCGATTGCCGAGTACGTCAAACGGTCTGCGACCGAACGCAACTCAGGAGTTCCGTCGAGGTGGCCGAACCGGGTGCGTAGCAGTTCCGGGCCGTACTGCTCGAGCAACTCGAAGATCTCGAGGTTGCCGACCACGGAGATCTTGATGAGCTCCGCCATCCCGTTGCGGACCTGATCCTCGGGCAATGTGCCGAGGAAGGAGAAGTCCAACAGCACCTTCTGTGAGGCGTGGTAGGCCCCCAAACGATTCTTGTGCTTGCCGTAGTTGACGGCTACCTTGATCGAGACGCTCGCATCGATCAGGCCGATCAACGTGGTGGGAATGCGGATGTAGGGAGTGTTTCGGCGGTAACTCGCGCACGCGAAACCGGCTACGTCCGTGGTCAATCCACCACCCACCACGAGGACCGGCTCGGTTCGCACGAGACCGAACGCGTCGAACTCGCCGACGATGCGCTCGAACGTCTCCAGTGATTTCGCGGTCTCCGCAATGTGGACCGGCACCACTGTCAGGGCGATACCGTGGTGATCGAAGTATGCACCGATCCGGTCGCCGTAGATGGCGTGCACCGATTCGTCGACAACCATCAGGGCGCGCCCGTACGGACGGTAGCTGTCGGCCAATTCGGTGTTCTCGATCGCGAACACTCCGTCGACGTAGATCAAGTCGTATTCGATCCGCTCGTATCCCTCGACACGAAACGATCTGTCGCCGGCGACGACCTGGGCCTGAAGATTACTCACTTGTTGCTCCTGAGATGGATGAAGGATCGGGCAAAATGCTCACTCCGCAGGCTCCGCTCAGGCTGAAATCAGGGCGCGGACGCGCTCGGGATCGAGTGCATCGACGGTGTCGGTGGCCGAGCCGAAATCGGTACCGGCAGTGTTCTCGTTCGGGAACGCGACACAGGTGACGCCCGCTGCCGCTGCCGCCTGCACTCCACCGGCGTTGTCCTCGATCGCCACACTGTCGGACGCGTTCTCGCCCAACGTCTTCAAGGCGAATTCGTACGACGCGGGGTCGGGCTTGCCAGCGTCGACCGACGAGGCGTCGACGATGATGTCGAACGAATCGGCAGTGAGCTCGGGAGACAGGGCAGCGAGCAGTGCGTCGATGTTCTCTCGCGAGGTCGTGGTCACGAAGCCGACCTTCAACCCGTTCGCTTTCGCGGAGTCGATCGTGTCGGCCACGCCCGGTCGCGTCTTGACGTCGGATTCGCCGATCAATCGCTGGAAGATCTCGGACTTGGTGGCGTGCACTGCGGCCGCGTCCACCTCGGTTCCGGTGCTCGACGCGTATTCGCTGATGCGGTCGGCGCCACCGTTCGATCCGAGCATGGACCGATAGTCGTCCTGCGACCAGTTCCAGTTCAGATCGTGGGCGGCGAAGGCCTCGTTGAACGAGCGTCGCTGTAGCTCGGAGGTGTCGACGAGAGTGCTGATGGAGCCGAACAGAATTGCGGGCATGGGTGCCTTTCGGAGCGAGAGACGTTGTACCAGCAAATGTCTCGCGCCAGCGCGATGGGTGGGTTGGTTCGGGGGGTATGCCCCATCGGCACCGAAAGGGAAACCTTCGAATTTTCTACCGTGTGCTCGCCTGTTGGCCGCGCAGTATCGGAGCCGCCAGAACCGTCGGTGCGGATCGCCCGCGAAGGGTCACGGACCGACCCGATTCCCACAGTTGCCGCTCGTCCGAGATTGCGTGTTCGAGCACCTTCGACGATGTGAGCACGTCGGTGTCGGGGTCGTCTTTTGCGAGATCGGTGAGCCGCGCAGCCTGATTCACCGTGTCGCCGATGACGGTGTACTCGAAACGGGACTCGGCCCCGATGTTGCCGGCGATCACCGGCCCGTACGTGACGCCGATGCCGATCTCGAATCCGCCGTCGGCTCGAAGCGCGGCGGCGAGGGTGCGTGCAGTGCGCAGCGCCGCGGTGGCCGGGTCGGGATGATCGACCGGAGCGCCGAAGATCAGCAGGGCGGCATCGCCCTCGAACTTGTTGACGAAGCCGCCGTTGCGCTCGCCGTGTTCGACGACCACTGCGAAGAATCGATTGAGCAGGTCCACGACCGTCGCGGCGGATTCGCGCTCGGCCAGTGCGGTCGAGCCGACCAGGTCGATGAACAGGACGGCGACGGTCCGGTTTTCGCCGCCGAGACGGGGCGCGCTGGCCAACGCGCGCTGGGCGACGTCGTGGCCCACGTGCCGGCCGAACAGCGAACGGAGTCGCTCCCGCTCGTCGAGACCGACGACCATCTTGTTGAACCCGTTCTGCAGCCTGCCGATCTCGGACGCGTCGTAGACGTCGACGCGGGTATCGGTGGCACCGGCCTCCACTCGCTGCATGGCAGAGCTCACCTGCTGCAGCGGATCGGACACCGAGCGACCGACGAGGAACATGCCGCCGAAGCCGACGACGAGGGCGATGGCAGAGAGCGAGACCATAGCGGGGGACAGGTCGACGTCCGGGGGTATGACGGTATCGATCAGTCGGCCGAGTCCGATCAGCCCCAGCCCCAGGATGGGAATGGCCGTGCTCAGTACCCAGATCAGGACGACGCGCAGTTTCACGCCGAGTGCCGCGGCGTCGGTGACCTCGCTGACCTCCATCACAGCCGCGGTGATCGGCCGCAGGGTGCGTTCGGCTACCAGGTAGCCCAGCGAGCACGTCGCCAGTCCGCCGAAACTGACGGCGATGGCCACGATGATCGACAGTGCAGCCCCGGCCGAGGCGTTGACGCCGACGAACACCGCCACACCGAGGGCCCACAACAGAACGTGCACGCCGAGTTGCCGGAGGGGTAGCCGGATCACGGCGATCGTGGTCTCGTCCGACGGCGTGCCGCCGGTGTGCAGCCACTCGACGAGCGGTCTCGCGACGCGAAGTCCGAGCGCGATGCCGATGCAAATAGCCACCGGCAGGTAGACGAAGAACGCCAGGTAATTGCGGTCAGGAGCGCAGCCTGCGGAGTGACCTCCAGAGCAGAACAAGATCTCTTCGGATCCGACCGGCAGCGGCAGGATGAACCGCGCCAACACGAAGACGATGACCGCCCCGATGGCGTTGGCCGACACCATTCCCGCCGCGTAGAGGCGCATCGGGGTGCGGGCGAGGGCGGACCTCAGTGCTGCGATCACTGGCGCTTCTTCGTTCTCTGCACGCTCGAACTCTAGGTGCCCCGACGAAAAGAATTCGGGCGATTCTGCCCGAGTGACTATCTGTGTCGACAAGTACCTGGTAATCTCCGTAACAGCTAACCACTCCTGTTCGACGATGAAAGGAACGACGGCGATGACCAGCACACTCTCCAGGAACGATGTCCTCGAGCCCGAGGATGTTTCCGCACGTTTGCTCGATTCCGCCGCCCAGCTGTCGTACGACCCGGCCGAAGAGGTCGACTGGGAGGCCGATCTCGATCCGTCCCTCTACGGTCTCAATCCGGAGTGGAGCACGCTCTACGGCACGAAGTTGTGGGACGAGATGAGCGAAGAACAGCGCATCACGCTCACTCGCCACGAGGTCTGCTCGATCATGAGCACCGGCATCTGGTTCGAGATGATCCTGCAGCAGATGGTGTTGCGCGATCAGTACTGCAAGGACTCGTCCAACTCGGATTTCCAGTTCGCGCTCACCGAGATCGCCGACGAGTGCCGTCACTCGATCATGTTCGCTCGGGCATGCCAGAAGATGGGCATCAAGGCGTACCTGCCGCGCCGGTCGAGCATCGAACTCGGCCGCGGATTCAAGGCCCTGGCCTCCGCCGAGGTCGCCTACGGCGGCATCCTCGTCGCCGAAGAAGTTCTCGACGTCATGCAGCGCGACTGGATGCGCGGCGAGAACGTCCTGCCCCTCGTGCGCACCACCAGCAAGATCCATGTCGTCGAGGAATCGCGGCACATGACGTTCGCGCGCGCGCAGATGCGTGAAGACATCGAAGGCAAGAGTCCGGCTCGCCGCAAGGCCAGCGCGCTCGTCGTCGCGATCGCCGCTCGACTGATCGTGTCCAACATGGTCAACAAGGAGGTCTACGCAGCAGCGGGCCTCGATGTCGACCGTGCGGTGAAGGAAGCGAAGAACAACGCCCACCACCACACGATGATGCGCACCTCGAGCGAGCATCTGATGGCATTTCTTCTCGACTGCGGTTTGATCACCAAGCCGGCGGAGATGATCTACCGTCGTCTGCACATGCTCTGACCACTCTTTTCGAGGCCGTGAAGGACATCCGATAACCCATGCCGTTCGCGATCACGCAGAACTGTTGCAACGACGCATCCTGCCTGTCGGTGTGCCCGGTCAACTGCATTCATCCGACCCCCGACGAGCCGGATTTCGGTAAGACCGAGCTGCTGTACATCGATCCACGATCGTGCATCGACTGCGGTGCGTGTGCGGATGCGTGCCCGGTCGACGCGATCACCCGGGTGTCCCGGTTGACTCCGGACCAGCAGATCTACGCCGAGATCAACGCGGATTACTACCGCGACAAGCCGGCGGTTGCGGAGTGGGGTGAGCCGCGCTTTCCGGTGGCGACGGTCAACGAGCTGCCTCCGGTCAGTATCGCCATAGTGGGCACCGGTCCGGCGGCCTGCTACACCGCGCAAGCCCTGCTGCGCGTGCCGGGAACCACGATCACGTTCTACGACCGGCTGCCGACCGCAGGCGGTCTGGCGCGCTACGGCGTGGCACCGGACCACCTCGGCACTCGACGCATCAGCGAGCACTTTCGCGGAATCTTCGCGCACCCACGCGTGACGATGAAGCTCGGCATCGAGGTGGGCAAGGACGTCGATCACGTCGAGCTGGCTCGAAAGTTCGACTCCGTCGTCTATGCCGTCGGTGCCGACAAGGATCGAGCGCTCGAGATTCCCGGTGTCGATCTCGACAATTCGGTCAGCGCGCGCACCCTGGTCGGCTGGTACACCGGGCATCCCGACGTCCCCGCCGACGCCATCGATCTCACGGGCGTCGACCGCGTCACCATCATCGGCAACGGTAACGTCGCCCTCGACGCCGCGCGCATTCTCACGGCCGATCCCGATTCTCTGAACGGAACCGAGATCGCCCCACACGCGTTGGCAGAGCTCCGTCGCAATCGCGTGCGAGAGGTGGTCGTCCTGGCTCGACGAGGACCGGAGTTCGCGGCATTCACACGATCGGAGTGCAAGGCGCTCGTCGATCGCGCCGGAGTCGACGTCGTCGTGGCGGGACCGGACGGAATTTTCGACGCGATCGACCGGCTGCCGTTGTCCGCTCCCGCATCGGCGCTGGCCGGTGCGGCCCGAGTCGATCTCGGATCCGGCGCGCACGGGCGTCGCATCGTGTTCGCCTTCGGGCGGGCACCTTCTGCTGTGCATGGGCAGGGCTCGGTGGAGTCCATCGAGGTGGGAGTGGGTGAACACGCGGTCACTCTCTCGACGGAGCTGGTGCTGCTCGCGATCGGTTATCGCGGAACACCGTCGCCGGGCGTCCCGTTCGACGACATCACCGGCACCATCCGTAACGAGGGCGGCCGCGTCACCGCGGCCGACGGCACTCCGGTGCCCGGGTGTTACGTGGTGGGGTGGGCCAAGCGCGGGGCGACCGGTGGCATCGGCGACAACAAGATCGATGCCGAGGAAACAGCCGAGGCGTTGTTGGCGGATGTACCCACTCGAGGTACCCGGCCGCTGGGCTGGTATGGCAAGGTCAGTGCCGCCTTGGGAGACCGAGTGTCGCGAGCACGCTGACCGGTCGGTATTTCCCGGTTCTGTTCATGTTGTGTAGCAGTCTCATTCGAGTCTGAGCAATTCCGGCGCGCGGCAGGCCGCCCGGGGTTACCGTTGAGTATGGCTGAACGGGGGGCCAAGCCCCAGGTTTCTTTTGTGAGACGGACGATGCTGCGCGCAGTCCGGTCGTTGTTCAATCCGCTCCGGCCCGACGACTACCTGTCGATGATCAATCCGCTGTGGACCACTCGTGAGCTCCGCGGCAAAGTCGAACGTGTGGTTCCCGAGGGATCCGAGGCCGTGTCGGTGTACATCCGTCCCGGTTTCGAGTGGCAGGGCCACACGCCGGGCCAGTACGTACGGCTCGGGGTGCTCATCGACGGCCGCTATCACTGGCGGGCGTACTCCCTCACGTCCGATCCTGACCCCGAGGACGGGTTGGTCAGCGTCAGTCCCAAGCTCGTGCCGTCGGGGACCGTGTCGCCGTATCTGGTGGGCACCATCAGAACCGGCGACATCGTCCGGCTCAGCGAGGTCGAGGGTGAGTTCACGATTCCGAGTCCGGTTCCGGACAAGATGGTGTTCATCAGCGCCGGCAGTGGCATCACGCCGATCATCAGCATGTTGCGATCCCTGGATCATCACGACCAGGTCCGTGACGTGGTCGTGGTGCACTCGGTGCACAACCGTGAACAGTTGATGTTCGCGGACACGCTCGAGGAACTGGAAGCCAAGCACGACGGGCTGACGGTGAAGCTACGCATCACCAGTGACGAAGGTCGAATGAAGGCGTCGGAACTGGACGAACTGGTCCCGGATTGGCGTGAGCGAGAAGCATTCTGCTCCGGTCCGGGCGAGCATCTCGACGATCTGCGCTCGTACTGGAAAGACCAGGGCGAGTCGGAACGCTTCCATTACGAGAGTTTCCAGCCCGTCATCGGCGGTGGAGACGATGCTGGTGAGGGCGGAACCGTGCGCTTCGTCAACAGCGAGAAGGACGTCGAGTGCGACGGCGGCACAACGATTCTCGCCGCGGGCGAGGAAGCCGGCCTGGATCTGACGTACGGCTGCCGAATCGGCATCTGCCATACGTGCGTAGGTACCCTGAGGAAGGGGCGTTTACGTGACCTACGTAACGGGGATATCTCCGAACCTACGGGGCAAGCGGTTCGGATCTGTGTCAACACTGCTGAGGGCGACATCGAAATCGAACTCTGATCTTCCATTCGAACAGGGGAATGTATGTCTATCGACGAAACCACCAGGCGCGTCACCGACACCGATGAGCCGGTGAACCCGCTGGCGCACCTGAGTGACGAGACGATCGCCGAACTCGCCAAGGAGTTCGACGCCATTCACGACGAGGTGTACTCCAGCCTCGGTGACAAGGACCGCAAGTACATCACCTCGGTGATCGCAGCCCAGCGTCAGCTGTTGGTTGCCGGCCGCGTGCTGTTGCTCGGCTCCACCAGCAAGCCGGCGTGGCTGGCCGGCACCGCATGCCTCGGCATCGCGAAGATCCTCGAGAACATGGAGATCGGCCACAACGTCATGCACGGCCAGTGGGACTGGATGAACGATCCGGAAATCCACTCCTCCGTGTGGGACTGGGACACCGCGTCCACCGCCAACTCGTGGAAGCACTCCCACAACTACGTGCACCACACGTACACGAACATTCGCGGCAAGGACAAGGATCTCGGCTACGAGATCATGCGTATCGATCCACGTCAGAAGTGGAGCCCTGTCTACCTGGCCCAGCCGTTCTACAACGTGCTGCTGATGGCGTTCTTCGAGTGGGGCGTCGCCCTGCACGATCTCGACATCGAGGCTATCCGTCGCGGAGAGAAGCCCGTCAAGGAGCTCGTCGAGGACCTCAAGGGCATCGGCGTCAAGGCACGGAAGCAGTTCGTCAAGGACTACGTGGGCTGGCCGCTGATCAGTGCCGGGGCATTCGCGGTGGCGCAGCTCGCCTCGGGTGGTCGTCTACCCGAGAGCAAGAGGTCTCGCCTCGCGTCCAAGCTGCGGGGATCCGCGCGTTTCGGCAAGAACCGCCGGACGGCCGCCCTGTTGGACAGTCGGGTCAGTGGTGTCGAGAGCACGTTCCTCTCGACGGTGGCCGCCAACTTCACCGCCAACATCATTCGCAATGTCTGGTCGAACGCGATCATCTTCTGCGGTCACTTCCCGGACCAGGCATACACGTTCAGCCAGGAAGAGGTCGAGAACGAGACCCGCGGCGGATGGTACGTTCGCCAGCTCGTCGGCGCCGCCAACATCGACGGCGGACCGCTGTTCCACCTGATGAGCGGCAACCTGAGCTACCAGGTGGAACACCACCTGTACCCGGACATGCCCAGCACTCGGTACTCGGACGTCGCGCCGAAGATCAAGGACATCTGCGAGCGCTACGAATTGCCCTACAACACCGGGCCGTTCTTTCAGCAGTGGGGGATGGTCCAGCGGACCATCGCGCGATTGGCCTTCCCGGGTGGCAAGGTTCGGCCGAAGCCGGGCCCCTACCGTCCCGAGGAGAGCTGGCGTCGCAAGTTCGCCGAGGGTGCCACCAAGGACAGTGAGGCCGCCAAGACTCGCGGTCGCGTACCGGCCGAGCACCCCGCGGCGGGACCGGAGCACAACTCCAGTGGCGTCGACGTTCAGCCGCCGCCCCGTGGCGACGACTGAGTCTCGTTCCAGGACAGCTGGCAAGAACCGCGGCCACCCGATTTCCGGGTGGCCGCGGTTCTTTGTGTGTGTGTCGGTTGTGGGCCCTTACGCCATGTCGACATCCTTGGTCTCGATCAGTCTCTTGGTGCAGACCAGACTCAGCACCGACAGCAGAGCCAGCATCACGCCGATCGAGATACTGCCGAACGCGGCCGCGAGCGGTGCGGCAAGCATCGGCGGAATCGCGCCACCGAGAACGCCGGCGAGGTTGTAGCCCAAACCTGCTCCGGTGTAACGGAATCGGGTCTGGAAGAGCTCCGGAAGCAGAGCTCCGGTCGGGCCGTACGCAACACCGAAGATCGCGAGCGTCACGCACATGCCGATCACGAACGCGACCGGTGAGCCCGAGTCCAGCAAGGGGAACAGTGCTATCGACCACGGCACCGCGACGATGCACGCCGCCATGATGACCCGACGTCGGCCGACGCGATCGGAATAGGTTGCCGAGGTAGCGATGGCGATACCGAAGATCACCGCAGCGCCTATCCCGGTAACCAACACGAACGGGCGGTCGAACCCGAGGGTTTTGGTGCCGTAGCTCGTCAGGTATGCGGTCCCCATGTAGAAGAAGGCGAAGAGGGACGCCAAAGCGCCTGCCGCAGTGATGATTTCGCGCTTCTGGATGCGCCATGCGTCGAAGATCGGCAGTTTGGTCGGTGCCGAGTTCGCCGGAGCGTGCTCTTCGGCGAGCTTGTTGGCTCGAAAGACCGGGGTCTCTTCGATGGCCAACCGCATGTAGAGGCCGATGAGGACCAGAACAGCGCTGAGCAGGAACGGAATTCGCCACCCGTAGTTGAGGAAGGTCTCGTTGGTGTCGCCGAACAGCAGGCCGGTGGCGAGGAAGGTCGCACTGGAGAAGATGAACGCGGCCGAGGGTCCCAGCTGCGGGAACATCGCATAGAACCCACGCTTGCCGGCCGGTGCGTACTCGGCAGTGAGCAGCGTGGCACCCGCCCACTCTCCGCCGACGGCAAATCCCTGCCCGAATCTGAGCAGTACCAGAATGATCGGGGCTGCGACTCCGATGGTGGCTGCGCCGGGCAGTAGACCGATCGCGAAGGTGGACACGCCCATCAACAGCAGGGTCGAGATCAGGGTCTTCTTACGACCGATGCGGTCGCCGAAGTGGCCGAACAGCACCGCACCGACGGGCCTGGCGATGAACGCGACGGCGAACGTCGCGAACGACGCCACGGTGCCTGCGGTCGATCCGAGCGCCGGGAAGAAAATCGTGGGGAAGACGAGTGCGGCGGCAGTGCCGTAGATGAAGAAGTCGTAGAACTCGATCGTGGTGCCGATGCCACTGGCAACCGCTACTCGGCGGACGCTCGTCTTCGTCTGCACCGCCGGTGGGGTCGGAGTGGCGACGCCCGGATCCTCGGGCGAGACAGCGGTCATGGTTCCTCCGTTTTTGTCGGGTATCGGGTATATGTGCGATACCGAATGCGACGAACGGTAGTGATCCGGGTCACCCGTGGGGTACCCCCGAATGGGGGGAACGATGACCGCCCCCACCCGAGCTAGTCCCAGTGGGCGGTCTCGACGGCAGCGCGGTAGGTGTTCTCGAGAAAGGCGAGCAGAAGTGCGTCGGGGTCCTCGGCGGTGCGGACGGACTCGTACGGAAGTACGTACTCGCCGAGATCACGATCGAAGTACGCGGGGGCGGTGACGGCCGGATGACTGTCGTAGCCGTCCGGGTTCGGGTAGGCGTACGCGTAGAACGCGCCCTCCGCGGCCCCGCCCGGCCAGAACCCGGCGCTCGACACCTCGTCGCTGTATGCCTCGTGCATCACCCAGTCGGGACAGTTCGGAACACCACCGGGATGTTGTGGTGCAGGCCTTCCGGAGAATCGTGTGACAGCGAGATCGAAAGCGCCCCAGAAGAAGTGGACCGGGCTGGATTTGCCGCGGAAGCCGGCTCGAAACTCCGAGAACACCCGATCAGCGCTGACGAGCGCTCGCCAGAACTTCTGGACGGCATCGGCGTCGTACGACGCGTGCTCGACGTCCTCGGCGAACGGTGTCGCGTGTGGCAGTTCGACCGGCACTGCCACGATCGGAGCCTCCACGCCGAGCCCGGAGAGCAGATCGGTGTACTCGGCGTAGAAGTCGGCAACGGTTCGAGGCTCGAGCCTCATGGTTCGGCGCTCGCCATCGGTGGTGGCGAGGATCAACTGGTGTGCGAGAAAGTCGAAGCGAATCTCGAGGCCTCGATCGCCGAGTGGCATCAGCGACGTCGTCAGGCCCGACGCGTCGACGTACAGCGCAACTCCCCACCAGTGGTTGAGCGGGGGAGACAACGCCATTCGGGTCTTGCCGACTATCTGGGTCCACAGTTGCACCGTGTCGCGAGTGTCCGCCCAGCTGTCGACTCGAAGTTCGGGCCACGCGTCGTACGAATTCGTCATATGTCGATGATGCACGGACGAGGGGAACCAGACCATACCTGTGCCGAGACGCCGGGGCAGCACCTCAGGCGCGCCTCAGGATTCGTCGGTACGGTCGTCGGCAGTTGCGGTACGTCCGCAGCTCGTGAACGGGGAGGTGTCCGAGTTGTCCACCGACTCCAACCGGGGTGTTTTCGACGATGCTCGGGTCGCCGCCACGTACGTGGAATTCATGGGACCCACCGACGGATTTCTCGATCGCGGTGAGGCCGCAGCCTTGGTCGCCGCCGCAGACCTGGCCCGCGGGGTTCCGGTGTTGGACGTGGGTGTGGGGAGCGGCCGCACCACGCCGCTGCTGCGACTGCTTTCCGACCGCTACGTGGCAATCGACTACGCCCCCAACATGATCGACGCTTTCCGGAAGAATTTTCCCGATCTGCCTGCGCACGTCGCCGACGCTCGTGACCTGGCGGCGTTCGAGGACGGTGAGTTCGGCTTGGTCGTCTTCAGCAACAACGGACTCGATACCGTGGCCCACGAGCAACGCCGCCGCGTACTGGCCGAATTCGCGCGGGTGACCGACGAGACAGGCGTCGTGGTCTTCTCGACGCTCAATCGAGGTGGCCGGTCGTATCTGGAGAGCCCGTTTCAGTTACGGCGACCGACGACTCGGCCACAGTTCTCGCTGCGAGCACTTCTCGTCGCCGTCGGACGTCGTCTGCTCGATCCGTCTGCGCAGGTGCGCGGTGTGCGGAACTGGCTCGTCAATCGGTCGAAAGCCGAGGATCACCGATCGTGGGCTCTGGCCCCGTTGCAAGCCCACGAATTCGCACTCGTCATGCACTTCTCGACCCTCGACGACGTCCGCACTCTGGTGGCCGGCGCAGGCCTCGAACTGATCGCCGTCTACGGCGACGACGGCGAACGCATCGCGCCGGACCGACACGAGTCCGCGGCCGACAACTTCACCGTCCTCGCGAAAAAGCCTGCGCTGGAACGAAAGTGACTTCGAGGTACTGAGCTCGGAAGCGTCGAGGTCACAGTCTTTCCAGCGCGGCGGTCATCTTCTCCACGGTCTCCGGAGCGACCTTTGCCTCGAAGCCCGCCTTCAGGAACGGGCCCGCAACCTTTGCCGCACCGTTGAATTCGACGTGCGCGTGGTAGTCGATCCGGGTCGACGCGGGGCCCTCGGCTGTCAGCGTGATGTCGTCGACGCTGGTTGCCGTCTTGTTCTTCCCCTCGAGCACGACGTGATCGGGCTCGTCGGTGACCAACGTATACGTCAGTTCGGTGGTGACTCCGAACAACTTCGAGACGTTGTGCCACTGCGTTCCGACGGCCACCGGGCCGTCGGAGACCTGGGTGCAGCTCTCGGTTCCCGGATCCCACGCCGACGCATTGGAGAAGTCGCGCAGGAATGCCGCGGCCTTGTCGAGCGCGACAGCGGCGGTGAAGGTTCGGGTGACGTCGACCATGAGGTTCTCTCTTTCGATGGATCAGTTCTCGACGGTGACGCCGAGGTGTTCTGCGAGACGGCGCATCGTGCCGACGATCTGTTCTTCGGTCACCCTCGGAAAGCCGGCCATCTTTCGAAACTCCGGATCGGTGACGCGGGACCAGTCGTAGACCTGCGTCAGCGCTGTCCTGTCGTGGGCGACCTCCTCGAGTTCCCAGGACCACCGCGTGCCACGGGGTTCCATGCCCTGGCGATTGGGAATCCAACCGATGCGTCGGTCCTGCTCGAACACGAACACGGTGTTCTCCATGACGTACTCGCCCAGTTCCGGTTGATACATATCCATCGCGAAGGTGTCGCCCACCGCGTTCAGCGGCGTCGGATCGATCGCGCCGCGGAGCATTTCCGAGCCGTCGACCGCGGCCTGGACCTCGGGATTGGCGAGCGCGGTGAAGACGGAGGCGGGAGGAGCGTCGATCACGCGGCGGACGGTCAGTTCGTCGGTCATGGGGCCACGCTTTCCGGTTGATTACGCTGGCTACGCAGTTACCCCCGTCTGCGGGGAAGGAAACTCCTGCCTTCCGACGGTTTTGCATTGCAGTGGACACAGCGACGAAACACCACCGCCACGAGGCATTCGTACAGTCGCCGAGTCGGACTCCGCACACACCAGGTGCGGAGCGCACCTTGCCAAGGGGTAGCCATGAGTGGAAATACCGTCCGCCTGCAGGCGATCAAAGACGTCGAGGCGTACGTGCCGCCTGCGGTCAGCTTCGTCGGAGACGAGAAGCCGGGCGAGATATTCGGTGAGAACGTCTTCAGCAAGGTCGTCATGCAGAAGCGACTGCCCAAGTCGGTCTTCAAGTCGGTGATGGCCACGATCGACAAGGGCAAGAAGCTCGACCCCATGGTGGCCGACGCGGTGGCGTCGGCGATGAAGGACTGGGCTCTGGAGAAGGGCGCAACGCACTACGCGCACGTCTTCTACCCGCTCACGGGGTTGACGGCCGAGAAGCACGACAGCTTCTTCGATCCCGTCGGTGACGGCAGTGCGCTCGCCGAATTCGCAGGCAAGACGCTGATTCAGGGCGAGCCCGACGCGTCGAGCTTCCCCAACGGCGGCCTGCGCAACACGTTCGAGGCACGCGGATACACAGGCTGGGACGTCACCAGCCCGGCGTACGTCCTCGAGAACCCGAACGGTAACACCCTGTGTATCCCGACGGTGTTCGTCTCGATGACCGGTGAGGCCCTCGACCACAAGACGCCGCTGTTGCGTTCGCAGCAGGCGATGGGCGGACATGCCGAGCGCATCCTGAAGCTGTTCGGACACGAGAACATCGAGAACATCGTCTCGTTCTGTGGCCCGGAGCAGGAATACTTCCTCGTCGACCGGCACTTCTTCCTGGCCCGTCCCGACCTGCTCAATGCAGGTCGCACCCTGTTCGGCTCGAAGCCGCCGAAGGGCCAGGAATTCGACGACCACTACTTCGGTGCCATCCCCGAGCGCGTGCTCGGCTTCATGATGGACACCGAGCGTGAGCTGTTCAAGCTCGGCATTCCTGCCAAGACCAGGCACAACGAGGTAGCACCCGGACAGTTCGAGATCGCGCCGATGTTCGAGCGCGGCAACATCGCGGCCGATCACCAGCAACTGTTGATGACGACGTTCAAGACCATTGCCAAGAAGCACGGCATGGAGTGCCTGTTCCACGAGAAGCCCTTCGAGGGTGTCAACGGCTCCGGCAAGCACGTCAACTTCTCGCTCGGCAACTCCGACCTGGGATCGCTGTTGGTGCCCGGCGACAATCCGCACGACAACGCGCAGTTCCTCGTGTTCTGTGCCGCCGTCATCCGCGCGGTGCACAAGTACGGCGGTCTGCTGCGCGCCTCGGTGGCGTCGGCGACCAACGATCACCGCCTCGGTGCCAACGAGGCACCGCCGGCAATCATCTCGATCTTCCTCGGCGACCAGCTCGCCGACGTGTTCGACCAGATCGCCAAGGGTGCAGCCACATCCTCGAAAGGCAAGGGCACCATGATGATCGGTGCCGACACCCTGCCCGTACTGCCGACCGATCCCGGCGACCGCAACCGAACCAGCCCGTTCGCCTTCACCGGCAACAGGTTCGAGTTCCGCGCCCCCGGTTCGATGCAGACCGTCAACGGCCCGATGGTCACGATCAACACGATCATGGCCGAGGCGCTCGACTACATGGCGACCAACCTCGAAGCGGCCGTCGCCGACGGCACCGATTTCGACACCGCCGTGCAGAATCTGCTGACCGAGATCATCACCGAACACGGCGCGGTGGTGTTCAACGGCGACGGCTACTCCGACAACTGGCAGATCGAGGCCGAGGCACGCGGCCTACCGAACCTGCGTACGACGCTCGACGCGTTGCCGGAGTTGATTTCCGAGTCGGCGATGGAACTGTTCGAGAAGTACAAGGTGTTCAACCACCGAGAGATGCACTCGCGCTACGAAATCGGGCTCGAGCAGTACGCGTTGACGGTGTTCGTCGAAGCGCGGTTGACGCTGGAAATGGGTCAGACATCGATCCTTCCCGCTGCACTGCGCTACCAGACGGAATTGGCGCAGAACGTCAGTGCGCTCAAGGGCGCGGGCGTCGACGACGTGGACATGACTGCGCTGCACGCAGTCTCGGCTCCACTGTCGGAGCTGCGGGCAGCGTTGGCGACATTGAAGACCGCCCTCGAAGCGAATCCGGGCGGCGACGCTCTGGCCGAGGCCACCCACGCCAAGGACGAACTGTTGCCTGCGATGGCGGCTGTCCGTTCTGCGGCCGACACCCTCGAGGCAATGGTGGCCGACGATCTCTGGCCGCTGCCGACGTACCAGGAGATGCTGTACATCCTGTGAGTGAGCAATGTCTCGGATCGGAATAGCTTCATGGATCTCGGTCGTTCGAGTGATCAGTGGCAAGTACTGTGCACGCACTCGTAAGGAGATAGAGAACCATGAAGTTGTTTTCCCCGTTGACGCTCGGTGACCTGAAGCTCGACAACCGGTTGGTGATGGCTCCGCTGACGCGGGTGCGCTCAGGACGTGACGGAGTGCCGGGTCCGCTGGTGGTCGAGCACTACAAGCAGCGGGCGTCCCTCGGTCTCATCGTCAGTGAAGGCACCTACCCGAGCCATGCGGGCCAGGGCTTCCCCGGTCAGCCCGGTCTGGTGACCGACGAGCAGATCGAGGGGTGGCGCAATGTGGCCGACGCAGTGCATGCCGACGGCGGGCTGATCTTCGCTCAGGTGATGCATGCCGGGCGCGTGACCCACGAGGCGACGACGGGTGGCCGTGAGGTCGTCGGCCCCAGTGCCATCGCCATCGACGGCGAGACTCACACGTACGAGGGAAAGAAGGCGTACCCCACCCCGCGTGCACTGCGGGAGGACGAACTGCCCTCGGTGATTGCCGATTTCGTACAGGCCTCGAAGAATGCGGTCGCTGCCGGTATGGACGGCGTCGAGGTTCACGGTGCCAACGGTTACCTGTTGCACGAGTTCCTTTCGCCCGCCTCGAACCAGCGTGACGACAAGTACGGCGGTTCGCCGGAGAACCGGGCGCGGTTCGTGGCCGAGGTGGTCGAGGCCGTGGCCGCGGCACTCGGAGCCGGCAAGGTCGGCATCCGCATTTCGCCCGAGCACAACATTCAGGATGCGCTCGAGACGGACTCCGACGACGTGCGTGCCACCTACCGCGCGCTGGTCGAGCGGCTCGCGCCGTTGGGTCTGGCGTACCTCAGTGTGCTGCACAAGGATCCGTCGGGCGAGCTGGTACAGGATCTGCGGCAGGCGTTCGGTGGTGCCGTGCTCGTCAACAGCGGCTTCGGTGAGATCACCACTCGCGACGAAGCGCTGTCGCTGCTCGACGACAACGTCGGCGACGCCGTCGTGGTCGGACGTCCGGCAATCGCGAACCCCGATCTCGCGTACCGCTGGCGTGAGGATCTTCCGCTGAACGAGCCGGACCAGAGCACGTTCTACACCGACGGTGCCAAGGGCTACACGGATTACCCGGCTCTGCAGCACTGAGTGCTTCGCAGTGGTGTGGTTATGCGCCTGCGGGCGCGCAGGAGTGAAGCCTGCGGAACGACCCGAGAACAGAGCCACACCACTGCGCGGAGGGCACTCAGAAGTCGGCGGTCTTGCGGGCGCGGATCTTGCTGACGATCGAGAACACCACGGCGATGATCATCAGTGCGTAGAGCACGATGGTGATGCCGCTACTGACCAGAATCGACGGGTCGCCCTCGCTGACGGCCAGCGCGCGTCGAAGTGATTCCTCGGCGAGTGGGCCGAGGATCACGGCGATCAACACCGGTGCGAGCGGAATGTCGTAGCGCCGCATCATGAATCCGACGATGCCGAGCCCGAGCATGAAGATCAGATCCACGATCGACGCACTGGACGCATAAACGCCGAGGGCGGCGAACACCGAGATACCCGCGTACAGGTAGTTCTTCGGGATCTTCAGCAGCTGCGCCCACAGTGGTGCGAACGGCAGGTTGAGGATCAGCAGCACGATCATCGCCAGGAAGAGGCTGGCCAGCAGGGCCCAGACGATGTCTCCACTGCGCTCGAACAGGAGCGGTCCGGGTTGCATACCGTACTGCTGGAACGCTGCGAGCATGATCGCCGCCGTGGCGGACGTCGGTAGACCCAACGCCAGTAGCGCTCCCATGGCCGTACCGGCCGTGGAGTTTCCGGCCGCCTCGGGTCCTGCCACACCACGAATGGCACCTTTGCCGAACATCGGCTTCTCGCGTTTACGATCGAGCCGACGCTCGGTGCCGTACGCCAGGAAGCTCGGCACCTCAGCGCCGCCTGCTGGTATGACGCCGAACGGCACACCGAATGCCGTCCCGCGTAGCCAGGCCGGGAGTGCTTCGCGGAACTCCGCCTTGCTCAGCCACGGTCGTCCCTGCGACTTGATCAACGACCGATCCTCGGGCCGCCCGATCTTCGACGCGATGTGGATGACCTCACCGAGGGCGAGCATCGCGACGGTGATGACGACGATGTGGATGCCGTCGAACAGGGCAGGTACCTCGAAGGTGAATCGTGAAGCCCCCGACGGACCGTCGATACCGATCACGGCCAAAGTGAGACCGATCAGCAGTGCGGTCAGACCTTTGAGGGCGGAGTCCGAGACCACCGCCGAAGTGGCGATGAACGCGAACACCGCGAGTGCGAGATATTCGGCGGGTCCGAAGTTGGTCGCCAGCGCCGCAAGCGTCGGTGCGAAGAACACGACCAAGGTCGTGGCGATCATGCCACCGATGAACGACGCGATGGCCGAGGTCGCCAAAGCCTGTGGGGCGCGGCCGTTCTTGGCCATTCGATGTCCCTCGAACGTACCGGCGATGGCGGTGCTGTTGCCGGGGGTGTTCATCAGGATGCCCGAGATGGAATCGCCGAACAGGCCGCCGAAATACACTCCGGCGAACATGATCAGCGCCGCGGTGGGGTCGAGAGTGAACGTGACCGGCAGCAGAAGCGCCACCGCCATAGCAGAACCGAGTCCGGGTAGCACGCCGACGGCGGTGCCGAGCAGTGCGCCTACGAACACCCACACCAGGTTCATCGGAGTCAGCGCGGTGCCGAACCCGTCGAGAAGATTACTCAATGAATCCATCGGAAATTCAGCTCCGTCAGAAGATCTGGGCGAGAACGCCGCCGGGCAAGGTCAGGCCGAGGCCCGCGGAGAATACGATCTGGACGGCGCTCGAGACCAGCAGTGCGACTGCCGCGTCGAACACGTAACGGCGACCACCCAATCCGACCGAGACACCCCAGAAGAGGATGGCACCGGCGAGAACCCAGCCGAGCGGGTCGAGGAGAGCGATGAACACTGCCACCGATCCGACGGTGATCGACAGGGTTCGCCAGTTGCTGACGGTACCGGTGTGCGGCACGCCGTCGTCGTCGACGCCGCGATCGATGACGTCTGGCTTGACCATGAGTTGGATCGTGACCAACACGGCGACCACGAAGCAGCCGCCGGCGACGATGGCCGGAAAGACCTGCGGGCCAGGGGAGGTGGCGGTGGGAGGAACATCCATCGTGATGGTTCCGTAGACCAGGAATGCGCCCAGTGCGACGAGCAGTGCCGGAACGATCAGGCCGCTACGGCCCGTCCAGAAGGAGCGGGAGGTTGCGGTGTCGGGAGTCGTCGTTGTCATACCAGCCCCAGCTCTTCCAGAATTCCGGTGATACGTGCCTGCTCGACCTCGAGGAATTCCCCGAATTCGTCTCCTGTGACGACCGATTCCTTCCAGCGGTTTCGTTCGACGGCCGTCGCCCATTGCTCGGTCTGGACCATCTCGGTGACGATGTCGACGAGCGTCTGCCGGTCCTCGTCCGAAATCCCGGGCGGTGCAACGATTCCGCGCCAGTTCACGAGGTCGACGTTGTAGCCCTGTTCGATGAACGTCTCCACGTCGAATCCTTCGAGCGGCTCGGGCGCGGCCACGGCGAGGGCACGCACGTTGCCGGCTTCGATCTGGTCCCGGAAGTCGTTGAATCCACTGACCGCGACGCCGACGGTGTTGGACAGCAGCGACGTGAGTACCTCACCGCCGCCGGAGTAGGCGATGTAATTGATTGCGGCTGGATCGATGTCGGCTTCCTGGGCCAATTGGCCCGCCACGATGTGGTCGATGCCGCCGAGCGACCCGCCGCCGATCGGCAGGCCACCGGGGTTCGCTCGCCAGGCCTCGATCATGTCCTCGAGATTCTGGATCGGCGAGTCCTTCGGGACGACGAACACCTCGAAGTCCTCGGCGAGCTTGGCGATCGGCACGGTGTCGGCCAAGGTGGTGTCGGAGTTGTTGATCGCGATGCCGCCGAGCATGACGGTGCCGGTGATCATCACCGTGGTGGGCTGACCGCTGAGGTTCTCGAGTTGGCTCAGGCCGATGGTGCCGCCGGCCCCTGGAACGTTGACCACCTGCGCGTTGTTGACGATGCCGTCGCTGCGCAGCGCCTGCTGCGACTCGCGCGCGACCAAGTCCCAGCCGCCGCCGGCGGCAGCAGGTGCTATCAGTGTCAATTTGGCTCGGGCGTCGGAGCCGCTGGCACTGCGAGCGGCGTCGATCCCGGCGACGGTGACTGCTCCCACCACCACCAGGGCTCCGGCCGTTCGTAGCAGGGTGGGCGATATCGCCATCAGAGACCTTTCGTGTGGTGTGTCACAGCGTCAGGTTAGATACAGTTTGTCTGATTAGTCCAGTTCACAACATCGAGGTCGATCTTCGGTGGATTCGAGCAACGGGAGAGACCGTGTCATTAGCGAGCGCAGTGGCAGTAGCGATGAGCAACACCCCCGAGGGCCAGGAAGCGTTGCGACGCGGTGCCGCGGAGGCAGAGCTGCGTCGGACCGAGCTGATCGTATTGTCCGTGGTGGACCGCGATTCCGTATCGGCGGAAGACCGTAGCGCGGCGCAGGCCGAGGTGGAGCGGACTCTCCCCGGAACTGCGACGACCGTGCGCGTCGAACCGGACGGCGGAGACCCGGCCGGCGCACTGGTCGATCTCGTCGCAGACGTCGGTGCGGGGATGCTCGTCATCGGGTCCAAGCGCAGATCGGCGGTCGGCAAATTCCTGATGGGCAGCACGGTGCAGCGCGTTCTGTTGGACAGCCCGGTCCCCGTCCTCGTCGTGAAAGCGCCGTGACCCGGTAGTATCGGACAAATCTCCCACCACTCGACCTCGAGGAATCATGGACAGCGATAAACCCGGGCCGGACACGGCTCCCCGCACTACAGCTACTACGTGCGAGGCGGTGTCCGGCGAATGAGCGTTCTGCTCACTCTTCTGCTCGGCCTGCTCGTCGTTTTTCTCATCACCGTCGCAACCGGTTACTTCGTTGCGCAGGAATTCGCTTACATGACCGTCGACCGGTCCCGGCTCAAGGCGCGTGCCGAGGCCGGCGACGCCGTCGCAGCTCGCACGCTGACCGTCACCAAGCGGACCTCGTTCATGCTCTCGGGTGCACAGCTGGGTATCACGGTCACCGGCCTGCTGGTCGGCTACGTCGCCGAACCGCTGATCGGGCAGTCGTTCGGAGCGATACTGGGCGGCGTCGGTGTTCCGACAGCAGTCGGTGTCGGCCTCGGTGCCGTTCTGGCGATCACGTTCGCGACGTTCGTACAGATGCTCTTCGGTGAACTGTTTCCGAAGAACTTCGCCATCGCCCGCCCCGAGCCGGTGGCCCGCTGGCTGTCGTTGTCGACGACCGTCTACCTCAAGCTCTTCGGTTGGCTCATCACCATTTTCGACCAGTCGTCGAACCTGTTGCTCAAAGCACTCAAGATCGAGCCGGTGCACGATGTGGAACATTCGGCCAGCCCACGCGACCTCGAGCACATCGTGTCGGACTCGCGGGAGACCGGGGATCTGCCCGACGAGCTGTCGACGCTGCTCGATCGCATTCTCGACTTCCCCACGCGCAACGTCGAACACGCCATGATCCCGCGTTCACGTGCGGCGACGGTCCGCGACACCGACACCCTCGGTGAGGTGAAAACACTGATGGGCCAAGAACATTCTCGATACCCCGTGCTCGACGAGGACGACGGAATCGTGGGTGTGGTGCATCTGCACGACGTGTTGGCCTCCACCGCTCCGGATTCGACCCCCATCGCAGACCTCACCCGCGATGCGCTGATCCTTCCCGAGATGCAGAGCCTGCCCGACGCGATGCGCGAGCTGCGGGCGACACGGAACCAATTGGCCTGTGTCATCGACGAATACGGCGGTCTCACCGGAGTGATCACCATCGAGGACCTGGCCGAAGAGCTCGTCGGCGAGATCACCGACGAGCACGACGACGGCGTACTCGACCCGAGCCCGGTCAGCGCCGACGACGGCAGCTGGACGATGGCAGGGGAGGTGCACGTCGACGAGGTCGAGCGCGCCATCGGCGTCGACCTCCCCGACGGTGACTACGAGACCATCGCGGGATTCGCCATCGCCCATCATGGTTCGCTACCCGACATCGGGACCCTTATCGAAGTCGATCTGCCGCCGGACAACGCGGACCTCGCCAACGACGACGAGACGCCGATTCGATTCGTCACGATCGAGGTGCAGGAGATCGACAGTCACGTGCCGTCACTACTGACCCTCACCATCGACGAGCGGACAACCGAGCACGACGAGAATTCGGCCGAGTCCGATACTGCAGGAGCGCACCGATGAGCAACCTCTGGGTCTTTCTGGCCGTCACCATCGGTCTGATCGCTGCGAGCGCCTTCTTCGTTGCCGTGGAGTTCGCACTTCTTGCGGCCAAACGGCATCGCCTCGAGGACGCAGCCCCCAACTCGCGGGCGGCGCGGGCTGCTCTGCGCAGCTCCTCGGAACTGACGGTGCTACTCGCCGGATCGCAGCTCGGGATCACCGTCTGCACCCTCGCGCTCGGCGCGACCACCAAGCCGGCGGTGCACTACTGGCTCACGCCGCTGTTCGAGAGCATCGGCCTGCCCTACTGGTTCGCGGACGTCCTCGGCTTCGTCCTGGCCCTGATCATCGTCACGTTCCTGCACTTGGTCGTCGGCGAGATGGCTCCGAAGTCCTGGGCCATCGCACATCCCGAGAAGTCGGCGACGATGCTCGCAATCCCCATGCGCGCGTTCATGTTTCTCACGCGTCCGGTGCTGACGGCCCTGAACAACATGGCGAACTGGTGCCTACGCAAGGTGGGCGTCGAGCCGGCCGACACCGTCGGCACCGGGCAGAACGCAGACGACCTGCGTCAGCTCGTCGAGCACTCGGTCAACGTGGGAGCCCTGGACGCGAGTTACCAGGCGCAGATATCCGGGGCATTGGAATTGCAGGATCTGACCGTCGGTGACCTGGTGGCCGGAAGTGGCGCGCCGACGTCGGTACCGTCGTCGGCGTCGATCGACGACGTGCGGGAGGCGTCCCGGATCAGCGGCCATCTGCGCATCCTCGTCAGTGACGACGACGTAGTGAAAGGTGTTGTGCACGTGAGGGATACGTTGACCGAGCCGGAGTATCTCGCCGAGATCACCCGCCCGGCCTACACGCTGGATCGGACGACACCGGTCTACGTCGCCCTGCAGTCGATGCGCGAGACCCGACATCATCTGGCGCTGGTCGTCGAACCGTCGGCCGAGGCGGGTGACAGTGCGCGCACGATCGGCGTTGTCACCCTGTCGGATGTGTTGACGCGGCTGCTGCCCGAGCCTGTCTGATCTTCGGTCACCTCATACGAATCATCCCCGCCCGGCCTATGCGGCCGAGCGGGGATTTTTCGTGAGCACCGGGTCCGAATGTCAGATCGGGGCGATGACCAGAAGGTGTGCCCAATACGACGCGACATCGTGGCCGAGTTGGGGGAGTAGAACGTCGTAGAGCAGGTAGGACATCATTGCCGTCGAACTCCTTGTTCAGCGGGCCGTCACCGGCTCGCGTACCGAGACTGTAGTCAGTGAGACTGTAGATCAACCTGGGCCCGGCGGCACTGATATGGCCTGCGCAAGTCGTGTTTCACCCCGACGACGACGGGCATCAGCCGATGCAGCCCTGCAGGGTGGTGAAGCTTCCGGCGAAGCCGGCACCGTTGCAGACGGCACCCTCGGGGGTGAGGGTTATCGTCGAGCCCGGCGCAGCCACGGCGATCGACAGTCCGAGGCCGGCCGCAGTGTTCTGCGCGATGGCACCGGGACCGAAGGCGATCGCAGCAGGCGCGCCGCCGAAGCCGGCGTTGCTGACGGCAGTTCCGCCGTTGAGACCGAGGGCCAGTGCCGCCGCGTTGTTCATCGCCTCCGCCGAGCCCCATCCCTCGAGGCCGACTCCTGCTGCGGCACTTGCGCCGTCTGCGGAGCTGTCGCACTGTGAACCTCCGACGAGCGCGGCGACGTCGGCCCCTCCGGGTGCCGTGGTGCAGGCGACCGGTGCGGCCGAGGCCGTGCCGGGCACCAGGGCCGCGAAGGTACAGGCGAATCCGAATGCTGCCGCTCCGCCGAGAATTCTCTTGGTATGGAACATGGTCGATGCCTCCAAGATTTGGCGCAGGCACCGGGCGTGCCGCGCTCCTGCGGTTGCCGGATCGACATGCTCGTGCGCCCCGACGACCTTCCTCGAGTGTTACCCCGTAGCGACGCGCTCAGAGATCCGCATGGTCACGAGTGCATCTCGGTATGATCACAGCGCGGTAAACAGCGTTCCCCCACCCTCGGTGCTTACGATGGCTCCATGATCGGACGTATCGACGAGGTCGTATTCGACTGCACGGAACCGGCTGTGCTGGCCCGATTCTGGGCGGGTGTGCTCGGTGGTCAGCCCGTCGTGCGCGACGACTCGTGGCATTTCGTCGATGTTCCCGGGTTCACCCGGATGGCGTTCCAGCGAGTGCCCGAGGGTAAGTCCGGCAAGAATCGACTACATCTCGACGTGGACGTTCCCAGCATCGACGTTGCCGTCGAGCAGGCAGTAGGTCTGGGTGCGACGGCGGTGGGGGACCGGCACACCAGTGCGGCCGGGTCGTTCCAGGTGCTACTCGACCCCGAGGGCAACGAATGGTGTGTAGTGACGCCCCCAGCTGACTAGCGGGCGTCGTGCTCGGCGCGTGCTTCGAGCACGGCAGGCATCGAGCCCTCGATCAGTTCGATGAGGTCGGTCAACCGTGATCCGACCTCACGTCCGAGCGGGGTGAGGCTGTATTCGACCTTGGGCGGGATGGTCTCGAGCACGGTACGCACGATGAGGCCGTCGCGTTCGAGGGTCTGCAGCGTCTGTGCCAACATTCGCTCGCTGACGCCGTCGACGCGTCGGCGCAGGGCATTGAATCGGTAGTCGCTTTCGGTGAGGGCCGCCAGGACGAGCACTCCCCACCTGCTCGTCGCGTTCTGCAGCGTCTGCCGTGACCCGCATTCCCGTGCGAAGACGGATGCTTCGAGAGATTCGACGGCCTCGGACATTTCTCCATGTTAGCGCAGGCCGTACCGGCAGCGCTAAATTTCGATGTTGCACTGCACGAAAAGTAAGTGCATGATGAAACGGAACTTGATACTTCAACCTTGGGAGCGTTTTCCATGACCACAGCCATCACCGGAGCGACAGGCAATCTCGGCGGGCTCGTCGTCGCCGCACTCATCGATCGCGGCGTCGCGCCTGCCGACATCGTCGCCGTCGTACGCAACGCCGACAAGGCGGCCGCACTCGCCGAGCGCGGTGTGGTGGTACGGGTGGCCGACTACAGCGACACCGACGCGCTGACGTCTGCGTTCGCGGGTGTCGATAAGGTGCTGTTGATCTCGGGATCGGAGGTCGGCCAGCGAATTGCTCAGCACAACAACGTCATCGACGCCGCCGAGGCGGCCGGGGTGAGCCTCGTTGCATACACGAGCGTGCTCGCTGCCGACACCTCCGGCATCAGCCTTGCGCCGGAGCACAAGGCCACCGAAGAGCGATTGACGGCCTCGCCGATTCCGGCTGTGTTTCTGCGTAACGGCTGGTACTGGGAGAACTACCTGGGCTCGCTCGGCCAGGCCATCGACAGTGGAGTGTGGCTGGGTGCAGGCGGGAACGGCAGGATCGCCGCTGCCTCTCGCGCCGACTACGCCGCCGCTGCCGCGGCTGTGCTGACTCTCGAGAACCAGGGCGGGAAGATCTACGAGCTCGGCGGGGACGAGCGCCTGACCTATGCCGAACTCGCGGACGTTCTCGCCGGAATCTCCGGGAAACCGGTCGTCTACAAGGATGTCACCGAGTCGGAGTACGCCTCGATTCTGCAGGGCGCAGGACTGCCCGATTTCGTGGCGACCATGCTGGCGAGCGCGGATGCCGGTATCTCCCGCGGGGAGCTCGACACCGATTCCGGTGACCTGCAGGCATTGATCGGCCGCGCGTCCACCCCGGTCGCCGAGGTGTTCCGCTCCGCGATCTAAGGGGATACACGGGGCCCCGTATGCCACTTGTAGCGTGGGCCCCGTGAAACTCACCTCGACTCGCACCCTGTTCCTGGCCGCCACCACCTCACTCGTCCTGTTGACGGGTGCATGCAGTTCCGACTCGGATTCTGGGACGTCGCAGACGACGTCCTCGGCGACGTCCTCCACCGATGCGACGGCTTCGAGTAGCTGCCCCACGGGCACACCCGACCCGTCGGCCACCCCGGAGTGGACACTGGCAGGCGACACCGGCAGCATCGCCGTCACCGGATCGACGGATACAGCGGCCCCGGCCGTCGACGTCGAAGCCCCGTTCAGCGTCGCCGAGACGCAGGTGAAAACGCTGAAGGCCGGGGACGGCCCGATCGTCGCCGACGACGCGAACGTGTCCGTCTGCTACCTGGGCGTCAACGGACGCGACGGATCGACGTTCGACAGCAGTTTCGAGCGCGGCGCACCGGTCGAGTTCCCACTGACCGGCGTGGTGGCGGGCTTCCAGAAAGCCATCGCCGGACAGACCGTCGGCTCGACCGTCGCCGTAGCGGTGACGTCGGCCGACGGTTACGCGACCGGCAATCCGGCAGCCGGAATCGAGCAGGGCGACAGCCTGATCTTCGCTATCTCGATCCTGTCCGCGAGCTGAGTGCCTCCGGCAGTGGCGTGGTTATAAGCCCTCTGCGGCACATAGCCACGCCACTGCGGCTCCGCCGCACTACACGGTCGAGAGCTGCTGAATCGTCGTCGCGCCGCCCGGGGTGGGCGTCGTGGTGATGAAGTTGGAGTCGTAACCCAGCGATTCGACGACGCTGCGGATCTCGCGGAACTGCTCGACGCTGACGTCGGGCGTGCGCTTGAGCACGAATCCGGACGTGCGGTTGGGGCTTCCGACGAAAGCCCATGAGTAGTCGTCTGCGATGTAGGCCACGATGTAGTTGGTCGGCCCCTCCTGGCTCTCCTGCGTGGGGACGCCCGGGAAGCTCACGTGCAGTTGGGCTTTGGTGACGGTGTCGTTGACCCGAGCATTGCCGACGATGCGGTTCTCGCCGCCGGTCCAGGTGGTGCAGGTGTTCTCGACGCGAATGTTGAATTCGTCGATCATCTGGTAGTTCGCCTGCGTGTCACGGGCGCAGATCAGGTTGAACGGCTGCGGCACCGCGGCAACCTGGTTCCAGGTGCCCAGGTACCGTTCGACATCGAGTGACGGGATCGGAGCCAGTGGATCGAGACCGACCGACCCCAAAGGGCCGACCGGTTGCGCTTGCGCCGGGGCCGCGCCGAGCAGGGCGCCTGCTGCGACTGCTCCTGCAATTGCGGTGCGGCTCAACATCGTACGTACCTTCATGAATTTCGCTCCTTGGTTGCGGTCGTCTCGTTGTCGATCGTGCTCGGCCACCAAATCCCCGGGCCGATGAGGGTGAACAGGGCGGGAATCACGACGGTGCGTACCACGAAGGTGTCGAGCAGAATGCCCAGGCCGACGATGATTCCCAACTGGGTGAGGGTGATCAGCGGGAGGACGCCGAGGACGCAGAACACTGCTGCCAGAACGATTCCCGCGCTGGTGATGACGCCGCCGGTGGCCGAGACCGCCCGCACGATCGCAGATCTGGTGCCGTGCCGAACCGTCTCCTCCCGGGTCCGGGTGACCAGAAAGATGGTGTAGTCGACACCGAGGGCGACGAGAAACAGGAACGCGAACAGGGGAGTGTTGTCGTCGAGCGCGGGAAAGCCGAAGACGTGCAGGCTCACCCAGCTACCGATACCGATGGCGGCCACGGCACTCAGGACCGTGGTGGCGACGAGAATCAGCGGTGCGACGACGGCGCGAAGCAGTATCAACAGCACGAGTAGAACGACCGCCAGGATCGCCGGGATCACCACGAGCCGATCGCGGGCGGCAGCGTCGGTGGTGTCGAGTGCTTTGGCGTCGCTGCCGCCGACTCGTGCGTCGTCGACACCCGCAAGGGTGGACCGAAGGTTCTCGACGACGGTGAACGATTCGTCGGAGGCGGGGGCAGCGTCGGTGACCACCGACAGCCGGGTCAGTCCGGTACCGGAATCAGCGACCCGATCCACCGAGACGACGCCGTCGACGTCCCGGACGGTGGCGACGACGCCGTCGATATCCGAGGTGGGTGCGAGAACCGTGATCGGGTCTGCGGATCCGGCCGGAAAGTGTTGCGAGAGAGTGTCGAATCCTTCGACGGATTCGGCGGTCACCCGGAATTGCTCGGTCTGCGACAGCCCGATCTGTGTGCCGACCAAGGCCGCGCAGCAGGCGAGCAATACGGCGATGGTGATGGAGGCGGTCGCCACCGGACGACGAGCGACACCGGCGGCCACCGAATGCCAGACGCCCTCGGTGGTGGTATCGCGATCGGACGGCTTGGGGACGAAGGGCCAGAACAACTTCGGGCCGCACAGTGCCAACAACGGAGGCAGTACGAACAGCACGAACACCGATGCGACGACGAGGCCGGCCGCGGCCAGCGCTCCCAAGCTGCGAGTGCTGGGGAGGATGGCCAGCAACAGAGTCAGCAGTGCGAGGACAACGGTGGCATTGCTGGCGAGGATGGCCGGTCCCGCGTTCCGGACGGCGTGGCGCAACGCGAGCCGGTGATCGGACTCGCGGCGGAGTTCCTCGCGGTAACGAGAGATCAGCAGCAGGGCGTAATTGGTGCCTGCGCCGAACACGAGCACGCTGGTGATCCCCGAGGTCGAGCCGTCGAACGACAGCCCGGTCGCCTCGGCGAGGGCCGTGCCGACGGTGGAGGCGAACCGATCGGCGAAACCGATGACGGCAAGCGGAACCAACCACAGAATGGGCGATCGATAAGTGGCGATGAGGAGCACTGCCACCACGAGTGCGGTGACGGCGAGCAACGTGAAATTGGCCCCGGAGAACGAGTTGGCGATGTCCGCTCCGAATGCCGGCCCGCCGGTGACCTGGGCGTTGAGATCGGACGGTAGGCCGACCGTCGCCGCGGATCGGAGGCTTGTGATCAGGTCGTTCAGGGTGAAGCCGGACAGTTCCGAGTTCACCTGAACGAACGCGATTGCGGCCTTCCCGTCCGGTGCGACGATCGGAGGGGGTCCAGGTTCGTCGGTCACCGACCGGTCGACGGTGAGCAGCCTGGCCTGCGCAGCAGCGGCTGCCTCGATATCGGCCGGGGTCAGGTCACCGCCATCGACGCGGCTCAGAACGAGGATCACCGGTGCGGTGTCGGAGTCCGGGAACTGGGAGAGCAGCTCGTCCACCTGGTACGACTCGGCGGATGTCGGCAAGGAGTTCGGCGACTGACCGGCAGAATCGTTGCTACCGACGAGCCCGATCACGGCAATCGAGAGAATCAGAATGGCGAGGGCGAGCGCCCACGATCGACGATGCGTCACGGCCGCGGCGATGCGGTCCCAGGCTGCGGTGGTCTCGGTACGGGTGCTGTCCACGAAGAAACAATCTCATTTACTTAGATATTAAGCAACTGAATCTCTTGTGGGCAGTAGTCTGACCATGACCGCAGCGAAGGAGTTACCACCGCCATGACCGACCGAAACCACCTCGAATCCGCGATATCGGCGGACCTTCGGGCGCTGTCATCGGTGTCGGAACAGATCGGTCAGGTATTCGGTGCGTTGCACAGCTTGCGGCCCAACGACTTTCGCGCTCTGCTGCATGTGATGGTCGCCGACGTCGAGGGTGCGCCCCTCACCGCGGGTGAGCTCGGCACGATGCTCGGACTGTCGTCCGCGGCGATGACGTATCTGGTGGAGCGGATGATCGCGTCCGGTCATATTCGACGCGAATCCGACGCGTCGGACCGACGTAAAGTCATACTTCGCTACGACGAGCACGGTATGGAGGTTGCTCGCGGGTTCTTCGGACCACTGGGAGCGCGCACCAGCGCTGCGCTCGAGGACCTACCGGATTCGGATCTCGACGCTGCCCACCGAGTGTTCGAAGCGCTCATCGGAGCCATGCGCGAGCATCACGCCGACCTGGGAAACAGCACCCGCACGTAGCCCGCGTTCGCATCGGGATGTTCGAACCGCTGGTGGGGGCCCGCATTGTGCCAATGCTGGACTCCGAGCGTGCCGGTGCCGTAGGGTTGGCCGTGGTTGAGCTAACAGCCGGTCACGGGGAAACGCAGCGAAGTGTGCGCCCGGGTCAGGCGAAGAATTCTGCTCCCGTTGCGTAGATCGGTTTCCCCTTCAGTTCGACCGATCGATGGGATCTGCCATGAGTGTTGAATCACGAGGCAACAAAGTTCGAACCACTTCGGTGAGCGTCGCGGAGAAGTCCGTGTCCGTTGCAGCAACCGGAGCCATCTTCACCGCGCACGACGGCACCGACGGTTCACTCGTCGTCGCCGTCCACGGCGACATCGACATGCTCAGCGCGCCGATGTTCTCCGATTTCGTCTGCAGTCGCGTGTCCAGCAAACGGCATCTGACTCTCGACCTGTCCAATGTCGAGTTCTTCGGCATCGCCGGACTCTCCGTCTTCGATGCAGTTCGTGAATACACGGCTGGCATCGGTGCTTCGTGGTCGATCGTGGCAAGCCGATCGGTGACCCGCCTGCTGCAGGTTGCCGACCTCGAGTCGACGATTCCGACCTCCCGACCGACGACCGACCAATAGAACTGGCGGCGACATCGCCGCGACAAGAGGTGGGCAGCTCCTGCACAGGGGCTGCCCACTGTCGTTTGCCGTCCCCCCGCACAACGATCGGGCGGTCCCGCGAATCACTGGGACCGCCCGATTGTCGTGTGAAAGCACAAGGTCTAGTCCTTGGTGCCTTCCGAGTCGCTGAAGAATGCCCAGTCGCCGTCGTGCTCGACTTCGAGGCGCCAGCCCAGCTCCTCGTTGTCGGCGCGGCTGTCCTTGAACCAGGCGTGCGCGTCCTCGGAACTGGTGATGTCCTTGGTGGCGACGACGGTTCCGTGCGGGTCGATAACTCTGTAATTTGCCATGCGGTGAGGGTGCCCCGATGTTGCGCAACCTAACCCAGCCGCATTACCGGCACAGCCGCTACGAGAAGTGGAAGCCAGTGCCGCGCACTCCCGGACAGAGCTGGGTAGAAGGCGGGGCTGTGTTGGAGGGCCGGGCTGGGTAGAAGGCCGGCTGTGTGGGAGGCGAGGCTCTGTGATGGCAGAGCTGTGCCGTGGTGGTGGTGTGGGTCGTCATGCGGGTTGTCGTGGTTCCTCGTCGCCGGTGTCGCCGGTGTCGCGGGTGTCGTTGTGGTGGTCGGGTGGGTAGAGGACTTCTTCTGGGTGGTGTGCGTGGTTGATCAGCCCACGGCGTGTGGGGTCCATTCCGGTGGGTGGGTGCCACAGGGTTCGGCCCGGATAGCGGTGTCCTGCTGTGGTTTTGGTGGTGGCCCACTTTCCGGGGCCGGTGCCGACGAGTGCGTGGTGCATGTCGCAGGCGAAGGTGAGGGAGTCGATGTCGGTGGGTCCGCCCTCGACCCAGTCGTCGAGGTGGTGGGCTTGGCACCAGGTTGCGGGGCGGGTGCAGGAGGGGAAGCTGCAGCCGCGGTCGCGGGCGATGAGGACGATGCGTTGGTCGGCGGAGGCGATGCGTTTGGATCGTCCGAGGTAGAGGGCTCTGCCGTTGTCGTCGAAGATGGTGAGGTAGTGGTGGGCGTGCGAGGCCATGCGGATGGCGTCGCGGATCGAGACGCGTGATCCGGTGGCGGTCATGGCGTAGCCGCAGCCTGATTCGAGGTCTGTGAGGCTCATGGTGACGATGGCGGTGACGGGCAGCCCGCGATGGGTGCCGAGCGTGCCGGAGGCGAGGGTGTGCCGGAGCGCCATCTTCAGGGCGTCGTGACGGCGTTCGTTCTGGGTGCGTAGATCTCGCGCGGCGGCAGCGTCCCGAGCAGCGGTGTCCGATGCGTCGGCGTCGGCTTGGCCGCCGGGTTCAGCAGCGCTGTCGGAGCCGGCATCGTCGTTGGTGTTGGGCGTGCTGTGTGGCGTTGTGCCGCAACCACAGTCGCTGCTGTCGGTGTACTCACCCTCACCGCGGTCTTCGCCACTGCGGTCTTCGCCACTGCGGTCGTCGTCACCGTAGAAGTTGGCACCGTTGTCGTCGGTCCCATCCCACAGGTATTCGTCATGCGATCGAGCATCGCTGGATCCTGCCTCGTCGGGCATCGGCCCGGGCTTTGGGGTAGCTGCACTGCCACTCCCGCCGCCGTCCCCGTCCCCGCCGCCGTCCCCGCCGTCGTCCCTGTCCCCGCCGCCGTCCCCGCCGCCGTCCTCGTCGCCGGTGGTCTCATCCTCGTGGACGATCGATGTCGGGTCGGCAGGATTGTTCACACCGGGTTTCGCGGCTTTCGAGAACAGGGCTTCGAGGTAGGCGCGTAGCTCGGAGTCGACGCAGAACTTTCCTTCTGACATTCCGTCGGAACCCTGTTCACCGAGGTAGAAGAATGCATCCCGTTTCCGTGGCTTCGGCTTCGCGTTCTTGTCCTCGTCTTCGTTCTCGTCGAAGTCGCCGTCGGGGTCGAGGATCGAGTCCAGGTGCGCCACCAGTGGCGCGAAGTCGTCGGGCCGCCTCGTCGAGGCGAGACCCACCAACTGCTGTTCGGCGCGATCGCGGGTCTGCGGATCCACACTCGCCGGTAGGTGCCGGAAGAATTCGCGGATCATCTGCACGTGCTGGGCATCGAGCAACCCTGCCCGCACCGCTGCAGCGGTGTGCGGCAACAAAGGCGGTAGCGGTTCGCCGGACAGTGCGGTGCGGTCACCCAATTCGGCGGCCAGACGTACTCGCGCACCGGCTGTTCGTGGGGTGATTCGCAGCATCCATGCCACCGCGCACGGCACCGACCCCGGATAGACGTCGAGGCCGTGTTGTGCGATCAGTTCGTTGAGCCAGGTGTGCGAGTACGCCGTCACAGACCGCGACACAGTTTCCATGCGTTGGATCACCGCACGCCGGTCGGCATTCGACCACGCCACCGACCGCCAACTCGGCGACCGCCGACTCCACCGCCTCGACCAACCCCGCCAAGACAGGGTCGGACACGACGGGGGCAGGCGGCACCGTGTCGATGCCGTCCACCCCTGATCCGCCGTCCCCCGAAAGCATGAACAGAATCTACCGCGACCCACCGACACACTTTCGAACACACGTTCGTCGATCCGAGTGAAGTCAGTTGCGAGAGAGCAGCGACCGCGCGAAGAACATAAGGTTGGCCGGCCGCTCTGCGAGTCTGCGCATGAAGTAGCCGTACCACTGCTCTCCGTAGGGCACGTAGACACGCACGTGCTGGCCGGCGTCGACCAGTCGTCGTTGTTCCTGGTCGCGGATTCCGAACAACATCTGGAACTCGAAGTCGGCTGCGGACCGTCCGGCGTTCGCGGCGAGCCGCTCCGCCGCCTCGATCATCTCGGGATCGTGGGAGGCGACCATGGGGTAGCCGCTGCCGTTCATCAGCACTTCCAGGCACCGTAGGTAGGAGTCCGAAACGTCCCGTGCACTCTGGAACGCCACCGACGCGGGCTCGTTGTACGCGCCCTTGCACAGTCGGATGCGAGATCTCGGTCCGGACAGTTCTCGGCAGTCGGCCTCGGTTCGTTTCAGGTACGCCTGCAGCACCGTGCCGAGATCGGGAAAGTCCTGCCGCAGTTCGCGCACGATGGACAGGGTCGAGTCGGTGGTGGTGTGGTCCTCGGCGTCGACGGTCACCCACACTCCCGCCGCTGTTGCCGCGGTACAGATTTCGCGCGCGTTCTCGAGCGCCAGCGTCCGGTCGATTCCCTGACCGAGGGCCGAGAGTTTGAGCGATACCTCGAGCGCGGTCTCGGCGGTACTACGCGTCGAAAAGCGTTGTATCAGTGACAGGTACGACTGAACGGTGGCTGTCGCCTGCGCGCGGTCGGTGGTGTCCTCGCCCAGATAGTCCACCGAGACGAATCGTCCCGACGCCAGCAGGGCATCGACGGCGGTGACCACGGCGGGCTCCGATTCACCGGCGACGAAGCGGTCGACGAGCGATCGGGTGGCACGCAGCCGCGTCACGGTGGCCTGCAATTTCGGTGAGCGTGCGGCCGCCAGCAGAGCCGGCCGCAGTGGGTTGCTCAGCACTGTGGTCATCGTGTGCCCTCGCCTTCCTGATGGGGGTAGCCGTGTGCGGTCGGCGGGACGAACGTTTCCTTGACCGTGCGTGCCGATGCCCAGCGCAACAGGTTCTGCGGTGAGCCGGCCTTGTCGTTGGTACCCGACGCACGCGCTCCGCCGAACGGTTGCTGACCGACGACCGCGCCGGTGGGCTTGTCGTTGACGTAGAAGTTTCCGGCGGCGAATCGCAGTGCCGAATGGGCCTGCTCGACGGCCGTGCGATCGGTGGCGATGACGGCACCGGTCAGTGCGTACTTCGATCCGGTGTCGACGGTGCGCAGTACGTCGGCATAGGCGTCGGGCCGGTTGTCGTCGTAGACGTGCACGGCCAGAATGGGGCCGAAGTACTCGGTGGTGAAGGCTTCGTCGGTGGGATCGTCGCCGAGAAGGACCGTGGGAGAAACGAAGTACCCTTCCGTGTCGTCGCACGTTCCACCGGCGGCGATGGTCAGGCCGGTCACGGATTTCGCGCGGTCGAGCGCTGCTGCGTTGCGGTCGAACGCCTTTCGGTCGATGACGGCACCGCCGTAGTTCGACAGGTCGGTGACGTCGCCGTACTTCAGGGCCGACACCTGCTCGATGAACGTCTCACCCATGCGAGCCCACAGCGACTTCGGCACGAATGCCCGCGAAGCGGCCGAGCACTTCTGCCCCTGGAAGTCGAAGGCACCGCGAATCATGGCCGTGGTCAACACGTCCGGATCGGCCGAGCTATGCGCGACGACGAAATCCTTGCCGCCGGTCTCGCCGACGAGCCGCGGGTAGGAGTGGTAGTTCGAGATGTTGTTGCCGACCTCGCGCCACAGCGTCTGGAAGGTCGCAGTGGATCCGGTGAAGTGGATGCCCGCCAGGCGTGGATCGGCCAGGGCTACTTCGGAGACCATCGGACCGTCGCCGAGGACGAGGTTGATCACTCCCGGCGGCAGACCTGCCGCCTCGAGGAGCTGCAGCGTCAGGTACGCGGCAACTGCCTGGGTGGGAGACGGCTTCCACAGCACCGTGTTGCCCATCAGTGCAGGCGCTGTGGGCAGGTTGCCGGCGATGGCGGTGAAGTTGAACGGTGTGATCGCGTAGACGAAACCCTCGAGCGGGCGGTACTCGACGCGATTCCACACGCCCGGGGCCGACACCGGCTGATCGGCGAGGATCTGTCGTGCGAACGCGACATTGAACCGCCAGAAGTCGATCAGCTCGCACGGTGCGTCGATCTCGGCCTGGTAGGCCGACTTGGACTGCCCGAGCATCGTTGCGGCAGCGATCCTTTCGCGCCACGGACCCGACAGCAGATCGGCCGCGCGCAGGAACACTGCAGCTCGCTCGTCGAACGGAAGATCGCGCCAGGCCGGTGCAGCTGCGGTCGCCGCCGAGATCGCGTCCTGCACGTCCCGGTGCGTTGCCTCGGCGAAGCTACCGATGACCGACGCGTGCTTGTGGGGTTCGACCACATCGGTATCGGTGCCGGCGGCGTCGCGGTGGACACCGCCGATCACCTGATGGATGCGGACGGGGTTCGCACGCAATTCGTCCAAGCGGATGCGCAGCCTGGCGCGCTCGGCGCTTCCGGGGGCATAGGTGTTGACCGGCTCGTTGACCGGGGTGGGAACTGATGTGACCGCGTCCATGGTGACTCCTCGCACTCGGGTGTGTGCTGCTCATTGAAGTCGCCTCGACGTCCCGTTCAATCAGCTCATCGGCCAAAGAATTCGTGGTGTACTTGTCCGCATGGCCAATACTGTGACGCTGCGGTCTCTGCTGACGTCGCTGCACAGCGCCGTGGTCGAGCTCGTGGTCGCGCCGGCGGGAACCGAGATCGCCGTCGAGTCCGTGGCCCTGCTCGACGGCGACGACCTTCGTCGACCACCGGGAACGGCTGCCGATCTGACCCTGCTGGTCGGCGTCACCGAGACCGATGCGCTGCGGTGGTTCGACGATCTGGCGTTGCGTCCGGTGGTCGACAGGCCCCTTGCGGTGCTGACCAAGGTGGCGGACTCGACCGCGTTGGCCCACGCCGCCCGAGAGACCGGAATCGCCTTGGTCGCGGTACACCACCAGACCCGCTGGGAACTGCTGCTGTCGACGATGCGCGGGGTCCTGGACCAGTCACGCGCACCGGCCTCGGAGGACGGGCTGTTCGGAGCGGACACCGATCTGTACGAATTGGCGCAGACGGTTGCGTCCTTGACCAAGGGCATGGTGAGCATCGAGGACGAGCGCTCGCACGTATTGGCGTACTCGGCATCGGACGACTCGGCCGACGAGTTGCGGACCCTGTCGATCCTGGGGCGAGAAGGACCGGCCGACTACCTTCGCCGTCTGCACGAGCGCGGGGTGTTCGACCGACTCCGCCGTACCGACGACGTTATCGACGTGCCGGCCGATGCCGAACTCGGTATCCGTCGACGCCTTGCCGTCGGAATACGTCGAATCAGCGGCGCAGCAACAACACTGGGAACGATCTGGGTACAGGAAGGAGCTCGTCCGCTGTCGGTGGACGCCGATGCGGTGTTGCGCGGAGCGTCGGCGGTCGCAGCCCGGCTGATCACCCGTATCGCGAACGCCCCGACCAACGAGGCGCTGCAGATTCAGCGACTGCTCGGCGCGCGGGGTGGCGGCGTGGACATTCCGTCGCTGGCCGCGGCGCTGTCGATTCCGACCACGGGGACGGCCGCGGTCGTCGGATTCGCCGCCTGTGGTGAATTCGACATCACCGGTCTGGCTCCGTCGATCCGGTTGCACGCCAGCGCATTCAGGCGAGACTCGCTGGTGACCGTCATCGGCGAGAGAATCTACGTACTGTTCTCCGGAGCTGCGTCGGGGACGGCGATTCCGGTGTGGACCGCAGATGCCGTGTCGCGCATCGAGACTCGAACCGGACTGTGCTTGCGCGCTGCGGTGGCCGCGCCGATCGCCGATCTCGACGGGGTGGCCGCAGCCCGGTTCGAGGTCGACCGAGTATTGGACGCGACCACCGGCGACGTTCGGGTCACCACGCTCGCAGAGTCGAGAACGTCTGTGCTGCTGGGCGAGATCGTCGACATCATCTCCAACCACGAGCAGTTACGGGACCCGCGCATCGCAGCGCTGGATCGGTACGACGCCACCCACGACGGCGCGATGCGGGAGAGTCTCGAGACGTATCTGGCGTGCTTCGGTGACGTCCGTGCCGCAGCGGAGAGGCTGCACATCCACCCGAACACGGTGCGTTACCGCATCCGACGCGTCGAGCAGATTCTGGAGTTGGATCTGTCGGATCCGGACGCGCGGTTGTTGGTGGAGATTCAGCTGCGGATGTGAGCGTCGCGGGCCTCGGCAGTGCTGGACCGGATCACCAGGCTCGGCTCGATACGCGAACGTCGGGTACTGCGGTTGCCGGAATCGATCTGGGCCAACAGTATTTCGACGCTGCGGATGCCGACCTCGCTGAATTCCTGACGGATCGTCGTCAGGGGAGGGGAGAAGAACTCCGCGTCGGGAACGTCGTCGAACCCGACCACACTGACGTCCGTCGGAACTTTCCGGCCGTGCACTTCGAGGGCGCGCAGCACACCGAGGGCCATCGCATCGTTTCCGGCGAACACCGCTGTGACGTCCGGGTTCTCGGCCAATCGACATCCGGCCTCGAAGCCGGACTTCGCGGTCCAGTCGCCGGCGAGAACGAGTGGCGGTTCGACACCGGCCTGCTCGTGGGCCGAGCGCCACCCGATGACGCGGTCGGCCGCCTCGTACCAACCCGAGGGGCCTGCGACGTGCCAGACGGCGCGGTGACCGAGTGAGAGCAGATGTGTGGTGGCGGACTGCGCGCCGGCGACCTGATCGACCGAGACGACCGCCAGATCGCCTTCCGGCGATCCTTCGACGGCCACCAGTGGCAGTTCGGCAGCCAACTCGGCGATGTCGCCGCCGTCGGTGCTCAACGGCGCGATGACGACGACGCCGTCGACGCCCTGTTTCTGCAACCTGCGCACGCAGGTGCTGATCGCCACCTCGTCGAACGAAGTGGGGACGCCGACGACGACGGAGTATCCGGCCTGCCGCGCGGCCTGTTCGACGCTGTAGAGCGTCGACACCGGCCCGTACAGAGCGTTGCCGGTGCCGACGATCCCGATGGTGCTGCTGCGGCCGGTGACCAGAGCGCGAGCTGCGGTGTTCGGCCGGTAGCCGAGCTCCGCGATCGCCTGCTCGACCTTCGTTCTGGTCGCCTCGGTGACGTTGGGATGGCCGTTGATGACCCGAGAGACGGTCTGGTGGGACACACCCGCGAGCCGAGCGACGTCGGTCATGGCCGGTCCGCGGGTCGGCGTCATCGCACGCATCCTCCTTCGGTGGTCGAACACCATCTCAGCATGCCCGGACCGGATCGGCGCGTCACCGCCCGGATCACGTCGTTTTCGTCATCGATGCAGAGGTCGGCGGTGCGGGCTTTCCGGGCTCGCCGGGGGAGAACATCTCGGCGGGTACCGGTACGCCCAGGTAACTGGTGGGAGACGCGGCTTTGTCTCCCTTGCCGCCCTTACCGCTCGCCGCACGACGCTTGGTCCAGATGTCGAACGCCACGGCGGCGAGCAGCACCAGACCCTTGACCAATTGCACTCTCTCGCTGGGTGATCCGATCAGCGACATGCCGCTGTTGATCACGGCGATGATGAGTCCGCCGGTCAGCGCGCCGACGATGCGGCCGACGCCGCCCTGTACGGCTGCGCCACCGATGAACGCCGCCGCGATGGCGTCGAGCTCGAAGCCGTTGCCCGCAGTAGGACCGGCCTGGTTGAGGCGTCCGGCGAAGATGATTCCGGCCAGAGCCGAGAGGACACCCATGTTGACGAAGATCCAGAACGTGACCGGCTTGACCTTGATACCGGACAGGGACGCGGCGTGAATGTTGCCGCCGATGGCGTACACGTGCCGACCGAATACGGTCTTGCCGGCCAACGTCGAGTAACCCATGACCAACACGGCGAGCAGGATCAGCACGTACGGCAGGTTCTTGAAGCGAGCCAACTGGACGGCGATCGCAAGCACGAGAGCGGCGGCGAACGCCATCTTGATCAGGAACAGCGGCATCGCGTCCACGGTCTGGCCGTACTTCTGCCGGCCCGTTCGAGAACGCCACTGGCTGAACACGATTCCGGCGACCGCGAGAATCGCGACGAGCAACGTGAAGATATCCGCCCCACCCAACGGCCCGAGTCCCACATTGCCCATGAAGCCGGGTAGGAAGCCGTTGGACAGTGTGCGTACCGGTCCGGGGAACGGCCCGATGCCCTGGTTGCCGAGGACGATGAGAGTCACTGCGCGGAAGACGAGCATTCCTGCGAGGGTGACGATGAACGCGGGAATGCCGAAGTACGCGACCCAATAACCCTGCCAGGCACCGATCAGGCCGCCGACGATCAACGTGATCAGCACCGCCAGTGGCCACGGTACGTTCTGTTGGACCATGAGGACACCGGCGATGGCTCCGGTGGCCGCCACCACCGATCCGACGGACAGGTCGATATGGCCGGCGATGATGATGACGACCATGCCGATGGCCAGAATGAGAATGTACGAGTTCTGCACCACCATGTTGCTGATGTTCTGCGGCACCAACAGCTGACCTCCGGTCAGCACGGTGAAGAGCACGATGATCAGCGCGAACGCGATGAAGATTCCGCTCTGTCGGAGGTTTCGCGTGAGCAGCCCCCGAACGGTCGACAGCTGGTTCATCGAAGTACTCCTGTTCCACGGGTCATGAGATGCATGAGAGATTCCTGGGTTGCGTCCTCGCGGTCGACCTCACCGGTGATCCGGCCGGCGGACAGCGCGTAGATCCGGTCGCACAGACCGAGAAGTTCCGGAAGTTCGGACGAGATCACCAGCACTGCCTTTCCGGCGTCGGCGAGTTGGTTGATGATCGAATAGATTTCGAATTTCGCGCCGACGTCGATTCCTCGCGTCGGTTCGTCGAGGATGAGCACGTCGGGATCGCTGAAGATCCATTTGCTCAGCACGACTTTCTGCTGATTGCCGCCGGAGAGTTTGCCGACCACGGCGGAGACGTTCGGTGCCTTGATGTTCATGCTCTTGCGGAAGCCCTCGGCGACCTTGTATTCCTGGTTGGCGTCGACGAAGCCTCCCGTCACCAACTTGTCCAGCGCCGCGGTGGAAATGTTGCGCTTGATGTCGTCGATCAGGTTCAGCCCGTACCGTTTCCGGTCCTCGGTGGCGTACGCGATGCCGTGATGGATGGCATCGTTGACGGATTTGACGTGAATTTCCTTGCCGTACTTGTAGAGCCGTCCCGAGATGTCGATCCCGTAGCTTCGGCCGAAGACGCTCATGGCCAACTCGGTACGGCCGGCACCCATCAACCCGGCGAGGCCGACGATCTCACCGCGCCGCAGCGTGAGGTTCGCCTTGTCGACGACGGTTCGGCCCTGCTGGGTCGGACTGTGCACGGTCCAGTCCTCGATGCGCAGAACTTCCTCTCCCACAGTCGATTCGTGGGGCGGAAACCGGTGCTCGAGATCGCGGCCGACCATCAGTGAGATGATGCGATCCTCGGTGACGTCCGGGTCTCGCATGTCCAGCGTCTTGATGGTCTTGCCGTCCCGAATGATCGTGGTCCGGTCGGCAATGGCCGCGATCTCGTTGAGCTTGTGCGAGATGATCACGCACGTGATGCCCTCGTCCCGTAGACCGCGCAACAGATCCAGCAGATGTGCGGAGTCGGAATCGTTGAGTGCCGCAGTGGGTTCGTCGAGAATCAGCAGGGTCACGTCCTTGGACAGTGCCTTGGCGATCTCGACGAGTTGCTGCTTGCCGACGCCGAGATCGCTCACGACGTTGACGGGATTCTCCCGCAGCCCTACCCGGTTCAGTAGGGCTGCGGCCTCGGAATTCGTTCGGTTCCAGTCGATGAACCCGCGCTTGGACCGCTCGTTGCCGAGAAAGATGTTCTCGGCAATGGAGAGATGCGGACTCAGTGCGAGTTCCTGATGGATGATGACGATGCCCTCGGCCTCGCTACTCCGGATGTCGGAGAACGAGCGCTCTCGACCGTCGAACACGATGTCGCCGTCGAATGTGTCGTGAGCGTACACACCCGACAACACCTTCATGAGCGTCGACTTGCCTGCTCCGTTCTCGCCGCAGATCGCGTGGATCTCGCCGCGATTCACCGAGAGAGTGACATCCTGTAGCGCCTTGACGCCGGGAAATGTTTTGGTGATGCCGCGCATCTCCAGAATCGGGCTCGTCATCGCCGAACTCACTTCAACTGATCCTCGGTGTAGTAGCCACCCTCGACGAGCAGCTTCTCGTAGTTGTCCTTGTAGACGATCTCGGGCTGCAGCAGGTACGCCGGAACGACCTTCTCGCCGTTGTCGTAATCGGTGGTGTTGTTGGTCTCGGGAGTTTGACCGTTGAGCATGGCCTGAGCCATCTGGATCGTGACCTCGGCCAGCTGGCGCGTGTCCTTGTAGATCGTGGAGTACTGCTCACCGGCGATGATCGACTTGACCGACGGCACCTCGGCGTCCTGTCCGGTGACGACCGGGTAGGGCTGACCGGCGGTTCCGTAGCCGTTGCTCTTGAGCGCGGACAGAATTCCGATCGACAGACCGTCGTACGGGGAGAGCACGCCCTGAACCTTCTGGCCCGAGGAGTACGTCTTGGTCAGCAGGTCTTCCATGCGCTTCTGTGCCGTCGCCGGATCCCAGCGCAGGGTGGCAGCGGTTCCGAAGTCGGACTCGCCACTACCGATCTTCAGAGTTCCCTTGTCCAGGTACGGCTTCAGGGTCTCCATGGCACCGTCGAAGAAGAAGGTGGCGTTGTTGTCGTCGGGCGAACCGGCGAAAACCTCGATGTTGAGCGGGCCGGCGGGCGCGTCGGCCTTGTCGGTGCCGTCCTCGTTCTTCAGCCCGAGGCCGACCAACAGTGAGGTGGCCTGGTCGACGCCGACCTTGTAGTTGTCGAACGTCGCGTAGTAGTCGACGTCCGGGGAGTTGCGGATGAGCCGGTCGTAGGCGATGACACCGATGCCGTTGTCCTTGGCTTCCTGCAGCTGGGTGGTGATGGCGGTGCCGTCCACCGAGGCCACGATCAGCAGCTTCGCGCCCTGGGTGATCTGGTTCTCGATCTGGTTGACCTGGGTGGGAATGTCGTTCTCCGCGTACTGCAGGTCGACCTTGTATCCCTGGCCCTCCAACGCGCTCTTGAGGTTGTCGCCGTCGGCGATCCAACGGGCGGAGGACTTCGTCGGCATGGTGACGCCGATCAACGCACCTGCGGTGCTGCCGCCCTCGGCCGGAGCCTCGTCTGCGGTCTTGGTACTCGATCCGCACGCACCGAGCGTGAGGGTGAGGGCCACCGCGGCCGTAGCCACGGATAGCTTTCGAAACTTCATCGTTTCTCCCTGTGTTGTGAGGTAGACCGTGAAGCGGAGGCCGTCGGGTGGTCCCGTGTGGTTCGCATCACATCAAAACGAAAGTGTGAGCGATAACATCGGCATTGTCAAAGTTTTCTTTTTGCACCCCACGTGAGCAGTGTGAGCGCTAACATTTGTCGCCTACGACTCTCGGCGAAGCGCCGAAGTTGCGGCCCGTCAGTGCAGCTCGTGCACCGACTGCTTACCGCTCTTGAGCCAGCGGCTCGGCAGCCGGCCGACCAGCTCGCCGAGTGGATGCACCGCCGCCGAGAGGATCTCCACGGAATCCTGCAGGATGTCGATCGAGATACTCATACGCTCGATGTTCGGAGCCACGGACGTCAGCGTCTCGGAAAGTTTGACCAACTGGTCCAGCGGCCCGCCCTTGGCCGTCAGACGCTCGACGGCACCGTCCTCGGCCAGCATCGTCTCGAGGATGCCGTTCTCCGCGATGGCCCGTTCGATCAGACCGTCCTGACGCGTCAACACCTCGAGCGGACCGTCCTTCGCCGTCAGGCGCTCGAGGGGGCCGTTGGTGGCGGTGATCCTGTCCAGTAGACCGCCCTCGGCGAGCAACCGTTCGAGCGGTCCGTCCTCGGCGAGCAGTCGGTCCAAGGGTCCGCCGGGAGCGAGAATGCGTTCGACCGGCCCACCCGGAGACAGCAGGCGCTCGAGCGTGCCGTCCTCGGACGTGAGTCGATCGACGACGCCGCCCTGGGCGAGCAGGCGGTCGAGTGGCCCGCCCTCCTTCAGGGCGTTGCCCAGCGCGCGATCGTCGGAGGTGAGCTGGCCGAGCTGGGTGAGCAGCTGCATCGTGCCGCCGCGCGGATTGGCGAGCGACGCCACTCCGGCCGTGCCGGACGCGCCGGTGGCCAACGCCATCCTGGTGGTCGCCAATGCGACCTCTGCGACGCCGATCGCCTGCTCGGCGATGGCCAAGCCGGCCCGTGCGGGCAGTGTGATCGCTGACACCCAGTTCATCGTTTTACTGTAACTGCTTGTAGCCGGGAAAATCAGTGAAGAACCTTCAGGCCCACAACGCAGCCGACGATGCCGACCAGAAGTACGACTTTGAGGAACGACGCTGCTTCGGCACCGGTGATCATCGCGTACGCCACGGTCAAGGTGGCACCGATTCCCACCCACACCGCATACGCGGTTCCGGTGGGCAACGACCGCATCGCGACCGCGAGACCGATCATGCTGAGCACCACCGCGACACCGAAAACTACCGATGGTCCGAGCTTGGAGAAGCCCTCGGACTTTCCGAGCGCAGTCGCCCAGATCGCTTCGAGAACGCCGGAAACGACGAGAATCAGCCATGCCATGAGAAATCACCTCTCGGCACCGTCTTGTCGCTGTTCGGGTACGGCGCGCCTCGTCCGATTGTCGGAAGTGACCTGTACGACGGTACCAATTTTTCTTCGGCGGGGACGCGAATTTTCCGGTGTCAGTACGCGTACGTGTTCGTCGGCGGGTCGATGCGCCGGGCCGTCGAGACCGTCATCGTGGGGGTGAAGGCGGTGGCTTCGGTCGCGGTCGATGCGTCGACGGTGCCGGTGAGCTGCAGCCAGGATCCGTCCGGAACATCCTCGAGGACAGTCGAATTGGAGTCCAGATGAATTCGGATGGATCGTGCGTCGGCCGCGCAGCAGATGATCAGGACACGGGCGAGGTCGAGGCCGTCGGTTGTGCCGTCGACGCGCGGCGACCCACCGTTCGCGGTCGCCACGGCGAATCCGGTGACACTGATCTCCCGGCCGTCGAGGCTGTCCTCCGAATCTCGGACGGCCCGCTGCACGACGTCGAGCAACGGGACGTCCGGTGCCTCCCCGTCGGGTAACGGCGGGAAGGGTGTCTTCTCGTGGGTCGAGACGGCGTCCACGGATCGGTCGCCGACCGCCGAGACACCGAGCGCGGGTGGGGCGACGAGGAGGATCACCGCAATCGGCACGAGCAACAGCCAGTATGGGCGCGCGTCGTGATCGTGACCGTCCGTCGGCCCACCGCGCCGGATGTCGGCGACGATCGAGGCTGCCGCGAGGACGACGATCAGCACGCCCGCGATCAGCAGATACGGATGCAGTGACGGTTTGACGTACCGGACGAAGCTGCCGTCGAGCGAGATCTTCACGATCGCTCCGCCGAAGAGGAACAGCAGGACGTTCTGCACCTCGCGTTTCATCGCGCGCCGATCAGGAATCCGCCGACGACCGAGGCGCACACGATCGCCACGACGAAGGTCAGTGGTGCGAAGCGGACGACGAAACCGCGCCCGAAGCTGCCTGCCTGCATCGCCATCAACTTCAGATCGACGGCCGGGCCGACCACCAGGAAGACCAGGCGCGGGAGCAGCGGCAGCATCGACATACTGGCCGCGACGAACGCGTCGGCCTCCGAACACAGCGCCAACAGAACCGCCAGTACGGCCATCACCACGATGGCCAGCAGCAGCTGACCGGCCAGGTGCTCGTACACCCGATCGGGAATCACCAGGTGCAGGGCCGCGGCCGCCGCGGCACCGAACACCAGAAACGCCCCGGCCTGCAGCAGGTCTGCACGAGCCGACTCGCGGAACGTCTCCCACTTCGAGCCGTCGTGATCGTGACCCCGATCCGCCAGCCGCGCGGTGATCCACTCGGCCTTACCGAATCGCGTCCACAGCCAGCCCATCACTACGGCGGTGGCGAGCGAGGCGAGGAACCGGGCGAGAACCATTGCCGGCTCACCAGGAAAGGCCACCGCAGTCGACACGAGAACGACGGGGTTGATCGCCGGTGCCGACAGCAGAAATGCCAGAGCCGCCGACGTCGGCATTCCCTGGTCCATCAACCGCCGGGAGACGGGAACAGCACCGCACTCGCACCCGGGCAATGCCATCCCGGCGAGTCCGCTCACACCGACGGCCGCGGGCTCGTTCTTCGGGACCACACGTCGAAGCACGGCCGGGGAGACGAACGCGGCGATGCCGCCGCTGACGAGCACACCCAGCACCAGGAACGGCGTCGCCTGCACGAAGATCCCGGTGAAGACGGTGGCTCCGGTTCGCAGGGCAGGGGAGGCGGCGACCCACTCGGCGAGGTACGGACCTGTCGCGATGCCCAACACGAGCAGAGTTGCGAATACGTGCATGGAAGTGACCGTCGGCCTGCGCCTCGGGCGGCGATCGGTGTTCGCAGGGAGCATCGCGCTCCATCATGCCCTCTCTTGGGGCCCCTCTCTGTCGGGGCTCACAGCAACCTCACAGCGAGAGTCCAGCGGACGAGCAGCAACGCGCGCGATGATGGACACCGTGAGCGAAACCCCCGAAGCGCGTGTACTGATCGTCGACGACGAACCGACCATCGTCGAGCTGTTGGCGGTCAGTCTCAAGTTCCAGGGATTCGAGGTCGCGACGGCGTCCTCCGGCCCCGAGGCCCTGGACAAGTCGCGTACCTTTCGGCCCGAGGCACTGATCCTCGACGTCATGATGCCGGGCATGGACGGCTTCGGTCTGCTGCGCAGGCTGCGTGCAGACGGAGTGGATGCTCCGGCGCTGTTCCTGACAGCGCGAGATTCCGTGGAAGACAAGGTGACCGGTCTGACGCTCGGCGCGGACGACTACGTCACCAAGCCGTTCAGCCTCGAGGAAGTGGTGGCTCGGCTCCGGGTGATTCTGCGCCGGTCCGGTCGGACCGAGGAGACCGAATCGTCCCGAGTCGCGTTCGCGGACATCGAACTCGACGACGACACCCACGAGGTGTGGAAGGCAGGCGAGCCGGTCTCGCTCTCGCCGACCGAGTTCACGCTGCTGCGGTACTTCATGGTCAATGCCGGAACGGTGCTGAGCAAGCCGCGCATTCTGGATCACGTGTGGCACTACGACTTCGGCGGTGAGGTGGGAGTGGTGGAGTCGTACGTGTCGTATCTGCGTCGTAAGGTCGACACGGGCGATACCCGATTGATCCACACGTTGCGGGGCGTCGGCTACGTCATGCGGCAGCCGCGGTGACCGGCCTCCGCTCACGGCTGGGGGACATCCCGCTGCGCTTCACTCTGGTTGCGGCCCTGCTGCTGTTGGTCGGGCTCGGACTGCTGGCATCGGGTGTCGCGGTGACGTCCTCGTTGGAGACGTCGTTGATGCGTCGCCTCGATCAGCAGTTGGTCGAGGCATCTCGGGGGTGGGCGCAACCGGACTCCCGCCCACTTCCACCTATAGGCGAGCCCAATCCTGGTCGCCCGCCGTCGAATTTCTACGTCCGGTCCGTGGCGAACGACGGCACCGTACGGGGACCCATCAACGATGTGGCAGAAAGTGTTCCGGATCTATCCGGTGTCACCGCCGATCGCCCGACGACGGTCGGCTCCGAGAGCGACCCAGGGAAACAGTGGCGCGTGTTGACGGTGACCAACAGTGACGGATCCACCACTGTGGGAATTCCGCTGGGTCCCAATCAGCAGACCGTCAGCCGACTGATGGTGCTCCAGTTGTACATCGGAGCAGCGGTATTGGTGGTGTTGGGTGTGGTGGCGTACTTCGTGGTGCGGCGCAGTCTGCGGCCGTTGCGTGAGGTGGAGACGACGGCAGCTGCGATTGCCGCAGGCGATCTGCACCGGCGGGTGCCCCACCGCAGCGAGAGAACGGAAGTCGGTCGACTGTCGGCGGCATTGAACGGAATGCTCTCGCAGATACAGCGGGCGTTCGCAGCGACCGCCGCCTCGGAAGAAGCGGCGCGGGCGTCCGAGGATCGGATGCGCCGGTTCGTCGCCGACGCCAGCCACGAACTGCGGACTCCGCTGACGACCATCCGGGGATTCGCCGAGCTGTACCGGCAGGGGGCGATGAGCGACATCGCATTGTTGATGACGCGGATCGAGGGCGAATCGGCGCGCATGGGACTGCTCGTCGAGGATCTGCTCATGCTCGCGCGACTCGATGCCCAGCGTCCCCTCGAGGTACGTCAGGTCGACGTGCTCACCATCGCCGCCGATGCCGTGCACGATGCGAAAGCCGTCTCGCCCGCACGCGACATCTCGTTGAAGGTATCGGCAGGACCGGGTATTCCGGAGGTCGCCGGCGACGATGCCCGGCTGCGTCAGGTGTTGGCCAACCTCGTGGGGAACGCAGTGCGGCACACGCCCGAGTCCGCGTCGATCACGGTGTGCGTGGGCACCACCGAGGAGTCGGTGGTGCTCGAGGTGCAGGACACCGGCCCCGGGCTGGGCGAGGAGGAGGCAGCTCACGTCTTCGAGCGGTTCTATCGCACCGACTCGTCCCGGACCCGTGAGAGCGGGGGCAGTGGGCTCGGCCTGTCCATAGTCGCAGCCCTGGTCGCCGCCCATAACGGGACCGTGGACGTGCGAAGTACTCCCGGCGCGGGTGCCACGTTCCGGGTCGAACTACCCAGGGCTGCAGACTGATCCGCTCACCCGGCCATGGACCGATCCTTCTTGCGTTCGGCGATCTTGGTGTACGCGGCAGCAGCGAGGGGCGCGGCCACGAGCATCGACACCAGCCGGATCACCTGAACGCAGGCGACGAACGTGACGTCCGATCCCGTCGTCGCGGACACGGCGAGCACTGCGGCCAGTCCGCCGGGCGTCGTCGCGAGATAACCGGTCAACATACTGACTCCGGTGACGGCGGACAGCGCCCAGCCCAGGAGTGCGCAGATCAGACCGATCGTGAGTACGAGCAGCGCGGCCCACGGGAAGATGCGTCCGATGGCCCGCAGGCTGGCGACGGTGAAGGCAAGTCCCGCTTGCCATCCGATGACGATGAACGCCAGCGGCAGCAGTACTTCCGGGACGGAGATGTCGACGGGCCAGCCGAGTAGCTCGCAGGCTCCGGCGACGATCAGCGGTCCGAGCGTGGCGGGGGCGGGGAGTCGGATCGTCTTCGCGAGCAGGATTCCGACGACGACGGCACCGATCAGAAAGGCCGTGCCGATGTACCACGGTGTCGTCGACGCCTCATCGGTACCGGACGTGCCACCGGTGTCGGTGTGAAAAGCGAAGGTGACGATCAACGGCATCGTGACGACCACCAACGCCACGCGGAGATACTGGACCACGGCGACGATGCGCTCGTCGCCGCCGAGCTCGCGGGCGACCGACACCAGACCTGTTGCGCCACCGGCAATCAGAGACAATGCTCCGGTCACCGGATCGACGTCGCGGTGCAGTGCCAGCAGAGCGCCGCAGCCGGCACTGACGATCAGGGTTGCCAACCCGACGGTGACCGCGGGAAGCCAGTTCTCTCCCAGCGCAGCGAGGGTGTCGGTGTCGAGCATGAGTCCGATCGTCACCGCCAGCGTGCCCTGCGCTGCCATGGACGCGGGACGGGGGACCGCGGCCGGACCCAACCCGGTCAATGCGAACACCACGGCGACGACGAGTGCGGCGAACAGCGACGGCGCGGTGAGGCCCAGACTCGCGAAAAGGGCCCAGCCCCCGACGGATACGGCCGCGAGGCCGATCCATCGGAGGCTGTGCCGCACTACGGTCGTCACCTTGTCGGCAACATTCACGCTCCGGACTTGACCAGTAGAACCGGAACCGGAATTTCGAGCAGCAGGCGCTGAATCGTCTGTCCCATCAGGAACTTGCCGACTGCCGAGCGGTGCCGGGAGCCGACGACGAGGATCTCGGACTTCTGCTCCTCCACCAGAGTCAGCAGAGTGTTCACGGCGTCGGGATCGGGGCGACCCACCGCCACGGTCCAGGCCACGGCCTCGGCGTTGTCGATGTCGGCCAAGGCGGTCTCTACTGAGGTGGAGACCGCAGCGGTTTCTCCTGCCTCGGCGGACGGCTCGGCCGATCCCGACAGTGCGTGCAGGACGACCAGATCGGTCTCTCTGATCCGAGCTTCTCGAACGGCGGCCGCGAGCGCTGCGCGGCCCTCGGGTGAATTGTTGTGCAGTACGCCAACAGTCATGACGGTGTCTCTTTCAGGAAGGTGGGGGTGAGGGATCAGCCGAACGGAATCTGACCGAGGACGATGCCGACCGCCAGCATTGCGAGGGAGACGACCACCGCTCGCCACAACACCTTCTTGTGGTGATCGGCCAGCGAGACTCCGGCCAGGGTCACCAGGAGCAGGATGGCCGGAACCAGCGGGCTCTGCAGGTGGACGGGCTGACCGGTGATCGAGGCACGGGCCATCTCGACCGGGTCGATGCCGTACTTGCTCGCGGTCTCGGTGAGCACCGGCAGGATGCCGAAGTAGAAGGCGTCGTTGGTCATGAAGAACGTCAGCGGGATGCTCAGGATGCCGGTGATGACGGCCAGGTACGGGCCCATTCCCGACGGGATGACGTTGAGCAGCCACTCGGCCATGGCTTCGACCATGCCGGTGCCCTGGAAGACGCCCGTCAGGATTGCTGCGGCGAGCACCATGGCGACGACGGAGACGATGGAGGACGAGTGCCGAGCTATCGCGTCGCCCTGCTCCTTGACCTTCGGGAAGTTGACCGTCAGCGCGATCGAGGCAGCGATCATGAACAGCACCGGAATGGGAAGAATGTCCATGACCAGGATGACGAGTAGAACGACCGTCAGAGCAGCGTTGAACCAGAGCAACTTCGGGCGCAGCGTGTCGCGATTGGGGTCGAGACCGTCGAAGAACTGACCCGATTCGCCGGAGCCGTCCGATCCGCCGGTTCCTGCTCCGCCGGTTCCCTTGCCGCCCTTGCGGATGCTTCCGCCACCGCCGGAGGCAACCAGCTCGGGTTCGTAGATCAGCTTGCCGATGCGTCGACGCTCCATGATGCCGAGGTGAACGGCGAAGAGCAGCACGATGATCAGGCCGACGATCATCGACGGAACCATCGGAACGAACACGTCGGACGGGGAGATTCCCAGAGCGGATGCAGCGCGAACCGTCGGGCCGCCCCACGGAATGATGTTCATCGTGCCGTTGGCGAGTCCGGCGACGACCGTCAGAATGACCGGGCTGACACCGAGTTTCAGGTAGAGCGGCAGCAGTGCGGACGTGACGATGATGAAGGTGGTCGAGCCGTCGCCGTCGAGCGAGACGACCATGGCCAGAATGGCCGTTCCGACAACAAGTTTCATCGGGTCGTTGCGTACGACACGAAGGATGCCGCGCACCAGTGGGTCGAACAGGCCTACGTCGATCATGATTCCGAAGAAGATGATGGCGAAGAACAGCAGGGCCGCGGTGGGGGCGAGGGACTTGATGCCGTCGGTGATCATGTCACCGATGCCGAGTCCCGCGCCGGCCAGCAGACCGAAGATGACGGGGACGAGGGTGAGTGCGACGACGGGCGTGGCTCTCTTGGTCAAGATCAAGAACATGAAGGCGGCTACCATGAGGAAGCCGAGTATCACCAACATCGTGCACTCCTTCTCGAAATGTGTGAGGTGGGTCCGGTTGGACTACGTGTTGTGACTGAAGTTACGTAACCGGCATCACATGTTCGCCGTTGTGCGCACTACCCGCGCAAGCAACGTAAAGCGCCTTTTGCGCATTGTGCTCGAGCAGCTCTCGCTCTAGCCTTGGCTGGTGCGATTGAGGACTCAAGTGCTGCTGCTGCAGGCCGCGTTGGTTGCGGTGGCGCTCGCAGTGGCGTTCGGAGTATTCGCGATCAGCAGTGGCGAACAGGCCAACGAGGAGTACGGCGAGCGGGCACTCGCGGTTGCGCGGACCGTGGCCACCGACCCCGAGGTGCGTTCGCTCGTGGGGCAGTTCTCGGCCGCGGACACCGCCGGAACCGATGCTGCGCCGGCGGGAGTGCTGGCAGGCGGTGCGCTGCAACGGACGGGCGAAAGCACCCGGGAGCGCACCGATGCACTGTTCGTCGTCATCACCGACGACCGGGGACTGCGCCTGGCACATCCGGATCCGACCGTCCTGGGGCAACGGGTGAGTACCGATCCGTCCGGCGCATTGGCGGGCAACGAGGTCGTCGAATCCCAACGCGGCACGCTGGGCGACTCCGTCCGTGCCAAAGTGCCCATCCTGGCTCCGGGCTCGGCAGACGTCGTGATCGGCGAAGTGAGCGTCGGAATCTCCACGACGGCAGTGCGAACCGAGCTGGTGAAGGATCTGATCAACGGCGCACTGGTCACCGGCGCAGTGCTGCTGTTGGGTGTGCTGGGCTCGATCCTGCTGGCGCGCAGGTGGAAGCGGCTGACCCTGGGCCTCGAACCCGAGGAACTCGCCGAGCTCGTGCGCGAGCAGGAGGCGGTGCTGCACGGCATCGGCGAAGGCGTGGTGGCCATCGATCCGGACGGCATCGTCACCGTCGTCAACGACGAGGCGCGCACCTTGCTCTCGATCGAGGGGAAGCCGGGAATGCGCGTGGAGGACATCGGTCTGACACCCAGATTGCTCGAGGTCATCGAGATCCCTACGGGCGAGCCGGTACTCGCGGCCGTCGACGAGGTCGTCGTCATCGCGGCGGCGCGAAAGGTGCTGCGTGACAATCGAGATCTGGGGACGGTACTCACCGTGCGAGATCGAACGGACGTGGAGGCACTGACGCGTCAACTCGACGCGGTGCAGTCGATGTCCGCGGTGCTGCGCGCCCAGCGACACGAGTTCGCCAACCGGATGCATCTGGTCAGTGGGCTGCTGCACGAGGGCCACCCCGATCGGGCGTCGGAGTACATCGACGAGATTCTCGGTGTCGGACCGAGATCGGAGGCGGTCGAGGGCATCGATGCGGTCTCCGACGCCTACCTACGTTCCTTTCTCACGGCCAAGGCGGCACACGCGCGCGAGAGTGGCGTGCGACTGGTGTTGGGGGAGAACACCTGGGTCGGTGGCGAACTGGTCGGACCGGTGGACGTCACCACCGTGCTGGGCAACCTGATCGACAACGCCATCGACGCAGCACGGCTCGGTGCACGTCGACCTGCCGAAGTGGAAGTCGAGCTGGTGCAGGAGGATTCGACCCTGCATATCGTCGTCGTCGATTCGGGTGACGGCGTTGCGTTGGCGCCCGAGCAGGTGTTCGTCGAGGGAGTCTCGACCAAGTCGACGGCGGATACGCCGGGTGGCCGAGGTGTGGGATTGGCACTGAGCCGACAGATCGCGCGAACCCGAGGCGGCGAAGTGACGTTGGCCGATGCCGGCGGGCAGATCACGGCCGACAACGACCGCGGGGGCGCAGTGTTCATCGCCTCGATTCCCGATGCCCTACTGATCGAAGAGGTGACGCAATGAGAGTTCTCGTCGTCGACGACGACTTCCGGGTCGCGGATCTGCATGCGGCACTGGTGAATTCACTCGACCAGTACGAGGTGGCCGCAGTGGCGACGAGTATCGCCCAGGCGCGAGAAATGCTGGCCACCCAGTCCTTCGACCTGGCTCTCGTGGACGTGTATCTGCCGGACGGGTCCGGTATCGATCTGGTGCGAGAGCTGCCGTGTGACGCGGTGGTGCTCTCCGCAGCTGCGGATCAGCACACGGTGCGCTCGGCGATGACCGCGGGCGCATGGACATACCTGATCAAGCCGTTTCCGCGCTCGGCGCTGGTCGATCGCCTCACCGGGTATCTCGCATACCGCGGCGCGCTCGACCGCACGGACGAACTGACTCAGGCGGACATCGACGGTGGGCTCGACGCCCTCCGCCCGCGCGCTGCGGCTCCGTTACCGGCCTCGCAGTCGGTCACCCGAGACCTGGTGCTCGACGCGGTGCGCGGAACGGCGGAGCCGATGTCGGCCGGAGAAGTTGCTGCGGCCATCGGCATTTCGCGAGCGACGGCCCAGCGGTATCTGGCCACCCTGGTGTCCAAGGGTCGGCTGCGGATGCAGCTGCGGTACGGATCGACCGGGCGTCCCGAGCAGGAGTACTCGCTACCGCCGGGTGCGTGACATCGCCACGACCGCAGCTCCGACGAGCGAAATGGCCGCGGTGAGCAGAGCCGCGGTGTTCCAGTTCGTGACCAGAGCGGCCGCGGCATGATCGCCGGCCGGCACGGCGACCACAGCGACGACGGTGACGCCGACAGCGGATCCGACGTAGCGCGCGGTGTTGTTGGCCCCGCTGCCCATTCCGCCGCGTCCGACCGGGACGCTGGCCACGGCCTCGCGTCCCAGCGCGGCGTTGAGGACGCCACTGGCGACGCCCGCCACGAGCAGTCCCGGCAGCAGCCGAGGCCAACCGGCGTCCGCGGCGAGGCCCGTCAGCATCACCATGCCGAGTGCCACACCGATCAGTCCGGCGGCGAGCTGGGTCCGGCCGCTGATGGCGGCCGGGATGCGCCGAGCCAGCAGGGCGGTGACGACCGAGGTCGCAGACCACGCGAACAGCAGAATCGCTGCCCCGAGGGCATCGATGCCGAGCGCGGTGCCCACGAACCCGGCCATGTACGACATCAGTGCGATGATCCCGCCGCCCGTGGCCAGGGCGGCGACCGTGGCGGCGAGAAACGGTGGATGCCGAAACAACATGAGATCGAGCATCGGGCTCGCACTGCGCAATTCGAGCGCGACGAAGGCCAGCAGCAGTAGCGCGGCGAGAACGAACAACACGATGGGAGTCACGGCGGTCCACCCCTGCCGACCCTCGACCAGCGCGGCCAGTAGTGCGCCGATGCCCGTGGCCAACAGCACCGCGCCGACCGGATCGAGGCCGCGCGGGGCGTCGGACATGGATTCTTCGACGCGCAGCTGCGCGACGACGGCGAGCACGAGAGTGGCGATCGCGAGGACCACGTACGCCTCACGCCAGCTGGCCCACCGGTCGAGAAGCGCGGCGAGCAGCGGGCCGAGCGCGATACCGGCCCCCACGCTGGCACCCCAGACTCCGCTGGCCTTGGCGCGCACCGGCCCGGCCGGGTGCGTGTGCGCGATGATGCCGAGGCTCGATGCGACGACCGCGGCACCGCCGAGGCCTTGCAGGATGCGGGCCAGCACGAAGATGAGGGTGTTGGGAGAGACGGCACAAACGATTGCGCCGACGGCCAGAACGACTGCTCCGAGTACGAAGGTGCGGCGACGGCCGAAGTCGTCTGCGACGGTGCCGGTGGTGAGCAACGCGGCGGCGAGGCCGATGCTCATCGAGCTCAGAATCCAGGTCCGTCCCGCCGCGTCCGACATCAGGTCCAGCGCGGTGCTGTTGATCGTGGCGAGCGGAGCGGTGAACGCCATCAGCGTCAACAAGGTGCCCGATGCGGCGACGGCCAGTGCGCGGGTGCCGTTCGTGGTGCCGGCGGGCGTGGGTGCAGTGTCGGTCATCGTCGTCTCTCTGGTCTGGTGATCGAACTGTAAACGGCCAACTTGGTTCGGTCAACAGACTGTACGATCGGCGCATGGCACTCGGAACCGACTACGCCCGCCAGGACTGCCCCTTGGCCCGCGCGCTCGAACTCGTCGGCGAGCGCTGGACCATGCTCATCGTGCGCGACAGCTTCTTCGGGGTCCGACGCTTCGGCGACTTCCAGGTCCACCTCGACATTTCCAAGGCAGTCCTGGCTCAACGGCTCGGCACCCTGGTCGATGCCGGATTGCTCGACCGGCAAGCCCGAGCCCACGGCGGCGGCCACGACGACTACGTCCCGACGCACGCCCTCGAAGGACTGTGGCCGGCCGTCTACGCTCTGAGCTACTGGGGCGAGAAACAGAACCCGAAGCCCACGGGCACACGTCGCCGGTTTCTGCATGCGACCTGCGGGACAGATCTGGGACCGCTCGGACTGTGCCCCGAGTGTGGCGTCGCGCCCGGCCCACGCGACATCGATACCGACATCGGACCGGGTTACGACCCGGACAACCGATCCGACGCGGTATCGACGCAGCTTCGAACGCGCCGACGGCTACTGGCACCTCTGCGCTGAGCGAGGCGCATCAGTTAGGGACGTGAGCCTCGTGCCCGAGGTGGCGTAGCGCTGCTCGAAGCTTGTCGGCAGCCTCGTCCTGTGACTCCGCGGACGGGTTCGGATCCGCACCGGAGATATCGAAATTGCCCATGTCGTACGCCGGAAACACGTGCAGATGCAGGTGCGGCACCTCGAGACCGGCGATCAACAGCCCGGCCCTGGGCGCGTCGAACGCCGTCCTGACAGCCTGACCGATGATCTGCGCGACGGCAGTGATCTTGGCGAACACGGCACCGTCGACGTCCTGCCACTGATCGATCTCCGCACGCGGAACCACCAACGTGTGTCCCTGAGTGACGGGGGCAATCGTCAGAAACGCCACGACGTCGTCGTCTTGCCAGACGAACCGTCCGGGAATCTCACCTGCGATGATCTTGCTGAAAATAGAAGCCATGGGGACAGAATGCCTTATGAGCTGTGCCTCTTGGTCACTCCGCAGGCTGCGCTCCTGTCCTCCCAGGTGATTGCCAGGTTCGTCGCAGCGTGGGTCCAGCTGCACACACGAGTGTTGCCTCATGACAACGAACTACCTCGCCCGAGCAGCAGGCCACCGGCCCGGCTCGAACGCAACGGCCACGCTCGAGGTGGTCATCCCGGTGTACAACGAAGAGGCGGATCTCGAGCAGTGCATTCGTCGACTGCACGAGCATCTCCAGGAAAGGATCCCGTTTCGGTCGCGGATCACCATCGCCGACAACGCAAGTACGGACTGCACCCTCGCGGTGGCGCATCGGCTAGCCGACGAGATCGACGGAGTTCGGGTTCATCACCTCGATGAGAAGGGACGCGGGCGGGCGCTCAAAGCGGTGTGGCTCGCGTCCGACGCCGACGTCGTTGCCTACATGGATGTCGATCTGTCCACCGACCTCAACGCCCTCATGCCGCTCGTCGCCCCACTGCTGTCGGGTCACTCGGACCTCGCCATCGGCTCTCGGCTGAACCGGTCGTCCCGGGTCGTTCGCGGAGTGAAACGTGAATTGATCTCGCGCAGTTACAATCTCATCCTGCGCACCTCGCTGCGCGCCCGCTTCTCCGACGCTCAGTGCGGGTTCAAGGCGATGCGCACCGATGTTGCTCGCCAGTTGCTTCCACTCGTCGAAGACACCGGATGGTTCTTCGACACCGAACTGCTGGTCATCGCCGAGAAGGTCGGCCTACGGATTCACGAGGTGCCGGTCGATTGGGTCGACGACCCCGACAGCAGCGTCCACCTCCTCGATACCGCCGTCAAGGATCTGCAGGGATGCTGGCGCGTCGGTCGGGCTCTTGCGACCGGAATGCTCCCCGTCGCCGAACTGCGTCGAAGCCTGGGACGGGAGCCGCTCGTGGCCGGTGTACCGCACGGAATGATCGGCCAGCTGGTGCGATTCGGCATCATCGGTGTCGCGAGCACCGTGGCCTACGCACTGCTGTATCTGGTGCTGCATCCCATGATCGGGGCACAGGCCGCGAACTTCGCCGGACTGCTCATCACCGCGGTACTGAACACAGCGGCCAACCGTGCCTTCACTTTCGGCGTCCGAGGGCCCGCGAGCGCGGGTAAGCACCAGCTGCAGGGTCTGGCGATCTTCGGTGTCGCGCTGCTGATGACCAGCGGCTCGCTCGCGGTACTGCACGCCTGGTCCCCGGACGTGTCGCGGCACGTCGAACTCGCCGTTCTCGTCGTCGCCAATCTCGTTGCCACCGTGTGCCGATTCGTCGCACTGCGGTGGGTCTTCCGTAGTCCGGAGTCCGATCTTTCGGTGTCCGATCTTTCGGTGTCCGATCCTTCGGGGGAGAACCGATGACCACGACGATCGAACGGCCGTCCGCGGCCGCGCCGACCGAGCCGGCGACCTCCCGGCGGTGGGAACTCCTGGGGTTGACCGCTCTGCTGATCGGCACGGGCGTGGCATACATCTGGGGACTCGGTGCCTCGGGTTGGGCCAACTCCTTCTATTCCGCAGCGATACAAGCAGGTTCGGTGTCGTGGAAGGCGTTCTTCTTCGGGTCCTCCGACGCGGCCAACTCCATCACCGTCGACAAGCCGCCGATGTCACTGTGGCTGATGTCGTTGTCGGTGCGGGTGTTCGGGCTGAACACCTGGGCGATGCTGGTGCCTCAGGCGCTCCTCGGAGTCGCCTCCGTTGCGCTGCTGCGAGCCGTCGTCGTGCGCCGATTCGGTGCGGCCGCCGGGCTGCTCGCGGGACTGGTGCTGGCGCTGACTCCCGTTGCCGCACTGATGTTTCGGTTCAACAATCCCGACGCGTTGCTGGTGCTGCTGATGATCGCCGCCGTCTGGGCCATGCTGCGAGGCGTCGAATCGGGAAAGACCAAGTTACTGTTGATCACCGGTATGTTCGTCGGATTCGGCTTTCTCACCAAGCAGCTTCAGGTGATGCTCGTCGTACCGCCGCTGGCGTTGACGTACCTGATCGCCGGGCCGCCCAAACTCGGCACCCGAGTGCTGCAACTGTTCGCCGCACTCGGAGCCATGATCGTCTCGGCCGGTTGGTGGTTGCTGATCGTCGAATTCTGGCCGGCATCCTCGCGGCCGTGGGTCGGTGGCTCGCAGAACAATTCGATTCTGGAACTGACTCTCGGCTACAACGGGTTGGGCCGACTCAGTGGCAACGAGACCGGCAGCGTCACCCCGGGCGGTGTCGGTGGCGGCGGCGGGTCGATGTGGGGCGAGACCGGCATCCTCCGCATGTTCGACGCCTCCCAGGGCGGCCAGATCGCCTGGCTCGTACCTGCCGCATTGGTGTTGCTGGTGACGGGACTGGTGTTGCGAGGCAAAGCCCCTCGCACCGATGCGCAACGCGCGTCGCTGATCGTGTGGGGCGCATGGCTGCTCGTCACCGGTCTGACGTTCAGTTTCATGGCCGGCATCTTCCACTCGTATTACACGGTCGCACTCTCGCCTGCCGTCGCTGCGCTCGTGGGTATCGGCAGTGTGATGGTCTGGCGCGAACGACAGCGGTTGTGGGTCCGGATCGCGATGGCGCTCGCGGCGGCGTCGACCGTCGCACTGGCGTGGGTGCTGCTCGGCCGTAGCGCGAGCTTCGTGCCGTGGCTGAAGTGGGCGATCCTGGTCGTCGGTGTGGTGGCGGTGGTGGCTCTGCTGATTCCGGCGCTCACTCGCGGCAGGCTCGCCGCGGTCGCGATTCTCGCGGTGATGTTTGCCGGACTGGCCGGGCCGACGGCGTACGCGGTGGACACGATCGGCACCCCGCACACCGGATCGATCGTGTCCGCCGGGCCGAACACCGGTATGCGCGGATTCGGCGGCATGGGTGAGGGCCGGCGCGGGCAGGGTGGAATGCAGCTGCCTCCCGGTGCACAGATGCCGGCCGGAATGCAGCCACCGGCGGGACTCCCGAGTCAGGCCGGCCAGCTGCCGGGCGGTGCCGAGATGGGCGGCATGGGTGGCGGTATGGGTGGACTGCTCGAGGGCAGCACCCCGACCGCCGAGGTCACCGCAATGCTCGAACAGGACGCCGGTTCGTACACCTGGGTGGCGGCGGCCATCGGTGCCAACACCGCGGCGGGTTATCAACTGGCCACCGAGGATCCCGTCATGCCCGTGGGCGGCTTCAACGGAACCGACCCGTCGCCGACCCTCGCCGAGTTCCAGCAGTACGTGGCCGACGGCCGAATCCACTACTTCATCGGAGGCGGCGGTATGGGCGGCAGGGAGTCGGGTTCCTCGGCCGAAATCTCGGCATGGGTGACCGAGAACTTCACCGCGACCACCGTCGACAACGTCACGCTGTACGACCTGACGCAGTAATCTCGCCATCCCCGACGGGCCCCGCATCACGACAGGTGCGGGGCCCGACGGTGTCGAGCAGATAGTCTGATGCACTGTGCGCGTACTCGTCATAGGTTCCGGTGCTCGTGAGCACGCCCTTCTACTTGCGTTGAAGGCCGACCCGTCGGTCGACAAACTGTTCGTCGCTCCCGGCAATGCAGGCACAGCCACGCTCGCCGAACAGCACGCCGTCGACGTGGCATCCGGTGAGGCGGTGACAGCACTGGCCACGAAGCTCGAGGTGGATCTCGTCGTCATCGGGCCCGAGGTGCCCCTGGTTCTCGGAGTGGCCGATTCTCTGCGCGAGGCCGGCATCGCCACGTTCGGCCCGTCGGCCGACGCCGCACGCATCGAAGGATCCAAGGCGTTCGCCAAAGACGTCATGGCAAAGGCCGGCGTGCGAACCGCACACAGCGAAATAGTCGACTCGCCCGCACTGCTCGATGCCGCCCTCGACCGATTCGGCCCCAACTGGGTCGTCAAGGACGACGGACTCGCAGCAGGCAAAGGCGTCGTCGTCACCACCGACCGCCTCGTCGCTCGCGACCACGCCGCCGAACTCCTCGAAAACGGTCACCCGGTACTGCTCGAGTCGTTCCTCGACGGCCCCGAGGTGTCCCTGTTCTGCCTCGTCGACGGCGAGACCGTGGTGCCGCTGCTGCCCGCGCAGGACCACAAACGCGTCGGCGACGGAGATACCGGCCCCAACACCGGGGGCATGGGCGCGTACACCCCACTCCCATGGTTGCCCGAGGGCGCGGTCGACGAGATCGTCCGTGATGTGGTGAAACCCGTTGCGGCCGAGATGGTGAAGCGTGGTGTGCCGTTCTCGGGTCTGCTGTACGCCGGCCTCGCGATGGGTGCCGACGGCCCGGCCGTCGTCGAATTCAACTGTCGCTTCGGTGATCCCGAGACACAAGCCGTACTCGCACTGCTCGACTCACCTCTGGGTGAGGCGCTGAACGCCACGGCCACCGGCACGCTGGCGTCACTGGCACCTCTGCGCTGGAAGGACGGCGCGGCGGTCACCGTCGTCATCGCCGCCGAGAACTACCCCGGTCGCCCCCGCACCGGTGACGAGATCCTCGGCTCCGAAGGCGAAGGCGTCCTGCATGCCGGCACCGCTGTGAAGGACGGCGCGGTCGTCTCCGCGGGCGGACGCGTGCTGAGCGTCGTCGGCACCGGGTTCGACCTCACCGCGGCACGTGATGACGCCTACTCCCGGATCGCGGGAATCCGTTTACCGGGCAGTCACTTCCGCACCGACATCGGCCTCGCTGCCGTGGAAGGGCGCATCTCGCTGTAGGTCGATGCACGCAAAGCAGGTGTGCTGAGTGTCCACTATTTGCCGTCGTGCACGGGATCCCAATCGTCGGGGCTGAAAGTGGACGCTGAGCCCAGTTGCTGGGGCTAGGTATGCTGAGTGTCCACTATTTGGCATAGCACACGGGATCCCGAGCGTCGGGGCTGAAAGTGGACGCTGAGCCCAGTTGTCCACAGGCATTCGCGTTGTCCACATTTCTCGGATCGGGCTCCCGCGAACAGTTCTCGAGCACAAAGCTGTTCGACCATGGGGGTATTCACGAGGCAGCAACTACTCGACAGTGGCGTCAGCGCAGGGGCAATCGACTATCGGGCCAGGGTCGGCACGCTGACCCGGCTGTTGCCGGGCGTCTACTGCACAGGAGAGCCGTCGTTCCGCGACCGATGCGTCGCCGCGACGTTATGGCAACCGGATGCAGTGCTCAGCCACCTGACTGCGGCGTGGTGGTGGAACCTGATCGATGACGAACCCGAACAGGTGCACATCACCGTGCCCCGCAGCACGCGAGCGCGGTGCCCTTCGTGGCTGCGCGCGTATCGTCGAACCATTCGGGAGACGAGTTTCGTCGACACCCTCCCTGTCGTGACGATCGAGCAGTGCATCGTCGACGTGTCGGCGTCACTCGGTGGGGCAGCCCTGGAACCGTTCGTCGACGCAGCGCTCAGCGGGTCCGTCAGCAAACGCGGATTGGCGCCGCAATGCGCGAAGTCGGCCGGAATGGCAGGAGTCACCGAAGCGAAGAAGCAGCTGCGACAGTGCTGCCCACGCACGCTCTCCGAACCGGAACGACTGGTGGCCCGCGCACTCACCGCGGCAGGCTACTTTCTCGAGATCAACGCGGCGGTGGGGCAGTACTTCGCCGATCTGTTGGACCGTCGAGCCCGGGTGATCATCGAGATCGACGGCCGTGAATTCCACAGCGCGCCGGGGGTGTTCACCAACGACCGAGTGCGCCAGAACGCACTGCAACTCGACGGGTGGCTCGTGCTGCGATACTCGGCCGCGCTGGTGATGACCGACCTCGACGCCGTGGTGCGCCAGATCATCGAGACCGTTCGACGTCGCCGGAAGGCACTGAGCTGAGTGTCCACTATGTGTGGCCGGAGGCGGGATCCCGTGCCTGCCGCGAAATTGTGGACAGTGAGCTCGCCTGTTCGGCTCCACTGTGCTGAGTGTCCACTATTTGTCGCTGGAGGCGCGATCCCGTGCTTGCCGCGGAATTGTGGGCAGTGAGCTCGCCTGTTCGGCCCGCGCAATCCTATGCCTGCCGCGAAATTGTGGACACTCTAGTCAGTAGTGTCGATGGAATGCACAGTGAATCCCAGCGATCGAAGGTCGAGCCGTTCCACGTGATGGATGTGTTCGCCGCGGCGGCCGAGCGGGCGCGTACTCACGGTGATGTGCTGTCGCTTGCCGCAGGTCAGCCGTCGACCAGGGCACCCGAGCCGGTGTTGCGCGCCACCCGAGACGCGCTGGATTCGCATCTGCTCGGGTACACCGAAACGCTGGGCATTCTGCCGCTACGGCAAGCGATCGCGGAGTACCACAGCACGCGGTACGGCATCACCGTCGAGGCCGGCGACGTGGTGATCACCACTGGGTCGTCGGGCGCATTCACGTTGTTGTTCCTCGCGGCGTTCGACGCGGGGGATACCGTCGTCATGGCCAGGCCCGGGTACCCGGCGTATCGAAACACGTTGGCGGCGTTGGGCTGTCGCGTCGTCGAACTGGATTGTGTGGAGGAGACACGATTCCAGCCCACCGTCGCGATGCTCGACGAACTACCGGAGCCGCCTGCCGGGCTCATCGTCGCCAGTCCGGCCAACCCCACCGGCACGATCATCGACGCCGACGAGCTGGCCGCAATCGCGCGCTGGTGCGACGAGCACGGAACACTGTTGATCTCCGACGAGATCTACCACGGCATCTCCTACGGCGAGGCGCACACGGCCAGTACCTGGGAGACATCGAAGGAATCCGTGGCAATCGGATCTGTGTCGAAGTACTTCTCGATGACGGGATGGCGGTTGGGCTGGATGTTGCTTCCGACCCGACTGCGCAGGGCCGTCGAACGATTGGCATCGAACATGACGGTCTGCCCGCCGGCGATCTCGCAGGTGGCGGCTGTTGCGGCGTTCGCCGAAGAGTCGCGCCGCGAGCTGGATTCGCATGTCGAGCGGTACGCCGTCAACCGCAGGATCCTGCTCGACGGTTTGCCTGCGTTGGGTATCACCGATCTGGCTCCGGCCGACGGTGCCTTCTACGTCTACGCCGACATCGCGCATCTCACCGACGACTCTCGTAGTTGGTGCGCCCGCGTGCTGGCCGAGACCGGTGTCGCGTTGGCACCCGGCGTCGACTTCGACACCGTCCGCGGGAACCACACGGTGCGATTCTCGTTCGCGGGCACCACGTCCGACGTCGAAGAAGCGTTGGAGCGACTACGTCGCATGTGAATGGAAACTCCTAGCAGGCTACGAGGCAGGAGTGGAGCCTGCGGAACGACAGGAAAGCGCTGCGCTCACATGCGGCGCAGCCGCTCCAGCACCTCGTCGATGTCGGCGGCGGACACGTCGCGATGCGTCACGAAGCGCACCTTGCCGGCGACGGTGACGGCGGCGATGCCCAGATCGGCCAGCTCGGTCACCGTCCGAACAGGATCGGCGACGGCGGCGAGCACGATGTTCGTCTGGGGTTCCGCGACCTCCCAGCCGCGTTCGCGAAGGCCGCGTGCCAGCGTCGAGGCATTTGCGTGATCCTCGGCGAGATCGCCGATTCGATCAAGGGCGACGAGCCCTGCCGCAGCGAGAACGCCGCCCTGACGTACGCCGCCGCCCAACATCTTTCGCACACGCCGGGCCTCGTGGATTCGCGCGGCATCGGAGACGAGCATCGAGCCGACGGGTGCGCCGAGCCCCTTGCTCAGGCATACCTGCACCGTGTCTGCGCCGGTGGTCAACGACGCGATCGGAACATCGAGTGCCACAGCGGCATTCCACAGCCGAGCCCCGTCGAGGTGAATTCTCAATCCCGAGTCACGTCCGGCCGCAACGAGTTCCGCCCACTCGTCCGGTCTCAACACGGCACCGCCGGCGAAATTGTGTGTGTTCTCGAGCGAGAGCAATGTGGTCCGCAGGGCGAAGTACGGCCCGACGCCGCCGGCTACCGCACGCACCGTCGACGCAAGGGGGCGTCCGGGGCCACCGTCGTGGGGAAGTGCCTCGGGCATTCCGCCCGCCAACCAGGCTGCGGTGCCGAGCTCGGAGCCCAGGACGTGCGCGTGCTCCGGGGCCAGGAATCGATCGCCGCGCTGCAGATGGAGCATCAGCGCGATGATGTTGCCCATCGAACCGGACGGCACCCACAGCGCCGCCTCGAAGCCGAGCAGATCCGCCACTCTTTCCTCGAGCGCCGCCATCGTCGGATCGTGGTCGAGGACGTCGTCACCCACTTCGGCGTCGGCCATTGCTTGTCGCATGATCGAATCTGGTCGGGTGATGGTGTCGGAGCGGAGGTCGATAGGTCGATGAGCCACGAACACTGACAATTCCATAGCGCGAAAGCAGTCCGACGAACGGCTGCGAGCTGGCACGATGACTGGAATGTCCGCAGGTCCGACCGAGTCGCAGCACAAGGTGTCGGGTGCGACTCCGAAGGGAGTGCGCCGCCGCCACGCTCTGGCGTCGGCGGCTGCAGACCTGCTGGTCGAGGGTGGATTCGACGCGGTTCGGCACCGGTCGGTGGCCGCTCGCGCCGGACTGCCGTTGGCGTCGACCACCTACTATTTCGAGTCGCTCGGCGACTTGGTGGCCGCGGCGGTCGACGTCGTCGGGACCCGCGAGATCGACGTCATGCGCGGACGTATCGACGACGAGGGCAAGTGCTCGCAGAAGATGGAGTCGACGGTCGATCTCATCGTCGACCTGCTGATCGGGCCGCAGGGCGGTCACGAGCAACTGGTCGCCAGATACGAGCGGTTCATCGCGTCGGCTCGGCATCCGGAACTTCGTGAGGTGCAGCTGAGGCTGCGTGCCCAGATCGACGACCTGCTGACCGATGTGCTGCGGCGATCGGGGCGAACCGTGCAGGAAGAGCAGCTACGACGACTCGTGGCAGTGGTCGACGGTGCAGTGGTGGGCGCGCTCAGCGAGGTGGATCCCGATCCGCGCGAAATGGCGCGGAGCATGCTGTTGGCGGTCATCGACATCGTGGCACCGGCGGAACAGGTGTCGGCCGATTGACTCAGGCCCCCTCAGGTCGGAGTCAATCAGGCCGGCGTGTTCAACCCGAAGTCGTTCTCGCCCGAGTCTGCGTCTCGGATCGGCGGCACCTCGCACACACCGTCCTCGCAGACGGGGCCGCGGTCGTCGCCGACCATCTCCAAGTCGCCGACCATCTCCAACGGGCCGCTCATGCGCCGGCCGCGGCCTTCTGCAGGACTTCGGCGAACACCGACGGTTCCTGTGCGCCCGACACACCGAGGCGACCGTCGATCACGAAGAACGGCACACCACTGATTCCGTAGGCGATGGCCTGCTCCTTGTCCGCGCGCACGGCGGGCAGGTATTCCTCGGACTTCAGCGCCTCGACCACCTCGTCACGATCGAGGCCGATCTCCGCGGCCAGGTCGGCGAGGTCGTCGACGCGTCCGACGTGGCGGCCCTCCTCGAAGTAGGCCGCCAGCAGCCGTTCCTTCATCTCGACCTGCTTGCCCTTCGACTTGGCGAAGTGCAGGAGTTCGTGCGCCTTGACGGTGTTGGTGTGCTGCAAGGCGTCGAAGTCGTACGCGAGCCCCTCGCCTGCGGCCAGCTCGGTCATCTGCCCCAACATCTGCGTGACCTGGGCGGCCGGCATGCCTTTGTGGGAGACAAGGAAGTCGACTTCGGTGCCGTCGAAGTCGACCGGTGTGTCGGGTGCCAGCTCGAACGAGTGGAACTCCACCTCGAGCGCCCCGCCATCGGCGATGAACTCCGCAGCGCCTGCCTCGAAACGGCGCTTACCGACGAAGCACCACGGGCACGCGATATCGGACCAGATGTCGACCTTCACTGTTCGGCTCACGGCGGCTGCAACATCGGAATGCGGTGCGGTTATTCCACGCTGCGGCGAGGCTCGGTCCGACGGCCGAATTCGAGTCCGACCTCATCCGAGACCGACAACTGCGCCACGTAAGCTGGATGCTCGTGAGCATCCCGAATGTCCTGGCCACCCGTTACGCAAGCCCCGAACTGGTGGAGCTGTGGTCTCCGGAATACAAGATCACGCTCGAACGGCAATTGTGGATTGCCGTGCTGCGCGCACAGTCCTCGCTCGGAGTCGACGTGCCCAACGCGGCCATCGCCGATTACGAGGCTGTCGCCGACCAGGTCGACCTGGCCTCCATCGCCGAGCGGGAGCGCGTCACCAGGCACGACGTGAAGGCTCGCATCGAGGAGTTCAATGCCCTCGCCGGTCACGAGCACATCCACAAGGGACTCACGAGCCGCGACCTGACCGAGAACGTCGAGCAGCTGCAGATTCTGCGGTCGCTCGAGCACGTCCACACCCATGGTGTCGCCGTGGCGAAGCGGTTGGCCGAACGCGCCGCCGAATACTCCTCCCTCGTCATGGCCGGCCGAAGCCACAACGTCGCCGCCCAGGCCACCACGCTGGGCAAGCGCTTCGCGTCGGCCGCCGACGAGCTGCTGCTGGCGCTGTCCCGGCTGCAGGAACTGATCGCGCGCTACCCACTGCGCGGCATCAAGGGCCCGATGGGCACCTCGCAGGACATGCTCGATCTGTTCGGCGGTGACTCCGCGAAGCTCGTCGCGCTCGAGCGCATCGTCGCCGATCATCTCGGCTTTCGGCACACGCTCACCAGCGTCGGCCAGGTGTATCCCCGCTCGCTCGATCACGAGGTCGTGTCCGCGCTGGTCCAGGTGGGTGCCGGGCCGTCGTCCTTCGCACACACCGTCCGTCTGATGGCGGGCCACGAGCTGGTCACCGAGGGCTTCCAGCCCGGCCAGGTCGGGTCGTCGGCGATGCCGCACAAGATGAACACGCGCTCGTGCGAACGCGTCAACGGCCTGCAGGTGGTGCTTCGCGGCTACGGATCTATGGCCGCCGAGCTCGCCGGAGCTCAGTGGAACGAGGGCGACGTCTTCTGTTCCGTCGTGCGTCGCGTCGCGCTGCCCGACGCGTTCTTCGCCATCGACGGTCTCATCGAGACCTTCCTGACCGTGCTCGACGAGTTCGGGGCGTACCCCGCCGTCATCGCCAAGGAACTGGATCGCTACCTGCCGTTCCTCGCGACGACCAAGGTGCTCATGGCCGCCGTACGTGCAGGCGTCGGCCGAGAGACCGCGCACGAGGCGATCAAGGAACACGCCGTCGCCGTCGCGCTGGCCATGCGTGAGCAGGGACTCGAGCCCGACCTGCTGGATCGCCTGGCTGCCGACGACCGCCTACCGCTCGACCGCGCTGCACTCGATGCGGCGCTGGCCGACAAGACGGCCTTCGTCGGTGCAGCGGACGCACAGGTCAGTGCGGTCGTCTCGGCCGTGGAGCGGCTGATCGCGAAGTTCCCAGCCGGTGCGGCCTACAGCCCGTCGCCGATTCTCTGAGTTCTCTGTTGTGAGTGGAAACTCGTAGTGGGCTACGAGTTTCCACTCACATCAGGACGTCGGGCAGGTCTGCGACGGAATCGATCACGTGATCGGGTTCCATCGCGAATTCGTCGGTGATGCGTCGATCCAGCACGTCCTGACGGAACTTTCCGGTGCGCACCAGAACACCGGTCATGCCGACGACCTGAGCGGCGAGGACGTCGTTGTCGAGGTCGTCGCCGACCATGACGACGTCGTCCGGGTCGACGCCCATCCGCTCGGACGCCGTGCGGAAGCCCAGGGGAGCGGGCTTGCCGATGGCTTTCGCGGCGTGTCCGGACGCTTGCTCCATCCCGGCGAGGTACATGCCGGTGTCGATGCGCAACCCGCCACCGGTACTCCACATCAACGATCGATGCATCGCGACGACGGGAATGCCGCGACACAGCCAGTCGTAGACGCGACTGAGCCGCTCGTGCGTGAACTCCGGGCCGGCACCGCCGACGACCACGACATCCGGATCCACGGACGACTCGTCGACGAATTCGATGCCCGGCATATCGGCCGCGATCTCGCCGTTGTTGATCATGACCACCCGAGCATCCGGGTAGTTCTCGCGTAGATGATCCGCGGTGAGCGACGCGGCGGTGACGATCTCGTCGGAATGGACGTCGAGTCCGACGTCGCGCAATGCCGCCGCTATCTGCTCGCGCGTCTTCGAGGTCGTGTTGGTCAGGAACGCGCGTGCAATGTCGTTGTTGTCCAGGTACTTCAGCGTCGCGGCTGCTCCGGGTACCGCCTGCCACGACGTGACGAGTACGCCGTCGATGTCGAAGAGAACCCCGCCGATGCTCATCGGCAAACAGTAGTCGGGTCGAGTGAGTCGCGCAGTTTCAGCAGTCGCGGTGTAGTTCGTGCAGTCTGCGCTCACGCCTAGGCTCGATGCCGTGAACCCCTACACGATTTTCTCCGAGATCATTGCCGGGACCGCCGAGGCGTCGCGCGTCCACGAGGACGACACCGCGATCGCGTTCATGGACATCAGGCCTCTCACCACCGGGCATGTGCTCGTGGTGCCCAAGCAGCAGTATCGGACGCTGGCCGAGTTGCCGCCCGAGATCGGTGCGCATCTGTTCGTCGTCGGGCAGAAGGTGGCTGCCGCTGTGCGAGCGAGTAATCCGCGGGTCGCCGGGGTGAACCTGTTCCTCGCCGACGGCACGGTGGCAGGTCAGGAGATCTTCCACGTGCATCTGCACGTCATCCCGCGCATGATCGGCGACGGATTCGGCCTGCGGGCTCGGCCGTCGTCGCCGCATCGATCCGAACTCGACCGACTGGCGGCCGAGATCGCGGCCGCGCTTACTCGGCAGTGACCTTCTGCGCCTTGGACAGTGCGTCGGCGTAGACGTCGATGGTGTTGGTGTAGCGGCTGTAGCTCTTGTTGGCGCCGTAGTCCCACAGCACCATCTGTTGCTTCTCGACGGCGGAGATGGTGTCGAAGCCGGGGTAACGGCTCGGGATGTCGGCAAGCTTCACGTCGGATGCGTTGGCAACGTCGTGGTAGACGAACGCGACATCGGCATCGACACTCGACACGTTCTCCCAGGACACCTTCTTCCAGTAACCGTCGTCGGTGCCGTCGGGGGTGTACATCTTCAGGCCCCAGCTTTCGTAGTCGCTGAAGTCGGGATCCGCCGACGGATCGAGTACGTAGGCGACGTCGAGTGGCCAGACGCCGACTCCGGTGAGGTCCTGACGTTCGGACGCAACCTTCTTGAAGTTGGTGACAGCAGCGTCGTAGTCGGACTTGATGTCTGCCAGTTGTGGGGTGTCGAGGTCGACGCCGAGCGACGACGCCAACCCGGCGTAGTTCTCGATGGTCTTCGCGGTCGACGTCGTGTCCAAGGTGACCCCCAGGGTGGGAGCGATCCGATCGATCGTGTCGGCCTTGGACGAATCGGCCGTCGTGGTCAACTTGCCGAACTGGCCGAATCTCGGGTTGAACTCACCGATGACGAGATCCGGGTCCAGGCTGGCGGCTTTCTCGAAATCGAAGGTGCCCCAGGTCTCGCCGACCGATTCGATGCCCGTCAGATCGGAGCAACTCAGAATCGGGCTGGTGCCCATCGGCGTTGTCGACCAGATGGCGATCGGCTTGATTCCGTACGACATCAGCGCAGCGGCGGATTCCTCGTCGGCGATGATTCTGGTCGGTTGTGCATCGAGGGACACGGTCCGTCCGCGGCCGTCGGTGTACGTGAACGGTCCGGACGCTCGGTCGACCGAATCGACGCGGTCGTTCGCACTGCACGCGGCGGGGTTCGCGTTCAGGTCGACGGTCTGGGTGCCGGCGTCGTCGCTGCCGGTGGTGCCACTGCTGCACGCGGCAGCGGCGAGAAGCACGAGAACCGCGATGCCTCCGGTGAGGGCGCCGGGGTGCGGAGCCGAATCTGCCCGAAGTCGGTGTCACGTGTCTGCTTTCGTCGAGGCCGAGATGGCCGATGTCGAGTGGAGCGCCGTTCTTCCTGGTGTCGAGGTAGGGGCCGAGGGCACCCTCCTCGCGGTGGCCCACAGATGCTAGCCTCCTCAGGGTCGACTAAGCGAGGGTAGCCTTTCCTTATGGACGGGCTCTGGATATCGCCTGGTCGCGCGCATACGCAACACAGTCGATCGAAGGGGACTCACCGGATGGATCAGCGGGGAATCGGACGGGACGAACTGCGGGCGGTGGTTGCAGAACTGATCGGTGCGGAACCCGGGGCTGTGTCGATGGACGCGGATCTGTTCGAGCTCGGTCTCGAATCGATCGTTCTGATGCGGTTGGTCGGGAGATTCCGCAAGCAGGGGTCGACGGTGACGTTTGCCGAGCTCGCTGCGCAGCCGAACATTTCTGCCTGGTCCGAACTGATCGGTGGTTCGGCCGAATCGAGTTCCCGAAACCCCGAGCGGCAATCGACTCTGGTCGAACCGGACACGTCGGAGTTCGATCTCGCACTGTTGCAGCACGCCTACTGGATCGGGCGCAGTGCCGAGCAGCGGTTCGGCGGGGTCGCACCGCATCTCTACACCGAATTCGACGGCGAGGCAGTGGATCCCGATCGACTACGTGCGGCGCTCGATGCCGTCGCGCAACGGCACGAGATGTTGCGGGCCCGGATTTCGGACAACGGACAGCAGCGCATCGAACCGACCTCGGGGTGGCGCGGGTTGACGGTCCACGACCTACGATCCGAGTCCGACCCGACCGACCGCCTCGAAGAAACGCGGCTCCGTCTGACCCACCAGATGCTCGATATCGAAGCGGGCGAGATGTTCTCGGCCGATCTGTCGCTCCTGCCGAACGGTCGCACGCGTCTGCACCTGGACATCGACATGATCGCCGGCGACGCAGTGAGTTTCCGTATTCTGGTTGCAGACCTGGCGCGGGCCTACGACGGCGATCCCCTCCGGGCAATCGAGTACAGCTATTCGCGGTACCTCGCCGATCGCCCGATCGATCGACGCAGCGCCCGTGCTCAGGCCGAACGCTACTGGTCCGAGCGCGTCGACTCACTGCCCGGTGCGCCGACTCTTCCGTTGCTGGAACATGATTCGGGCGCTCCGGTAGCGTTGCGTCGGGCATTTCATCTCGACTCCGCGGCATACGGCGATCTCCAGACGCACGCCAGAGCCCACGGAGTCACCCCGGCGGTGGCAGTGGCCACGGCGTTCGCCGAGGTGATCGGTGCCTGGTCTCGTGAACAACGGTTTCTGCTCAACGTGCCCATGTTCGATCGCGCTCCGACGCATCCCGACGTCGAGAATCTCATCGGTGACTTCTCGTCGTCGGTCATGCTGGAAGTCGATCTGAGCGAGCCGCTCTCGTTCGTCGAACGTTCCCGTCGGATCCGGTCCCGACTGCACGAAGACGCCTCGCACGCCGACTATTCCGGAGTCGAGGTGCTACGCGACCTCGGCCGCCGTCGAGGAGAGCCGGTGCTGGCTCCCGTCGTCTTCACGAGCGCGCTCGGTTTGGGCGAGTTGTTCGACGCTCGCGCGCGGCAGGTCTTCGGTGATCCGGTGTGGATCATGTCGCAGGGGCCGCAGGTGGTTCTCGACGCGCAGATCACCGAACTCGACGGTGGCGTGTTGGTCAACTGGGACATACGCGAGAACGAGTTCCTCCCAGGAGTTCCCGACGCGATGTTCGACGCGTTCGAGACGCTGGTTCGCGCACTCGTGGTCGACGGTGACTCCGTGTGGGCGGAGCCTGTGGGTCAGCTGGTTCCACCGCGTCAGCTGATGTCGCGAACTCCGGCAGCCGATGTACCCCGAACGGACGCATCGCAGTCGGCCGGGAACGAGACTCTGCACCGCGCCTTCTTCGATCGCGCGTCGCAGCATCCCGACGCGCTGGCGCTCGAGTGGGGCGAGAACGGGTCGATGACGTACGGAGACCTACGAGATCGTGCTCTGAAAGTAGCTGCTGCGCTGACCGATCGCGGCGTGGGGGTGGGCGACACGGTGGGGGTGACGCTGCCGAAGGGGCCCGATCAAGTGGTCGCAGTTCTCGGTGTGCTCGCCGCGGGCGGGGTGTACGTACCGATCGGCGTCGACCAACCGTCGAGCCGTGCTGCGCTGATCGCCCGAAAAGCGGGGTTCACGGTGACGATCGGCGGGTCGGGCGACGACGGTCTCGCGGTGTCCCACGCGATCCTGAGTGAGCCTCGGCCCGCCCCGCACCTCGGCCCCGACACCGCGCCCGCGTACATGATCTTCACCTCCGGCTCCACGGGTGAACCGAAAGGTGTTGTGGTCTCGCATCGAGCCGCGATGAACACGATCATGGATCTGGTCGAACGTTTCGACCTGAACGAGGGCTACCGTCCATTGTGCCTGTCCGAGTTGGACTTCGACCTGTGCACGTTCGACCTGTTCTCGGTGTTCGCGGCCGGCGGTACGGCCGTGCTCATCGAGGAACACGAGCGCAAGGATCCGCAGCGCTGGGCCGCGCTGATTCGTGCGCATCGCGTCACGGTGATCAGCTGCGTGCCCCCGCTGCTGGACATGATCCTGTCCACCGGTGACGATGTGGGCGGTTCGCTCGAGGTCGTCATGCTCGGCGGCGACAAGGTGAGTATCGACCTTTACCGGCGGCTGACGGCGGCGGTTCCCGGATGTCGGTTCGCCGGACTCGGTGGCGCTACGGAAACCGCGATCCACAACAGCATCTGTGAGGTCGTGGACGTCGATCCAAACTGGCGCACAGTCCCGTTCGGGGTGCCGCTCGCGTCGACGGCTCTTCGGGTGGTCGATGCGCGTGGGAACCAGGTGCCGGACTGGGTGCCCGGTGAGTTGTGGGTCGCGGGCGTCGGTCTCGCCGACGGCTATCTGGGCGATCCCGAGCGTACGAACGAGCGCTTCGTCGAGGCCGACCGCTACCGCTGGTACCGCACCGGAGACCTGGTTCGGTACTGCCCCGGCTCGATGGCCGAGACCGGCTCCATGGTCGAATTCGTGGGCCGTGTGGACAACCAGATCAAGATCAACGGATTTCGGATCGAACTCGGAGAGATCGAAGCGGCACTCACCGCGGATCACGAGGTGGCCAGTGCCGCAGCCGTTGTCGACCGCACCGCAGCTCCGATCCTGCTGGCCGCCGTGGTGCCGACCGATCGAGACGCGGATCCCCGTGAGACGGTAGCGGCCGTGAGGGCCAGGGCCGCCGAGCGTCTCCCAGCGCACATGGTGCCGGAGCAGATCGTGACGGTCTCCGCGCTGCCGCTGACCGTCAACGGCAAGATCGACTCCGCTGCCGTCGTCCGGCTGTGTCGCGCAGCGGGAGAAAGCGAACGGGTCGATGCCCGGATTGCGCCCAGAACTCACCTCGAAAGCGCCCTCGCCCTGATCTGGCAGAAGGTACTCGGGGTCGACGGCATCGGTGTGACGGACACGCTCTTCGCGCTCGGCGGCGATTCCGTCCTGGCGACGACCATCGTCGCCCGCATTCGCGAGTCCTTCGACATCACGTCGGTCACCGTGCGCATGATGTTCGCGGCACCCACCGTGGCCGGGCTCGCGGACCGGATGATCGGCGCAGAAGGTGACGCAGAATTCCTCGAGGCCACCGCCGAGATCTTCCTGTCGGTCGAAGCGATGTCGGAGGACGAACTGTCGGCCGCGCTCGAACACCATTCCTGACCCGCTTCGCATTCCCGGAGGACGAGAATCCATGGTGCAGAACATGACCGAACTTGCCGAGCCGGACGCCGACGTCGACGCTTTCGTGCCGTTCGGCGACGAGCGTGCCCGCAGGTACCTCGACGCCGGGTTGTGGCGAGGTGAAACCCTTCCGGAGGTGTTCGCAACGTGGGCGACGCAGTTCGGCCCTTCGAGGGCGGTCGTCGACGATCGCACGGAGCTGACGTACGACGAGTTGCTTCGACGAGTGCGGAGCGGCGCAGCCGGATTCGCCGATCGCGGCATCGAACCGGGCGACCGGGTGGTCGTGCAATTGCCGAACTCCGTGAACTTTGCGGTCGTGCTGTTCGCATTGCTCGAATGCGGAGCGATCCCGGTGCTGACGCTGCCTGCACATCGCCGACGTGAGATCACCCATCTCGCCGCCACCGCATCGGCGGTGGCGTACGTGATCTCCGATCGGGACGGCGACTTCGACTTTCGCGGACTCGCCGATGAGGTCCTCGCGTCGGTGACGAGTGTTCGGCACGTCTTCGTCGACAGTTCCGGACCCGAATCGAACGGCGGCGGGTCCCATACCTCTCTGTCCGCGGTGGCCGGGGTGCCCCGACAGTTTCCGCGCGCCCGGCCGACCGATCCTGCCTTACTGCTGGTCTCCGGTGGCACGACGGGATTGCCCAAGCTGATTGCCCGTACGCACAACGATTACGAATACAACGCCAGGGCCAGTGCGGAGGTCTGCGCTCTCGGTCCCGAGGACGTGTATCTCGTCGTTCTCCCTGCCGCACACAACTTTCCGCTCGCATGCCCCGGGCTGCTCGGTGCCCTCGGGGTAGGGGCAACGGTGGTGTTCTCCGGCAGTGCCAGCCCAGACCACGCGTTCGCGCTGATCGAGAGGTATCGCGTGACGATCACGGCGTTGGTTCCGACGTTGACTCATCTGTGGTGCGAGGCAACGGAATGGGAGGATGCAAACCTGTCCAGCTTGCGGTTGTTGCAGGTCGGGGGAGCGAAGCTGGCACCGGAGGTCGCCAAGCTGGTCGAGCCCGCGCTCGGATGCCGGCTGCAGCAGGTGTTCGGCATGGCCGAAGGACTACTGAACTACACCCGAGCCGAGGACAGCCCGGAACTGGTGATCGGAACGCAAGGCAGGCCGTTGTCCCATCTGGACGAGGTGCGCGTCGTCGATGCGGACGGAAACGATGTATCGCCCGGGGAAGTCGGTGAATTGCTGACGCGGGGCCCCTACACCATCAATGGCTATTATTCTGCGGCAGAACATAATACGACTGCCATCACCCCGGATGGGTTCTATCGCAGTGGGGATCAGGTGCGCGAGCTCGAGTCGGGCCATCTCGTCGTCACCGGTCGCATCAAGGACGTGATCACCCGAAACGGCGAGAACGTCGCGGCCGACGAGCTCGAAGACCTGCTGCTCACCCATCCTGCAGTAGCGCGGGTCGCGGTGATCGGGGTGCCCGATGCCGCTGTGGGCGAAAGTGTCTGCGCAGTCGTGGTGCCGAACGGAAGTGGTCCGACCGTCGCCGACGTGCGGGCCTTCCTGACGGCGGCCGGCTGCGCCGGATTCAAACTGCCCGATCGCGTGGTGACACGAACATCGCTGCCCGTCACCGCCATCGGCAAAGTGGACAAGTCCTTGCTCGTCACACAGTGCACGCAACAGCAGCCGACTCGATGAAGGAACCCATGGATCTCGACGACGTCAGACGTAGGTTGGTGCAGGAGCGGTTGCGGCGTGCCCGAGGCGACGAGGCCGCACCCGAGGCGAGCCGCGGCCCACTCGCAGACGTCGAGTCCACCGAATTCGATTCGTTGAGGGAGCAATTCGGATCGATCGACGACGTCTGGCCACTGTCACCACTGCAGCTCGGGCTAGTCTTCCAGGTAGGTGTCGACGCCGATGCCACCGAGCTGTACACCGTCCGCACCGTCGTCGAGGTCGACCGCGTCCTCGACGACGACAGGATCAGGCGAGCTCTGCAATCGGTCGTCGATACCACCGCGGCGATGCGGACGGCCTTCGTGACGCCGGACGACACCGCGCCGGCCCAGGTCGTACTCTCTGCGGTGCAGGCACCGTTGACGGTGGTGGATCTCCGTGCGTGCCCGGCGAGCGAGGTGGACGATCGATGGAGCCGGATTCTCGCGGACGACCGGGCGCTCTCGTTCGACATCGCTGCGCCGCCACTGTTTCGGGTCACCCTGGTGCACCTTCCCGGAGGGGTCGACCGACTGTTGACCACCTACTGGTTCGGGTGCTTCGACGGCGGATCCTCGGCACTGCTCGTGGCTCGAGTCCTGGAGCAGCACGACGAGAACGGCACGCCCGTTACTACGGACCACGGCTACCGTGAGTATCTGCGTTGGCTGGCTTCTCGCGACCGTGCCGAGTCCGAGCAGGCGTGGCAGCGGTACTTCGGCGATATCGACAGCCCGACCTCGGTGGCTGCGGAGGCCACCCGCGGGGACGGTTCACCCCGCAGGATCGAACGCAGAGTGACGGCAGCGGTGTCCGGCGCGCTGGATCTGCACGCACGTCGATCCGGTTCGACTCTGTTCACGGTTCTCGCAGCGGCCTGGGCGAGTGTGTTGATGCGTGTGGTGGGGCGGTCCGATGTGGTGTTCGGTACCGCCGTCGCCGGTCGGCCCATGGATGTGGCCGGTTCCGACACCGCGATCGGCGCGTTCATCAGCACGGTGCCGATCCGGGTGACGGCAGGTGGATTCGATTCGGCCACCGATGTGGCTGCGCGCGTGCAGGATCAGCGTCTCGACCTGATGCCGCACGACACCCTCGGTCTCGGTGGAATTCAGCAGGCCATCGGTGCGGGGGCTCTGTTCGACACCCTGCTCGTCCTGCGTAACGCTGCCGGGCCTGCGGGACGACAAGAATCGACGTCGGCAGGGAACGAGCGCCGCGTGCGACACATCTCGACCGTCGATGGGTCCGAGTTCCCGGTGTCCATCGCAGTGGATCCCGGCGATGAACTGAACCTGTCGGTGACGTATCTACCCGATTCTGTGGACGACGAGCGTGCCCGATCGCTGCTCGACTCGTTCGCATCGGCACTCGATACCGTTGCAGCGCAGCCCGATCTGCCGATATCGCGCTGGCCGTCTGCCCCGGGCGACATGCCGAGTGTCGTCGAGAACGAGTTCGACGGCCGATCGGAACGACTGCAGGACAACACGATCGCCGAATTGCTCGCCGCACGCGCCGCGGCCGTTCCCGACGACATCGCGTTGGTGTTCGGAGACCGGCGGCTGACCTTCGGCGACCTCGACCGGCGGGTGAACGCCTGCGCACTGGCGCTGCTTCGCCGGGGTGCCGCTCCCGAACGCATCGTGGCCCTCGCTCTGCCGAGATCGGTGGAGATGGTGGTGGCCCTGTTCGCGGTGCTGCGTACCGGTGCCGCGTACCTGCCCCTCGAACTCGACTATCCGACAGAGCGTCTCGACGTCATGTTGGCCGACGCGCAACCGGCCGTTCTGGTGTCGACGGTGGACACGGAGAGTCGGGGATTGGCCACCACCGCCACACGGATGGTCGTCGACTCCCCTGAGTTCGCAACAGAGTTGGCGTACGACATCGACGCGTCGGAAGTCGAGGCGGCCACAGCGTCGGTCGGTTTTGCGTCCGGCACCGTCGGCCGACTCGAGCACCCCGCCTACGTCATCTACACCTCCGGCTCGACCGGAACACCGAAGGGCGTCGTCACTCCGTATCGCGGTCTGACGAACATGCAGATCAATCACCGGAACGAGATCTTCGCTCCCACCGTCGCCGTGGCAGGAGACCGCACCCTGCGGATCGCACACACGGTGTCGTTCTCCTTCGACATGTCGTGGGAGGAGTTGCTGTGGCTCGTCGAAGGTCACGAGGTACACATCTGCGACGAGGAATTACGCCGCGACGGTGAGGCATTGGCTCACTACTGCGAGCAGAACAGAATCGACGTGGTCAACGTGACGCCCACGTATGCCGGACATCTGCTCGATCTCGGACTGTTGGACGAACGCGACGGACATCGAATTCCCCTGGTCTTGCTGGGTGGTGAGGCGGTACCGGATGCACTGTGGAGTCGGCTCGACGGCATCGGCTACAACCTGTACGGGCCTACCGAGTACACGATCAACGCGCTCGGTACCGGAACAAGGGACAGCGTCGGGCCGTCCATCGGTTCGCCGATCCTGGGCACACGTGCGTCCGTCCTGGACCAGTGGCTACGGCCGGTCCCGATCGGTTCGGTGGGGGAGTTGTACCTCTCCGGTGTCGGTCTTGCGCGGGGCTATGTGAACCGATTCGGCGACACGGCAACGAGATTCGTGGCCGACCCCTTGACTCCGGGCGCACGGATGTACCGCACCGGTGATCTGGTTCGCATTCGAGCCGACGGTCTGTTCGACTACCTCGGTCGCGCGGACGACCAGGTGAAGATTCGCGGCTATCGAGTGGAGACCGCAGAGGTCGAACGCGCCGTGGCCGCATGCGAGGGTGTGGTGGGCGCGGTGGTGCGTACGGTGCAGATCGGGAGTGGTACTCGCGCCCTGGCCGCATACATCGTTCCTCGCGACGGCGGTACGACCGACACGTCCGTGCTGTTCGGTTCCATTCGAGACCGGCTGGCAGCGACGTTGCCCGAGTACATGGTGCCGACGTTGTTCGCTGCCCTGGAACGCATTCCGATGACGATCAACGGCAAGCTCGATGTGCGGGCTCTTCCGACCGTCGACGCCGTGGGCGGAGGCACGTTCGTACCGGCCCGAACGCCGGTGGAAACGATGTTGTGCGAGATCGTCGCGGCGGTTCTGGGTGTCGGACGCGTGGGGATCGACGACGACTTCTTCGCGCTCGGCGGCGACAGCATCACCTGCCTGGCCGTGGCATCGCGGGCGCGAAAGGCCTCGATTCCGCTGGCACCGCGTGAGGTGATGCGCAAGCGGACGGTGCGAATGTTCGGGGCGGAGCTCACACCGGACGCCGACGCACGCCCCGCTGTCCACGCCGCCGCCACGGTGGAACTGTCCCAGGACGAGCTCGACGAATTCGAAAGCAGTATGTGAGCAGACATGACGACCGATACCGCGGCCACGTCGCAGTCCAAGATCGCCGCCGTACTCCCACTCACCGCACTGCAGGTCGGGATGTACCTGCAATCGACGCTCGCCGAGCGAGCGCAGGATCCGTACCTGTCACAGACGGTGCTCGACCTGTCCGCCGCGGTGGATCGCGGCCGGCTCGATCGTGCCCTCGAACTGCTGTTGGATCGCTACCCGAACATCAGAGCGCTGCTGCGGCAACGCCGTAACGGTGATCTGGTCTGGGTGGTACCGCGCGCGTCGACGCCGGTCGTCACGGCCGTCGACGACGAGTGGGATGATCATCTCCGACGAGACCGCTCGGCCGGGTTCGCGTTCTTCGAGCAGCCGCTGATTCGCTTCTCCTACTCCACTTCTGCGCGCGCCCCGCGAGTTCTGATCACCTACCATCACGCGCTGATGGACGGGTGGTCCGAGGCCATCTTCGTCAGGGAGCTGATCGCTCTCTACGAATCGGGCGAGGGGGCGCAGTTGCCGCCTGCACCCGACTTCGGCGATTATCTCGCGTGGACAGCGTTGCAGGACAACGTCACTGCGCGTCAGCGGTGGGCCGACTACCTCGACGGGTTCGAGTCCGCGACTCTCGTTGCCGGGGACCGAGCGAATGGGTCCAGCGCGGGCACGCGCTCGCGCCTGGACGTCGATATCGACGATGCGTTGGCCCAGCGGGTGTCCGAATACGCGCGTCGTACCGGCGTGACCACGAACGTCGTCGTGCAGACAGCCTGGGCGGCGATGCTGTCGGCGAGAACCGGTTCCGACGATGTGGCCTTCGGGATGGCGACGTCGCTGCGGCCGTTCGATCTCGATGGTGCCGAGGCGATGGTGGGTTTGCTGCTCAACACCGTGCCTGTCCGCCTGCGGTGGAACTCGGCTGCAACGGCGACCGAGATGCTCGCACGCGTGCAGGCAGACCACCTCGACCTGGACGAGTATCGGTTCCTCGGGCTGTCCGACATCGCCGGAACAGTCGGCGGCGGAGAGCTGTTCGACACCATAGTCGTGTACCAGAACTATCCCGCACCGATACCCGAGACGAGCGGGACCGTCGACGAGATCACGGTGCTGGGTGCGCACATGAGCTTCCCGATGGCGTTGATCGTGGGCCCCGATCCTGCTCTGTGGGCGTTCGTACTGCACGACGAGGCCGCTGTCGGCCGGCGGCAGGCCGCCATGTACGCCGAGACGTTCGTCGAGATGCTCGATCGGATGACGACAGTGTCGGACATCGACGTCACTCGACTGGTGGCTGCCCCGCATGGACAGGGGCGCAGCGTCGGACCGGACCGAACCGTGGTGCCGATCGAGACCGCTCTGGCAGCGCGCTTCGAGCAGTCCCGCGATGACGTGGCACTGCTGATCGGCGGCGAGCACATCACGTTCGGGCAGTTGACCACGCGGGTCGGACAGGTGTCCGCACTGCTGCGTGTGCACCACATCGGTGTCGAAAGCCGCGTCGCTGTTGCGGTGAGCAGAGGTCTCGACATGGTGGCGGCGCTGTTGGCGACCATCGACGTCGGCGCAGCGTTCGTACCCGTCGACATTCGCTACCCGCGTGAGCGGATCGAACTGATCCTGTCCGATTCCGGGCACGACCTGCTGTTGATCGACGATGCGACCCCCGCGGCACTGACGGATATGGAGACTGCGGTCCGTGTCGATACCGTTGTACGACAACAGGACTGGACGCCGCCGTTCGGTCGCAGCGTCCCGGGTGAGTGCGCGGCCTATCTCGTGTACACGTCGGGTTCGACCGGAACGCCCAAGGGTGTGGTCGGCACCAGGAACGCGTTGGCCAACCGGCTGCAGTGGGCGGTGACGCGGTGGGGCAGACCGGGCAGCCGAGTTGCCAAGAGTTCGCTGGCGTTCATCGACGGCGCGACGGAGTTGCTCACCGGCATTCTCGCGGGCCAACGTGTGGTACTCGCGCAGGATCACCAGTACGGCGATTCGGGTGCCGTGGCCTCGCTCATCGGACGGTCCGGTGCCGAACAGGTCACCGCCATCGGTTCTCTGGCTGCCGCGTTGGCCGCTACGGCACCGTCGGACTGCGCTTCGGTGACCGGTTGGATACTCAGCGGAGAACCGTTGACCGACCACATGATCGACGTGATCCGAGCGGTGACGCCGGACGCCACGATCGACAATTCCTACGGATCCTCCGAAGTCGCAGGCGACGTCGCCGCCCATCGGGTCGACGGCGACCCTGCGGTCATCGGAACCTCGGTGGACAACACCACACTGCGGCTGCTCGACTCTCGGCTACGCCCGGTTCGGAACGCCGTTCCTGGCGACCTGTACGTGTCGGGCGTGCAGCTCGCCCGCGGATACTCCGGGAAACCGGCCGAGACCGCGACTCGCTTCGTCGCAAATCCCGGCGGCGATGGCGCGCGAATGTACCGCACCGGGGACCGTGCCCGTCTCGTCGACGGCGTCCTGGTATTTCTGGGTCGAGACGATCGTCAGGTCAAGATCAGAGGCCATCGCGTCGAACTGGGTGAGGTCGAAAGTTGGACAGCCAGTGACCCTTCGGTCGACGAGTGCGCCGTGGTCGCTGTGTCCGACGGTGACGGCGTCGGTGTGCTGGTGGCCTACGTGACTCCCGACTCGGTCGACACCGCGTCGGTGCAGGAGGCGCTTCGTCGCCGGGTTCCCGACTATCTGGTGCCCGCATTCTGGGTGGCCGTCGACAGTATTCCCAGAACCCCCAACGGCAAAGCCGATCGAAAAGTTCTGCAGGAGCGCGGAATACCCGACGGTGGTCCCAGCCGATCGCGACCTGCTGCATCCGAGGACGAGCGAGCGCTCGCGGCGCTGTTCGCAGACACCACCCGTGCGGAGAGCGCCCAGTCCATCGGCGTCGACGACGACTTCTTCTCGCTCGGCGGCGACAGCATCACCGCCATCACCCTCGTCCATCACGCGCGCACCGCCGGACTTCCGATCACCACCGCAGACGTCTTCGAGTGTCGAACGGTCGCAGGGCTGGTGGAGCGGGGCCGAAGCGCCCGGGCCGTTGCGATCGTCGACCGGCCCGACAGTTCGGTAGCGCTGCTGACCGATGCCGATGTAGCCGAATTGCGCTCTCATGGAATCGATCCAGAGGCAGCTCGCCCGGCCACTCCGCTGCAGCGGGGCTTGGCATTCCAGTCCGTAGCCTCGGGCGACGGAGTGGAGGAAATCTACGTCATCGCCACCGAATTCGAGGTGCACGGGCTGCTGGATCCGCGACGTCTCGAGGGCGCACTCGATGCGCTCCTCGACCGTCATCCAGCGCTGCGCTCGCGCTTTCTGACGTTGAGCACTGGGGCGACCGTCGCGATCCGCGATACGGGTCGAGTCGTACTCCGTCGTCATGTCGTCGACGATCCGACATCGCCTACCGCCCGTGACCTGATCGACCAGGACAGGCGTGCGTTCGACATAGAGCAGGACTCACTCGTCCGAATTCTGCTGCTGGACTGCGGGAACGATCGTCACCGGGTGGTGCTGACCGTCCACCATCTTCTCGTGGACGGGTGGTCCATGGGCACTGTGGGTACCGAGCTGTTCAAGCTCTACCGAGGCCTGGCACTGCCGGAACCTGCGCGGTTCGACGACTACCTGCGGTGGCTCGCGGGCCGCGACGACTCGTCCGTCGACGCGTGGCGTCGCGCGCTCGGCGCGGACGTGGCATCGACGATGGTGGCAGCGTCGGCATCGGCATCGGCATCGGCATCGGCATCGGCATCGTCGTCGGTACGTTCCGAGGCGCACGAGATCGACCTCGAGTGGAGTGCGCAGGACACCGCCCGGCTCATCGAGTCGGCGCGTCGTCGATCGTCGACGCTGAGCGAACTGGTCGATGCAGCATGGGCCGTGGTGCTCTCGGCATTCACGGATTCCCCGTCGGTCGTGTTCGGCTCGACGGTGTCGGGGCGTCCCACCGACCTCGATCGTGTCGCAGACATGGTCGGACTGTTCATCAACACCGTTCCCGTCCGTGTCGACGTCGGACCCGATGCACGTCTGTCGACCGTGCTCGCTGGTCTGCGGGACTTCTCGATCGCCGTGGCTCCGCATCATCACGTGGGCCTGGCAGACATTCAGAAGGCCGTCGGGCGGGGAACGCTGTTCGACACACTCGTGGTGTTCGAGAACTTCGCTGCTGCAGACACTTCGGGTGTCGATGCCGATAACTTCTCGGTGTCGGTCGCCGGATTCCACACAGTGACGCACTACCCGCTCGTGTTGACGGTCCATCCGGGCGAACGGATGCGGCTGGTGGTCGAATACCGCAGCGACTCGGTGCCCGTGGCTCGCGCCCGCGCAGTGGCGTCCGCACTGACCTCGGTGTTGGGTGCGTTCGCCGACGAAGGCGACCCACCGATCGCCGCACTGTCACTCGTCGACGAGACGACGACTCGGATTCTCCGCACCGAGTACGCCGGCTCGCAGCGTCGGTATCCCGACGGGACGATGGTGGACCTGTTCGCCGACCGCGTCGCGTTGCAACCGGACACCGTTGCTGTTGCAGACGCCGCCACGGCTCTGACGTTCGCCGAGCTCGATCGCGTCTCCAATCGAATTGCGCGATGGCTCCTCGCTTTCGGTGTCGGCGCGGAAGATATCGTGGCCGTCGAGGCCCCACGAACCGTGACGACGATGGCGACGATCCTCGGGGTCATGAAGTCCGGGGCCGCCTACCTCCCGATCGACCCGAACTGGCCCACCGAACGCGCGCGGCAGATTCTCGACGATGCGCAGCCGGTGATCACGGTGGCGGCATCGGCGGTCGAGGCCCTGACGCCGTCGTCGACGGACGGGATTGCCGTCACCGATTCCGAGCGTCGGTCCGCATTGCATCCCGACCACCCGGTGTACTTCATCTACACCTCCGGTACGACCGGTGTGCCCAAGGGAGTCTCGGTACCGCACCGAGGGCTTGCGAATCTCTATCACTCCCATCGCGAGAGCGTGCATCTGCCGACGGCGGCGCGCGCGGGCACGGACACTCTGAACGTGGCGCATGCCTGGTCCATGGCCTTCGACGCATCCTGGCAACCGCAGTTGTGGATGTTCGGCGGGCACACAGTACATCTCATCGATCCCGAGGTCGTTCTCGATCCGAGAGAACTCACCGAGCGACTGCGAACGCTGTCGGTGGATTTCATCGAGGTCGTACCCTCGTTGCTCGAACAGATGATGCGGTCGGGATCGATCGACACACTCACGTCGGTCGGGGTCGGCGGCGAGGCAGTATCGGTCGACCTATGGAACAGGTTGCGCGCGAACGAGTTTGTTGTCGCGTACAACTTCTACGGACCAACCGAGGCCACCGTCGATGCGGTGTTCACATCGACGGATCTTTCGCTCGAGCCTGTGATCGGTAGGCCGGTGACCAACCTGAAGGCATACGTGTTGGACGCCTGTCTTCGGCTTGCGCCTCCCGGGGCGCTCGGCGAGCTCTATTTGGCCGGGCCGGGCGTGGTGCGCGGGTATCGCAACGCGCCGGGGCGCACCGCGCACCGCTTCGTTGCCGATCCCTTCGCCGCGGACGGTACTCGGCTCTATCGGACCGGGGATCTCGTGTCGTGGACCGAATCCGGCACATTGAGGTATGCCGGTCGCACGGACGACCAGGTCAAGATCCGCGGGCATCGCGTCGAAGTGGGGGAAGTCGAAAGTCGATTGCGAGAGATCGATGCCGTCGCAGACGCGCGGGTGCTGGTGCATACGTCGGGTATCGCTACCGGGCAGGCGACCCTCGCTGGGTACGTCGTTGCTGCGCCGGGACGGACGATCGACGTGAGCGCCGTGCGCGCGGGTCTGGGCGAACTCCTTCCGTCGTACATGGTTCCATCGTCGGTGATCGTGCTCGATGCGTTCCCTGTGCTGCCGAACGGAAAGCTCGATGCGGCCGCGTTACCCGACCCCGTCCCGACCCTCGGTTCCGGGCGCGCGCCGCGCACCGACGTCGAGCGGGAGATATGCCGCGCAGTAGCCGCTGTGCTGCATGTGCCGGAGGTCTACGCGGACGAGGACTTCTTCGATCTCGGGGGCGACAGCATCATGGCCATGGAGTTGTCGGCGCGGCTGCGGACGGTGGGCATGGCGGTCTCGCCCCGTCACATCGTCGCTCGGCGCACGCCGGAAGGGCTTGCCCAGCAGTCGGAGTCGGCGCGGCCGATGACCGCCGGTGCAGAGGAACTGTCGCCGTACGGAGAAGTCCCGTTGACACCGATCCTCCGCTGGATGGACAGTCTCGATGGGTCCGTCGACGAGATCTCGCAGGCGGTGTTGCTGGAGGCTCCCGCCGATCTGACCGAGAACTCGCTGATCGAGCTTCTCGATCTCGTGGTGGCCAGGCACCCCATCCTGCATTCGAGTTTCGAGCGTCGTCCCGGCTCCGAGTCCGTGTTCACCGTGTTGCCGGACGGTACTGCCGACGTGGCCGAGTGGATCCGTACCGAGTATGTGGACGGGCTCACCGAATCGCTGCTCGCAGAACGTGTTGCCGTTCAGTCACGCGCGGCACGTGGTCGGCTCGATCCCCGCATCGGCCGGATGGTCGATGTGGTGTGGCTGCGCCACCACGGTGACACCCACTCCTCGGGTGAGCTCCTGATCACGCTGCATCACCTCGTGGTCGACGGGGTCAGCTGGCGAATACTGCTGCCGGACATCACGACTGCGTGGCAGCAGCGGTTGTCGGCGGATCGCGGCCCGATCGGGCCCTCCATGCGGCAGTGGGCGCACGAGGTCCACCGCCTCGCCGGCTCTGCCGAGGTGCTCGCCGATCTGGAGTACTGGACACGCGTCGGCGACGGGGCTGGACGGGTTCCGTTGGTGCGTCCGGTCGATCCGTCGATCGATACCGGTGCAGGCGTACGCACCACCACGTTCGCGCTCTCCCCTCAGGAAAGCGCGCGGATTCTCGCCGCAGCCCGCCCGCGGCTCGGGGTGTCCGTCGAACATCTGTTGTTGGGAACGTTCGCGGCCGCGACAGTCGAATGGATGGACAGCGGTGCGGCGGGTCCGCAGTCGTTCGTCGTCGACGTGGAGGGGCACGGGCGGTCGGGAATCGCGTCCGATCGGGTGGACGGCTCTTCCGTGGTCGGATGGCTCACGGCTGTGTTCCCGCTCCGCCTGACCGCTGACGCGACCGACCATCGCGCCCTGATGTCGCACCGGTCCGATCCTGTTGCCGCAGAATCGGTTCTGCGTACGATCGCGACGGACGCGGCTCGGTCGAGGGATTCTGTGCCGGGAGACGGGTCGACGTACGGCATGCTGCGGTGGTGCAGCGGCGAGGCGGGTGCGGTGCTGCGGCACATGCCCACGGCCGACATCGAATTCAATTATCTGGGCCGTTTCGACACCGCGACAGGCGGTCCGTTCGGGGCCAGCCGACTGCGTAGCAGTCTCGACACCACGCCCGGCACCGAGACGCCCTGCGGCTATGCGTTGGTCGTCGACAGCTACGTGCACGAACAGGACGGGGCGTCGGTACTCGGTGTGACGTACACGTGGCCGGCAGGAGTGCTCGACGGTGTGGAGGAACTGGCCAGGCTCTGGCGGGAGGCCCTGTCGGCCGCGTGTCGAATCGTGGAGGACAGGGAGTCCGAGGACGGGCTAATGAGGCAAGGGTAACCTCATTAGTGCTACCTTGTCAGTCGCCTCGCCCGGTCGGGTGTGGACGCAGTCAGTGCGTGGTCGAGTCGAGAGGTTCCGAAGAACGATGAAGGTTCGTACGAAGTGGATGAGGAGCGCCGCGTCGATCGCGCTCGCCGGAGGGCTGACCATCGCCCTCGCCGCCGGATGCAGCAGCGACACCGAGGAGACGCCTGCCGCCGACGCCACGACGTCTGCGCAGGAGTCCGCATTTCCGGTCACGATCGACTCGGCACTCGGATCCGCGACGATCCCCGAGGCACCGAAGCGGATCGCGACCTGGGGTTGGTCGAACCAGGACGCGATTCTCGCCCTCGGAGTCGTACCCGTTGCGATGCCTACATTCGACGGTGCCCAGTACGGTGCGGACGAACGTGGCGTTCTGCCGTGGGACGCGAAGGCTCTCGCCGACCTGGGCGGCGACGCGCCGACGCTGCTCTCCGGTGACGGCACCGGAGCGGTTCCGGTCGAGCAGTTCGCTGCCGCCGCACCGGATCTGATCTTCGCGCCGTACTCGGGGTTGAGCCAGGAGGAGTTCGACAAGCTCTCCGACATCGCGCCCGTCGTCGCGTACCCGGACAAGCAGTGGACCACGTCGTGGGAGGACCAGCTGACCATCGCGGGCAAGGCGCTGGGCAAGGATAAGGAGGCCGCCGACCTGGTTTCCGGAGTCGAGGGCTCGATTGCCGATGCGGCGACCAAGTACTCTGCGCTGCAAGGCAAGACGGTCACCGTCGCGCTGCCCAACGCACCCGGCACTTTCGCCGTCAGCAAGGACAACGACGTACGAGTCGAGTTCCTCGAGCAGCTCGGTCTCGTCAACGAGCCCACCATCCAACAGGCCGACCCGGCCAAGGACCCCGACGCCGTGTACTTCGAGCTCAGCCTCGAACAGGCGTCGTTGCTGAAGTCCGACGTGCTGTTCGTCGTGGCGTACGACAAGGAATCTCTCGCCGGGTTCCTGGCCGAACCCGCCGTGGCCTCGCAGCCCGTACTTTCGCAGGGGCGTACCGCCTCCACCGAGGCCCTCAGTGCCGACAAGAACTTCGCGTTCGGTGGCCTGACGGTGCTGACGATCCCGTACATCCTCGACGACGTGGCCTCGGCGCTGAACACTGCCGCCGAGAACGTTCAGGGCTGACAACACTCGGGCGGCCCACTCGACGCGAGCACAGGCGTATTCACTTTCGAAGACAGGAGCGTGTTCCACCGTGGCAAGGTCCCATCGACTTCAGGTCGTCTTTCCCGAAGTCCTGCGCACGGCAACGGTGATCGAAACACGTCAGCTGGGTTCGGGTATGCGCCGAATCGTGTTGGGTGGGCCGCAGCTGCGCGAGTTCTCGCGCGGCGACTACCGGTTCCCGGCGTTGCGCAGCGAAGGATTCGACGACTTCGTTCGGTTGTTCTTCCCGGCGGAGACCGACGGCACGGTGGTGCTTCCGACCCAGCACGAGCGCACCGTCGAATGGCCGCGTGATCCGCGTCCGGTGACCCGCAACTACACCGTGCGCAGCGTCGATCCCGAGACCGCGCAGGTGACTCTCGACTTCGTCACCCACGACACCGGCATCGCGTCGACGTGGGGTCGGCGTTGCCGCGTCGGCGATTCCATCACCCTGCTCGGACCGGTGCGGTCGGGCCATGCTCCGGCCGATGTCGACTGGGTGTTGCTCGTCGGCGACGAGACCGCGTTACCTGCCATCGCTCGGTATCTCGAAGAGGCATTGCCGGGCCGGCGAATTCGGGTGTTCGTCGAGGTCGCCGACGTCGAGCGAGAGTTGCCGTTGCCGACGGCCGCCGACGCCGAGATCACGTGGGTCCACCGTGACGGCGTCACCGCCGGCACCGGCGACTTGCTCGACAGTGCGGTGCGGGCGGCACCCTGGTGGGACGGAACGGTGTTCGCCTGGGTGGCAGGGGAAGCGACCGCTCTCAAGGGAATCCGTCGGTATCTGCGCGAGGACCGCGGCCTGCCGCCGGAGATGGTCGACGTCACCGGGTACTGGCGTCGCGCCGAGGTTCTGACCCGCGCCGACGATCCCGAGGTGCCCGACCTCAGCGGCGGTGAGTCCGAGCCGTTCGACAGGCTCGCCGAACGTGCGGAAATACTGTCGCCCTTCGCTTTCAGGGCGGCCAACACGTTACGTATCCCGTTGCACGTGTCCCGAGGGGCGTGCTCCGTCGAATCGCTGGCGGAAGCCACCGAGACGGACGCGCGCGCCCTCGCGAAATTCGTGCGCTATCTGCGTGCCGTCGACGTCCTCGCCGAGAACTCCACCGGTGATCTGATTCTCGGCGATATCGGTGAGGCGATGCTCGGCGACGACTGGATCTCGCACTGGCTGGACCTGGACGGGATCGAGGCACGGGTGGAACTGTCGATCACAGGTCTGGTGGACAGCCTGCGGACCGGTACCGCCAGCGCGAGCCTGCTGACCGGCAACACGTTGACCGAAGACCTCGAGGCGTCCCCGCGGCTCGCCGAACTGCATCACAACCACATCGCCGACGAGGCCGCGTTCCTGGGTCCTGCTCTGGTGCAGGACTATTCGTTCGACGGGGTCTCGACCCTGTTGGTGGCGGGGGCAGGATCCGGAGTGGTGCTCGGTTCCGTTCTCTCCCGGTACGACGGAGTATCGGCGGGTGTGCTCGGGTTGCCCAGCGAACTCGACCTGATTCGACGCGACCTCGGGAAATGGCCCGAACTCGAAGGGCGAGTGGTGAATCACCCGCAGAGCGTGATGTCCGAGCCGCATGTGGAGCACGGGAACGGATTCGACGCGTATCTGATGCTCGAGGTCACCGGACACTATCGAGACGACGATCTCGCACTGCTGTTGCGCAACGCGGCAACAGGATTGGTCGACAACGGAAAATTGGTGGTCGTCGAGCGACTGTCCAACGACGGGTCGTTCAACGAGGATCAGTCGGAATTCGATCTGCTGATGCTCTGCATGCACGGCAGCGGTGTACGAACGAAAGCCGAATTTGCCTGCGTAGCAGCCGATGCCGGCCTCGAGGTCGCGGCGTCGACGCTGGTCGGCTGGGGTATCTCGGTGCTCGATCTACGCCGTGTTCGCTGACACCGAGGAAGCCGTTGTGCTGCCGAGTCGGTTAGGTTAGCGTTCCCTATCGAAGGCGCGCGCCGATGCCGACCGCAGACGTTGCGCGCAATGCGCGGTCACGGACCGATTCACCGTCAGGAGTGCACACACAATGACCGTTGTCGAAGAAACGACGATGGACACGGCCGAGGGGACCGAACTGCAGCGGGGACTGCGTACGGTCGTCGCGTTGGCGGAGTCCGGATTGTTCGACGAGTACGTCGTGTACGAGGACCGGGGACGCTGGGTGTTCGCGGGCGGCGTGGTCGCTCGCATCGTGCTTCGGCCCCACCTCGTGACCACCACCTGGGGGGCCGGAGAACCGGCCGAGCGGAGCTGGTCCGGTAACCCGGCAGCGGCCCTGAGCGAGGCCTGCACGGGCCTGACCCGAGAACAGTGGAACGCTTACGGATTCGTCGGTTTCGGGTTCGCAGAGCACCTGCACGACGTCGATCGGTCCACTGCCGCCGGGCGCGACGCCGACGACATCCTCGCGCACCTGGTGGTGCCCCGCGTCGAGGTCCGCTTCGGCCGCGAACACGATGCCGTCGAGGTGACCGGCAGCGACGAGGACCGCGCCTCGGTACTGGCCGCGCTCGACGCGATCGGCGGCGACGAGCTGCCGACCGTGCACGCTCTCGACGTCGGCGGAGATCTCGACGACTACCGCGGCCGCGTCGAACAGGCCGTAACGGAAATCCGACGGGGCGACTACGCCAAGGTCATTCTGTCCCGGAGCGTGCGTATCCCATTCGATCTCGACATGCCGGGCACCTACCGCGCCGGGCGTACGGCGAACACTCCGGCCCGCTCTTTTCTGCTGCATCTCGGCGATCTGCGTGCCGCAGGCTTCAGCCCGGAATTGGTCGCCTCCGTCGACGCACACGGGATCGTCACCACCGAGCCGCTCGCGGGAACGAGAGCGTTCGGACTCGGTTCCGATGCCGACTCGGCAGCGAAGTCCGATCTCGAACAGGATCCGAAAGAGATCACCGAACACGCTGTGTCCGTGCGTACCTCGTTCGAGGAACTCGAATCGATCGCCAGCCCGGGGTCGACGGCCGTCTCGGACTTCATGAGCGTGCGCGAACGGGGAAGTGTCCAACATCTCGCGTCCACCGTGCGCGCACGCCTGCGCGAGGACCTGTCCTGCTGGGATGCCTTCGGTGCCCTGTTTCCGGCCGTCACGGCGTCGGGGATCCCGAAGAAGGAGGCCATCGACGCCATCGGTCGGCTCGACGACTCACCGCGCGGCCTGTACTCCGGTGCCGTCGTGAAGGCATCATCGACGGGAGAATTCGAAGCAGCACTCGTGCTGCGCGCTGTCTACGAGCAGCAGGGTTCCGCATGGCTGCGTGCCGGAGCCGGCATCGTCGGCCAGTCCAAGCCCGAACGTGAATTCGACGAGACCTGCGAGAAGCTCGCCAGCGTTGCCCCATATCTCGTCCGTAAGAAGGAGAACGACGCCTGATGCACCGCACCATGCTGGGTGGAAAGATCCACCGTGCCACTGTCACTCACGCCGATCTGCACTACGTCGGGTCCATCACGATCGATTCGACTCTGATGCAGGCGGCCGATCTGATCGAGGGCGAACAGGTCCACGTCGTCGACATCACCAACGGCGCTCGCTTGGTCACCTACGTGATCGAAGGCCATCCGGGATCCGGCGTGATCGGAATCAACGGTGCCGCGGCCCATCTGGTGTCTCCGGGTGATCTGGTGATCATCATGTCGTTCCGTCAGGTCGAGAACGCCGAGCTGCCCACACACAGTCCCTCCGTGGTGCACGTCGACTCGGACAACAGCATCGTTGCCCTCGGAGTGGACCCTGCCGAACCGGTCCCCGGTGCGCTCGATCAGATGTCGGGGGCGAGCATCCGATGAGCCCGAGCGACGACTACAGCAGCGACCTCGACGGCGAATACGACATCGTCGGGGTCGGCTTCGGGCCCTCCAACCTCGGCTTGGCCATCGCGATCGAGGAACACAATCGACAGTGTGCTCCGGCCGAGCGCCTGACGTCGTGCTTCGTCGAGTCGAAGGACGAGTTCGCTTGGCACCCCGGAATGTTGCTGCCGGGAACCACGATGCAGATCTCCTTCCTCAAAGACCTTGCCACCCAGCGCAATGCGAGCAGCGAGTACACGTTTCTGTCGTATCTCGCCGAACGGGGCCGGCTCAACCACTTCATCAATCTGCAGACGTTCTTCCCCAGCCGGCTCGAGTTCCACGACTACCTGTCCTGGGCCGCAGGCAAAGTCGACGCCGCGGTGCACTACGGCACGCGGGCGTCCGCGGTCGTCGACACCGGTGACGGTTACGGCGTCCGCACCGAGGGGCGGCGCACCGGGACCGTCCGCGGCCGCAACATCGTGCTCGCAGGCGGCCTGACCGCGGCCCTGCCGGACGGAGTCAGCGCGTCGGCGCGGCAATTCCACAATCACGACCTGCTCGGCCACCTCGACCGGCTGCCGTCGCGCACTCACCGCACGTTCGTCGTCGTCGGTGCCGGGCAGAGCGCAGCCGAAGTGGTCGACTACCTGCATTCGACCTATCCGGACGCGTCCGTGCATGCGGTACTGCGCAAGTACGGGTACAGTCCGGCCGACGACAGCCCCTACGCCAACCGCATCTTCGATCCGACCGCCGTCGACGACTTCTACTCGTCCTCGCATTCCCTGCGCGATCAGCTGCTGCACTATCACCGCGGTACCAACTACTCCGCCGTCGACCTGCCCCTGATCGAGGAGCTGTACGCGCGCGAGTACGCCGAGCGGGTCAGCGGACAGCGCCGGCTGTTCGTGCACGGAGCCTCCCGACTGGCCGATGTCACGGAGGAGGCGTCGGGCGTGCGGGCATCGGTGGAACACGGGCCGACAGGACTGGCCGAGGACGTGCTGTGCGACGCTGTCGTCTATGCCACCGGCTTCACGTCACTCGATCTGCCCGACATCCTCGGGCCGTTGTTCGACGCCGTCGAATTCGATGCGCACGGTCCGCGCGTGACGCGGGACTACCGGCTCGTCACGCGTGGATCGACAGTGGGTTCGATCTACCTGCAGGGCGGCACCGAGCACACCCACGGTTTGACGTCCTCTCTGCTGTCCAACATCGCTGTGCGCAGCGGTGAGATCGTCAAGTCCGCGGTGGGTGCGAGGGTGCGTTCGGTGGTGTGAAACGGCGGGGTATCACTGCGGGCGACGAGCCGGAACAGAGCGATGTTCCGGCTCTCGTCGGTGGTCTGGCCCGAACCGATGCCGGCAGGACCGCCGGTCTGATTCTCGTCGTCGTCGTCCTCGCGATTCTGTGCCTGGTGAGTATCGCTGTGGGAGCCGAGAACATCGCTGTCGGTGACGTGTGGCACGCACTGTGGTCTTCGAACGGTTCCACCGACGCGGTGATCGTCCGCGAGCTCCGAGTTCCACGGACCGTGCTCGGTGTGCTCGTCGGTACCGCGCTCGGCGTCGCGGGCGCGCTGATCCAGGCGATGACGCGCAACCCGTTGGCCGACCCGGGCATTCTGGGCGTCAATGCCGGAGCGGCACTCTTCGTCGCCTTCGCAGTCGGGGTGTTGGGCGTGACCGACGTTCGGTTCTATGTGTGGTTCGCGTTCGTCGGTGCCGTTCTCGCCACCGTCGCGGTGTACGCGCTGGGTTCGGTGGGACGAGCGGGTGCCACTCCGATTCGCTTGACGCTCTCCGGTATTGCCCTCGGTGCGGTGCTCGGCGGCGTCACCTCCGGGATGCTGCTGCTGGACCCGGACGCCTTCGCCAGGATGCGGTTCTGGGGCGCAGGCTCGTTGGCGGGTCGAGGCCTCGACATCGCGGCGGCGACCGGCCCGTTCGTCGTACTCGGACTGTGTCTTGCGGCGCTCGTCGCGCGTCCGCTCAATGCGATCGCACTGGGCGACGAGCTGGCCCGGTCGTTGGGAGCCAATGCGCTTCGGACGCGGACCGTCGGGGTCGTTGCGGTGACCCTGTTGGCCGGAGCAGCGACTGCGGCGGCGGGACCGGTCGGGTTCGTGGGGCTGATGGTGCCGCACATGGTGCGCTGGTTCGTCGGGCCGGACCAGCGTTGGATTCTGATCCACACCGTGTTCGCGGCACCGGCACTGCTGTTGTTCGCCGACGTCGTCGGCCGAATCGTCATCGAGCCGGGGGAGTTGCAGGTCGGTATCGTCACCGCCTTCGTCGGGGCTCCCGTTCTGATCCTGTTGGTCCGCCGAAAGAAGGCGAGCGGGCTGTGATCCGGGCACCGCGCGCCGGGAACATCGACTTCGGCAGAAGGGTGTGGATCGTTCGCACAGTGCTGGGCGCACGAATCGACGTTCGTACGGTCCTCGTCTGCGCGGCCCTGCTGTTGCTGACAGCGGTTGTCGCCGTCCTCGCGATCGGCACCGGCGATTACCACGTTCCACCGGGCCAGGTGCTCGCAGCGGTGTTCGGCGACGCCCCGCGCATCACCGAGATCGTCGTGATGCAGTCGCGGTTCCCCCGGGTTGCGCTGGCATTCCTGTTCGGAGCTGCCCTGGGGGTGTCGGGTGCGATCTTTCAGTCGTTGACGCGAAATCCGTTGGGCAGCCCGGACATCATCGGCTTCTCGACCGGCGCGTACACCGGCGCTCTCGTCGTCATCCTGACGCTCGGCGGCGGTTACTACCGGACCGGAGCGGGCGCGCTCGTCGGCGGACTGGTGGCCGCCGCCGTGGTGTACGTGCTCGCCTACAAGCGCGGCGTGCAGGGCTTTCGATTGATCATCGTCGGTATCGCGGTCAGTGCCGTCCTGGCGTCCGTCAATACCTGGCTCGTGGTGAAAGCCGATGTCTCCGAGGCAATCGCAGCCGCCGTCTGGGGCGCGGGCACACTCAACGGGTTGGGGTGGCCGCAGGTGGTTCCCGTTCTCGTGGCCCTGGCTGTCGTCACCCCCGTGGCGGCGGCGCTGTCGACACGGCTACCGGTACTCGAGATGGGTGACGACGCGGCGAGAGCGCTCGGAATCCGCGTCGAGCCGACGCGTCTGATGCTGGTGATTCTCGGGGTCGCCCTCACGGCACTGGTCACGGCCGCAGCGGGGCCCATTTCGTTCGTTGCGCTCGCCGCGCCGCAGTTGGCTCGGCGGCTCACCGGTACCTCGTCGGTGGCGATGGTGCCGGCAGCATGCATGGGTGCTCTGCTCCTGATCGTCAGTGACGTTGCAGCGCAACGAGTGTTCGCGCCCACTCAACTTCCGGTCGGCGTGGTGACGGTCTGTGTGGGCGGCGCGTACTTCGTCTGGTTGTTGGCACGAGAAGGGCGGAAGCAATGACGACGAGGCCACGCCTGTACGCGGACGGCATCACCGTCGGATACGACAAACGAATCATCAGCGAGAAGTTGACCGTCGACATTCCCGACGGCAAGTTCACCGTGATCGTCGGGCCGAACGCCTGCGGTAAATCGACACTGTTGCGCGCGTTGTCGCGGCTGCTGAAGCCGACCGGCGGCACGGTATTGCTCGACGGCAAGTCCATCTCGTCGTACCCGGCGAAGGAGGTCGCCCGCCGACTCGGGCTCCTGCCGCAAACCTCCATCGCGCCGGACGGCATCTCGGTGGCCGATCTGGTTGCGCGAGGCCGCTATCCGCATCAGAAGTTGATTCGGCAATGGTCCGTCGCGGACGAGGCCGCGGTGGTGGAGGCCATGACTGCGACCGGAGTGACGTCGCTGTCGGCCCGTCCGGTCGACGAGCTGTCCGGTGGACAGCGGCAAAGAGTCTGGGTGGCAATGGTTCTCGCGCAACAGACCCCGCTGTTGCTCTTGGACGAGCCGACGACGTTTCTCGACATCGCGCACCAGATCGAACTTCTCGACCTGCTGGCGACGTTGAATCGGGACAACGGCAACACCCTCGTCGCGGTGTTGCACGATCTCAACCATGCATGTCGATACGCCGACCACATCATCGCGATGAAGGACGGCGCGGTGGTCACCGAGGGCCCACCGGCGGAGATCGTCACTGCCGACTTGGTCGAGGCGGTGTTCGGACTGCCGTGCCGCATCATCGACGATCCGGAATCGCACACCCCGTTGGTGATACCCAAGGTGGCCGCTGGCAGGCTAGGCAAGGCTTAGTTTAGAATTGACCAGAATTGCCGCCGAGTTAGCCTGAGGGTTCTCGCACAGTCGGACGAGAGATGTATCGAGGACGAAGATGACCGATCAGCAGCGTGGTTTCCACTACGCCGACGTCGTTGCGGTGGAGCAACTCACCGTGCACATGGTGCGCGTCACCTTCGGCGGCGAGCACGTCGCCGGTTACCGCACGATCGGAGCACCCGACGAGTGCGTCGGGGTCTACTTTCCGCGCGAAGGCGAGTCGGCACCGCCGCCGATGACCGAGGTCGACGGCCTGTGGTGGTTCCACGGCCTCGAGAACGCGCCGGAGGGCCGGAACTACACGATCCGCCGCGTCGATCCCGACCGCGGCCAGTTGACCATCGACTTCTTCGCACACGAGGGCGGCGTCGCGGCCACCTGGGCCCAGCAGGCCGCCCCCGGCCAGACGGTGCTCTTCACCCGTCCGCGGTCGTGGTACTCACCGCCCGCCGACGTCGATTGGCTGCTGCTGGTGGCCGATATGACCGGAGTTCCTGCGCTGGGTCGACTGATCGAACAGTTGCCCGCAAACACCCGCGCACACGCGATTGTCGAGGTACTCGAGCGCGGTGACATCCAGACGTTCGAGACAGCCGCCGATGTGACGTTCGATTGGCGTATCGGATCCGGAAACGGAGACAGCGCCAGCGTGCTCGACGACGCGGTGCTCGCCTACCCGCTACCCGAGGGACGCGGCTACGTGTGGTTCGCCGCCGAGGCGTCGTCCTCGCGCCGGGTACGCAAGTACTTCCGCAAGGACCTGGGCTACGACAACAAGTATTTCGACATCATCGGCTACTGGCGCGCTGACTCGGAGAAGTGGCTCGAAAAGTACAAGCAGTACCAGGAGGAGGCGCTCGCGGTGTACAACGGCGTCATCGAATCCGGCCGCACCGAGCAGGAAGCCAGCGAGGCGTTCGACGCGCTGCTCGAGCGGGTCGGGCTCTAACGCCGAAACTCGTAGTCGGGCAATTCCAGCGTCGCCGCGTCGGGACCGAAGAATCTGCTCGTGACCGCCTGGACCGGCTTCGATCCGGCCAGACGCAGCACCGTGCGAAAAGCAGCGACTCCCACAGTCGTTTTCGGATGCGCGACGCGAGGCACGCCGGGCGGCAGCTTCTGAGCCTGATTCACGAACGGCCGCATGCGCGCCTCGAAGGCCTCGAACCCGGCGCGATGATCGCGCGCTCGGGCGAGTTCCCCGGCGAGCACGTAGGCCCCGGTGACCGACAATGTGGTGCCCATCCCGCTCAATGGTGTTGCGCACCAAGCAGCGTCGCCCAGCATGCCGATTCTGCCGTTCGACCAGCGTGGGGCCTGCACCTGGGCCAGATAGTCGACGTAGAGCTCCGAATCCGGTCCGAGCGAATTCAGCATTCTGGGCACTTCCCAGCCGACGTCGGCGAACGTCGCTCGCAAGGCGGCCACGACTTCTTCGGTGGACGCGGTTTCGTACCCGCCGTCGTCGGACACCCAGGACAGGCTGAAACGCGTCGTGCCGAGGTTGTCCGGGCGCAGATTGGCGACCCTGGATCCGGGGGCGTTGTACCACCGCCACCAGCCGTCGTCACTCGGTCCCTTCGGCAAGACCCCGTAGGCGGTGTACAGGCCGACGGGCGTGGTCTCCGCCTCGGCAGGAAACGCCAGTTCTCTGCTACTGGAACGGATTCCGTCGGCGAACACGACGAGGTCGAACCTCTCCGCTGCGTTCGACGCGAACGTGACATCGACGCCGTCGGCATCCTGAGCCACGTCGACGACGCGATCGCCGTACCGGTACTCGGTTCGCGGACCGGCTGATTCGACGAGAATCCGCGCGAACTCGCCGCGCAGAATCTCCATCTCCGCCGTCGGTCCGTCGTGTGATCCGTCTCCGGCCGGAAAGGCCGCGATGGTGGCGTCGGAATCGTCGACGAATCTGGTGCCCTTCTCGGTGGTGCCGTTGGCCAGCAGGGTCTGCTCCAGGCCCATGCGCCGCAGCACCTCGCGTCCACTACCGCGGACGTCGATGTTCTGGCCGCCCAGACGCAGCTGCGGACTGCGCTCGACGACGACGACGTCGTATCCCGCTCTGTCGAGCCAGTAGGCGACGGTGGGGCCGGCGATGCTGGCACCGGTGACGAGCACGCGTTCGGTCATCGGGCGGGAATGCCCGGGCTGCCGGTCGTTCAATCCGGGGGGGAAAGTAGCTGAGCCTCACCTTGGTGGTGTACTTTCTCGAATTGTCCGTTTGACCCGTTTTCGTCAGGAGAACCGTGTTCACCGTTCGCCGTCTGGCGCTGCTCTCGTGCAGTGCAACCCTTGCCCTCGGTTTGGTCGCCTGCAGCTCTTCGGACTCCGGTGACACCACCTCCACCTCCGAGTCCGCCACCGCAGAGTCCGCCCTGGTGGTGTACTCCGGCCGCGGCGAAGAACTCGTCGACCCCCTGATCGAACGCATCGGCGGCGGCGTCGAGGTCGACTACTCGGGCAACACCAACGCCCAGGCCGCGAAGATCCTCGAAGAGGGCGACGCGACGCCGGCCGACGTCTTCTACGGCCAGGATGCAGGTGCACTGGGGGCCCTCGACGAAGCAGGGGCGCTCGCACCGCTGCCCGAGGACATCCTCGCGCTCGTCCCCGAGCAGTACCGCGGCACCGACGGCACCTGGGTCGCCACGTCCGCACGGGCCCGCGTGCTGGCCTACAACTCCGATTCGGTGCAGGCAGCAGACCTGCCCACCGGTATCGACGGACTGCTCGACCCACGCTGGCGCGGACAGATCGGCTACGCACCCACCAACGCGTCGTTCCAGGCGTTCGTCACCGCATTGCGCGTGCAGCGCGGCGAGGAGGGTGCGCGCACCTGGCTCGAAGGATTCGTCGCCAACGAGCCGGTCGCGTTCGAGGGCAACGGTCCGCTGCTGACCGCCGTCAACGACGGGCAGGTCTCCACGGGACTGCTCAACCACTACTACTGGTACCCGTTCAAGGACGAGAACGGTGCCGACGCTCCCGTCGAGCTGCACTACTTCGAGCCCGGCGACCCCGGCGCATTGATCAACGTCGCCGGTGCCGGTGTGCTGGCGGCGTCGGACAACCAGGAAGCGGCATTCGATTTCGTGCGCGAGTTGCTCTCGATCGAATCGCAGACGTACTTCGCCAACGAGACCGCCGAATACCCCGTCATCGACGGCGTCACGTCCGACTACGACCTGCCGCCGCTGTCGGACCTGGGTTCGACCGACCTCGACCTGGGCCGACTCTCGTCCCTCGAGGAGACCCAGACCCTGCTCACCGACGTCGGAATCATCTAGTCGGTGTTCGAGTCTGCACTCCAGCCGCTTCTGCGGCGCCACTTCGGCGGTCGTCCCGTTCTCGGGACGACCGCGTTGTGCGTGGGAGCGCTGACGCTGACACCCTTGGTGTACCTGTTCGTTCGAGCGTTCGACGGCGGAACCGAGAAGGTACTGCGGCTGCTCCTGCGGCAACGCACCCTCGACCTCGTTGTCCGGACGGCCACGCTCGCGCTCACCGTGGTGGTCGCCTCCGTCGTGGTGGGCACGCTGCTCGCCTGGTTGACCGTCCGAACCGATCTACCGGGTCGACGCATCTTCTCGATGATCCTCGCGGCACCGCTGGCCATCCCGTCGTACGTGTCCGGTTATCTGTGGATCGCTGAATTTCCCTCCCTTGCAGGATTTTCCGGTGCTGCGCTGGTGCTCACGTTGTCGTGCTTCCCGCTGGTGATGTTGCCGGTGTCCGCGGCGTTCGCCACCGCGGACCCGTCGTTGGCCGAAGTGTCCCGCACCCTCGGCCGCGGGGCGGTACGCACCGCACTGACCGTCGAGTGCCGTCGCGTCGTTCCGGCTGCGGCAGCAGGCGCGCTGCTGGTGGCGCTGTACACCATCAGTGACTTCGGGGCGGTGGCACTGATGCGGTACGACGCCTTCACTCTTGGCATCTACAGCGCCTACCGCGGCGGGCTCGATCGCACCGCGGCCGCTGTTCTCGGGTTGGTCCTCGTGGTGGGCGCGTTGGTGTTGACCCTCCTCGAACGGCGTGCTCGACGCGGGGCCACGGCGCGCGTGGGATCGGGTACCGACCGGATGGCCGAGCCTGTGGTTCTTGGCCGGTGGCGCGTGCCTGCTCTGGCCGTTATCGTTGCAGCCCTCGGTGTTTCGGTGCTGGTACCGATTCTGGCCCTGGCGCGATGGCTCACTCGATCGCTGCGCTTCACCGTCGACTGGTCGGACGTGCTGGCTGTCAGCGCCAAGACGGTCCAGTACTCGGCGACTGCTGCTCTGGTGGTGGCCGTGCTTGCGTTGCCGGTGGCGTTGTTCGCGGCCCGGTCCACGTCCCGCAGTGCGCGCACCGCCGAGTTGTCCACGTACATTGCGCACGGTCTCCCGGGTATCACCGTGGGACTGGCGACGGTGTTTCTCGGAATCAGATTTCTGCCGTCGTTCTATCAGACCGCGGTGCTGCTGGTGGTGGCGTACGTGGTGCTGTTCCTGCCGTTGGCCGTCGGCAGCACCCGATCGGTCGTCGACGCCACTCCGGTTGTGCTCGAGGATGTTTCACGGACCCTCGGGGCCGGGCGAGTGCGCACCGACCTGCGGGTGACGATTCCTGTCGCCGCGCCCGGCATCGCGGCCGGAGCCGCCCTGGTGTTCCTGACCGTCGCCAAGGAACTACCGGCGACGTTGATGCTGCGCCCCCGCGGTGTGGACACGCTCGCGACCACGCTGTGGTCCACCACCGAGGCATTCCGCTACGGCGAGGCAGCCCCTTACGCCCTCGCGTTGATCCTGATCTCTGTGGTCCCGACGATCGTCCTGACCCGGGCGCTGCGGCGTACGACGCGAAAGCGAGTGACACTGTCATGAGCATGGTGATGTCCGATCTCGTTGCCTCGTACGGCAGTACGACGGTGCTGCACGGAATCGATCTCGACCTCGGCGACGGTGAGATGCTCGCCGTTCTCGGACCCTCCGGCTGCGGCAAGACGACTCTGCTGCGATCGATCGCAGGCCTGCACCGTATCGATGCGGGCCGCATCACCGCGGACGGGCGCGACCTCTCCGTCGCCGGGCGTGTTCAGGTGCCACCGGAGAAGCGGGGGGTGGGCCTGATGCCGCAGGAAGGTGGACTGTTTCCACATCTGACGGTGCGCCGGAACATCGAATTCGGTTTGCGCACAGGGTTCGTGCGGCCGTACCTGTCCGGCCGAGCCGAGCGTGCCCGACGCGTCGACGAGATGCTCGAGCTCGTCGGACTGCCCGACGCCGGTGCGGTTCGACCCAGCGAACTCTCGGGCGGGCAGCAACAGCGGATCGCGTTGGCGCGCGCATTGGCCCCGGCTCCCTCGGTGGTGTTGATGGACGAGCCGTTCGCTGCTCTCGATGCAGGTCTGCGGACCTCGATTCGGCAGGACGTGCGAGAGTTGTTGCTCACCAGCAAGACCGCGTCGATTCTCGTCACCCACGATCGGGCCGAGGCTCTGGGCACCGCGGATCGGGTTGCGGTCCTGCTGGGCGGGCGCTGTGCGCAGGTCGATACGCCGCGTGCACTGTACGAGCGGCCCACCACGCCGGCTGTGGCGAGCTTCGTCGGCGACGCCTATTACGTCGATGCTGCCGCGCGCGACGGTTGGGTCGACACCGTTCTCGGTCGTCTCGAATCCACCACCAGGGCAACGGGTATGGGGCAGGTCTTGCTCCGGCCCGAGCAGTTGGTGGTGTCGGAGCGCGAGGACGGCGAATTTCTCGTCGAACACGAAGTTTTCACCGGCCCCGAATGCTCGGTCACTGTGCGACACCGCGATACCGGGCTCCGGCTGCGTGTCGTCGCTCGGGCCTGCGACCGATTCGCTCCCGGTACAGCCGTGAACGTCTCGGTGACCTCGCCGGTGCACTGGTTTCCGCGTTCGGTGCGTTGATCCCGTGACGCAGGGTTCCGGTCGCGGTACGCGGCGGAACCCTGCGCAGTGGGCGAGTTATCGGGCCGTGCGCTTGGGCATGAACACCGCAGCGACAGTCATCAGGACGGCGGCGACCAGCACTCCGATGAAGACCAGATGGATGGCGTCGGACAGTTGTTCGGGTTCTGGATCTCCGGACACACGGGCGTTGACGATGGCACCGAACACCGCGACGCCGACGGCGCTACCGAGTGAACGGGCGAACATGTTGGTGGAGGTGACGACGCCGCGTTCGGCCCACTCGACGCTCGACTGTGCGGCGATCAATGTGGGGCTCGCGATCAACCCCATGCCGAGGCCGATGACGAAGCACATCGCCGCGACGTGCCAGATCTGCGAATCGGCGTCGAGCAGAGTCGTCAGTGCCGTGCCCACGATCCCGATCGAACCGCCGACCACTGCCGTCGTGCGGAAGCCGAAGCGCAGATACACCCGCCCGGACTGGGATGCCGCGATCGGCCAGCCGAGGGTCAGCGTGGACAGCGAGAAGCCGGCGATGATGGCTCCTGTGCCGAACACGCCCTGTACGAAGGTCGGGACGTAGGACGTCAGTCCCAGGATCAATGCGCCGACGAGCAACGAGATGAAGCTGCTGACCACCAGCACCCGCCGGGTGAACACCCACAGCGGCAGGATCGGCTCCTCGGCGCGGGACTCGACCCATGCGAACACCGCCAGCAGTAGGAAGCCCACGACGAAGATCGCGATGCTGATCGGCGAACCCCAGGCCCAGGACTGGCCGCCTTCGAGCAGGCCGAGGAGCACCATCGTCGCGCCGACGGTGAGCAGAGCGGCACCGAGGTAATCGATCTTCGGCTTGGCGCGTTCGACTGCGCCTTCCTCGAACTTGCGCAGCAACATGAACGCCGCCACCGCGCACAGCGGAATGTTGATGAAAAAGATCCACCGCCACGACAGGTACTCGGAGAAGACGCCACCGAGGGCGGGGCCGAGCACCGAGGAAATCGCCCACACGCTGGCCAGGTAGCCCTGCACCTTGGCGCGCTCGGGCAGCGTGTAGATGTCGCCTGCGATCGTGATGGACATCGGCTGGACGGCACCCGCACCGAGTCCCTGAATCGCGCGGAAAGCAATCAGAGCAGGCATGCTCCACGCCAGGCCGCACAGAATCGAGCCCAGGCAGAACACCGCGATGCCGAACACCATGATCTTCTTGCGCCCGAACAGATCGGACAATTTGCCGTAGAGCGGCACCGAGACAGCCTGTGCCAGCAGGTAGATCGAGAACAACCACGGGAACTGCGCGAACCCGCCGAGGTCGCCGACGATGGTGAGCACCGCAGTGGCGATGATCGTCGCGTCCAGCGCAACCAGCGACGAGCTGAGCATCAGCGCGATCAGGATGGGACCGCGTTCGGAGCGGAATCCGATGTCCGGGGTCGATTCGGTCGTTGCCATTGCTACTCATTGTGATCCCTGCCCGCCGACGTGGCGGCACCGGCCCAGATAGTGTTGAGCCTCGTGCGACCATCACTGAGTAGCTACGAGCATCTGGCCGGCGGCAAGGTCCGCGATCTGTACACGATCGACGACGCGCATCTGCTGCTCGTCGCGAGCGATCGAATCTCGGCCTACGACCACATCCTCGACACCCCGATCCCGGACAAGGGACGGGTGTTGACGGCGATGAGCGTGTTCTTCTTCGAGGAGCTCGGCGGCGTCAACCACCTGGCCGGTGATCCGCTCGACGAACGCATCCCCGCCGAACTGCTCGGCCGCGCCCTGGTGGTGAAGAAGCTGAACATGGTGCCGATCGAGTGCGTTGCTCGCGGCTATCTCACCGGATCCGGGTTGGCGGACTACAACGCGACCGGCGCCGTGTGCGGCGTCGAACTGCCGCCCGGCCTGATCGAATCGAGCAAACTCGACGAGGTCATCTTCACTCCTGCCGCCAAGGCCGAACTGGGCGAGCACGACGAGAACATCACCTTCGACCAGGCCGTCGAACTGGTCGGTGCCGAGCTGGCCTTCAAGCTCCGCGAAGACACCATCGAGATCTATTCGCGTGCAGCCAACTTCGCTCTGGAACGCGGAATCATCCTCGCGGACACCAAGTTCGAGTTCGGGACCGATGCCGACGGCAACCTCGTTCTCGCCGACGAGGTGCTCACCCCCGATTCCTCGCGCTACTGGCCTGCCGATTCGTACGAAGAAGGTCGCGTTCAGCCCAGTTTCGACAAGCAGTTCGTTCGCGACTGGCTGACCGGCGAATCCGGCTGGGACCGAGCGTCCGACACCCCACCGCCACCGTTGCCCGACGACGTCGTCGCCGCAACGCGCAGCCGCTACATCGAGGCCTACGAGCGCATCTCGGGCCTGAACTTCGACGATTGGGTCACGCCATGACGATCACCCCTCCCATTGCCAAGAAGGTGCCGCAGGAGCGCACCCATCACGGCGACACGTTCATCGACAACTACGAGTGGTTGCGCGCCAAGGAAGACCCCGAGGTGATCGCCTACCTCGAAGCCGAGAACTCGTACACCGAGCAGCATACGGCCGGACTGGAAGCACTCCGCGGCAAGATCTTCGACGAGATCAAATCGCGCACCCAGGAGACCGACCTGTCCGTGCCGACGCGCATGGGCCAGTGGTGGTACTACTCACGCACCGTCGAGGGAAAGTCGTACGGCCTCCAATGCCGTTGCCCCGTCGACTCTCCCGACGACTGGACACCGCCGACACTGTCGTCCGACGTGGATGTGCCGGGGGAGCAGATCCTGCTCGACGCCAACGTCGAGGCGGAGGGTCACGACTTCTTCTCGCTCGGGGCCTTCTCCATCAGCCTCGACGGCACGTTGCTGGCGTACTCCACCGACACCGAGGGCGACGAGCGGTACACGCTGCGTTTCAAGAACCTCGAGACCGGTGAACTGCTCGCCGACACCATCGAGAACGTCGCGCCGGGTGCCACCTGGACCGCCGACGCCACGCATGTCTTCTACCTGACGGTCGACGAGTCCTGGCGTCCCGACACCGTCTGGCGGCACACGCTCGGTAAGGCCGAGGACGTCAAGGTCTTCCACGAGCCCGACGAGAGCTACTGGGTCGGATTCGGTTCCACCCGTAGCGAGAAGTACCTGATGATCTGGGTCGGGTCGAAGATCACCTCCGAGTGCCTCGTCCTGGAATCCACCGATCCCGAGGGCGAATTCCGCGTCGTGCTGCCGCGCACGGACGGCATCGAGTACAGCATCGAGCATGCCGTCGTGGCCGGTGAGGATCGCTTCCTGATCACCCACAACGGCTCGGTCAACGGCTGGGGCACCGAGGGGGAGAAGGCCGAGAACTTCCTGCTCGCCGAGGCCCCGGTCAGCGATCCACTCGATCAGCGCATTCTGGTTCCGCATCAGGGCGACGTCCGAGTCGAGGACATCGACGCCTTCGCGAGCCACCTGATCTTCACCTACCGCCGAGAAGCGTTGACCCGCATGGCGATCTGGCCGCTGACCGACGAGGGATACGGCGAGTACCGCGAGCTGGAGTTCGACGAGGAGCTCTACTCTGTCGGTGCGGGCTCGAACCCGGAATGGGATCAGCCGTTGCTGCGGATGGTCTACACCTCGTTCATTACGCCCGGTCAGGTCTACGACCTGGATATCGCGAGCGGTGAACTGCTGCTTCGTAAATCGCAGCCGGTGTTGGGTCAGTTCGATGCCGGTGACTATGTGCAGCACCGAGAGTGGGCGACCGCGCCGGACGGAACACAGATTCCGCTGTCGGTCATCGCTCGCAAGGACGTCCCCGAGGGGCCTGCTCCTACGCTGCTGTACGGCTACGGATCGTACGAGGCATCGATGGACCCGTCGTTCTCGGTAGCACGTCTGTCCCTGCTCGACCGTGGCATCGTCTTCGTCGTCGCACACGTGCGCGGCGGCGGTGAGATGGGTAGGCACTGGTACGACCAGGGCAAGACGCTGCAGAAGAAGAACACGTTCACCGACTTCATCGCTGCGGCACAGCATCTGATCGACACCGGCCGTACCTCACCGAAGCATCTGGTCGCCGACGGCGGTAGCGCAGGTGGTCTGCTGATGGGAGCGGTGGCCAACCTCGCACCCGAGCTGTTCAACGGCATCCTGGCCAACGTGCCGTTCGTCGACCCACTCACCTCCATCCTCGACCCGTCGCTGCCGTTGACGGTGATCGAATGGGACGAGTGGGGAAACCCGTTGGCGGACAAGGAGGTGTACGACTACATGAAGTCGTACAGCCCCTACGAGAACGTCGAGGCCAAGGACTACCCGTCGATCCTCGCGATCACGTCCATCAACGACACCCGCGTCCTGTACGTCGAACCGGCCAAATGGGTTGCGGCCCTGCGTGCCACGAAGACCGGGGACTCGGACCTGCTGCTCAAGACCGAAATGAGCGCCGGACACGGCGGAGTCAGCGGACGCTACGAGAAATGGAAAGAAGCGGCTTTCGAGTACGCCTGGATCGTGAGTGCGGCTGGCGCCGCAGTGGAGTGATCAAGCGCCCCAGGGGGCGCTTAACCACACCACTGGCGCGTCAGCGCCACACATAGCGGACCTGCGGTCGCCCGGCCTTACCGTATTCGGTGTGCCGGGTGACCAGACCGTCGTCGGCCAGTCGTTCGAGGTAGCGCCAGGCCGTCACCCGGGATACGCCGACAACCTTGGCCGCCTCGGAGGCGTTGAGGCCGTCGACGGATTCCTTGACGCTGGCGGTGATGCCGTCCATCGTCTGTGGGGCAATGCCTTTGGGGGTGGAGACGCGTTCGTCGGCCGTGCGCAGGTGTGCCATCGCACGGTCGATGTCTCGTTGACTCGACGCGTTCTCGCCGGCGGGTAATGCATCGTGGAATTCGCGATAGCGCTCGAGCTTGTCGCGGAACGCAGCGAACGTGAACGGTTTGAGCAGATACAGCACGATGCCGTGCGCCACTGCCGAACGAACTACCGACAGATCACGTTCGGAGGTGATGGCAATGACGTCGGGGCTCGGACGTAGACCGCCGAGCGCCGCAGCGACGTCGATGCCGCTGGCGTCGGGCAGGCCGATGTCCAGCAACACCAGATCGACGGGTTCGGTGCTGGCGAATCGCATGGCCGCAGCGCCGGTGTGTGCGACTCCGGCCACGTCGAAACCGGGCGTCCGCTCGACGTACGTCTTGTGGGCCTCCGCGATGAGCGGTTCGTCGTCGACGATCAGTACGCGGATCACGACGTCGCTCCCGGAATGGTCGCCACCAACACCGACCCGTACGTCACTTCCGAGGTCAACGTGCCACCGTGCCGCGTGATCACCTGCGTCACGAGCGCGAGGCCGAGTCCGCGAGAGCCGGATTTGGTCGAATATCCCCGCCGGAGAGCAGCTTTCAAGGTTTCCGGTGGAATGCCGGGGCCACTGTCGGCCACCCGGACGACGAGTTCACCGTCGGCGTCGCGGACCGTCACTTCGACCCACGGCTGGTCGGATTCTTTCGAGGCATCGATCGCATTGTCTATCAGATTGCCGACCAGCGTCACCAATTCGCGAGCAGTCAGAACCCCTTCGTGTTCCATCGCCGTGTCGTCGGTGATCGTCAGCTCGACGCCCTGTTCGGCGGCCTGGCTGACCTTGCCGAGCAACAGCGCCGCGAGCGCAGGCTCGCCGACCGCGTTCATCAACCGGTCGATGAGAGTCTGCGAGAGTTCGAGATCGGCCGTCGCGAATTCGACGGCTTCTTCGGGCCGACCGAGCTCGACCATCGTGATGACCGTGTGCAACCGATTCGCCGCCTCGTGCGCCTGCGAGCGCAGTGACTCCGCGAAACTGCGCACCGAATCCAATTCGCCCATCAACGAACGCAACTCGGTCTGATCGCGAATCGTCAGGACGTTACCCAGGCGTTTGCCCTCCCACATGACCGGATCCTGGTTGACGACGAGTACACGATCTTTCGTCAGATGCAGCTCACCGCGAACGATCCCGGTGTCCATCTGTTGCATCGACTCCGGCAACGACGTCAGCGATACCGGCCCGTCCGGTAGGTCGAGAAGGCGTCGGGCCTCGTCGTTGACCAACTCCGCCTCGTCGCTGCGTCCGAACACCAACAGACCCTCGCCGATGGAATGCAGAACGGCGTCGTGATGTTCGTACATCGTCCGCAATTCGGCCGGAGCCATCCCCAAAGTCTGACGCCGTAGCCGGCGGCTGAGCAGCGTCGAACCGGTCGCAGCGACGACGAAGGCCGCGAGCACGACGGCGAGGATCAACGGCAGGCCTTGCAGGAACTGATCGCTGATCTTCTGGCGGGTGACTCCAGCGGACACGAGACCGACGATCTCGCCGTCGGTATCGGTGACGGGTGTGACCGCTCTGATCGACGGGCCGAGAGAGCCCACGTACGTCTCGGTGAACGTCTCGCCGAGCAGTGCACGATCGATGTTGCCGCTGAACGGTTTACCGATCAGGTCGACGGTGGTGTGCGTGAAGCGGGTGCGATCGGGAGCCATGACGACGATGAAATCGACCCCGGTGACCTGCCTGATCTTCTCCGTTTCCGGCTGCAGACGAGACGTCGGGTCGTCGGATTCGATGGCCAGCGGCGTCGACGGTTCGTTGGCGATACTCACCGCGATCGCCGTCACCTCACGTCGGGTGGCGTCGTCGCTGTTGGACCTCTCGTTGAGGATCGTCAGTATTCCGCCGGCGAGAACGACGACGGCCATGACGACCAGTTGCAGGACCAAAACCTGCCCCGCCACACTCAGCGGCCGCTTCGAGGACAACACATTCCTTTCAGACAAGAAACATCGATGTGAACAGAATGAACGTATAGGTGACTCCAGTCACTGGGTGCAGCAACATCATCTCTCAGCAGGGGTGACCCACCTCACTCCACTCCGGCGATCACGAAGCCACCAGCCACATTCACGCACCACCGGAACACTAAGGAACGTCCATGACTATCAGCACCGACGCTGAGCGGAACGACAATCCGTCGTCCGAGCCGAAGAAGAAGCGCGACAAGACGCACTGGCTCTACATCGCGGTGATCATCGCCGTCATCGCCGGCATCATCGTCGGGTTGGTGGCCAAGGATTTCGCGTCCGACCTGTCGATCCTCGGCACGCTCTTCGTCAGCCTGATCAAGATGATGATCAGCCCGGTCATCTTCTGCACCATCGTCCTCGGCATCGGATCGGTACGCGCCGCAGCCAGCGTCGGCCGAGTCGGCGGCCTGGCGCTCGCTTACTTCATCGGCATGTCGACCATCGCCCTCGGTATCGGCATGGTTGTCGGCAACCTCATCAAGCCCGGTGACGGCCTGAACATCACGCCGAACGACGCCGGACTCAAGCTCGCCGACACCGCCCACGAGGCCGGCGGGACGATGGACTTCATCGCCGGGATCATTCCGACGTCGCTGCTTTCGTCGCTGACGGCCGGTTCTGTTCTGCAGACGCTGTTCGTCGCAATCCTCGTCGGTTTCGCACTGCAGGCCATGGGCAAGCAGGGTGAAGGCATCCTCAAGGGCATCGGCGCAGTACAAAAGCTCGTCTTCCGCATCCTGACGATGATCCTGTGGCTCGCCCCGATCGGTGCCTTCGGTGCCATCGCCGGTGTCGTCGGCAAGACCGGCTTCGACGCGGTGATTCAGCTCGGCACTCTGATGCTGGCCTTCTACATCACCTGCTTCATCTTCGTTTTCTTCTTCCTCGGCCTGATTCTCAAGTTCGTCTCCGGCTTCTCGATCTTCAAGCTGGTCAAGTATCTGGCCCGGGAGTACCTGCTCATCGTTGCCACGTCGTCCTCCGAATCGGCCCTGCCGCGTCTGATCGCCAAGATGGAGCACGTCGGAGTCGAGCGCACCACCGTCGGCATCGTCGTCCCCACCGGTTACTCGTTCAACCTCGACGGCACCGCGATCTACCTGACCATGGCCTCGATCTTCATCGCCGACGCCATGAACATGCCGCTCTCCATCGGGGAGCAGTTCTCGCTGCTGCTGTTCATGATCATCGCCTCCAAGGGCGCAGCCGGAGTGTCCGGAGCAGGCCTGGCGACTCTCGCCGGCGGCCTGTCGAGCCACCGCCCGGAACTGCTCGACGGTGTTCAGCTCATCGTGGGAATCGACCGGTTCATGTCCGAGGCTCGCGCCGTCACCAACTTCTCCGGTAACGCCGTTGCCACTCTGTTGGTCGGTACGTGGACCAAGACGATCGACGCCGCCCGAGTCACCGAGGTGCTCGACGGCAAGCACCCGTTCGACGAGGAGACCATGGTCGACGACCACCTCCCCGAGGACGACCGGCCTGCCGACAAGCAGGTCATCATCGAAAAGAACGCCGCCAAGGCATAAGAACCTGCCGGGCGACGCGCATCCCCCCGTCGCCCGGTTCGGAAGAACGCAAGTACGGCCCTGCCACCAGCGGGGTCGTACTTGCTTTTGTGCGTCGGTTCCATTCTGTCGGTACTCACAGGTAAGTTCGGATGATGACTGAAGTTCAGAACATCGGCATCAACACGCTGGGTGGTGCGCCCACCTCGCTCGACGAGTACGCCGGACGGGCCGTCCTCGTGGTCAATGTCGCATCCAAGTGCGGACTGACCCCGCAGTACGAAAAGCTGGAGAAGCTCGCCAACGAGTACTCCGCCAGTGGCCTGTCGGTCGTCGGGGTGCCGTGCAACCAGTTCGGTGGCCAAGAGCCCGGCACCGCCGAAGAAATCGAAACTTTCTGCTCCACCACGTACGGCGTCACGTTCGCGATGACCGAGAAGGTCGACGTCAACGGTGACAACCGGCACCCGCTCTACGCCGAACTGACCAAGACCGAGGACGCCGACGGCACCGCCGGAGATGTTCAGTGGAACTTCGAGAAGTTCCTGATCTCCCCGGATGGCGTCGTCACCAACCGTTTCCGCCCGCGCACCGAGCCGGACGCACCCGAGGTGCTCGCCGCGATCGACAAGATCCTGCCGAAGGAAACGATCGCCGTTTAGCTTCTGTCTGCATCGACGTCGAGCCTCGTTCACGCTGGTGTGCGAGGCTCGAGTCATGTCTGGACGCCTGATCGTGTCGGTGAGCGGAATCAAGAACGACACCTACGAGCATGCCGCCGAGTTCGCGCGAGAACTCGACGGACGGGGTGTCCCGCTGTCGCTGCTCGTCGCACCGCGGCTGAAAGACAAATACCGTCTCGCAGCCGACGTGCCCACCCAGGAATGGCTGCGGACGCGACGCGACAGTGGCGACGCCATCGTTCTGCACGGCTACGACCAGGCCGCGACTAAGCGTCGACGTTCCGAGTTCGCCGCACTGCCGCGCCACGAAGCTCGACTGCGACTGATGGCCGCCGACCGCGTCATGGAACAGACCGGCCTGCGTACCCGAGTGTTCGCCGCTCCGCGCTGGATCGCCTCACCCGGAGCCATCGAGGCGCTCCCGGATGCAGGGTTCCGAATGATTGCCTCACTCAACGGTATTCACGACCTCGACCGCGACGGCACCATCCGCGCCCGGGTCTGGGGAATCGGCGAAGGCTTCAAGGCCGAACCCTGGTGGTTCAAAGCACTCGTACTCGGCGCCGGCCGCACCGCCCGACGCGGGGGAGTGGTGCGCCTGGCCATCAGCGCCAAACAACTCGGACGCCCCGCGCCGCGCCAGGCAATCCTCGATGCCATCGACCTCTCCCTGCACCACAACGCCGCAGCGGGAGTCTACGAATGGATCCCGCGCACCAAAACTCGCGTGGCCTGACTCCTCGCTGCCTCACCCCACCCCGCCCCGCCCCAACCCCCGCCCCGCCCCCGGCTTGCTCTGTACCTCCAATTGGGATCAATGTGGCTTTCAGTCACTCAGATTGCAAGAAAGGCGCATTGATCCGAAGGGGGTGGGGTGGTCCATTGACGCGAACGGGGTGGGAGCGGTCGTAGACTCGACAGCGATGAATGCCTCGAGTGTGACCCTGGACGACATCGTTGCCGCGCATCGACTGCTGCGTGATCGCAATCCGCTGGTGCAGTGTCTGACCAATACGGTGTCGGTGCAATTCGTCGCAAATGCCCTGCTCGCGGCAGGTGCGGCTCCGGCGATGGTCGACAATCCGGAGGAAGCGGCCGGCTTTGCCGAGATCGCCGACGCGGTGCTGGTCAATCTCGGAACTCCGACGGCGGCGCAGGTGGAAAGTTCTCGTCTGGCGTCCGCTGCCGCGCGAGCAGCGGGGAAGCCGTGGGTACTCGACCCGGTGGGAGCGGGCGGGCTGCCGTGGCGAACCCAGGTCGCGGTGGAACTACTTGCCAATCGGCCCAACGTGATTCGCGCAAATGCTTCCGAGGTGATGGGACTCGCGGGCGCCGAGGGTGGATCGAGAGGCGTGGATTCGTCTGCGCACGTTGCGGATTCCGTCGACGCGGCGCGTTCTCTCCTCGACCGCGCCGAGGTCGTAGCGGCCTCAGGGGAGGTCGACCACATCTTCGCGCAAGGTTCGACGGTGAAGATCGGCGGCGGAAGCGCACTGCTGCAACGAGTTACAGCCACCGGATGCGCATTGGGTGCGCTGACGGCGGCGTACTGTTCCGTTTCTCCGTCTGCGTTGATCGGTGCCGCCGCCGCGCACGCGCACGTGGCGGTCGCGTCGGAGATCGCTGCTCGGTCGACGACGCGTCCGGGTACCTTCGCTGCTGCATTCTTGGACGGACTCGACGCGGTGGACGAGTCGGCACTGCGGGAATTGGTTCGACTCGACTGACGAGTGCAACTGGCGCTCCACTCTGTGGCGGCTTCCGCTGAAATACCGCCGACCGGGCGGGGAGTGGAGCAACAATCGCCTGCGCCGTGAATGTAACGACCCCTTGATCGAAATGTGATGTAACGGAACATGTTTACGAGGGGACATACCTGGCGTCGGGCAAATCGAACCAGGTGGTCTTCATGAAACGACTTCTGCTCCTCGCAGTCGGTGCAACAGCTCTCGTCGCGTGCGGCGGATCGGAGCAAGGAACGCCGTCGGCAGCACCGTCCGCGGCCGTTCCGACGACCACCCAGGCGACCACCCAGGCGACCCCTCAGGCAAACCCGGTGACACCCGACCCGGCCACCGTGACCGAGGGAACGCAGCCGCAGCGGACGCCACCGGAGGAGGCCAGCGACCTGGTCCCCATGGGTCCGTCGGAAGCCGAGCCACTGTGCCTGGATCTGACGTGGGGGCCGGTACCGCAGGCCGTGGACTCGCTGCCGCTCGTGTTCGCAGATTCACCGTGGGTCGCCACCGACATGGGCGATCCCTGTGCGTCGTTCACCTGGGTCGAAGCGCTCCCGTCCGGGGCAACGGTGAGCTCGCCGACACATCTGCTCTTCTTTCACGACGCCGAGTACCTCGGCACCGCGACGCTGGAGCCGTACGGGTTCACGTCGGTAGCGGCCCAGTCGGCCGACACGATCACAGTGAACTACCGCTGGCCACTCGCCGGTGACGCCAATGCGAACCCGACCGGCGGACCTGCGACCATCGACTACCAGTGGGACGGAACGCAAGTGACCATGATCGGCACCCTCCCGCCCGAGGTCACCGGCTAGATCGAGACGGACGATTCCTCGGGAAGTTCGCGGATTTCGGCGTCGGACATGTCCTTGAATCGGCCGTAGTAGATGCCCCTTGCCTGTTCCGCGACCACGGCCTGATGGATGGGGAATGCCATTCTCGGAGCCACCGCACGCAGGAACTCGACCGTCTCGGACAGCTTCGACCACGGTGCGGCCGCGGGCAGTGCCAGTACCTCGACCTGTTGCTCGGGAACGAACAACGAGTCACCGGGATGGAACAGTTGCCCCGGGTTCTCGGGAGTGCCGAGAAGGTAACCGGTGTTGTCGATCTCCGGCAGTTCCGGATGGATGACGGCGTGCGTGCCGCCGACTCCGGTGACGGTGATGCCGCCCACGGAGAAGTCCTTGCCCGCCGGGGCCGCGATCCATTTCCCTCCGAGCTGGCCTGCCGTCATGGGATCGGCATGCAGCTCGGCGCGGGGATTGGCGTCGAGAAGTGCGGGAAGTCGCTGCAGATCAACATGATCCGGGTGCTGGTGAGTGACCAGGATGGCGTCGAGCCCGGTGATGCCCTCGAATCCGTGAGAGAACGTGCCGGGATCGAACAACACCGTGGTGCCGTTGAGTTCGACCAGAACGCAGGAATGTCCGAAGTGTGTCAGCCGCATGCACTCCACAGTAAGCGCGGTTTCGCTCCGCTGGCCAGGGCTGCGTAGACTCCCACCTGCCGGTAACTGTCTTGCTGTACGTATTTCAAGGAGCGCTTTCGTGGCCCGAGTCGTAGTCGATGTCATGCCCAAGGCCGAGATTCTCGATCCGCAGGGTCAGGCCATCGCAGGTGCGCTGGGCCGGCTGGGAATCTCCGGTGTGTCCGACGTGCGTCAGGGCAAGCGCTTCGAGCTCGAGATCGACGATTCCGTCGACGACGCAGCACTCGAGAAGCTTGCGGAATCGCTGCTCGCCAACACGGTGATCGAGGACTGGAAAGTGACTCGCATCTCATGAGCGCCCGCGTAGGAGTCATCACGTTCCCCGGAACTCTCGACGACGTCGACGCATCCCGCGCCGTGACTCTCGCCGGCGGCGAAGCCGTCAGCCTGTGGCACGCCGACGCCGATCTGAAGAACGTCGATGCCATCGTCGTCCCCGGCGGATTCTCGTACGGCGACTATCTGCGGGCCGGTGCGATCGCCCGCTTCGCTCCCGTGATGGAGTCCGTCGTCAAGGCGGCTGAGGGCGGGATGCCGATCCTGGGTATCTGCAACGGTTTTCAGGTGTTGTGCGAGGTCGGACTGCTTCCCGGAGCGTTGACGCGCAACGAGGGCCTGCATTTCGTGTGCCGCGACCAGTGGTTGAAGGTCGAGAATGCCGGCACGGCATGGTCGTCGCGATACGAGCAGGATGCCGAGATCCTGATTCCGGTCAAGAACGCCGAGGGCCGATTCCAGGCATCGCAGAGCGTGCTCGACGAGCTCGAAGGTGAAGGCCGCGTCGTGTTCCGCTACAGCGGGAGCAACCCCAACGGGTCGCAGCGCGGTATCGCCGGAATCTCGTCGGCAAACGGTCGGATCGTCGGCCTGATGCCCCACCCCGAGCACGCCACCGAGCCGTTGACCGGCCCGAGCGACGACGGGCTCGGCATCTTCTACTCGGCACTGGACGCGATCGTCAACGCCTGATCTTCGTGTCGGTGGGTGGGTCTAATCTTCCGCCATGACACTGACCCTGGGCATGATCACGTTCGATTCCACCGACCCGGGCCCGCTCGCTCGCTGGTGGGCCTCACAGGTCGACGGATCGATCGTCGAGGAGAACGACGGCTGGTTCTACGTCGTCGCCCTCGCTTCGGCCCCGTATCGACTGGCCTTCCAGAAGGTCGACGACCCGTCGCCGGGTAAAAATCGCGTCCACCTCGACGTGACGACCGAGAACCTCGACGACGAGGTCTCTCGGCTGGTCGAGTCGGGTGCGAGCGAGGTCGAGCAGCACACCATGGGTGACTTTCGCTGGGTGACGCTGAGCGATCCCGACGGCAACGTGTTCTGCGTATCCGGGGCGCACTGAGCTGCAGATGCCCGCCCAATCGTGGGTCACCCTCGTCGTTGGCGTTCTGGCCGTCGTCGGGGTCGCTCTCATCGCCAGCACCGAACGCAAGGTGCTGCTTGCCGTTGCGGGCCGGTCTGCACGTCGCGCACTGGCGCAACCGCGCGAAACCGCGCGAAACCGAGGACACTCACGGCGAGAGCGAGCAAGAGGACCCGCGATGACCACCACCGACGAACGCAACATCAAAGCACCACGGCCAACGGTCGCCGCTGCCGCTGCCCGCGCGTACATCACCATGGCCGAACGCGATCATCAACCCGTACCCGACTGGATTCGCGACGCTGCAGCGGGACGACCGACCACTCCGCCGCCTGAATAGCGGGTCTGTCGGCACGTGTTCGCAGTCAGGCCGCGCGTGCGCGTAGTTCGGTCAACGCTGAGGTGAAGATACCCGTAGGCCCGTGCGTCACGTCGCAATACTCGCCGTCTCGCCAGAAGAACACCGAGCGCGACAGTGGGCTCGGTGTATCGCGAGAGAACACGTCGGCCAGCTCGGCGAGTGCGGTGGCTGCGGCGACTGCGTCGTCGGCGTCGCGGGGCCGATGAAAGGCGAATTCGTACGCGTTGGGGACGGCGAAGAGTACGCCGTACAGGCATTCGCCCAGATGCGACGAAATCAACGTGGTCATATCGGCGATCTTCGACGCGAGATAGATCGAATCGCCGTCGAGCACCTCGATGCAGACCCCCTCGCGTTCGACCAACTGCGCTCCCTCGAACTCGATCGCCGCAGTGTTCTTGCGACCCGCAGCCCACGCAGCGTCGATGTCGCGCCCCTCGAAGTGACTGTCGGACAACGTCAGAGCTCGATTCGGAGACGACAGATTCAACACCCGCCTCGGCGCATCGGGTGCCGCGAGCAGGGGAACCGAATAACTGTACGAACCCATCGATTCCAACACGCACGGCGCGACGACGCGTTCACGGAGTTTCGAATGGAACTCGTCGTCGGACAGGCCTGCGATGAACGCCGGAGCGGACTCGCGCATCGCCTCGATCATGACCTGGACATGGCCGCCGATGATGCTGTCCCATGCCGACCGGGGCGCACCCGAGCAGCGGGCGAACACGTTGTCGAGCGGGAAGCGTGCACCCGACTCCGCGCCGAGCGTGGTCGCATCCTCACGGTGCACCACCATTCCGCGGGTACGAAATGCTTCGATCGTTTTCATTCGAACGATGGCGAGTGTGGTTGCGTGAGCGACGTGTTGGTTCGGTGTCGGCTCGATCTTCATGTTTCTCCCCCGGTCGGTGTGTGCTCTCGGGGTGTTCGACGCGGCGGCTGACACAATGGTTCCCATGTCGTCCTCTGCCTCTGCTGCCGGTCTCTGCAACTTCGTCGACGTCTCGCCGTCCCCGTTCCATGTGTGTCGGACGGTGTCGGTGCAGCTCGAGGACGCCGGATTCGTGCGTCTGGACGAGACCGATGCCTGGCCGACCGAACCAGGCCGCTACTACTTGATCCGCGGCGGTTCTCTCGTCGCGTGGAGCACCGAGCACATCAATGCGGGTCGTTCCGCAGGCTCCACTCCTGATGGCCCCTTCCGCATCGTCGGCGGGCACACCGACAGCCCCAATCTCCGCGTGAAGCAGCATCCCGATCTCGAATCGGCGGGTTGGCAGATGGTCGGCCTGGAGCCGTACGGCGGTGCCTGGCTGAACTCCTGGCTCGATCGCGACCTGGGTATCTCCGGCCGGCTCAGCGTGCGCGACGGCAACACCGCTCGCGAGGTGCTCGTCAAGGTGGACGAGCCGATCCTCCGCGTTCCGCAGCTGGCGATCCACCTGTCCGAGGACCGCAAAGGCGTCACGCTCGATCCGCAGCGGCACGTCAATGCCATTTGGGGCGTGGGTAACTCGCCACGATCGTTCATCTCCTACGTCGCCGACCGCGAAGGCGTCGATCCCGGTTCGGTGCTGGGCTGGGAACTGATGACACACGACCTGGCGCCCAGCGCGGTGGTGGGCGTCGAATCCGAGTTGGTCAGTGCGCCGCGTCTGGACAACCAGGGCACGTGTTACGCCGGAACGCAGGCTTTGCTTGCGGCAGTGGAGAATCCGACCGACGTCACTCCAGTGCTGGTACTGTTCGACCACGAGGAAGTCGGCAGTATGTCCGACCGCGGCGCGTTCTCGGACCTGCTCAACACCGTGCTCGAACGCATCGTGCTCGGGCGCGGCGGCGGCCGTGAGGAATTCCTGCGCACGATGGCCGGATCCATCTGTGCCTCGGGCGATATGGCGCATGCGACACACCCGAACTACCCGGATCGTCACGAGCCAGCACATCGCATCGAACTCGGCGGCGGACCGGTGCTCAAGGTCAACCAGAACCTCCGCTATGCAACGGATTCCGCGGGTGCCGGTGCCTTCGCGCTGGCCTGCGATCAGGCCGACGTACCGTTGCAGCGCTACGTCCATCGCGCGGATCTACCGTGCGGATCGACCATCGGACCGATCACCGCGTCGCGCACCGGGTTGTCGACGGTCGACGTCGGCGCAGCGCAACTCGCCATGCACTCGTCCCGAGAGTTGATGGGAGCCGGCGACGTGAAGGCATACGCCGACGCGTTGGCGGCTTTCCTCGCCCCTGCCTGAGCCCGGTCGGCGGCGCAAACGCGCGCGCAGTTGTCAGGTGCGCGCGGATTCGTGCCCGATTCCGGGGCTGTTTCGCTCGCGTTCGGCAAACGCGCGCGCGTTTGCGAAATCCGGGGGTGAACCAGCAACCCGGAAGTGAACCCGAGACCAGCGACCCGAGGACCTAGACCGGATCGAGTTGCAGGCAGGCGTCGGCAGCGAGCCAGAACAATTGTTCGCGCACCGTTGTTGCCTTGGTCCAGCCGCGGTGATCCCAGTCGGCGGCCAGGGAGTCTCCCGCGTACAGCAGTTGCGCGAATCGGACTCCACGGAATCGGGCGACTGCGCAGAAGGCCGACGCCTCCATGTCGACCGTGCGGCAGCCTTCCTCGACGCGGCGCGAGACTCGTCCGCGGGTCTCGCGGTAGAGCGCGTCGGTGGTCCAGGAGCGGCCGGTGACGAAGTCGATGCCGGCGTCGGTCAGTACCGACTGGAGTACGGCTACACCTACGGGATCGGCGTCGACCACCCGTCCGGGCGGCAGGTAGTGGAACGAGGTGCCCTCGTCGCGCAGGGCGCTGTCGACGACCATGACGTGTCCCATGCCCAGGTCGTCGGACAGCGCCCCGGCACCGCCGACGGCGACGAACTGCGTGCAGCCCATGGCGATGGCTTCTTCGAGGAACAGGGCGGCCAGTGGCGCGCCGACGCCGGGATGGAAGACGGCAAGTTTCTGTCCGTCTCGTTCGATCTCGTAGACGGGGTGTTCGCCGTGCTCGGAGCGCATGATCGACACCACTCGGGCGTCGCCTTTCGCGCAGATGCTCTCGATCACCTCGGCGAAGAAACAGACGACGGCTTTCGGCGGTACGTCGACTCCCTTGGCCACCATCGACGGGTCGATGACGCCCGTTTCGTCCAGATCGTCCTCGGTCAGTGCAATGTCCATCAGGTGATGTTCGCACGAGGCCGATACGTCCGATGCCGTACATGTCGGCGGCACCTTATAGACTCTCCCTGGCATTTCGCTCCATCGAAGGGACCTATTCCTCGTGTCCGCTAGCTCTGTACCCACAGACACTGTCTCGAACGCCGTCGCCACCCCCGACGTTGCGCAGCCGTACAAGGAACTCGGACTCAAGGACGACGAATACGTCCGCATCAAGGAAATCCTCGGTCGTCGGCCCACGGACGCCGAATTGGCGATGTACTCCGTCATGTGGAGCGAGCACTGCTCGTACAAGTCCTCGAAGGTGCATCTGAAGTACTTCGGCGAGACCACCACCGACGAGATGCGCAAGCCGATGCTCGCCGGTATCGGCGAGAACGCGGGCGTCGTCGACGTCGGCGACGGCTGGGCCGTCACGTTCAAGGTCGAGAGCCACAATCACCCGTCGTACGTCGAGCCCTACCAGGGTGCGGCGACGGGCGTCGGCGGCATCGTCCGCGACATCATGGCCATGGGCGCGCGCCCGATCGCCGTCATGGACCAGCTGCGATTCGGTGCTGCCGATGCACCCGATACGCGCCGTGTCCTGAGCGGCATCGTCGCAGGCGTCGGTGGGTACGGAAACTCCCTCGGCCTACCGAACATCGGCGGCGAGACGGTGTTCGACGCCTCCTACGCCGGTAACCCTCTGCTCAACGCCCTGTGTGCCGGCGTCATGCGGGTCGAGGACATGCATCTCGCTTTCGCGTCGGGCCTGGGCAACAAGATCATTCTGTTCGGTGCACGAACGGGTCTCGACGGCATCGGCGGTGTGTCCGTGCTCGCGTCGGAGACGTTCGACGGCGACGAGACCGGTGGGGGCCGCAAGAAGCTTCCTGCGGTTCAGGTGGGCGATCCGTTCACCGAGAAGGTGCTCATCGAAGCCTGCCTCGAGTTGTACTCGAACAAGCTCGTCGTCGGCATCCAGGACCTCGGTGGTGCCGGGTTGTCCTGCGCCACATCGGAACTCGCGTCCGCCGGCAGTGGTGGCATGCACATCGAGCTCGACAAGGTGCCGATGCGCGCCACCGGCATGACTCCGGCCGAGGTGCTCTCGAGCGAATCCCAGGAGCGCATGTGCGCCGTGGTGACCCCCGAGAACGTCGACGCATTCATGGCCGTCTGCAAGAAGTGGGACGTCCTGGCCACGGTCATCGGTGAGGTCACCGACGGCGAGCACCTCCAGATCACCTGGCACGGCGATACCGTCGTCGATGTACCGCCGAAAACCGTTGCGCACGAAGGCCCGGTGTACAACCGTCCGGTGCAGCGTCCGGATACCCAGGACGCGTTGATCGCGAACAGCACGGCGTCGCTGAAGCGTCCGGAAACCGCGGACGAGCTGAAGGCCACTCTGCTGAAGATGATCGGCTCGCCGCAGCTGTGCAGCCGTCGATTCATCACCGAGCAGTACGACCGCTACGTCCGCGGCAACACCGTGCTGGCAGAGAACGCCGATGCAGGCGTGATCCGCATCGACGAGAAGACCGGTCGCGGAATCGCTTTGGCCACCGACGCGTCGGGCCGCTACACCGCACTCGACCCGTACCAGGGCGCGCAGCTGGCTCTGGCCGAGGCGTTCCGCAACGTCGCGGTCACCGGCGCCACTCCCAAGGCCGTCACCAATTGCCTGAACTTCGGTTCGCCGGAGGACCCGGGTGTCATGTGGCAGTTCCAGCAGGCCGTACGCGGTTTGGCGGACGGGTGTGTCACCCTCGGCATCCCGGTCACCGGCGGCAACGTCAGCTTCTACAACCAGACCGGCGCGGAGCCGATCCTGCCGACCCCCGTGGTCGGAGTGCTGGGCGTCATCGACGACGTCCATCGCCGCATCCCGACGGGGCTCGGCCTCGAGCCCGGCGAGACGCTCATCCTGCTGGGGGAGACCCACGACGAGTTCGACGGGTCCATCTGGGCGCAGGTCGAGCACGATCACCTCGGCGGCGTTCCGCCGAAGGTCGATCTCGCTCGGGAGCAGTTGTTGGCAGACATCCTGCTCGCATCCTCCCGCGACGGCCTGGTCTCGGCTGCACACGACCTGTCCGAGGGCGGTCTCGCTCAGGCCGTCGTCGAGGCAGCCTTGGCCGGCGAAACCGGTTGCCGCATCATCGTTCCCGAAGGCGCAGACCCGTTCGTGACCTTGTTCTCCGAATCCTCCGGCCGGGTGCTGGTCGCCGTGCCGCGCACCGAGGAGACCCGGTTCACCGGCATGTGCACCGCACGCGGACTTCCGTGGGCGCGAGTGGGCGTCGTCGACGAGGGCTCGGATTCGATCGAGGTCCAGGGGCAGTTCTCCGTGCCGATGACGGAACTGCGGGAGACGTTCGAGAGCACTCTTCCCAGACTCTTCGGCTGACCGAGGTGGGGGGACAGGTATCGGAGCGTCGAAGGGGGACCGAGCCCACACTCGAGCAGGATCAGCATCATCGGTATCACTTTCCGACGGTGGAGTTCTCGGCTCCGTCGCCGGAGAAGCATCCGTTCGTCATGTGGTCGTGGGGCCTGCTGCGTCTGGACTTCACCGGAATCGCGTTCAGCGCGTTGTTCTTCTGCTGGTCACTGACGCCGTCGCTGCTGCCTCGTGGATGGCTGTTCCAAGGCATCATCGGCGGCATCAACTCGGCTATCGGGTACGCCTTCGGGGTGGCCGTGGGATGGGCGGTGACGCGATGGTGGCTGTCCTCGCGCTCGTGGTGGCCGTTGCCGCGCAAGGTCGAACTCGCAGTCAAGGTGGTCGTACTCGTCGTCGCCGTCGCTGCGTCGATGATCATGCTGGCGGTCTCGGCGCAGTGGCAGCGTGAACTCGCCGCGCTCATGGACGCGGAGGGGACCACCACGACGGGGTACCTCCGCACCGGAGCGTTGAGCATTGCCATTGCCGCACTGCTCATCTCGATCTCGCGGGTGCTACGCGACGTCGTCCGATTGCTCGCCCGTCAGATCAATCGCATCGTCAAGATGCCACGCGAAGTGGCCAACGCACTCGGCGTGATCGTCCTGGTGGTTCTGGTCGTCGCCCTGGTTCAGGGTGTGCTGCTGCGTGCGGTCTCCGAGGTGACCAACTCGGTGTTCAGTCTGCAGAACAACGAAACGCGAGAGGGCACAGAACAACCCGTCGCCGACGAGAGGTCGGGTAGCCCGAACTCGTTGGCACCGTGGGACACACTCGGATTCGAGGGCCGCAACTTCGTCTCCAGCGGCCTGCGAGCCGACGAGATGGAACGGGCCACCGGACGTCCGAGCCTCGAACCCATTCGGGCCTACGCCGGACTGGAAACCGCGGAGACTCAGGACGAACGACTCGACATCGTCGTCGCCGAACTCGAACGCACCGGCGCGTTCCAGCGCAAAGCGCTCATCGTCGTGCCGACCACCGGCACCGGCTGGGTCAACCCCACCGCCGTCGAGGCCGAGGAGCTGATGTTCGACGGCGATGTCGCCACCGTCGCCTCTCAGTACTCGTATCTGCCGAGTTGGATCTCGTTCATCGCCGAGGGCGACAAAGCCGCCCAGGCAGGCAAGGCGCTGATCGACAAAGTGCACGACCGCTGGCTGCAGGAGCCCGAGGCCACCCGCCCCAAGTTCTACGTCTACGGCGAAAGTCTGGGGACGAAGTCCGGTGAAGGCGCGTTCGACGGGTTGGCGGACATCCGCGCCACCACCGACGGCGTCCTGTGGGTGGGTCCGCCGAACGACAACCGCATCTGGAGTCAGTTCGTCAGCAGGCGTGATCCGGGCAGCCCCGAGGTTCGGCCGGTGTACTCCGAGGGCCTGACGGTTCGCTTCGCCGACAATTCGTCGGGCATCCCGCCGGAGGATCAGCCCTGGTACGCCCCGCGCATCCTGTACGTCCAGCATGCGTCGGATCCGGTGGTCTGGTGGTCACCGGACCTGCTGTTCGAGCGTCCGGACTGGCTGTCCGAGCCGCCGGGGCCGGACCGACTGCCGAGCATGCGTTGGTTCCCGGTGGTGACGTTCTGGCAGGTGGCAGCGGACCTGACCAATGCCGCGGGCGTCCCCGACGGCCACGGTCACAACTACGGAACCCTCGTGCTCGACGGCTGGGTGGCCGTCGCCGCCCCCGAAGGCTGGACCGACCGCGACACCGAACGAGTGCGCGGCGTCATGGAGCAATTCGCCGGACGTGACGGTCCCGAGAAGTGAGAACCGCTCTGGCAACCGGAGTGGAGCCTGCGGAACGACCCATTCTGACCGGACTCGTGACAACGGCGTGGAGCACGTACGTGCTGCCTGCGGCCGGGCTCGGAGCCCGCGGGCGGGCAGTGGCCAACGCGTCGTTCGCCGTCGCTGTGGCTGCGGTGTCGGGATCGAATGCCGAACGGCTGGGCCTGCGTAACGCCGCATCCGGGCTGAAATGGGGTGCGGCTGCGGCAGCGATACCCGTCCTGGGGTCTGCGGTGGTGGCCGCCGTACCCGCACTGCGTCGACGCGTCCGTCCGTCCGAGGACGATCTCGCGGAGTGGGTGCTGTTTCGGATTCCGGTGGGGACGGTGCTGACCGAGGAGTTGCTCTTCCGCGGTGTGCTCGATGCGGCATCGCCTGCCCTGTCGCCGGTCTTCTTCGGACTGTGGCACATTCGTCCCGCCCGCGCCGCCGGGGATTCGGTGGCCGGGACCGTTGCCGCGACGACCGTCGCCGGGGTGGTGTTCTCGTGGCTGCGGGCGCGCAGCGGCAGTGTGCTCGCCCCTGCTGCGCTGCACTACGCACTCAACGCGAGCGGTGCCGTGTTGGCGCATCTCGCGGCTACCGAACGTGAGAGGAGCTGACCGGAGATGCCACCGCACAAGGAGGTCGGTCCCGCCGAGGTGCGCGAGGCCGTTCTGGCCGTCGCGGGCTGGATCAGAGGCGAGGCCGAGAAGCCGCCGCGGGCACAGATCGCCGCCGCCGTGCGCACCACCGCCAGAACTCTCGGTCAGAACGCGCCGGGGTCGTCGGTGGAGGTGCGGGTGCCGCCGTTCGTCGCGGTGCAGTGCATCGTCGGGCCCCGGCACACCAGAGGAACCCCGCCGAACGTCGTCGAAACCGATGCTCTGACATGGCTTCAGGTGGCCACCGGGACCCGGGATTTTGCCGAGGCGCTCGGCGACGGCTCGATCGACGCGTCCGGCAGCCGGGCCGTCGAGGTGGGTCGTTGGTTGCCGTTGCTGACCATCACCTGACCGCCGGATTTCAGCGGCCGTTCGACCGCCGGGAATCTCCTGGACACACGATGCGTTGTGTCAGCCCGTGTGCCCGTAGACTGGGCACGGCCCCCCGCCCCGGACCCCCTAGGGAGCAATGCCCGTGACCAACGCCGATTTGTCGGTCGACAGTCCGAATCTTCTGGTAGGCAAACCCATCGACGAGCCGGAGAACGAGCCGCGCGAAGAGTGTGGAGTGTTCGGAGTGTGGGCACCGGGCGAGGACGTGGCCAAGCTCTCGTACTACGGCCTCTACGCACTGCAGCACCGTGGGCAGGAAGCCGCAGGCATCGCGGTGTCCGACGGCTCCCAGGTGCTCGTGTTCAAGGATCTCGGCCTGGTCAGTCAGGTGTTCGACGAGCAGACGCTCGGCGCGATGCCCGGGCACGTCGCCATCGGCCATTGCCGGTACTCCACCAGTGGGTCGGTGACGTGGGAGAACGCGCAGCCGATCTTCCGTACCACCACTGCCGGTACCGGTATCGCACTCGGGCACAACGGCAATCTGGTGAACTTCGCCGAACTCGCCACCAAGGCTCGCGATGCGGGCCTGATCAGCGATCGATTGCAGGGCAACGGGACGTCGGATTCCGATGTCGTGACGGCACTGCTGGCGCACAAGGCGGCCGACTGCACCATCGAGCAGGCGGCCATGGAATTGCTGCCGCTGCTCAAAGGCGCGTTCTGCCTGACCTTCATGGACGAGCACACCCTCTACGCCGCGCGTGATCCGCACGGCGTTCGGCCGTTGTGCCTCGGTCGCCTCGATCGCGGCTGGGTCGTCGCCAGCGAGACCGCAGCACTCGACATCGTCGGTGCGGCGTTCGTCCGCGACATCGAGCCCGGCGAACTGTTGGCGATCGACGCCGACGGCGTTCGGTCCTCGCGTTTCGCTGCCCCCGAGCCCAAGGGCTGCGTGTTCGAGTACGTCTATCTCGCACGGCCCGACAGCGTCATCGGCGGTCGCTCGGTGCACTCGACTCGGGTGGAAATCGGACGTCGTCTCGCCAAGGAGCATCCGGCCGAGGGTGATCTGGTCATCCCGGTGCCCGAGAGCGGAACTCCGGCAGCCGTGGGCTTCGCCCAGGGCTCGGGAATCCCGTACGGCCAGGGGCTCATGAAGAACGCGTACGTGGGCCGCACGTTCATTCAACCGTCGCAGACCATTCGGCAGCTCGGTATCCGGCTCAAGCTCAACCCTCTCAAAGAGGTCATTCGCGGCAAAAGGCTCGTGGTGGTGGATGATTCGATCGTTCGCGGCAACACGCAGCGGGCGCTGATCAGGATGCTGCGCGAGGCCGGTGCCCTCGAGATCCACGTCCGTATCGCGTCCCCGCCGGTGCGGTGGCCCTGCTTCTACGGCATCGACTTCGCTTCTCCCGCAGAGCTGATCGCCAACGGCGTCGATTCCGAGGACGGAATCCTCGAAGGCGTCCGGCAGGCCATCGGTGCCGACTCGCTGGGCTACATCTCCATCGACGGCATGATCGCGGCGTCGGAGCAGCCCGAATCGCGCTTGTGTGCAGCATGTTTCACCGGGAAGTACCCCATCGATCTGCCCGCGGACAATGCACTCGGCAAGCACGTGCTCGAGGGTCTGCTGGCGTCGGCCGCTGGGCAACCGGTGGACAACGACGCGAATGTGAGCGCTCTCAGCCGTCCTTGACCTGGTCTTTTCCGTTAGGGAACAGCAGGGTTTTCTCAATGCCACATATTGGAAACAGTCCATCGGTACTGTCCCGAGTTACATAGGACACACCGATTGGATAGAGGCTCAGATGACCCTGTCGCCCGACGACGGACGCATGCAGCGCTACAGCGCCGCATCACGAACGGCTGTGCGTAAGCACGGCAAGAAGACCGCCGCAGTGGCCGCACTGTCGGTACTCGCACTGACCGCCGCAGCGTGCGGCTCGGGACGCACCGACGCCGGTGGATCCGGCGACGGCGGCGGCGGTGAGACCATCACGGTCGGCACCACGGACCAGGTCACCTCGCTCGACCCGGCCGGCTCGTACGACAACGGATCGTTCATGGTGATGAACCAGACGTATCCCTTCCTGATGAACTTCGCTCCCGGTAGCTCCGAGCTCGAGCCCGATGCGGCCGAGAGCTGCGATTTCGCGGAGCCGACCGTCTACAAGTGCACGCTCAAGGACGACCTGAAGTTCGCCAACGGCAATCCGCTGACGAGCGAGAGCGTCAAGTTCTCGTTCGACCGCATCGTCGCGATCAACGATCCGAACGGGCCGGCGTCGCTGCTGACCAATCTCGACAGCATCGCGACACCGGACGAGAAGACCGTCGAGTTCACCCTCAAAGCGGCCAACGATCAGACGTTCCCGCAGATCCTCGCGACACCCGCGGGCCCGATCGTCGACCAGACGGTGTTCCCGGCCGACAAGGTGCTCGACGACGACGCAGTGGTTGCGGGCAAGCCGTTCGCCGGCCCGTACTCCATCTCCAGCTATGGCAAGAACTCACTCGTCAGCTTCGTGGCCAACGGTGACTACAACGGCATTCTCGGCACCCCGAAGACGTCGTCGGTCAACGTGAAGTACTACACCAGCTCCGACAACCTCAAGCTCGATGTGCAGAACAAGGCCATCGATGTGGCATGGCGTTCCCTCACCCCGACCGACGTCGAATCGCTGGGAGCCGTCGACGGCCTGACGGTGCACGAGGGCCCCGGCGGCGAGTCCCGCTACATGGTCTTCAACATGAACACGATGCCCGGCAACACCCCCGAGCAGAAGTTGGCTGTACGCAAAGCGATTGCGGCCTCGGTCGATCGCCAGGCGCTCTCCGACGGCGTCTACAAGGGCACCTACACCCCGCTGTACTCCGTGGTGCCGACCGGTCTGGAAGGTTCCAACAAGGCCTTCTCCGACGTCTACGGTGAGACACCCAACAAGGACGAGGCTGCCGGATTCCTCTCCGCCGCAGGCGTCGCCACTCCGATCCAACTCAACCTGCAGTACAACCCGGATCACTACGGCTCGAGTTCGAGCGAGGAGTACGCCGCGATCAAGAGTCAGCTCGACGCGACGGGCTTGTTCAACGTGAACCTGCAGTCCACCGAGTGGAGCACCTACACCAAGGAACGTGTCGCCGACGCGTACCCGGTGTACCAGCTCGGCTGGTTCCCCGACTACCCCGATGCAGACAACTACCTGACGCCGTTCTTCGGACCGGACAACTTCCTCCAGTCGCATTTCGAGAACCCGGAGATCACGTCACTGCTGGACCTCGAGCGCACGACGGCCGACGAGAACGCACGGATGCAGATCATCGGACAGATTCAGACCGAGCTCGCGACCAACTACCTGCCCACCCTTCCGCTGTTGGAGGGCAAGCAGATCGCCGTCGCCACCGATGAGATCAGCGGTGTGGACGAGACCCTCGACGCCTCGTTCAAGTTCCGCTTCGTCACTCTCGCCAAGAGCTGACCGGTGCCCGCTACCGCACAGACGCCGGTAGGGGAGAAGAAAGCGCAGCAGGCGAGCGCGCCGTCACGATACGGCGCGCTCGCCCGCTATCTCGGGATCAGGTTTCTGCTGATCATCCCGACTGCCTGGATTCTCGTCACCGTCGTCTTCTTTCTCATGCGTGTGATCGGTGACCCGATCACCGCCGCCCTCGGCGGTCGACTACCCGCCGAACAGATCGCCCAGCGCAAGGCCGAGGCCGGATACGACCGGCCGATTCTGACGCAGTACTGGGAGTACCTGACCGGATTGTTGCGCGGCGACTTCGGCCGCTCCGCCACCGACAATCGCGCGATCAGTGACGTCCTGCTCGTCAACGGTGCTGCCACACTGGAATTGGCGTTCTGGGCGCTGCTCGTCGCGTTCGCGGTCGGCATCCCGCTCGGGTTCTACGCCGCCACCCATCGCGACCGGTTCGGTGACGCGTCGCTGCGAATCTTCGCGATCCTGGCGTACGCGGCCCCGGTGTTCTTCGTCGGCATGCTGCTCAAGCTGCTGTTCGCCGTCAAGCTCGGCTGGCTGCCGGTCGCCGGGCGGGCCAGTACCAATGTCGAACTGGCACTGCAGAACGTCTCCCCGAAGACGAACATTCTGATCATCGACTCGTTCCTGTACGGCGACACCGGTTACACCGTCGACGTGCTCGAACACGCGGTTCTGCCCGCTCTTGCGCTCGGCCTGCTGACGGCCGGTGTGTTCCTGCGATTGGTGCGAGTCAACCTGATTCAGACGTTGCAGGCGCCGTTCGTCGACGCCGCCCGCGCGCGCGGGTTGAGCGAGGGCACGGTGACGAGGCGACATGCGTTCCGTAACGCCATGATTCCCATCGTCACCGTCATCGGACTGCAGATCGCCGTCCTCCTCGGCGGTGCCGTACTCACCGAGACGACCTTCGAGTGGCAAGGACTGGGCTACGAACTCGCCCGTTATCTGCAGGCCCGCGATTTCGTTGCCGTGCAGGGCATCGTGACGTTCCTGGCCGTGGTGGTCGCCGTCGTCAGCTTCGTCACCGACGCGATCGTCGCCCTGATCGACCCGAGAGTGAGGTTCTGATGAGCACCGAAGTCGTGCTGTCCGACGTTCCTCCCACCCGTCCGCACCGCAGAGGGTTCCCCGGCGTCGCGTTCGTGAAGTCCACCTCGGGATTGCAGCGGGTCACGCTCATCGTCGGGTTGGCGCTGATGGTGGGGTTCGTGATCGCGGCGCTGTTCGCGCCGATTCTCGCGCCGTACGGTTTCTCGCAGACCAGCGACGCCGGTTCGGATTTCGCCCGCCAAGCCGCGCCGTCCGCGGATCACTGGTTCGGTACCTCGGTTCGCGGTGAGGACGTGTTCTCGCGGGTGATCTACGGTGCCAGAACCGCATTGATGGTCATCGCCTCGTCGCTGGTGCTGTCCCTGATCATCGGCGTTCCCCTCGGTCTGGCCTCGGGTTACATCGGCCGCTGGTTCGACCGGGTGCTCGTGCTGTTCATGGATGCGATGTACGCATTCCCGTCTCTGCTTCTCGCCGTGGTCATCTCGATCGTCGTGGCAGGCGGTCAGTCGTCGAGTTTCGGCGGTATCGCCTCCGCGGCCATCGCCATCACGGCGATCTTCGTGCCCCAGTACTTCCGGGTGGTCCGCAACGCGACGGTCGCCGCCAAGACCGAACCGTACGTCGACGCCGCGCGGGTGACCGGAGCCGGCACGCCGCGAATTCTGTTCCGGCACATACTCGCCAACGTGGTGCAGACACTGCCGGTCATCATCACGCTCAACGGAGCCGAGGCCATCCTCACCCTCGCCGGGCTCGGCTTCCTCGGGTTCGGGATCGAGCCGACCTCCGCCTCGGAGTGGGGATACGACATCAACAAGGCCCTACCGGACATCTCCAACGGCATCTGGTGGACGTCGGTGTTCCCAGGCCTGGGCATCGTGCTGGTGGTCCTCGGTCTGACCATGGTCGGTGAAAGTGCAAGCGAGACACTCAATCCGCTGCTGCGCACTCGCAAGAAGTTCAAGAAGGCGGTGAAGGTATGACATCGAGTGTCGTGACTGAACGCGAGTCCGCATTGTCGGTGCAGTCGTTGTCCGTTTCGTTCGTCACCGATGCCGGCGAAGTCGATGCCGTCACCGAGGTCTCGTTCGAGGTCTATCCCGGTGAAGTTCTCGCCGTCGTGGGGGAGTCGGGGTCGGGTAAATCCGTCAGTGTCCGCTCCGCCATCGGGCTGCTGCCCGATACCGCGCGAGTCGACGGGCACGTGGTTCTCGGCGGGCAGGACGTCACCACGCTGAACGACAAGGCGTGGGCGAGGCTGCGGGGCAACAAGATCTCGATGGTGTTCCAGGAGCCGGGCAGCGCTCTCGATCCGCTGTTCACCATCGGGTATCAGATCGTCGAGGCGCTGCGCGCGCACACCCGCGCAGACGGTAAACGGATGGGCAGTAAGGATGCCAAGGCGCGGGCGATCGAGTTGTTGACGATGGTGGGGTTGCCGAACCCCGAGCAGCGCTTCTCGTACTACCCACACGAGCTCTCCGGTGGCCAGAAGCAACGCGTCATGATCGCGATCGCCATCTCGTGTGAGGCGAAAGTCATCATCGCCGACGAGCCGACCACCGCCCTCGACGTCACTGTGCAGGCCGAGATCCTCGAGCTGCTGCGCGATCTGAAAGACCGGCTCGGGTGCGCCATCGTGCTGATCACCCACAGCATGGGCGTCGTGTCCGATCTGGCGGACCGCGTCGTCGTCATGCAGAACGGCCGAGTCGTCGAGGAAGCGCCGGTGGCACAGCTGTTCGACGCCCCCGAAGACGAGTACACCAAAAAGCTGCTGGCCGCGGTGCCGACCCTTGCTGCAGTGGAGTCGGACAAGACCGTCGACACGTCGGGCGAACCGGTACTCGAGGTCTCGCAGCTGGTGGTGCAGTTCTCCGGTGGGGTCGGCTCCTCGGCATTCCGAGCGGTCGACGACGTCTCGCTGACCATCCACCGCGGCGAAACCCTCGGTCTGGTGGGCGAATCGGGCTCGGGTAAGTCGACGATCGGCAGGTGCGTTGCAGCGCTCCAGAAGCCGACCAGCGGCAGCGTGACGGTGATGGGACAGAACATCGCCGGCGTGAGCGAGCGCAAGCTCAAGCCCTTGCGCAAGCGATTCGGCTTCGTCTTCCAGGACCCGTCGGCGTCGCTGAACCCGCGGCTCACCGTCGGACAGTGCATCGCCGAGCCGATGATCGTGCACAAGTACGGCTCCAAGGATGCGATCGCGGCCAGGACCACCGAGCTGCTCGACGCCGTGCAGCTACCGTCCGGCACCGACAAGCGTTACCCGCACGAGCTGTCCGGTGGGCAACGGCAACGCGTCAGCCTGGCGCGGGCACTGGTGCTGGGACCGGATCTGGTGGTCGCGGACGAGCCGACCAGTGCACTCGACGTCTCGGTCCAGGCGGCCGTGCTCGACCTGTTCGAGGCGCTGCAGCAGGAGTTCGGTTTCGCCTGCCTGTTCATCAGCCACGATCTGGCGGTGGTCGATCGCGTCGCACATCGAGTGGTGGTGCTGCGGGGCGGCCAGGTCGTCGAGCAGGGCACGCCGTGGAAGATTCTGCGCTCGCCGGAGGAGGAGTACACGAAGAAGCTGTTGGCCGCCATCCCGGGCAAGCGGCTGCACACGTGAATTCTTCCCGCCAGCGGGCACTCCGGTACCGTTAGGGCGCTATCTGCGCCGCTACGCACGGTTCGCGTGCTTGGGGGCGCTGACATGAACGAGTACACAGGCTGGAGCCGAATGACCGAGGAATCCCAACCCACGAGCGCAACTCACTCGGGCGGTGCCTCCTACGCGGCGGCCGGGGTCGATATCGCCGCAGGAGACCGAGCAGTTCAACTGTTCGCGCCACTCGCCAAGAAGGCCAGCAGGCCCGAGGTCATGGGCGGTCTCGGTGGTTTCGCCGGTCTGTTCGCGCTCAAGGGCGACTACCGCGAGCCGGTCCTGGCTGCCTCGACCGACGGAGTCGGCACGAAGGTCGCCGTCGCCCAGGCCCTCGGCAAGCACGACACCCTGGGTCTCGACCTCGTGGCCATGGTCGTCGACGATCTGGTCGTGTGCGGAGCCGAGCCGCTGTTCCTGCAGGACTACATCGCCGTCGGCCGTGTCGTTCCCGAGCAGGTCGCGGAACTGGTCAAGGGCATCGCCGAGGGCTGCATCATCGCCGGTTGTGCCTTGCTCGGCGGCGAGACGGCCGAACACCCGGGGCTGATGGCCGACGGTGACTACGACCTTTCTGCCACCGGCATCGGCGTCGTGGAGGCGGACTCGATCCTCGGACCCGAGCGCGTGCGTCCCGGCGACGTCGTCATCGGCATGGGATCGTCCGGTCTGCATTCCAACGGCTACTCGCTCGCTCGCAAGGTGCTGCTCGAGATCAACCACATGGATCTCGGCGGACACGTCGAGGAGTTCGGCCGCACACTCGGCGAGGAACTGCTCGAGCCGACGAAGATCTACGCCAAGGACTGCCTCGCACTCGCGGCCGAGACCGACGTGCGCACGTTCTGCCACGTGACGGGCGGCGGACTCGCCAACAACCTCTCGCGCGTCATGCCCGAGGGTCTCGTGGCCGAACTCGATCGGACCACGTGGAGCCCGGCCCCGATCTTTTCCCTCATCGCGCAGCGCGGACGCGTCGAGCGGGCCGAGATGGAGCAGACGTTCAACATGGGTGTCGGCATGGTCGCGATCGTCGCCCCCGAGGACGTCGATCGTGCTCTGGCAGTACTGACTGCACGGCACATCGACTGCTGGACGCTCGGCACGGTCAAGAAGGCTGCGGGCAAGGACGTCGCCGACGAGCGCGCGCTGCTGCTGGGTAACCACCCGAGGTTCTGACCGGCCGGTCACACGACGAACAAGTGAGGGGGAGCCGCGGTGCGGCTCCCCCTCAGTCGTTCAATGCACAGTTTCTAGCGTCGCCAGTCCTCGTACTCGTCTTCCTCGACTCGGGAATGCACATCCGAGTCAGAGTGGATGCCGCCACGATGGGAGTTGGACGAACCACCGGAGAGCTCTCTTTGCAGACTCTCCAAGTCCGTTGTCGGCGAGCTGTACTTGAGCTCACGAGCGACCTTTGTCTGCTTTGCCTTAGCCCTGCCTCGGCCCATGGCGGTGCCCCCTCGCGGACTTGCGGGGCGGCCTGGGGAAATTTGGCGGCCCCGTTAGAGTTGGTATTTCTTCCTGGCACACACTCTAGCGCGCGAATCGCCGCGATGCGCATACGGCACCACGTGTCGATGCCGGGCCCGGCGGCGCGACACGCCCGGGGCAGGGGTCCGCGCTGCCTGTACCTGCGCATATCCGTGCTCAGGCGAACTATCTTCGCGCTACGACACGAAAACAGTAGTGCTGCGCGTCATGGCCTCCGCGACGATTTCAGCGCCGCCGCCGCGTCGCGGTACACCTTCGGTGCCAATCCGGGCTCGTCCAGAAGAGTCTGCATCGCCGCGGCGTCCCGCCCCTCGAAGAGCATCCGCACCGTCACCGCGTGCCGTGGAACCGATTCGACCGTCACCGAATCACCGGCGGCGAAGACCCCGGGCTCGAGCACTCGGAAGTAAGCGCCCACATCTCCCCGGGCAGTGAATCGGCGAACCCACCCCGGCTCGCCCATCCACCGCGCGAACGTGCCGCAGGGCTTGCGTGCGATGGTTGCCTCCAGTGTCACCGTGCCGATGCGCCACCGCGTCCCGATCACCGCGTCGGTCACCGGGACGCCGCTGGTCCGCAGATTCTCGCCGAACCGTCCTGGCTCGACGGGCGCACCCAGCTGATCGGCCCAGTACCGGGCCTCTGCCTCGTCGTAGGCGTACACGGCTTGATCGAGACCACCGTGGAACTTGGTGTCGGAACAGTGGTCCCCGCCGATGCCGAGCTCGTGCACATCCACCGGGCCGTGCACGGGGCGCTTGTCGATGCCGCTGTCGACGACGCCGCGCCGCCCGAACGGGACGTCGGCATGCACCACGCAGACCGCCGAGACGGTCCCGGTCACCGGCCGCGAAGGCGATCGACGGCCGCGCGGCCGGCCTGCACGTCGTCGTACGAGGGGATGGAATCGGGGTCGATCGACGCCGCACACGGACCCGCCTCCAGGGCGGTGTCCACCGGAATCGTTCTCTTGACCAGCGCGAGGGCAACGGGCCCGAGCTCGAAGTGGTCGACAACGGTCCCCAGACGCCCCACCGCGCGGCCACCGGCGGTGACGGGGTCGCCGGTCACGGGCCGTCCGTCGGCGGAACCGTCGAGATGCAGGAGTACCAGGTGACGCGGCGGTCGACCGAGGTTGTGCACCCGCGAGACGGTCTCCTGCCCGCGATAGCAGCCCTTCTCCAGATGAACCGCGCCGAACTCGGCTGCACTGCCGATCCATCGGACCTCGTGCGGAATGGTCTTCTCGTCGGTGTCCACGCCCACCCGCGGTCGCACCGATTCCACCCGCAACGCCTCGTACGCCCACGTTCCGGCCGGGGCAGCACCGGCGTCACGGAGGCGAAGGAACCAGTCGCTCAGGCCTGCTCGGGGGACGACGACGTCGTACGAGTTCGGACCCGGCCAGGGCATCCGCCGGACGAAGCCGCCGCCGTCCACTGCCGACGCGCCGTAGATCTCGCTCGGAACGGGGAGGCCTGCCTTGTCGAGGATCGACGCCGCGTCGGATCCGAGGACGGAGAGAACGACGAGTTCGTCGGCCTCTCTGGGTTCGGCCTTGGCCCAGAAGACCATCTTCTTCAGGAACGACAGCAGATCCGGTCCCTGTGCACGTTCGGTGTCGATGTAGGTGACCCCGCCCAGATCGGTCTGAACGAAGTGATGCTCGATGCGGCCGTTGACGTCCAGGCTCAGGTTTTCGGCCGAGCTGCCGTCGGGCAGATCCGACACGAGTTGGCTCGAGATCGTGTTCAGCCAGCTCGAGCGCTCGTCGCCGCTGATGGCAAGCACGAATCGGTGGGATCGATCGATGACGGCGGCTGCGCTGACGGCACTGCGTTGTTCGCCGAACGGATTGCCGTAGTGCCAGGCGACGCCGGCATCGACGCTGTCGTCGGGAGAGGGCACTGCGCCGGGGAGAGTGAGAAGAGGACTCGGGGTGATCGTCACAGGATCGGACACCACTCCATAGTAGGAGCACCCGGCCACAGCCTTTAGGGTGGCGGCATGTCGGAGTCGGTAGTGGTGACGTTGGACGGCCGAGTGCACGACGCGGATCGGCCGTTGCTGTTCGCCGACGATCTGGCTGCCGTGCGTGGTGACGGCGCGTTCGAGACGCTGCTGGTGCGTGACGGCTCGGCCTGCGGCGTCGAGCTGCACCTGGCGCGTCTGGCCGTGTCGGCGGCGGCCCTGGATCTTCCCGTCCCCGATCCGGATGCCTGGCGCGCAGTGATCGAGCAGTCGGTCGGCCTGTGGACGGAGAACTCCACGGACGAGGGCGTTCTGCGGTTGGTGCTGAGCCGTGGTCGTGAGGGCGGCGGCGATCCGACGGCGTTCGTGACGCTGGGGCCACTGCCGGGTCGAGTGCGCAACGCCCGGGAGAACGGGGTGTCGGTGATGACGCTCGATCGGGGCTACTCGGTGGACTTCTCCGCCGGTGCGCCGTGGCAGCTGGCAGGCGCGAAGACGTTGTCGTACGCGACCAACATGGCCGCGCTGCGCCACGCCGCCCGCCAGGGCGTGGACGACGTGATCTACCTCAGCAGTGAGGGCAGAGTGCTGGAGGGACCCCGGTCGACGGTGGTGGTGGCGCGCGGTAAGACTCTCGTCACACCGTCGGTCGAGCAGGGCATCCTGGCGGGCACCACTGTTGCCGCCCTGTTCTCGGTGGCCGAGGCGGCCGGCTGGACGTGCGAGCACGGACATCTGTATCCAGCGGATCTCATTGCAGCGGACGGTGTTTGGCTGGTTTCGAGCGTCACGCTCGCGGCGCGGGTGACATCGATGAACGGCGTCGTTCTGGGTCGGCCCAGCCGCGCGGACGAGGTGCCCGAGATGGTCGATCTCGCGGTGGAGACCGTCCGGATTCTCTGAGGGCCCAATGGCCCTGTCGAAAGACTCTTCCCTACTACTACTCGTAGTAGTACATTCGAATCAGTCGCGGGCCAATGCCCTGACCTGCGGTGTTGCCCGTCACAGCTCGGGTGGAAGAGTTCGGAGTATCGATGGACGCGTTGGATGTCTCGCGGTGGCAGTTCGGTATCACCACCGTTTATCACTTCATTCTCGTACCCCTCACCATCGGCCTCGCGCCGATGGTGGCGGCCATGCAGACCATGTGGGTGATCACCGGCAAGGATTCCTGGTATCGACTGACCAAGTTCTTCGGCAAGCTGTTCCTCATCAACTTCGCACTCGGCGTCGCAACGGGAATCGTGCAGGAGTTCCAGTTCGGAATGAACTGGAGCGAATACTCACGATTCGTCGGTGACGTGTTCGGTGCACCCCTCGCACTCGAAGGGCTGGTCGCGTTCTTCCTCGAGTCCACGTTCCTCGGTCTGTGGATCTTCGGATGGAGCAGACTACCCAAACTCGTTCACCTGGCTACCATTTGGCTCGTCGCCATCGGCGTCAACGCCTCGGCCTTCTTCATCATCGCAGCCAACTCCTGGATGCAGCATCCCGTCGGCGCGATCTACAACGAAGAAACCGGCCGCGCCGAGCTGACCGATATCTGGGCCCTGCTCACCAACAACACTGCGCTGGCGGCCTTCCCGCACGCGGTAGCAGGTGCATTCCTCACCGCCGCAACCTTCGTCGCTGGCATCTCCGGATGGTGGATGGTCCGCGAGGCGCGCAAGAAGAAGGCCGAGATCGAGATAGCTGCGGTCCCGGCCACCGACTCGCGCCAGATGTTCCGATCGGCAGCGCGCATGTCGTTCATCGTCATGATCGTTGCGGGTGGGGCGCTCGCCATCACCGGAGACATTCAGGGCAAGCTCATGTTCGAGCAGCAGCCGATGAAGATGGCCTCCGCAGAATCGTTGTGCGACACCGAAACCGGAGCCAGCTTCTCGCTCCTGACCGTGGGTACCCACAACAACTGCGAATCCGTGGTGCACCTCATCGCGATCCCCGGTCTCACGTCGTTCCTGGCGGAGAACGACTTCGGTGCCACCGTGCAGGGCGTCAACCAACTACAGGATCAGTACGAGCAGCAGTTCGGACCGGGCAACTACAAGCCCAACCTGTTCGTCACCTACTGGGCGTTCCGGATGATGATCGGTCTGGCCGCAGGCTCCGCCCTGCTCGCTGTCGCGGGACTGTGGGTCACCCGAGGTGGCCGGATTCCCGACCAGAAATGGTTCTCGTGGCTGTCGCTGCTGGCCATTCCGACGCCGTTCCTGGCCAACAGTGCCGGCTGGATCTTCACCGAAATGGGGCGTCAGCCATGGGTTGTCGCGCCCAACCTCTCGGGAGTCGATCAGATCCGGCTCACCGTCGACCAGGGCGTCTCCGACCATCCCGTCGGCCTCGTCGTCGCCTCGCTGGTGACGTTCACACTGCTGTACGCCGCTCTCGGAGGTGTCTGGTTCTACCTGCTTCGGCGCTACGTCATCGAAGGACCTCTCGACCACGACGCGCATCCGCACGTCGACCCACCGGAATCGGAAGACGATGAGCCCAAGCAGCTCTCGTTCGCGTACTAGGGGATAGCAATGTCACTGCCCGAATTCTGGTTCTTCATCATCGCTTTCTTCTTCGTCGGCTACTTCGTGCTCGAAGGCTTCGACTTCGGCGTCGGCATGCTCATGCCCATTCTGGGTAGGCACCCCGACCCCGTGACGGGGGAGAAGCGTCGTCGCGCAGTTCTCAACACCATCGGCCCGGTCTGGGACGGCAACGAAGTCTGGCTCATCACTGCAGGCGGTGCCCTGTTCGCGGCGTTTCCCGAGTGGTACGCCACGTTGTTCTCGGGCTTCTACCTGCCGTTGCTGTTGATCCTGGTGGCGCTCATCCTGCGCATCTGCGCCATCGAATGGCGCGGCAAGATCGACGACCCGGTGTGGCGTCGTCGCTGCGACATCGGCATCGGCATCGGCTCGTGGGTTCCGGCGGTGCTGTGGGGCGTCGCGTTCGCCAACATCGTCCGCGGAGTCGCGATCGACGAGAACAAGAAGGTCACCGCAGGGTTCTTCGACCTCCTCAACCCGTACGCACTACTCGGCGGAGTAACGATGGCCGTGGTGTTCGCACTGCACGGTGCCGTGTTCATCGCGCTCAAGACCTCCGGCGACGTCCACGAGAACTCGGTGAAAATGGCAGCGTGGCTGTCGGTTCCGGCAGTGCTCGTCGGTGGAGCCTTCGCGCTGTGGACCCAACTCGCGTACGGGAAAACCTGGACGTGGGTACTCGTCGCGGTGGCAGCAGTGGCCCTGCTGCTCGTCGTCGCGCTGACGGCGAAGGTACGTGAAGGCTGGGCCTTCGTCTTCACCTGCATTGCCATCGTCGCCGTCGTCGTGCTGCTGTTCGCGTCCCTGTTCCCCAACGTGATGCCGTCCAGCACCGACGCCGCCTTCGATCTCACCATCGCCAACGCGTCGTCCAGCCCGTACACGTTGACGGTGATGACGTGGGCTGCAGCCTTCGCGGCACCCGTCGTCCTCGGCTACCAGGCGTGGACGTACTGGGTTTTCCGGCAACGTATTTCGAGCGCCCAGATCCCCGACTCGATCGGGCTGTCGGTGAAGTCGTGACCGCACCCACCACTTCGCGGACACGGCCGAAGGGCCCGGTCGATCCGCGACTGTGGAAGTACTCGCGCTCCGCCCGCGGCTACGTGCTCGTCACGGTCGCGCTGTCGACCGTGGTCACCCTGTGCATCATCGTGAGTGCACTGGCAATCGGACGCGTGCTGGCCGGCGTCATCACCGACCCGTCGGCCAGATCGTTGTCCGCATGGACGACGGAACTGGTCGTCCTGGCCGGTGCAACAGTGGTTCGGGTGCTCGCGACCGGAGCCCAGTCTCGTTACGCACACCGGTCGGCGTCGCGGGTCGTCGCCGAGCTGGAGATCGAAGTACTCACGACGGCAACGCGTTTCGAGCCTCGCGAGCTCGACGCCGAGCGCGAGGAACTGGCCGTCGTCGTGACCCGCGCCATCGGCGGACTACGGGCGTACCTCACCGGCTATCTGCCGGCGCTGGTGCTGGCCGTCATCGTCACCCCGTTGGTCCTGATCGTCATCCTCACACAGGATCTGACGTCGGCCGCCATCATCGCCGTGACCCTGCCGCTCATCCCCGTCTTCATGATCTTGATCGGCTTGCTGACCAAGGGCCGGGCGGCCGCCACGCTCACCACGATGACCAGGTTGTCTGCGCAACTGCTCGATCTGTTGGCAGGCTTGCCGACTCTGCGCGCGCTCGGGCGCGAGCACGGACCGGCCGCTCGCGTTCGTGCACTGGGCGACGCCCACCGTCGAACGACCATGCGCGCACTGAAGATTGCGTTCCTGTCGTCGATGGTGCTCGAGTTGCTCGCGACGCTGTGTGTAGCGCTGGTTGCCGTCGGCATCGGGCTGCGTCTGGTGTTCGGCGAGATGACACTCGAAGCCGGCATCATCGCGCTCGTCCTCGCGCCCGAGGTGTACTTTCCACTGCGCGCGGTCGGCACCCAGTTTCATGCGGCCGAGGACGGCGTCGAGGCAGCCGATCGTGCATTCCGGGTGTTGGACCGGCGAACAGCGCGGCCGACCGGTGGCCGCACCGTCGACGCGACAGCGGTCGACATCGAGCTGGACGGGCTCGGCGTTGCGAGTCGGGACGGAGCGGCACCAGCGGAGCTGAGTGCGCTGTGCCGGGCAGGCACCGTCACGGTCCTGACCGGACCGAACGGCGCAGGTAAAACGACTGCGCTGCACGCGATCCTGGGCCTGACTCCGCCGTCGACCGGCGCGGTGAGCGTCGGGGGAGTGCCGATCGCCGAACTCGATCTCGAACAGTGGTGGGCGCAGGTGGCCTGGCTCCCGCAGCGGCCGGTGTTGGTGCCGGGCACGCTCTACGACAACGTGACCCTGCACGGAATCCCCGACTCGGCTGCACTGGAACTCGCCTGCCGCTCAGCCGGATTCGACGAGGTGCTTCGAGAACACCCCGAGGGCTGGGACACCCGCGTCGGGCAGGGTGGGGTGGGGCTTTCGCTCGGCGAGCTACAGCGTCTCGCACTGACACGTACCTTCGTGTCCGATGCTCCGGTGATGCTGTTGGACGAGCCGACGGCACACCTGGATCCGGTGAGTGAAGCGACTGTGCTGCAGGCGGTTCGAGATTCCGCCGACCGCGGCGTCACTGTGGTGATGGTCGGTCATCGGCGTTCGGTGCTGCATGCCGCCGACCGCATCGTCGAGGTGCGCAGCGACTCGACCACGAAGCGGGAGTTCGAGCATGTCTGATCTGCGACGAGCGCTGGCGCTGTTCGAGCTTTCTCCGCGCAGAGTCGTACTGGCCGTGTTGGCGGGAGTAGCGACGCTGGGCAGTGCACTCGCCCTGGCGGCGCTGTCGGCGTGGTTGATCACCCGGGCGTGGCAGATGCCACCGGTGCTGGACCTCTCGGTTGCCGTCGTAGCCGTTCGGGCACTGGGTATCTCGCGCGGGGTGTTTCGGTATCTCGAACGCTTGACCACCCATGATGTGGCGCTGCGCGGAACGACGGCGGCCCGCACGAGAATCTACGAGAGATTGGCGAACGGGAACGGCGCGGTCGCACTGCGACGGGGTGACGTTCTGGCGCGCACCGGTGCGGACGTGGACGTTCTCGGTGACGTCGTCATCCGGGCCGTCGTTCCCATCTGTGTGAGCGTGCTGATGATGCTCGCGGCCGTGGGCCTGCTCGCGGGAATCGCACCTGCCGCCGCATCGATTCTGGCGGTGGCATTGCTGATCGCCGGCGTGGGTGCACCGATACTCGCGGCCCGGTCGGCGAGGATCGCCGAGGAAGCCGGTGCCGAAGCCGACGTGCGCTTCGCCGAGACAGCGGTCCGTGCACTCGACCATGCAGCGGAACTGCGAGTCGCCCGTCGTCTGGACGCGACACTCGCCGAAGCCGAGGGCGCAGCACACGACTCGGTGGTTGCGCGAGATCGCGCGGCGCGTCCGTCGGCACTCGCCGATGCCGCACAGCCACTGGCGATCGGAGCGTCGGTGATCGGGTCGTCGCTGATCGGCATCGGGCTGTACGGCCCGGACGGAGGCACGGCGGGCGGCATGACGCCGATGGCGCTCGCGATCATCGTGTTGGTTCCACTAGCCGCGTTCGAGGCGACCGCAGCTCTGCCCGCAGCGGCAATCGCACTGATGCGCGGCCGAATCGCGGCCACCCGAATCATGACCATGCTCGATGCGGCGCCGCCCCATGTGAGTGGCAGCCTGAACGGGTCGTTCCGCGGGCTCCACTCCTGCCCGACCCCTGCTACGAACTTCCGCGCACATGCGCGGAGCGCAATCATCGGGCCCAGTGGATCGGGAAAGACGACGATGCTTCGGGCACTCGCCGTCGAATTCGGCTCGGATGCAGCGCTGTTCGCCGAAGACGCGCACCTGTTCGACACCTCGATTCTGGAGAACCTGCGAGTGGTGCGGGGCGACGTGGACGAAGACCAGGCAACGCAGGCATTGCGACGAGTGGGTCTCGGACCGTGGCTCGACGCGTTGCCCCAGGGCGTTCACACGACACTGATCGGTGGGGCGCAGGCGGTCTCGGGTGGCGAGCGTCGTCGACTCCTTCTCGCACGCGCACTGCTGAGCACCGCGCCCGTCGTGCTGTTGGACGAGCCGACCGAACATCTCGACAGAATCTCCGGCGAACGGATTCTGCGCAAGCTGCTCACCACCGACGACGGGCTGTTCGGTGCCGAGCGAACGGTGGTCGTCGTCACTCACCAATTGCCCGAGAACACCGACGCCGACCAGGTGATCGACCTCGGAGACAGGACTGCGAAAAAACCCTTTGCCGACTCCCGATCGCGGGCGTACGTTGGGAGTACACGAGAGAGGAGGTGGTCTGAAGTTGATGAACTCTAGGACGCGTGAGGTGGCTGTCAGCTAGCCGCAATCGCTGACGGATTCACTGCGAAGACCGCGCGAGCGGCAGGCGAATCCCAGGCAGCTACCCGGCCCCCGAGCCCCCGACCTGTCCGGTCGGGACCTGACAACAGGTATGGCTCGGGGGCCGTTCGCATGCGAACGGCCCCCGAGATCCGAAAAAGATTCTGCGTCAGCCGATGTAGCGGGTGAGGCGGGCCGACAGACGCGGTGCGAGCGGGCCGTCGGCGACGACACGTTCCTCGACGTACGCCAGATCCCCGCCCTCGACGATTCCGTACAGGCGGCGAGCTCCGCCCACCAGTGCACCCGAGGTGCTGCGGATGACGACGTCGGTGGCAAGTTCCCAGGACGACTGGGTCAGGGCGTGACCGTAATACAGTTCGACGACGCCGGTGCTGTGCGTCAGCAGCAGCTCGACGACTTCTTCGTCCTTGGACCCCTTGACCCCGTCGCCGCCGCTGATGCGCCAGAACCCGGTCTCCCGAAGGTCGGGGTGCGCGTAATTGCCGTCGGAATCGAGTCTCCAGGAGCGCGATTCCCAGCTGAGGTAGCTGCCGCCGTCATGGGAAACGACGATCTGCTGACCGAAGGGATAGTCGGTGTCCGTTTCGGGATCGTGCCCCTCGCCCTGACCGCGCCACACGCCGACGAGTGGCAGCAGCGCCAGCATCGACGGGTGCAGATCGGGGCCGAGCCGCAGGTTTGCGGTGTCGTCCGGGTGAGGGATGTCGGGCAGCACCGGGATGTTGCGCGCCGACGCCTCGGCGAACTTCTGCTCGGCAGCCGAAATGGCTTGGTCACCGCTGGTGATAGGGGTGCCCAGTCCGTCGTCGATGCTGTCGGGGTTGCCCGCGCCCGGTTCCGTCACGACTCGTCGTTGACCAGTCGGTAGACGACATAGAGCGAGAACGCGATGATGGCTACTGCCGCAAGCGCCAGCAATACCTCGAAGAAGATGACCACGGAACCGAGTTTAACCCGCGGCGAGACCGGTCGATGACAACGGTCCGTTTCCGCGCTGTGGCATTGGTGACACACCATCATTTTTGCGGCCCACAGTGCCCTGGATCACTCGTAGTGATGGCGAAACCGACGCGAGCAGGTACCTTCTTCCCGGGGGCGTCGGGCTCTCGACTTCGAGAGCGCCGACGAATTCACTATGTGTGTCGTCAAGGCTGTTGTCTTGTAAGGCTGGGGAGGTCTCTGCAGAAATGCTGCGTCGTAAGCGTGTTCTGACATCGTCGTTCGGTTCCGTATTGGTTCGATCGGCGGTTGTCACAGTGGCGTTGGCCCTTGCAGCTCCCGCTGCTGCGCTGGCCGCGCCCGACTCGGGATCGTCCGATTCGGGTTCGGCAGAGTCGGGTTCGGCCGACTTCGGTTCGTCTCAGGGCCCGAATATCGATCCGAACAACTACGCGCAGGACTGCCCGGACGTACTGCTGTTGGCGGTGTCCGGAGCCACCGACTCGGACTCCGATCGCAATCCGCTCAACGAAGAAGCGCAGACGATCGCGTCGAACTGGGTCGGCAACGTCACCGTTCCGGTCGGTGAGGCGAACGCGGACAGCCCCGGCACCGTCGGCTGGCTCTACGTCCCGTATTCCTCCACCTACGGCTTCGACGTACTCGACAACGTGCCGACCTACCAGGAGTCGATCGCCGACGGCATCGCGTCGACCAATCGGTTGATGGACGAGTACAAGACCAAGTGCGGTGAGAAGACCAAGTTCGCGCTCCTGGGGTACAGCGTCGGCGGCGAAATTCTCGATCGCGTGACGATGGAACTCGGCCACCGCGACCCCAACGCTCTCGTCACGTCCGACGACGTCGTCGGTGTCGTCATGGTGGGGTCGCCCTACCGCCCGGCCGGCGTGCCGAACTTCGGTGACGAGGTGGGCCAGTCGCTCGGCGGCTTCATGGACCCGGCGCCGCGGGACTACGGGTCGATGACGGACAAGGTCACCTGGTCGTGTCGGCCCTACGATCTCGCCTGCGACTCGCCGGACAAGATCGAACTGCTGCAGCTGGCGCTCGGTGTACTCGGTCAGATGCGGTTGACGCTGCTCAACCCGGTGCAGACCGTCTCCGACTTCGGTCGGACGGTCGCCTCCATTGCCACCCGCGCGATCATCGATATCGCCACGAACAAGTCGTGGCTCGAGTCGGACGAGACGCTCCTGCAGGTTCTCGTCAAAGTCTCCGACCGGCAGTATCAGGTGGACGATGCGAAGGCTGCAGCAGCGCTGTCGCCCGATCAACTACTTGCCGATCTCAACTGGGCTCTCGGTCCGGGTGCCGAGACGGTGAAGGCGAAGTTGCGCGCCGAGGGCGAGGGCCTGGTGGAGAACAACAAGGGCATCGTCGACGTCGTGCTCGGCCCCTACTTGGCGATCGGCTTTCTGCAGCACCTGTCCTACTGGTACAACGACCCCAACGACGGGGTCGAGTGGGAAAGCGAAAAGATGGTCGCGTGGGTGACCGATCTCGCCCGAACCGAACGCGAGAAGAAGAACGCGCCTCCCGCGGTCGACCCGGCCACCCCCGAGACCCAGGCACCCCAGACCCAGGCACCCCAGACCCAGGTGCCCGAGACGCCCGGGCCCGCCCCGGAATCCCGGGTGCTGCCGGAGCCGGGGACGCAGACTCGCGTCAGCGACCTCGGAGCCTTCCTCGAATCCCAGGGCATCCCGGTACCTCCCGGCATGTTCCCGCCGCAGTACTCCACGGTCCCCGAGCCGGCGCGAGCGGTCGGCTAGAGCAACGAAAAGAACCCCGCACCTGGTTGCCAGGTGCGGGGTTCTTCTATGTGATCGGTTCGGTGACTCAGACCCCGACGGTGACGTCGGCCGAGTGCACGCCCGCGCCCTCGGGCGTGATGACGGTGTCGCCGTTGCCCGATGCGGACAACGCCCGCAGCGTCCATTGTCCGGGGGCAGCAAAGAAGCGGAAATCGCCGGTTCCCGACGCGACGACCTCGGCGGTGAATTCGCCGGTGCCGTCGAGGAGACGGACGAATGCGCCCGCTACCGGCTCACCGTCGCCGGCGAGGACACGGCCGGTGATGACCGTTTCCTTCTCGACGTCGACGCCTGCGGGGATGGTCTGACCCTGCACGGGTGCTCCACACATATCAGTGAACCTCCAATTCGATGGGTGCTCCGACGAGGGAGCCGTATTCGACCCAGCTGCCGTCGTAGTTCTTGACGTCTTCCTTGCCGAGGAGCTCCTTGAGCACGAACCAGGTGTGGCTCGAGCGCTCACCGATGCGGCAGTAGGCGATGGTGGCCTTGCTGTCGTCGTAGCCCTTGGTCTTGTACAGCTCTTCGAGTGCCTCGTCGGACTTGAACGTGCCGTCCTCGTTGGCGGTGGTGCTCCACGGGATGTTGATCGCGGACGGGACGTGGCCACGCTGCTGAGCCTGCTCCTGCGGGAGGTGTGCCGGCGCGAGGATCTTGCCGGAGAACTCGTCGGGGGAGCGCACGTCGATCAGGTTCTTGTTGCCGATGGCGTCGATGACCTCGTCGCGGAACGCGCGGATCGACAGATCCGGTGCCTCGGCGCGGTACTGGGTGTTCTCCCGGCTGACGACGTCCTTCGACAGCGGGCGGCCGTCGAGCTCCCACTTCTTGCGGCCGCCGTCGATCAGCTTGACGTCCTTGTGGCCGTACAGCTTGAAGTACCAGTAGGCGTAGGCGGCGAACCAGTTGTTGTTTCCGCCGTAGAGCACGACGGTGTCGTCGTTGCTGATGCCCTTGGCCGAGAGCAAGCCGGAGAACTGCTCCTGATCGAGGAAGTCGCGGCGAACCGGGTCCTGCAGGTCCTTGCGCCAGTCGAGCTTGACCGCACCTTCGATGTGTCCGCCGTCGTAGGCGCTGGCGTCTTCGTCGACCTCGACGAAGACGATCTTCGGTGCGTTCAGGTTCTGCTCGGCCCAGTCGGCAGAGACCAGGACGTCGGAGCGAGCCATGGTGTTCCTTTCGGTCTTTCTTGTCGGATCAGGGGGTAGTTGTCACGCTGCGGTGCGCGAGTTGCCGCGCAATCGAGCTGCGAGGGGGTAGATCATGCAGCCCAGGCACACTGCGAACGCTGCGTTGAGAAACGCCGCGAAGAGCGCGAAGCCTGTCGCTACGGTGCCGACGACGGGAGCGCCGAGAGCGAATCCGAGGACTCCGACGGCGGCGAACACGAAGCCCACCAGTTGGGCGAACTTCAACGGGGCCACCGGCTCACGTTCTGTGGTCGGTGAGCGCCGCGGCGCGACGAATGTCGCGTAGATCGTGCCGTACGGACTGTGCTTGGGTCCGCGGACGGCTCCGATTCCGAACACGATCGCCTGGAGCCCCAGCAGGATTGCCGCTGCGGGAACCGAGACCGTGCTCGCGAGGAGGACGACGACCAGAACTACGGTGGTGATCCACGCGGCGAAGCGCGGACCACGGACGTCGACCTGGTCGATCGTGGTGGTGTGGGTGTCGGATGTCGACATCGAGAGGTACTCCTGTGCGAGGCCGGGGCACGGCTTGTCGCCGGTGCTCGGATGTGGATTTCGATCATCGGGCCGGCGTCACGCATGGGCGTGGCGGCAGACGGAAATCAGCAGCAGCGACAGCAACAACCGCCCAGTCGGCACAGATCAACCGTGCGTCGACTGGTGAGCATGAGCTCGCGGCGGGAGAACACGAAGTGCATCCTACCCGTTACCAGGGGCGCGTCGTACCGCCCACCTGAGTAGCTCTTGCCCTACAGCGCGTCGAGAGCCTCGCGCAGAGCTGCGGCCGATGGCACTCCGGCAATTCTCGAACGCCGACGCAGTTCTCCGTCGAGGACGAAGGTCGTCGGCAGCGAGAGCACTCCGAGTTCACGGGCGAGAACAGGATGAGCATCGATGTCGAGTTCGACTTCGCGTGCGTCGGTGCGGTCGGCGAGAACCTGATGCACCACACGACGCACGGCAGCGCATGGACCACACCAGTCCGCGGAGAAGTGCAAAATCGTCGGAGTTCCCGAAGTCACGCCCGCATCGACGAGCAGCGGGAGAAGGTCGTCGGAATCGGTGGACGCGATGGTGCGTACGGCACCGGAACGACGACGCAGAATCAGTCCGACAGCAACGGCGAGAACCGCCACGACAACCAGAACTGTGATCCCTGTCACGGCTTTTCGATCTCGTTGAGGTCGATGTTCACGTTCTCTCCCGACCCTTCGACGACGATCTGCGAACCCTCCGCGTATACGTCCGTCGGCAGCAGTCCGAACGGCAGGCTCTGGCGTTCGATGGTCTTGGTGAACAGACCGAGAACGGTGGGCTTGGCGAAATCGGGAATCGTGAAGTCGGCCTGCCCCTCCGGTCCGAAGTAGAAGTCCGATGCCACGATGGCGACACTGTCACCTTCGAGCAGAAGGTCGGCCTGCACGCTGACGGTGGTCTGCAGCGGTCCCACCGGAACCGTTCCCGTCAGTACGACGCCACCGGCGGTGGTCTTGCCCGACCCGCCGGAGCCGCCCGTGCCGTCGGACTTGTCGGCCGGAGGTGCGGAAACCTGCAGGTCGACGATGCCGAGGAACCGTCCGAGATCGGTTGCCTCGATGCGGACGCGGCCGTCGAGCTCGTCCACCGGGATGTCCCGGACGTTGTTGTCGATCAGGTCGGACAGGGCGATGTGGACGCCGCGCAGGTTGGCTTCGATGGTCGTCGAGCCGACGTATTCGGTCGGGACGTCCTGGGCTCGGATCTCGATGTTCTGATAGCGGCCGTCGGCGGCCTGGGTGAGGAACGGAAAACCGTGCACGATCACCTGGGGGTCCGAGGTGAGTTCGCCGCCGTCGCGGATGGCGCGCGAGACGCGATATTCGGAGTAGGCCGCGGCCCCGAAATCGACGACGAGCGCGAGGGCCAACAGGCTAACGAGTCCGATGAGAAGTGTGCGCACCGGTCCATTGTGACCGAAGCATCGCGTACTGCCCGCTTCGACCGGTTGTACGGACAAGCTAGTCTGTGTCCTTGACGATCACTCGATTCCAGCGTCGGCTGGACCGGCCAGCGGTAAGAACGGAGACGCAGTGGAGCTCCTGTTACTGACCTCCGATCCCAATCCGGAGGGCGTACTCCCGTCTCTTGCGTTGCTGGCTCACCACATCCGGCCGGTACCGACCGAGGTGTCTTCTCTCCTCGAAGCAGGTTCTGCCGACATCGCGCTGGTGGATGCACGTACCGATCTGGCTGCTGCTCGCGGTCTGTGTCGGCTGCTCGGTAGTACCGGCTCGGCCATCCCCGTGGTCGCGGTCCTGACCGAAGGCGGCCTGGTCGCAGTCAATTCCGACTGGGGGCTCGACGACATCCTGCTGCCCGGCACGGGTCCCGCGGAACTGGACGCTCGGCTACGTCTGTTGGTCGGGCGGAGCGGCGGGGTTGCGAGTCCCGAGACGTCGGGCAAGATCACGCTCGGTGAGTTGGTCATCGACGAGGGCACGTACACCGCCCGGTTGCGCGGTCGCCCACTCGATCTGACCTACAAGGAATTCGAGCTGCTGAAGTACCTGGCTCAACATGCGGGCCGCGTCTTCACCCGCGCCCAGTTGCTGCAGGAAGTGTGGGGCTACGACTTCTTCGGTGGCACTCGCACCGTCGACGTCCATGTTCGACGCCTCCGCGCCAAGCTCGGCACCGAGTACGAGTCGCTGATCGGAACGGTGCGGAACGTGGGCTACAAGGCCGTGCGTCCGTCGCGTAACTCCAAGGGCGGTACGGCTCCGGACGCCATGGCCGGCGATTCCGACGATGCGGATTTCGAGTTCGAGCAAGAGAGTACGCTCTCGTAGATGAATTCGGATACTGCGTTCGACGTCCACCCCCTCGACGGCGACGCACCGTCCTCGCTCGTCAGCGACGAGATTCACCGGATCCTTTCGCGTGCAACCGAAGTCGACGGGACTGCGCCGCTCTCGGAACAGGCCGTCAAGGCCGTCGACGCGGGTGAGGGCGTCGTTCGATTCGTTGCCACCGACGGAGATCGAGTCGTCGGGTACGTCGGCGCCGCCGACGGTATGGCCGAGGCAGTGGTCGATCCGGAGTATCGCGGTCGCGGCATAGGTCGGCGATTGGTCAGCAGCGCACTCGATCTCGGCTCCGACACGCGGATCTGGGCGCACGGAAATCTGCCCGCAGCACAGTCCGTGGCGCGTGCGCTCGGGCTGACGGTGGCCCGGGAACTGCTGCAGATGCGACGGGCCGCGGCAGAGCCCGAACTGCCCGATGTGGTTGTACCGCAAGGTATTTCGCTGCGAACCTATCGTGGGCACCAGGACGATGCCGAATTGTTGAGGGTGAACAACGCGGCGTTCTCCTGGCATCCCGAGCAGGGCGGCTGGACCGACCGCGACATCGCGTCGAGGCGAGACGAGCCGTGGTTCGATCCGGCGGGTCTTTTCCTGGCCTTCGAGGAAGGCAGCGACCACCTGCTCGGATTCCACTGGACGAAAGTTCACGCCGCTGAGGATCGGGTCGTTCCGCAGGCTCCACTCCCTGGGGGCAACGACCCGGCCATCGGTGAGGTGTACGTGGTCGGTATCGATCCGCAGGCGCAGGGTCGCGGTCTCGGACGGGTACTGACACTGGCCGGGCTGCATTATCTGCGCGGTCGCGAACTGGACCAGATCATGCTGTACGTCGAGGCGGACAACACCGCGGCGGTGCACACGTACACCAAGCTCGGGTTCGCGAATTACCACGTCGACGCCGCGTACGCGCGGACCGCGTAATCGGACATTTCCAGCACGGTGTTCATCTTCCGTTCACCCACGCGGGGGTAAACGTCTACCACCTGCCTTTACCTTTCTCTCTGGGCGGCAACCTACGCTGCCTGGTGCGAGGGTTCTTCTGAGCCGGCACCTTCACAGTCGCAGCGCGAACCTCGAGTTCGCGCCGCGATCACGGCCCAAGATTCCTCGGAGGAAACAGGTGAACCTCAAGCGCAACGGTGCTCTCATGAGTGCAGTGGCAGTCAGTGCCATGTTGCTGGCCGCATGCGGTAGCGACGCGAACGTCGCCACCACGGACGGTGCATCGCAGTCCTCGGCTTCGTGCGAAGGCAAGTCCCCGTTGACCGGTGAAGGCTCGTCCGCACAGCAGAACGCCATGTCCAACTTCACCTCGATCTACTCCGGCGTCTGCGCAGGCAAGGCCGTCGAGTACACCACCAGTGGTTCGGGTAACGGCCGCACGCAGTTCGTCGCGGGCCTCGTCGACTTCGCCGGCTCCGACTCGTCCATCAAGGACGACCAGGCCGCACAGGCCGCCGTGCGCTGCGCCAACAACCCGGCGTGGAACCTGCCGTTGGTCTTCGGCCCGGTCGCAGTGGCCTACAACGTCGACGGTGTCGACAACCTGGTGCTGAACCCCGACGTCATCGCGCAGATCTTCACCGGCAAGATCACCACCTGGAACGACCCGGCCATCGCTGCACTCAACGAGGGCGCAACGCTCCCGTCGACCGCGATCACCCCGGTCTACCGCTCCGACTCGTCGGGCACCAGCGACAACTTCCAGCGCTTCCTCGCGGCATCCGCTCCCGAGGCATGGACGCTGAACCACAGCTCCGATTGGGCCGGCGGCGTCGGCGAAGGTGCCAACGGATCCTCGGGCGTCGCCCAGGCCGTCGCCGCCACCCCCGGTGCCATCACCTACGTCGAGAAGGGCTTCGCCGACCAGGAGTCGCTGGGCAAGGCCGCCGTCGACTTCGGTAACGGACCGGTCGAGCTGAGCAGCGAGACCGCAGGCAAGGCAATCGACGCCGCGAAGTTCAAGGGCGAGGGCAACGACCTCGTCATCGACATCGACGGCCTCTACGCCAGCGACGCAGCGGACACCTACCCGCTGGTCCTCGCGACCTACGAGATCGTCTGCTCGAAGGGCTACGACGCCGACACCACGGCAGCAGTCAAGTCCTTCCTGCTCAGTGCAGCCAACGAGGGCCAGCAGGGCCTCGAAGAAGCCGGTTACGTGCCGCTGCCCGACGCATTCAAGGAACGCCTGGTCACCGCCATCGAAGCGATCGCCTGATCCTCGATAAACCCGGTTTCGCCTTCGGCTCGCGGTGACGCGGGCCGAAGGCGGACCACCCTGCATCGACACGAGACAGTGAGCGGTATGAGCGACACCCACTCGATCACCGGCATCCCCTCAGCGGCTACCGTGCCTACCACAGGTGCCGCCCACGAACCGGAAGAACCACAATTGTCAGACTCGAAAACATCGGGGACGGTCACCCGTCCCGGTGACAGGATCTTCTCCGGCCTGGCCAAGGGCTCGGGCATCTTCATCATCGCCCTGATCGCTGCGGTCGGCATCTTCCTGCTCTGGCGAGCGATTCCCTCACTGTCCAACAACACGGTCAACTTCCTGACCTACAACGGCGCGTGGGACACCTCGAACACCTCGGCAATGGTGTTCGGTGTACTCGACCTGTTTCTGGTCACCGTCACCGTGTCGTTGTTCGCTCTGATCCTGGCGATGCCCGTCGCGCTCGGTATCGCGATCTACCTGACGAACTACGCACCCAAGCGTGTTGCCGGACCGCTCGGCTACGTCATCGACCTCCTCGCCGCCGTCCCGTCGATCGTCTTCGGCCTCTGGGGCCTGTACGTCCTGGCCCCGGCGATCAGCCCGTTCGCCGAATGGCTGAACTCGTCGCTGAGCTGGTTCCCGCTGTTCAGCACTGGCTCGGTATCGATCGCAGGCGGCGGCACCATCTTCACCGGCGGCATCGTGCTCGCCGTGATGATCCTGCCGATCATTGCCGCCGTGACCCGAGAGGTGTTCGTTCAGACGCCCAAGGGCCAGGTCGAGGCGGCCCTCGCGCTCGGAGCCACTCGCTGGGAAGTTGTTCGCACCACGGTCATTCCGTTCGGCAAGTCCGGCTTCGTCAGCGGTTCGATGCTCGGTCTCGGGCGCGCACTCGGTGAGACCATCGCGCTCTACATCATCATTCGCAGCACCCAGGCGACCTTCGGCGGAACGTTGTTCGACGGCGGTTCCACATTCGCGACCAAGATCGCGCTGGCAGCAGGCGAGTTCAACAACCCGCTGCAGGCCGGTGCCTACATCGCCGCCGGTCTGGTGCTGTTCGTCCTGACCTTCGTCGTCAACGCCGGTGCCCGCGCCGCCATCGCCGGAAAGAAGGACTGACCCATGACCGCAACCATGGACAAGCCCGTCAAGGAGCCCACGTTCCAGGGCGTCAGCGCCCGGCGCAAGGCGTCGAACCTCGCGGCGACGATTCTCGTCAGCCTGTCGGTGCTCGTCGCCCTCGTACCCCTGATCTGGGTGCTCTACACGGTGATCTCACGTGGACTGTCCGCTGTGGTCGCACCGGCCTGGTGGCAGAACTCGCAGGCCGGAATCACCCAGTTCATCGCCGGCGGTGGTGCGTACCACGCGATCGTGGGAACCCTCCTGCAAGGACTGTTCTGTGCCGTCATCTCCATCCCGATCGGCATCTTCGTGGCCATCTACCTCGTCGAGTACGGCGCAGGGACCAAACTGGCCAAGGTCACGACGTTCATGGTCGACATCCTCACCGGTGTTCCGTCCATCGTCGCGGCTCTGTTCATCTACGCGCTGTGGATCGCCACCTTCGGGTTCCAGCGCTCCGGTGTCGCCGTTGCCTTCGCCCTCGTGCTGCTGATGATTCCGGTCATCGTGCGGTCGGCCGAGGAGATGCTGCGCATCGTTCCGCAGGACCTGCGCGAGGCGTCCTACGCACTGGGCGTGCCGAAGTGGAAGACCATCGCCAAGATCGTCATCCCCACCGCGCTTTCCGGCATCGTCACCGGCATCATGCTGGCGCTGGCCCGAGTCATGGGTGAGACGGCTCCGGTGCTGATCCTGGTCGGCTCGGCCACCGCCATCAACTTCAACATTTTCGAGGGGCCGCAGACGTCACTGCCGCTCATGATGGTCGACCTGCAGAAAGCAGGAACCGGCGTGCTCACCGCGGAGCGCATGTGGGGAGCAGCCCTGACGCTGATCCTGATCGTCGCAATACTCAACATCGGCGCGAAGTTGGTCTCGAAGTTCTTCTCGCCCAAGAACTTCTGACCCACCCGACTCCAGAGAATCCTAAGGAATCAGAACATGGCAAAGCGTCTCGATCTCAAGGACGTCAACATCTACTACGGCAAGTTCCATGCCGTCTCCGACGTCACTCTGGCAGTCCCGCCGCGCAGCGTCACCGCGTTCATCGGACCGTCCGGCTGCGGTAAGTCGACCGTCCTGCGTTCGCTCAACCGTATGCACGAGGTCACGCCCGGCGCTCGCGTCGAAGGTTCGGTGCTGCTCGACGGCGAGGACATCTACGGCAGTGGCGTCGACCCCGTCGGTGTACGACGCACCATCGGCATGGTCTTCCAGCGACCCAACCCGTTCCCGACCATGTCCATCAAGGACAACGTCGTCGCCGGTTTGAAGCTGCAGGGTGGCCGCGGCAAGAAGGAACTCGACGAGATCGCCGAGCGCTCGCTCAAGGGTGCCAACCTGTGGACCGAGGTCAAGGATCGCCTCGACAAGCCCGGTGGCGGACTCTCCGGTGGTCAGCAGCAGCGTCTGTGCATCGCCCGCGCCATTGCCGTCTCTCCCGACGTGTTGCTGATGGACGAGCCGTGCTCGGCCCTGGACCCCATCTCGACACTGGCGATCGAGGACCTGATTCAGGAACTCAAGCAGGACTTCACGATCGTGATCGTCACGCACAACATGCAGCAGGCCGCGCGCGTGAGCGATCAGACCGGCTTCTTCAACCTCGAGGCAACGGGCAAGCCCGGCAAGCTGATCGAGATCGACGACACCGAGAAGATCTTCTCCAATCCGACGCAGAAGGCCACAGAGGACTACATCTCCGGCCGCTTCGGATAACCGCACACCGCGCAGAGAACCCCCGCCGAGCGAAAGCTCGACGGGGGTTCTTTTTGTGCGCCTGCCCTGGGGCCGAGATCGAGTAGCGTTGTCGCGCAGCGCTACTCGACCTCGGGCGAAGTGGGTGCTACGAGCTGGGAATGTTCTGCTGGTGGAGGTCGGCGGGAAGCTGGCCGGTGACGAGGAAGATGACTCGGCGGCCCACCTCGACGGCGTGATCGGCGAAGCGTTCGTAGAAGCGGCCCAGCAGGGTCACGTCCACTGCGGCGGCGACGCCGTGGCTCCACTCACGGTCCATCAGCACCGTGAAGAGGTGACGGTGCAGGTCGTCCATCGCCTCGTCCTCTTCCTGCAGCTTCGCAGCGCGCTCGGGATCGCGGGTCTCGAGCACCTCGCGGGCCGACGCACCGATCTGCACGGCGAGGCGTCCCATCTCGGCGAAGTAGCCGTTGACGACCTCGGGGAGGGCGTGGTTCGGGTGCCTGCGACGGGTGATCTTGGCGACGTGGAGTGCGAGTGCGCCCATCCGGTCGATGTCGGCGACGATCTGGATGCCGGCCACCACCGAACGGAGATCGCCTGCGACCGGAGCCTGCAGCGCAAGAAGTGTGAATGCCTTCTCCTCGCAGATCGCGCTGAGCTCGGTGATCTTGTCGTGCTCGGAAATGACCTGCTCGGCGAGAACCAGGTCTGCTTGGAGGAGAGACTGCGTGGCCTTTTCCATGGCCGCACCAGCCAGGCTCGCCATTTCTCCGAGGAGATCGGCGAGCTCGTTCATCTGTTCGTTGTAGGCGACGCGCATGTGCGCAGTTTAGTAGGTCACACCGACCAGTTCTCTGTCCCGAGGGTTAACGGGGAATGAATGGAGTCAGGCGCACGTGTCGTCGGCCGCGTTGGTGAACGACAGATCCTCGGGCAACTGTGCACTTTCGGTCGTTCCCTCCACCTGGGTGGGGTCGATCTGCGCACCGACGTCGGCCGGGTACTGGGTGTAGCCCGGGTAGTTGGAACCGAGGACCACCTCCACGACGTTGTTCAGGCTCGGAGCCAGCTCGATCGCAGCGCCGGGTATCGCCGACGCCACCGTCGCCGCAGCGGCTTCCTGATCCTGGGAGTACCGAACGACGGTCTGAGCGGCGGAGCCGGAGAAGTTGCCGACCGTGAGGATCTGGAACCCGTACGTCGCCAGCTGATCGGATGCGGTCTGCGCCATTCCCGCGATGTCCGATGCGTTGGACACCTGTAGCGACACGGTGCCAGGATCGACGGCCAGCAGCGGGGCGTCGGGGGCGGCGGGCGGCGGGGTCGGCTCCGGTGTCACCGGTTCCGCCCGTTCTTCGCCGGGCAGGGGCAGGTCGTCGATGATCGCCTGGAAGATGGCACCGATCGCGTCCTCGTTGGGGATCTCGTTGCCGTAGTCGTTCGTCCCGGTGGTGGGAATGGTGAGGAAGGTCACCGCGCCGGCGTCGACGTTCTGCAACGAACGGCCGAGCGTCACCAGGTCCTGGGTCTTGACGTTCTCGACGAAGGTGTCGGAGGTGAACGCGTTGACGAATCCGTTCAGCTTGCCCGGGTCGAGAAGAACCTTGTTCGACAACGCCGATCGCAACAGTGACGACAGGAAGCGCTGCTGGCGCTTGATGCGGCCGTAGTCGCCGTTGCCCTCCGATTCGATGTTGCGTGCCCGGACGTAGTTCAGTGCGGTGCGGCCGTCGATGCGTTGGGTACCGGCGTTGGGGAGTACGTCTCCGAGTTCGTAGTCGACGAGAGGCTGCGCAGTACACACCTCGACACCGCCGACCTCGTCGACCATGGACTCGAACCCGGCGAAGTCCATGCCGACGAAGTGTCCGATCCGCAGTCCTGAGATCTTCTGAATGGTCTTGACCAGGCATTTCGGGCCGCCGAGGGCGTAGGTGGCGTTCAGCTTGTCGCCGTACGCCTCCGGGAACATCTCACCGGTGTAGGTATTGGTGACGTTGTCGAACTGCTCGCACTCGGGTCGGGTCACGTCCAGGTCGCGTGGGAACGACACGGCGACGACGCGGCTGCGGTCGGCCGGAATGTTGACGAGCATGACGGTGTCCGAGCGCGACCCCTCGGCATCGGCGACGGTTCCTGCGCCCACCTGCCCGCTGGCACCGGCGCGCGTATCGGTGCCGACTATCAGATAGGTCTCGTCTCCGTACTGGCCTGCGGCGTCGACGACGTCGGTCGAATCGGGGTCGAGCGCGGCGACTTGGAGGAATCCCTGATCGGTGTTGCGTAGATAGCCCCACACCACTCCCGTGAGAGCCACGGCGAGGATGGCGACGATCGAGACCAGGCTTCGGCCGATCATCCGTATTCGTCGTCGTCGCCGTACCCGGCTCATCGCCAGACGCGTCAGCGCCGGCCGGTCGGCGGCGGGTGCGCCGACGGGTTCGGGGGCAGCGTGCGGTGGCGGGGTGGGCATCGGACGGTTCGCCCGAGCCGGCGGGGGAGTGGAGTCGGTGATCGGTGAGATGACCTCGGTGGGCTCTTCGACGTCCGGCCGTTCGGGGGGATCACGTCGGGTCGCTCCCGACCGAGACATCTTGTCGACCAGCTCGGCGACCGACACCGTGTCCGCATTGCGTGGGGAGCGTTTACCGAGTCGGCCGCTGTCACCCGGCTTCGGCGGAGAATCGGATTCTGTCGAGTCGGGTTCCGAAGCAGCGGGGTCGGGTGTGGCGGGGTCGTCGGACCGAGGGGGACGTTGTCCGGAACGTCCGCCTGCGCCGGTTCGTCCGATTGAGGACAGTGGGCGCTCCCATGGGGCGCGACCCTCGGGCACAGACGGGCCCGACTCTCGATCGTCTCCCACGAATTCGAACCTGGCCTTCCATCACACGCATGTGCCGTCTACTCGGCAATCCAAGCCATAGTACTGACTCGAGCGGCGCGGTCCACTTCGTGCGAGACGGGCCCTGGTGAACGGGTCGATCAGCCGCCGGAATGCATCAGATCTGCACCGGCGGGGACACACAGGTCCTCCGGATCGTCGAGCCATCCGTCGGGCAGCGACACGGCACCGGGTGAGCCCTGCCGGCCGCGGGGACCCTCGGCGTCCTTGGGAAACGGAACGGTCGGATCCAGTTGCGCCAGAAGGTCGTCCAGTTCGGCGAGGGTCGACACCAATGCCATCGACACCCGAAGATCCGAGCCGGCGGGAAAGCCGCGCAGGTACCAGGACACGTGCTTACGCAACTCTCGCAGGCCTTTGCCCTCACCGTGGTGCTGCGCGAGCAACTCGGCATGGCGCGCGATGATCGTGGCCACCTCACCCAGGGTCGGCGGCGTCGGCTCTGGCCGCCCGTTCAGGCGGGCACTGAGCTCGGCGAACAGCCACGGACGACCGAGACAGCCACGCCCGACGACGACGCCGTCGCATCCGGTTTCCGCCATCATGCGGACGGCGTCGGACGCCGAGAAGATATCGCCGTTGCCCAGGACGGGAATCCCGGTGACGTGCTCCTTGAGTCGAGCGATCTCGTTCCAGTCGGCGGTGCCGGAGTAACGCTGGGAGGCGGTGCGGGCGTGCAACGCCACGGCCGCTGCACCCTCGTCGGCGGCGATCCGGCCGGCATCGAGATGGGTGTGATGGTTCTCGTCGATTCCGACACGGAACTTGACCGTGACGGGGATGTCGGTGCCCTCGGTGGCCTTGACCGCCGCAGCGACGATGCGGCCGAACAGGTTTCGCTTGTACGGCAATGCGGCTCCGCCGCCCTTGCGGGTGACTTTCGGGACCGGGCAGCCGAAGTTCATGTCGATGTGATCGGCCAAATTGTCGTCGACGATCATTTTCGCCGCGGCGTACGTGGTGTCGGGATCGACCGTGTAGAGCTGCAAGGACCGGGGAGTTTCGGTGGGCCCGAACGTCGTCATGTGCATCGTGGCGGGTTGCCGTTCGACGAGAGCACGTGCGGTGACCATCTCGCAGACGTACAGACCGGACGTGCTGCCCGCGCGCTCGAGTTCCTGTTCGCGGCACAACGTGCGGAACGCCACATTGGTGACGCCTGCCATCGGTGCGAGGACGACGGGGCTGCGCAACTCCAGGGAGCCGATCTGCAATGTCATGGAAAACAAGCCTTTGGAACGAAGGGAGAACTTTCGGGAGAAAAGGCGGTGCCCGGCACCGAAGTCGGTACCGGGCACACCAGTCGATCGAAACTCAGGACGCGCGTGCTTCGGCCTTGGCGCGTTCGCGGGCCAGCGAGCGATCTCGCATCTCCTCGAACTTGGTGGCCTGACGTTCGAGGTCTTCGAGGAACGCGGCGAGTTCCTCGCGCTTGTTCTCACCGCGGGCGGTGAAGTCGTTGCGCTCGAACACTTGCCACTTGCGCAGCACGGGCCAGACGACGTCTTCGAGGTGCTGACGCAGGTCGTAGATGCCGTGCTTGGCCATCANTGAAGTCGTTGCGCTCGAACACTTGCCACTTGCGCAGCACGGGCCAGACGACGTCTTCGAGGTGCTGACGCAGGTCGTAGATGCCGTGCTTGGCCATCAACACACCGTTGCGGCGGAAGTTCGGCATGCCGGCACCGGGCATAACGAAGTTCGTCACGATGTCGGAGACCGCGTCGAGGGTCTGGTCGGGTGCGATGTCCATCGCTGCGCCGGTGATGTTGCGGTAGAAGATCATGTGCAGGTTCTCGTCGGCGGCGATGCGCTGGAGCATGCGGTCGGCGATCGGGTCGTCACAGACCTTGCCGGTGTCCGGTGATGTTGCGGTAGAAGATCATGTGCAGGTTCTCGTCGGCGGCGATGCGCTGGAGCATGCGGTCGGCGATCGGGTCGTCACAGACCTTGCCGGTGTTGCGGTGCGAGACGCGGGTCGCGAGTTCCTGGAATGTCACGTACGCCACCGAGTGGAGCAATCCGGTCTGCGAACCTGCGGGCGAGGCGAAGCCGTTGGTCATGTGGATCATGCGGGCTTCTTCGAGGGCGACGGGATCGACGCCGCGGGTGACGACGAGGTAGTCGCGCATGACGATGCCGTGGCGGTTCTCCTCGGCGGTCCAGCGGCCGACCCAGGTTCCCCAGGCACCGTCCTGGGAGAAGTTCTCGGCGATCTCACGGTGGTAGGACGGCAGATTGTCCTCGGTGAGCAGGTTGGTGATCATCGCGGCCTGCNGTTCCCCAGGCACCGTCCTGGGAGAAGTTCTCGGCGATCTCACGGTGGTAGGACGGCAGATTGTCCTCGGTGAGCAGGTTGGTGATCATCGCGGCCTGCGCGACGTCGGAGAGCTTGGACTGCTCCGGGTCGTAGTCCTTGCCGCCGAGCGCGGCGAAGTTACGGCCTTTGTCCCACGGCACGTAGTCGTGGGGATGCCATTCGCGCGCCATCGAAATGTGACGGTTCACATTGTCCTCGGCAGTGGGCACCAGCTCTTGCAGAAGCTCGAGCTGTGTCAGATCCCTCGCCATTAGATCGCCTCCATAGATTGCGTACGACCGGTCCAGCTTACGGCACCGTAGGTTCGGTGTGAACCGTGTCGCGGCTGTTCACTTGCTGTTCGAGCAGTCGTGACGACCGACATCGGCCGATGTGGGGATCTTCGCGACTGCTGCAGTTCTCCCTGCACGTCGCTGCGGACGGGCCGATCGTTACCCCGAGTGTACGGACCGGGTGCCGCCGAATGCAGTTCGGCGGAAGGGTGTGTGGTGCCCCCAGTAGGACTCGAACCTACGACCTGCGGATTAAAAGTCCGTAGCTCTACCAACTGAGCTATAGGGGCGCGGATCGAAAGTGTAATGGGCAGTGCAGCCGTGTCGGTCATGCACCCCCGGCACCGCGTTTCGGGGGTCAGCGCCCGAAACTGCTGCAGCCTTGCGGCGCGGGGATACCGGCCAGGCGGTCGTCGATCCAGGAGTACGCACCGGGAATGCCACTGATCGCGACGACGAGGTGTTCACCGAAGTACTCCTCGAGGCGTACGTCGGCACCGTGTGCGCACCACTCGTCGTACAGCGTTTCCGCACCTTCCCGGGGAATCCAGAATTCCTGACGGCCCTGGTAGATCATCGTGGGCACGGTGGGGGCGAGATCACCGCCCATGCGGGTCGCGGCGATGATGCGTTCGGCGATCTCGGTCCGGTCGACGTTCGGCACGTCCGAGAGGGCCTGGGCCGGTATCGGTGCCACCAGTCCGCCGGGAGCGAGCAGTGTGATGCAGAGATCTTTGGCCACGGTCGCCAGACGCAGTCCGTTGGCGTTCATCAGGGAGAACATCTCGGGATACTCGCGGGCAACTCCGAGCGCTGCGGACAGGAACAGCGTCGACGCGACGTTGCCGTTCATCGACGTCAGCAGAATCCGGTAGTCGGTCGGTGGACCGCCGAAGGCCGCGCCCACCAGATTGACCTCCGGCGCGTACGACGGGGCGAGTTGAGCGGCCCATCCGGTGGCGATCGCCCCGCCCGAATAGCCTGTGACGGCAATCGGGGAGGACGCGGGCAACCCGAGTTCGGGGAGGCGCACCATCGCGCGCAACGCGTCGAGCACCGCATGGCCGGCCATGCGCCCGGCGGCGTACGCCTGCCGCGGACCCTCGTGATCGGTGACGACCACTGCATAGTTCTTGGCGAGGAACGCCTGCACCGCTGGAATCTCGCGGGCAATACCTCGGGGCAGGGTCCACGACGGTGCACAGGTGTTACCCAGTGAGTTGATGGCCATGTTGTACGCGACGACGGGACGCGTGCCGGGACCGGCCCAGGGCGCGTCGGGCACGATGACGGTCGTTGCCGCTGCGACGGGTCGGTCTTTGGAATCGCTTGTGCGGTAGAGGATCTGGGTCGATGTGACCGGGGTGAACAGCGGCCCCACGCTCACGCGTCGGGTGCCGAGAACCGATCCGGGCGGGAGCTCCTCGAATCCTGCCGGCGGGTCGAAGAACGGCTCGCCGAGTGGGGTCGGCAGGTAGAGGGCGGGATCGGCGACGGGATCGAGGAAGTTCGTCAGTGGGTCGGCGGCGACGGTGTGCGCCGTCGACAACGTCAAGGCCGACGACACGAGTAGTACTGTCATCGAACGACATACGCGGATCGATAGATTCATGGCGTGCACCCGTCCCCGATCGGCCGAAGCAACATGTGTGATGCGCATCACGCTATGCCCGAGGTGGTGTACGCCTTCGGCTATTCCGAGAATGTGTCGAAACCGTTACCGTTTCGCCGCTGATATCGATTATGAGACAGTGCTTTTGGTGACCTCACGGAGCGATTTGCCGTATTCGATTGATCAGCAACAGTTTTCATGCGCTAAGGAGCGGTGCAAACGAAGGTGCCTCGAGAGATGCTCGTGCAGAATGTAATTCGATATTCAACTGCTTTCCGGCTCTGGGAGACCGGCGGCCATTCGGCGGAGTTCGTACGCATGCTCGGTATCGGCGTTGTGGCTCGAACGGCGGTGCCGACCTGGCCCGAGCGGACGTACGTGAGCGGCTCGAGTGCGCACCCCCTGCAGCGCACTCGAGCCGGGTGAACAATACCATTCGGCTTGTTTCAGTTACCCAACCGAATTTTCTGTCGGCTGCACGCGTCGTAGCGGACCGCAGGTGAGTCGAGTCGCGTGTCGTTCGGGTGAAGTACTCTCTACTTGTACTACCTGTGGATATGCAGGGCGCTTGGGCTCGGAGGCACGGAGTAAATGGCACAACAGGAGCGCGCACGGCGGACCCGGGCGGCAATCGTCGAGGCAGCGGCGGCGGAATTCGCCAAGCGCGGATATGCGGCTGCGTCCGTCAACACCATCTTGGAAGGATCGAACGCCACCAAGGGGGCGATGTACTTCCATTTCCAGTCCAAGGAAGACCTGGCCCGAGCGGTGCTCGCGGCCGGACTCGACCGTTATGTCGCAATCTCCGAGAAATGGGCGGATTCGACCGCGCATCCCTTTTACGTCATCAAGGGAATCGTCGACGACATCGCGCAGAACTTTCAGAACGATGTGATCGTGCGTGCAGAATTCCGGCTGATCGTCGAGCCCGAGTTCTACGCGGAGGTGCACTCCGGTGGTGGCCGGGTGTGGGGCGCTCAGGGGTACGCGCAGGCCGAGAGAGCGCTGGCGATGGGAGACCTCAAGCCGCAGTTCGACGCGGCCAAGTTCGTGCGGGTACTCGCCGCGTCGATGGCGGGTCAGCGTTACATGTCGGATCTGGTGGCCGACAACGCAGATCTACGCGAGCGGTTCGAGGAGTCCGTCGAGATCGTGCTCCTTGCCATGGCGTCGGATAGTTGGTTGGCCGAGTTCGAACTCCACGGGTGGGAGCAGTTCGGCGAAAACGAGGCAAAAACTGCCTCTGACCTGCCGGTTTGAGATTTACAGCGAAAGTGTCCTAAGCTATCCCAGCTCCCAACGGAACGCCGTTGAGGGTAGCGTCGAAGCAATTCGGCGGGCCCCCTTCGTCTAGCGGCCTAGGACGCCGCCCTTTCAAGGCGGTAGCGCGGGTTCGAATCCCGTAGGGGGTACGCAGGAAAACATCGGATTGACAATCCGATGTGCAGTACAGCATTCTTCATCTCGCTCCGGCGAGAAGCAGATTTGCAGTTCGGAGAGTTGGTGCGCTAGAAATAGCGCGGCAACAACAGCAAGGCCCTGTGGCGCAGTTGGTTAGCGCGCCGCCCTGTCACGGCGGAGGTCGCGGGTTCGAGTCCCGTCAGGGTCGCAGAATCGGTGTGAAAGCACCGGCATTGCGATGGCATTGTTTCACCGGTGCCGCCCGGCCAGGTAGCTCAGTTGGTACGAGCGTCCGCCTGAAAAGCGGAAGGTCGCCGGTTCGATCCCGGCCCTGGCCACCACGGTTGTGATCGACAAGCACTGCAAAGCCCCTTTCGACTTCGGTCGGGAGGGGCTTTGTCGTCTGCGGAGTACCCACTGTCCCGTGACGGCGCTCGATTGCAACGTTAGGCTCGACAGGTGGATGTGATCGCTCGCGCGCAAGCCGATCTCGCACGTGGAGACACCAACGCCGCACGAGACGGGCTCCTCGACGCCTTGCCGCGCAACCCGTCGTCGCCGGCGGTTCTGGAACTGCTCGCGTACACGTATCTCCTTCTCGGTGATCGTGCGGCGGCCGGTGCCGTGTGGTTTCTGACCGACAAGGCCGACGACGATCCGACGGCGTCGGCTGCGTTCGCGGCACTGCAGAAGCAGTACCGGTCGCCGCTGATGCTCGCCCGAGCGCTCCCCATCCACGCGCCCTCGGATTGGTATCCGGTGCGGGCTCAGATGCGCCTGGAGCGACTGGGAGCCGCAATCGCAGCCAATGGGCAGAGCTGGATCCCACCGCGCGATGTCGTGTATTTCGACGAGGACGGAGTCGACTCCGACGACTTCTATGCCGCGCGTACCGCCAACGAGGACGATGCCGACGACGGGTTGAAGACGTCTGGTTACCGCACCGTGAGGCAACGTGCGATCGCAGCGACCATCGTCCTTGCCATCGTTGCCACCTCTGCGTCGGTGGTGTTGGCACTCGTCTTCGGGTGATGGCGATTCTCGGAGGGGCGGTTCTCGAACGGGTCGCTCGAATCCGAGCGTAGAGTTCGTCGGAGGATATCGAGGCCGACGACCGAGGGCGACTTCATTTCATGGGCACAGCGAACGGCGCACCGTCACCGCGCGACGACAATTACGACGTCAATCTTGCCCAGGCGAGAGTGTTCGCGCGAGGACTGGCCGAACACATTCGGACGTGTTCGGCGGCCATCGAAATTGCGCAATCCAAAGCATTTCGGGCTCGCGCCGATCGTGCCGAATCTCGCGCGAGGCAATTCGAGTCCGAGGCATCCACTCTCCGCACCGAGCTCTACGAGATGTATCGGCACATCGACGCGATGACGGCTCGATTCCCGGAACTGCGGACCGACCCGGCAGTCCGCGGATAGCGACCGCCCGAATCAGACTGCGGCGGAACCGGTGACCAAGCCGAACGTGGTCTCGGCTCCACGCCGGCCCAGCGCCGAACCCCACACCGAGTACACCGCGTCCGTTGTCGTGGACTGCTCCACGTCGCGCCCCTCGGCGACAGTGATCAGCGTGCGGGAGAGCTCGAACAGACTTACCCGGTGATTCTTCGCCGTGGTGAACAACTCGTCGATGGCGTCGGCCACCGAGCCGCCGTGGATCCCGATGAGCACTCCGGTCGCGATGTCGACGTCGGTACGAGAGGCGGGTGAATCGGGCAGTCTGTCGGTCATCTTTTTCCTCGAGATGGTGTTGTCGGTGCGGATGACCGAGTGGATTCTGCGTCGAGCGGGCTTCACTGTCTCACACCGACATGACTTTTCATACAGTCGGTTTCGCGCGGACGTGCATGCGCTCGCCCTGAGGTCCGAACAAGCTCAGCAGCTCGACCGGTCGGTTGCCGACAGCGCCGAACCAGTGCGGTACCCGGGTGTCGAATTCGGCGGCCTCACCGGCCTTCATCGTCAGATCGTGTTCGCCGAGAATAAGTCTCAGGGTGCCGTCGAGAACGTAGAACCACTCGTACCCCTCGTGCACCCGCGGGCGTGGCTCCTTGTCGTCGGGACGAATCAGCAGTTTGAAGGCCTGCAGGCCACCCGGGCGGAGCGTCAGCGGAAGGATGGTGACGTTCTCGCGCACCGTGGATGTGGTGCGTACTCGGGGATCGGCGACGGGGGGAGTCGTCACCAGATCGTCGAGTGCCATCTGATGCGCTCGCGCGATCGGCCACAGCAGTTCGAGACTGGGTTTGCGGTCACCGGATTCGAGCCGCGAGAGCGTGCTGATCGAGATGCCGGTGGTCTCGGACAGTGCGGCGAGGGTGGTGTTCTTCTCCATCCGAATGCGCTTGAGGCGGGGGCCGAGGCCGGCGATGAGCTCGTCGAGGGTGGTTTCTGCGTCCGTCATCGATCCATTGCAGTTTCGGCAAACGAATTTGTCAAGTCGTCCCCATGCGGCGCGCGGGAATGCAGAGGCGAAAACAGCCCGGAGGCGACGGCGGGAAGCTCATGCTCGGTTCATGATCGCTCGTCCGGGGCACCCGCAACGTACCGGCGTGGTCCGCGATGCCTACGGCAGTTCCGCGTCCGAGGCCTTCATGGTGGTGGCCATTGCCACGATTCTGGTCACCAGGGCGTATTTGGAGCTCACGCACTACCCGCAGGTCGGTGGCAAGTCGCTGCACATCGCGCACGCCCTGTACGGCGGGGCGGCGATGATGCTGGCTCTGTTGATCGGGTGGATGTTCATCGGGTTCGGCGTTCGGGTCCTCACCGTGGTGCTCGGCGGAATCGGGTTCGGGTTGTTTCTCGACGAGGTCGGCAAGTTCGTCACCAAGGACAACGATTACTTCTACGGCCCGTCGTCGGAGATCATGTACGTCCTGGTGGTGCTGCTGTTGGTGTTCAGCAGGATCGTGCGGGAGTTCCGCAGACCCTCGCGGGACGAGTCGCTGGCGAATGCGGCCGCGATCGCCGCGGATGGCGTCGCGCACGGTCTTCCCGAGCATCGGCGCGACTGGGCGCTGCGGATGGTTGCGCGAGCGGAGTCGGACGGAGCCGACCCGGACACCGTAGCCGGAATCAGATTGTTGCTCGGCACCTGCCGCCGGTCGACATCGCGTACCTACTCGATGCGCCAGTTCGTTCCACGGCTGATTCCCGCGTTCTTCACCAGTCCCCGTTGGGTTCCCGTCGTCGGCTGGGGACTGGTCCTGATCTCCGGGGCGGGAGTCGTGTTCGGGATCGTCGAGCTCGTCCTGGGTGACCTGCTCATCGATCGCCGAGACCTGACGATCGACGTCGACAGGATGGGCATCGCCAGCGGCATCCTGTTCGTCAGTGCCTGCATCACTTTCGCCACGGCGCTGCCGGCGATGCTGCGGTTGCGAACGGACGGTCCCCTGTGGCCGTTGCGCACTCTCCGCGTGTCCGCTCTGGTGTTCACGTTGCTCAACGCGCTGGTGGATTTCGCCCAGGAGGGGTTCGCTGCGCTGGGGAATGTAGCGGTCGGTCTGTTCGCGCTCGCGGTCATCTCGCACCGCATCACTGTCCGAGCCGACGAAATAGCCAGTACTACGGAATCGGTTGCGCTGCAGGAGGATCGAGACTCCGATTGCTCTCGAACCGTCGAACCACGCCGCTGAGCGGATCGACGAACTCGATGGAGCGAGCCAGTAGGCGGAGCGGATCGGAGTAGTCGTCGGCGGCGACCTCGCGGAACGACGGATAGAAGTTGTCGCCCACGATCGGGATTCCCAACGAGCACAGATGAACCCGAAGTTGATGCGTCTTCCCGGTGCGCGGGTGCAGCCGATATCGACCGTACGACCCGAGAGTGTCGACCAGTTCGATGCGTGTCTCGGCATTGGGCTCGCCCGGTACCTCCCGTGCCTGAAGAACGCCGCGTTCCTTGACGATTCGACTGTGCACTGTCAGTGGGAAGTCGACATTCTGGGACAGTGGGGCAATTGCCTCGTACTGCTTGGTGACCGTGCGCTGAGCGAACATCTCCTGATACGGCCGGCGCGCCTGCCGCTGCACGGTGAACACCAGAACACCCGCGGTGAGTCGATCCAGTCGGTGAGCAGGGCTCAACTCGGGGAGATCGAATTGTCGTCGCAGCAGAACCAACGCCGAGCGTGCGATGTACGCGCCTCGCGGCGTCGTGGCGAGGAAGTGCGGCTTGTCCACCACGAGCAGGTTCTCGTCGCGGTGCAGCACATCGAGGGAGAACGGCACGGCCGATTCCACCGGTGGGTCACGGTAGAGGTAGATGTCCGCACGCGGGCCGGCGATCGTCGACGGGTCGATCGGTACGCCCGCTGCATCGACGACCTCCCCGCCGGACACCTTCTCGGTCAGCCTGGCCGCATCCTGCGGGAAGCGGGCACACAGATATTCGAGCACCGTTGCGCCGGTCGCGACGTCGGGCATCCGCACCCTGGTGGGGTCGAGGCCGTCGCGCAACGGAAGTGGGGCGGCAGGCATGCAACGACTGTAATCGGTGCACGCATGGAAACACCCCGGTCGGAATTCCCGACCGGGGTGTGGACTGCGGTGACGCGCCGTGCCGGCCCGACCTAGATGGTGACGACCATCTTGCCGGTGTTCTCGCCCTTCATCAGTCCGATGAAGGCGGCCGGGGCATTGTCGAGGCCTTCGACGATCGTTTCGTCGAATTCGATTGCGCCGCTGGCGAGCCAATCCGTCATCTTCGCGCGGAATTCCTCGGTGAGGTGCGCGTACGAGCCGACGATGAATCCCTTCAACGTCAGCTCCTTGCCGATGGCGAGGGCGAGGTTGCGCGGGGCCGGGGTCGGTTCGGTCGAGTTGTACTGAGCGATGGCTCCGCACATGGCAATTCGGCCGTGCTTGTTCATCGACCCGATAGCAGCTTCGAGATGGTCACCGCCGACGTTGTCGAAGTACACGTCGATGCCGTCGGGAGCTGCCTGTCGGAGCTGTTCGGCGACAGGGCCGTCGTGGTAGTCGAATGCAGCGTCGAATCCGAGCTCGAGCAAGCGAGCGACCTTGGCGGGGGATCCGGCGCTACCGATGACGCGAGATGCGCCGAGCGCCTTGGCGATCTGTCCGACAAGCGAGCCGACGGCTCCGGCGGCACCGGAGACGAACACGACGTCGCCCTTCTGGAACGACGCCACGGCCGTCAGACCCGCATACGCTGTGGTGCCGGTCATTCCGAGCGCGCTCAGGTATGCCGATGCCTTGGCTGCGCCGAGGTCGACCTTGCTGGCTCCCTGTGCCGGGACGATGGCGAGATCGCGCCATCCCTTGCCGTGCACAACAGCGTCGCCGACTGCGAAACCGTCGGCCTTGGATTCGACGACCTCGCCCACGGCACCACCGTCGAGCGGCGCATCGATCTGGAACGGCGGGACGTACGACTTCACGTCGTTCATCCGGCCACGCATGTACGGATCGACCGACATCACGATGTTGCGAACGAGGATCTGCCCGTCCTGCAGTTCGGGAAGGTCGACGACCTCCGCGCGAAAGTTGTCTTCGGTCGGCCAGCCTTCTGGGCGGGACGCGAGGTGAATTTCGTGTGCCTTCATGGTGTTTCCTCTTACTCGTCTTCGGTGACGGTGACGGTGACGTCGATGTTGCCGCGGGTGGCGTTGGAGTACGGGCAGACCTGATGTGCCTTGTCGGCCAGTGCCTGTGCGTTCTCGCGGCTCAGGTTCGGCAGAGTCACCTCGAGGGTGACTGCGAGCTGGAAGCCGCCTTGGTCGTTGGGGCCGATGTCGACACGAGCGCCGACGGCCGAATCGGTGACGTCGGCCTTGTCCTGACGCGCCACCATCTGCAGTGCGGAGTGGAAGCACGCGGCGTAGCCGGCTGCGAACAGCTGCTCGGGGTTGGTGCCGTTTCCGCTGCCGCCCATGGCCTCCGGGATGGCGAGATCGAGGTCGAGACGTCCGTCGGAGGTGCGGGCGTGGCCGTTACGTCCTTCGCCGGTGGCGAGAGCTTCAGCGGTGTAGATGGTCTTCATGATTCTCCTTCTGTCGTGCGCGAATCGGTGTGATGCAGAGCGCTCGTCAATGCGTCGAGCGATTCCTTGAGCCTGACGAGATCGTCGACTCCCATGCCGGTCTTCTCGGCCAGCTTGCGGGGGAGGTCGAGTGCCTTCGCGCGCATGGCGCTACCGGTCTCGGTGAGGTGGATCTCGACGCGGCGTTCGTCGGTGCTCAGTCGTCGACGCTCGATGAAACCGAGACCTTCGAGTCGCTTGAGCATCGGCGAGAGCGTGCCGGTGTCGAGGTCGAGTTCGGCACAGATGTCCTTGACGCCGCGCCCGTCCTTCTCCCACAGCACCAGCAGAACCAGGTACTGCGGGTACGTGACGCCCAACTTGTCGAGCATCGGGCGATACACCGCGGTGGTAGCCCGCGAAGCGGAGTACAGCGCGAAGCACACCTGACGATCGAGTGCGAGTTCGTTGGTCACGAGAAGAACGGTAGCGCACGGTTAAGTTGTGCGCAACCTATCCGCCCGATGTGAGTGGAACTTCGTAGCCTGCTACGAAGTGTCACTCACATGGGGGTCAGCTCTGCAGAGCGTTTCTCAGGCCGTCGAGCACGATGGTCGCCGCCGTGGGGCCGGCGTTGAGGTACCACGGGTCGTCGTCGACGCGCACGATGTGGTTCTGTGTTGCCGCGCTCATCCCGGTCCACAATGGATTGGTGGTGTACGACGCAGCGCTCGAATCGGCTCCCGCGTCCTGGCTGGAGACGAATACCCAATCGGCGTTCGCCAACTGGATCTCTTCCTCGCTGAAGTCCTGCGAGGTCTTGTCGAATTGCTGGCTGGGCGGGCGCGCCAGCCCAGCGTCCGAGGCGATGAATCCAGCGAACGACGCGACGCCGAACACGCGTGCCCGGTCTGCGGTGAAGCGGACGAACGACACCGTCGGAGCGCCCCCGGATCCGCCGCCGTTGGAGACCGAATCACCCAGTGCGCGAGCGTCGGACGCGAATGTGTCCAGGAACCCTTGCGCCTGCTCGGTGCGTCCCAGTGCATCCGCGAGAAGAAGGAAGTCCTGCTTCCAGTTCACGCCGGTGCCCTCGGTCAATACGGTCGGCGCGATGGCCGACAGCGTCGCGTAGATGTCTTCCGAGCCGGTCTTGTTGGCCAGGATGAGGTCGGGTTCGGCGGCGGCGACGGCCTCGATGTCGACGCTCTGGCGGTTGCCCAGATCTGCCATCTGCGTCAGTTGGTCCGCGTACTGGGGGAACGAGAAGCTGATGTAGTCGGGCACCAGATCGGCACCGTCGCCGTAGGCCGCACCGGTAGGGATCACGCCCAGCGTCAATGCGGCGTCGAGCTGGCCGGTGGCGATCACCACGATCTTCTTCGGTTCGGCGGGGACGTCGGTGGATCCGCCGAAATGCCCGACGGTGCGCGGGAACTCGCCGTCGGCGGCACCCGAACCCATTCCGTCGGGAATGCCGGTGGGGCCCGGTGAGTCCGATGCGGCGTCGGTGTTGGAGGTGGGAGGGGTGGCGGTGCTCGGTGTCTGCCCGCCGCTGTCGCCGCACGCGACGGTGGTCAGAGCTGCGACTGCGACGAGGGCAGTGGCGACGAGCAGACGTTTCACTTCGATCTCTTTCACCGAGCGGGCATGGATAGGTAACCCTAGCCTGGCGACCACGTGAGCGGAACTTCGTAGCAGGGGTCGAAGTTCCGCTCACATGGGGTCAGCGCAGCGCTGCCGCGGCCAGCACCATGTTTCTCAACGACTGCTCGACCTCGGCCGGGCCCCGTGTCTTCAGTCCGCAGTCCGGATTGACCCAGAGCCGTTCGAGGGGAACTGCCTCGGCCGCCGCGCGGAGCGACTCGGTGATCTCGGCGACCGTCGGAACTCGCGGCGAATGGATGTCGTAGACACCGGGCCCCACGTCGAGTGCGAAGCCGACCGCAGTGAGGTCGTCGAGCACCTCCATGCGCGAGCGTGCGGCCTCGATGGACGTCACGTCGGCGTCCAGGGCGACGATGGCGTCGATGACCTGACCGAACTCGGAATAGCACAGGTGCGTGTGGATCTGTGTCGCGTCGTCGACGCCGGACGTCGCGATACGAAACGATCGGACGGCCCAATCCAGATACGCTGCAGTGTCCTTCGAGCGCAGCGGTAACAGTTCGCGAAGCGCGGGCTCGTCCACCTGGACGATGCGGATCCCCGCCGACTCCAGGTCGATCGTCTCGTCTCGAATCGCCGAGGCGATCTGAGCTGCCGACTCGGCGGCCGGGATGTCGTCTCGGACGAACGACCACGCGAGAATGGTCACCGGACCGGTCAGCATGCCCTTGACCGGTTTGTCGGTCAGTGACTGCGCGTACGTCGCCCACTCCACCGTCATCGGTGCCGGGCGCGAGACGTCGCCGTACAGGATCGGTGGTCGCACGCACCGTGACCCGTACGACTGCACCCAGCCGTTGGCGGTCACGACGAATCCGTCGAGTTGCTCGGCGAAGTACTGCACCATGTCGTTTCGTTCGGGCTCGCCGTGGACGAGCACGTCCAACCCCAGACGCTCCTGCAGTGCAACGACATCGGCGATCTCCGCGCGCATCTGCCGCACGTACTCCGCCTCGTCGACGGTGCCGCTGCGCAGTGCCGCCCGCGCGCGGCGGATCGTGCTCGTCTGTGGGAAGGAGCCGATGGTCGTCGTCGGCAGAACAGGGAGCGAGAGATGCTCGGACTGCACGACGCGGCGGACGTCTCCTGGGCTGCGGTCACGGCCGGCAGCGCTGGTCACGCGCGTACGGATTGCCGGATCGTGCAGCCGTGCATCGTGTCTCCGCGACTCCAGAGCCGCGCGGGCCGACTCGAATCGGTCCGACACGAATCGATCGGTTTCCCCGGCTGTTCCGCCCTGGAGTGCGCGCGCGAGCACCGAGACCTCGGTGATCTTCTCGTTCCCGAACGCCAGCCACGACCGCAGTGTCGGTTCGAGCTGAGGTTCGGCGTCCAACGAATAGGGAACGTGGAGCAGCGAGCACGACGACGACACCGCCACTGCGCGCGCATGTCTGCCGACCTCGTACAGTGTCTCGAGCGCGGCGTCGAGATCGGTGCGCCAGACGTTGCGTCCGTCGACGACGCCGGCCACGACGAGCATCGTCGAGGTAGCGCGAGTAGCTGCAAGTTGCTCGGCCACACCAGGAACGGTCAGATCGACGGCCAGGCCCTCGATCCCGGTGGACGCCACTGCGGGCAGCGCGCCGCCCAGGTCGCCGAAGTAGGACGCCAGCAGAATGGCCGGGCGGGTCTGCGAGGCTGCGAGTTGCTCGAAGCATCGGGTCGCCGCTGCGACGGTCTCGTCGTCGAGATCGCGCACCAGCGCCGGTTCGTCGATCTGGACCCACTCGGCTCCGGCTGCGGCGAGGAGTTCGAGCAGACGGTCGTAGAGCGGTATCAGTTCGTCCACCCGTCCCAGCAGCGAATCGGAGGAGCCGACGGACTTGGACAGCAACAGGAAGGTGACCGGTCCGATGATCACCGGACGTGCCGGGATCCCCAGTGCACGAGCCTCGTTCACCTCGCCGAGCACCTTGTCCGGGTGCAGGGAGAACGTGGTCTCCGGCGAGATCTCGGGCACGAGGTAGTGGTAATTGGTGTCGAACCATTTGGTCATTTCGAGCGGGACGATGGTCTCGGTGCCGCGGGCGGCGGCGAAGTACCGATCGAGTTCACCTTCGACCGCCTCGACTCGCGGTGGCAACGCTCCGAGGAGGGCCGCAGTGTCGAGCATCTGGTCGTAGTACGAAAAGGTGTTCACCGGAACGGAATCGAGCCCGGCTGCGAGTGTGCGCCAGTCGTTCTCGCGAAGATTCTTCGCGACCGATTCGAGGGCCTCGGCATCGAGCTTCCCGGCCCAATAGGATTCGACGGCTTTCTTCAGTTCTCGGTTGGGTCCGATGCGAGCCGAACCGAGCACGGTGGCGGTGAAATCGTTGTTCACAGTTGATCTCCAGGGTGACTACACGTGGGTGGTGCACCGTCTTCACGGGCGCGCAGATCCCGGTGAGCCCTGACCACAGCCATACCAGGGTTACGCGCCCATTCCACGAGGCGGTGAACCGCTGCACACGGCGTGCACAGCACAGAGGGCAGGTATTCGGACTTGCAGGCGCGCGGACGAAGAGCCCACTCCTACTGGCCGTCGCTTCCCGAAGAGGCTTCTTCAGTGCGTGATGACGGCGGTCGTTCCTGCATACCGCTGCGGGACAGTCCCGGATTCTCACCGGGTTCCCTCTCGCGATGCGCCGTGACTGCACGCACCGCTCGACGCCGAGGTGAACTTCGGGGCTCCTCATGACCACCTGGCGAACCGACTGCAGGGACGAGCATAGATGCATCACGGGAGAGTCTGTTACGGTGCTCTTCATGCAGCGCACGTATTTCTGGTTTAGCAGGCCGGCCCCGGGTGGGTCAGCCAGCGACGCCATGCGCTGACCCTCCACCCCACGAGCCGGATACAGACCGGCTCGAAGTGCGCGTGGAGCATGCGGAGCCGGCCTGGGAACAGGAAACCCTCTCATGACGCTCTCCCTCGACACCCCGTCACTCGACGATCAGCGCACGATCAGCATCAGTCCGCTGGTCGCGCCGTCGGTCGTACGCCGCGAGCACGCGGTGGACGACGCGATCTCGGCGAGTGTTCGTACCGGACGCTCCGGTGTCGTCGACATTCTCGACGGCCGTGACGACCGACTGATCGTCGTGGTCGGCCCGTGTTCGGTGCACGACACCGACGCTGCCCTCGACTACGCCCGACGCCTCGCCGCCACGGCAGCCGAGCTGGGCGATCGACTGCACATCGTCATGCGGGTCTACTTCGAGAAGCCGCGGACGACGCTCGGCTGGAAGGGTCTGATCAACGATCCGCACCTCGACGGCAGCTTCGATATCAACGAAGGTCTTCGAGTGGGACGCCAGCTGCTGCTGGACATCTCGGCGCTCGGCCTGCCCGTCGGCTGCGAATTCCTCGACCCGATCACCCCGCAGTACATTGCGGACCTGGTCAGCTACGGTGCCATCGGAGCACGGACCGCCGCCAGCCAGGTGCACCGGCAGCTGTGCAGCGCCTTGTCGATGCCGGTAGGCATCAAGAACTCGACCGAAGGTGACATCCAGGTCGCCGTGGACGGAACCCGCGCCGCCGCGGCGAGCCACGTCTTCCCCGGAACCGATCTCGACGGCAAGGCGGCCTTGATCAGGACCGTCGGAAACCCCGATTGCCACGTCATCCTGCGCGGCGGCGTCGACGGACCGAACTACGACGCCGAGTCCGTGGCCGATACCGTTGCCCGCCTGCGTAAGTCGGGGTTGCCGGAGCGAGTTGTCATCGATGCCAGCCACGGCAACAGCCGTAAGGACCACAACAAGCAGGTGGACGTCGTCACCGACGTGGCCACCAGGGTCGCGGCCGGCGAGCACGGAATTGTCGGGCTGATGCTCGAGAGCTTCCTCGTCGCGGGGCGTCAGGACCTCGAGCTCGGCCACCGCGACGAGCTCGTGTACGGCCAGTCCATCACCGATGCATGCCTCGACTGGGACACGACGGCAACGCAATTGGCCACTCTCGCGGCGGCCGTCGAGACACGTCGGGCCTCGAACACCGCGCGCTGACGCGTCGTGCGTTACCGAACCCCGCGCGGTCGAAATTGCACGCTGATGCGTGGGCCGACCGCGCGGGTCGATTTGGGAATTGCATGCTCCCAGGTCCGTTGACAGGACCCGCCCATCACCACCAGGTCGCCGTGACCGAGGGTGAATTTCAGAGAGGTCCCGCCGCCGCGGGGACGGAGCATGAGTTGTCTTGTCGCACCGAGCGATACGATCGCCACCATCGTGTCCTCGGTGGCGCTGCGGCCGATGTTGTCGCCGTGCCAGGCGACGCTGTCGGACCCGTCGCGGTAGTAACACAGTCCCGCGGTGGCGAACGACTCCCCGAGCTCGGTTCGGTAGTGGTCGTCCAGTGCATCGCGGGCCTCGTACAGTGCCGCATGCGGCCAGTGCTCCCGCTCGGCGTAGTACCGAACCAGGCGCGGCACATCGACCACGCGGTCGTACATCTGCCTGCGTTCGGCGCGCCAGTCGACGTCGGTGACCAGCGAATCGAAGAGGTCGCTGTCGGACAACCAGCCCGGCCGCACATCGACCCAGGCACCGAGCGTCAGCTCGCGGCGGGTGACGGACTGCAGCGACCCGACGCCACCGTCGTCGTCACCGAACAGCGAACCTTGCATCGCGAGCGACATGACTCGACTGTATCGAACAGGTGTTCCCATTGCCAGCTCCCGGCGGTATCGTTCTCGCATGGGTTACCGATTTCAGGTCGTCGTGGACAGTGTCGACCCGCATGCGCTCGCGGCATGGTGGGCACAGACTCTCGGCTGGCAGGTCGAACCCAGCAACGAGGAGTTCATTCGCGAGATGGTTGCGGCAGGCCACGCCCGAGAGGAGGACACGACCGTGTTCGACGGCGTTCTGGTGTGGCGAGCAGGCCAGGGCATCACCGATCCGGAATCTCCGGGCACCCCGCGGGTGCTGTTTCAGGCGGTACCCGAATCGAAGTCCGTGAAGAACCGACTCCATCTCGACGTTCGCGTCGGTGACGGACGCGAGGCGGTGGTGACCGCACTCGAAGGTCGAGGCGCGTCGGTACTGCATCGCGGGCAGCAAGGGCCCAGCACCTGGATCACCATGACCGATCCCGAGGGCAACGAGTTCTGCGTCAGCTGATCGCGCCGAGCTCTATCGATACGCGCCGGGAGTTTGCCCGGTCCAGCGCTTGAAGGCCCGGCGGAATGCGCTCGGTTCGGAGAAGCCCAGGCGGGCCGAGATGTCGTCCACGCTGTCGCCGCGGCTCAACCCCGAGATGGCCGCGTCGCGCAGAACCTCCTCGCGGAGCTGATTGATGGAGGTGCCTTCCTGGCGAAGGACGCGGCGCAGATGCGGCGGGCTGATGTTGAGCATGGCCGCAATCTCTTCGGTAGCCGGCGTACCGCCTCTGAATCCGGTCTCCAGGGCCCTTCGGACCTGACTCGACGCAGTGCTGTCGTAGTCCCTCGACGAGAACAGCAGGTTGGGTGACTCCGCGAGGTACTCGGCCAGTGTGGCCTCGGTCTGCACTATCGGGGCGCGCATGAGCGCGGTGTCGAATTCCAGTGCGGCGCGGTCGGATCCGAACTGCACATGAGTTCCGAATATGGTGTCGTACATCTTCCCGGCCTCGGGCCCGGGCAGTGCATAGGGCAACTGAACCGACAGGAGTTTGACCCGGTTACCGATCAGCCACGCCGCGAACCGATGCAGCAGAATCAACAGGAAGTCGGTCAGCAATCGCTCGGCGAGCTCGTTCGCTTCGGGGCTGAGGTCGGTCGTGGCTTCGACGTGCACCGTCAGAACCGTCGACTGCTCGGTTCGATCCAGCGTCATCGGTTTCACCGGAATGAGCACGCGCATGGTCTCGGACATTCGAATCAGCGCTGCCCACAGATTCTCCGTGTGTATCAACGTCTGACACACCACCCGAAAACTGCCGCGCCGCACGGGAACTGCGGCGAGTCCGAAGAGTTCGTCGCCGGTCATCGCCCAGACGGCCTGGGTGAACGCGGTGACCTGTCGGGTGGTGAGCCGCTCCGCCGGGTCGTCGAGAATGGTGGTTCCGATCCCGGCCATCGACAACGGGTACGTCAGGTCCACTCCGCCGTTGGCCGCGAGGTCGACGGCTTGCCTGACGAAGTACGCCGGAATCGTCGGTTGCGCAGTCACAATCGCCGTAACCTCTCGGCGGCATCGGCGAGCACGTGGTCCTGCTTGCAGAAAGCGAAGCGCACCAACGACTTCCACGGCGCAGGCTCGTCGACGAAGGCAGTCACCGGTACCGCGGCGACGCCCACGAGATCGGGCAGGGTGCGACAGAACTCGTACGCATCACCGCGGCCGATCGGTGCGATATCGGCGCACACGAAATACGTTCCGGCACTGTGCTTGACGTCCGCACCCGCCTCGGTCAATGCCGCGGACAGCGTGTCTCGCTTGCGCTGCAGACCGTCGCGCATGGCGGCGATCCACGCCTGCTCGTGACCGAGTGCGTACGCGACGGCGGGCTGGAACGGGGTACCGCCGACGAAGCTCATGAACTGCTTGGCGGCGCGCACCGCATCGATCAGCTCTTTCGGTCCGAGCGCCCACCCGGTTTTCCAGCCGGTGGCGTTGAACGTCTTCGCGGCACTGGACACGGTGACGGTTCGCTCGAACATCCCCGGCAGCGTCGCGATCGGGGTGTGCACACCGTCGTCGAAGATCAGATGCTCGTACACCTCGTCGGTGAGCACGAGCAGGTCGTGGGCGATGGCGATCTCGGAGATACGGATCATCGTCTCGCGATCGAACACGGTGCCGGTGGGATTGTGCGGCGAGTTGACGATCAGCATGCGCGTTCGTGGGCTCACGGCCCGTTCGAGGGCGTCGGTGTCGACGGTCCATCCGTTGCCGTCGGTGACCAGGGGTACGGCCGTGCGAGTGGCTCCGGCCAACGCCACAGCGGCCGCATAGGAGTCGTAGAACGGCTCGATCAACAGCACGTCGTCGCCCGCCTCGATCAAGCCGAGCAGCGTCGCCGAGATGGCCTCGGTGGCACCCACGGTGACGAGAACCTGCGAATCGGGGTCGTACCGAAGTCCGAACCGGGCGAGCCGGTCGTCGGAGATGGCGGCGCGCAGGACCGGCATCCCCGGGCCGGGGGAGTACTGGTTGAGGCCGTTCGCGATGGCGTCTCGCGCGGCCTCGAGCATGGCCGACGGTCCGTCCGTGTCCGGGAATCCCTGCCCCAGATTGACGGCGTTCTTCGCCACCGCGAGTGCGGTCATCTCGGCGAAAATGGTCGATGCGAACGGGCGCAACCGGGTCACTGTGCGCGACGGCAACATCTCGGACATTCCTGCAGCGTAGTTCACACAGCCGGCGCGAGCGTCGGACCTGCGTCTGTACTGTGCCTGTCATGCGATTCGGAATGTTCGTGCCTCAGGGTTGGCGGCTGGATCTGGTCGGGATCGATCCGGCCCAGCAGTGGAGTGTGCTGCGCGAGCATGCGGTTGCCGCCGAAGCCGGACCGTGGGAATCACTGTGGGTCTACGACCACTTCCACACCGTTCCCGTCGCGACGGACGAGGCGACGCACGAGGCCTGGTCGCTGATGTCCGCATTGGCCGCGTCGACCTCGCGTATCCGACTGGGTCAGATGTGCACGGCGATGTCCTACCGCAACCCCGCCTACCTGGCGAAAGTTGCTGCGACAGTGGACATCATCTCCGGCGGCCGGGTCGAGATGGGTATCGGCGGCGGTTGGCACGAGCACGAGTTCCGCGCCTACGGCTACGGATTTCCCTCTGCCGGTGAACGATTGGGCCGCCTCGACGAGGGCGTGCAGATCTTCAAACAAGCGTGGACCACCGGCGAGGTGTATCTCGACGGCAAGCACTACGAGATCGACGGTGCCGTGGTGCGCCCACTGCCCCTGCAGGAGGGCGGCATCCCACTGTGGATCGCCGGTGGCGGCGAAAAAGTGACACTGAAGATCGCAGCGAAATACGCGAACTACACCAACTTCGATGGAACCCCTACCGGTTTCGCCGCCAAATCGGCTCTGCTGCGCGATCATTGCGCAACCGTCGGCACGGACTTCGACGCCATCGTCCGCTCGGCCAACTACAACGTGGCCATCGGCTCCACGGAGGCCGAGGTGCAGGAGCGGCTACGCGCTCTCGAAGCTCGACTGACCGAACACGTCGGAGCCGAGAAGGCACACGAGGCATTGGGCGCATACCGCGGAATGCCCGCCGTCGGAACACCCGAGCAGATCGTCGAGAACCTCACCGAACTGCAGCAGCAGGGCATGACGTACGGAATCTTCTACTTCCCCGAAGCTGCCTACGACCGCTCCGGCATCGAACTCTTCGAGCGCGAGGTCATCCCGGCTCTTCAGTAGGCCGCGTCAGGTCCTCGGGCAGATCGGCGGGGTCCACGAGCAGCTGCTGGTTCTTGGCCTTGCGTACCTTCTCCGACAGTCCGATGTTGGCGTGCAGCAGTGCCCATTCGCCTTCGGTGATCTCGGCGGCGGCGCGTGCCAGGACGGCCGCGTCGGTGGTGCCCCAGGCGATCGGCATCGCCGACACCAGCTGCCAGGTGCGTCCACCGGTGTTACGGCCGCGATCGGCGAGCACCGACACCGCAGGCACCTCGGCACCGCGTTCGACGGCGTGGCCGGGCAGCGCACGGACGACGCGCGTGATCAGGACGTAGTGCGGCTCGTCGACTCCTGGTTTCGCGACATCGACCAGCGACAGCAACGTCGCGCCGCTCGGCATCGTCTCGGCCACCACCGCCGGAACCAGATCGCCCCGGGTGTAGAGCGATTCGATGGACCCCATCTTCTTCGGTGCCCACACCATGACCCACAGGGACGTCGCCGCCCCGATGCAGAACACGCCGCCGAGGATGTACGACCACGGCGTCGCGATCCAGAAGAACCAGATCCCCAGTGCCAGCAGGACCGCTGCCGTGAGCGCCGCGGACATCCGCAGCCGGCGAAGTTCGGTGAACGTCTCGTTGACCGACTTCGCGTGGGCTACGTCTACGGGGAACTCGAATCGGCGCACACTGCTATTCCTAGCACGCCGCCGATCCCGACACGAAGCGTCAGATTGCCGGGCCGAGCAGGTCGTCGGCGTCGGTGATGCGGTACGCGTACCCCTGTTCGGCGAGGAACCGCTGCCGGTGCGCGGCGTATTCGGCGTCCAGGGTGTCGCGCGAGACCACCGAGTAGAAGTGCGCCTGACCACCGTCGTGTTTCGGCCGAAGCAATCGGCCCAGTCGCTGGGCTTCTTCCTGCCGGGAGCCGAACGTTCCCGAAACCTGGACTGCCACCGACGCTTCGGGAAGGTCGATCGAGAAGTTCGCCACCTTGCTCACCACCAGAGTCTGTATCTCACCCTTGCGGAAGGCGTCGAACAGCACCTCGCGTTCCTTGTTCTTGGTCGAGCCCTGGATCACCGGCGCGTTCAGGGCTTCACCGAGTTCGTTCAGCTGATCGAGGTACGCGCCGATCACCAACGTCGGAGCGTCTTGGTGTTTCGCCAGAATGGACTTCACGACGGCGATCTTGGTGTGCGCCGTCGAGCAGAGCTTGTAGCGCTCCTCGGGTTCGGCGACCGCGTACGACATGCGCTCGGCGTCGGTGAGGGTGACGCGCACCTCGATGCACTCGGCCGGTGCGATCCACCCCTGCGCCTCGATGTCCTTCCAGGGCGCGTCGTAGCGCTTGGGCCCGATCAGCGAGAAGACGTCGCCCTCGCGTCCGTCCTCGCGGACGAGCGTGGCCGTCAAGCCGAGTCGACGCCGTGACTGCAGGTCGGCTGTCATGCGGAACACCGGTGCGGGGAGCAGGTGCACCTCGTCGTAGATCACCAATCCCCAGTCGCGGGAGTCGAACAGCTCCAGGTGCTTGTACTCACCCTTGGTTCGACGGGTGATGACCTGGTACGTGGCGATTGTCACAGGGCGGATCTCTTTGCGCTCGCCCGAATACTCGCCGATTTCCTCCTCGGTGAGCGACGTGCGAGCGATGAGCTCGCGCTTCCACTGCCTGCCGGCGACGGTGTTGGTGACCAGGATCAGCGTGGTGGCCTTGGCCCTGGCCATCGCCGCCGCACCGACCATGGTCTTACCCGCACCACACGGCAGCACGACGACGCCGGAGCCGCCGGCCCAGAACGAATCCGCGGCCATCTCCTGGTAGTCGCGCAGCGTCCACTTGCCGCCCTCGGTATCGAGCTCGATCGGGTGCGCTTCGCCGTCGACGTAGCCGGCGAGGTCCTCGGCGGGCCAGCCGATCTTGAGCAACATCTGCTTGACGTGGCCGCGTTCGCTCGGATGCACGATGACCGTGTCCTCGTCCACCATCGCGCCGAGCATGGGCGCAATCTTCTTGTGCCGCATCACTTCGGTGAGCACGGCGCGGTCCAGGCTGATCAGCACCAGACCGTGGACCGGGCTCTTGACCAACTGCAACCGGCCGTATCGGGCCATCGTGTCGACGATGTCGACCAGCAACGGCTGGGGTACCGCGTAGCGCGAGAAGTTGACCAGTGCGTCGACCACCTGCTCGGCATCGTGTCCGGCAGCGCGCGCGTTCCACAGCGCCAGCGGGGTGATGCGGTAGGTGTGCACGTGCTCGGGCGCACGTTCGAGCTCGGCGAACGGTGCGATCGCCGCCCGCGCTGCGCCCGCGAGTTCGTGATCGACCTCGAGCAACAGCGTTTTGTCGGACTGGACGATCAGCGGGCCGTCGGTCACGGTTCCTCCTAGAGACTTCTGCTGCGCCCGAAAGAGCGCAACTTCTCCATTGTCCACAGGTAGGGGCCCGCGTGCACGTGAGCAGTGACTCAGTCCACCAAGGCGACGGAGGTGATGCGGTGCAGAGTGAACCGCCGCACGCCCCCGGTGGCGGGGTCGAATGCGTCGAGTTGACCGCCGCCGATGCTGATCGGATCGACGATGCGGTGGGTCGCGACGCCCTGCGCGTCGACGTACCCGATGCTGACGCTGCGCTTGACCTTCGCTGCTGTCTGCAGCAGCGTCATCGTCGCGGTGCTGCTCGCGCGAGATCCGTCGGCGCGCACCACCGCACCGCCGTTGCCCGCAGCGCGGTCGGCGGCTCGCATGCCACGTACCAACGACCCGAGCTGCTCGTCGGTGGGAACGGCCGGGGTACGGAAGGTCTGACGCGGCCGCCGCGCCGATACCCGGGAGCCGCGGGCTCGAAGATCGACGATGGTGCCGGACGAGTCTTCACCCGCGGGCGCGAATCCGGCTCCGGCGAGTACCGACAGCACCTCGGCCAGCGGTGCCTGGGAGATGGCGACGGTCGGGGCGAGGGCGCGCAGGGCGAGCGACTCGGCGGCCGGAGAGGCCATCACCTCGGCGAGCAACGCCGGATCCTCGCACCGGACGAACGACGCGGCCACACCGGCGCGTAGTCGGCCGTGACGCCTGGCCACGTCGTCGATCAGATACGTCAGGGCCTGCGGAACCGGAGTGCGGGAATGGGTCGCGAACAACGAATGCAACTCCGAGGCCGTCAGGCCCACGTCGAGGGCCCGGCGCAGGCTCGTGTCGCTGATGCGATACATCGTCGCGGCACCCGCCGACTCGACGTCGGCGACGAGCGCGATCCGATCCTGCAGATCCGGTTCGAGTGGTCCCGGTGCCACCAGCGTCAGATCGGCCTGCACCAACACGTAGTCGATCGGCTCGGGGAGTGCCGCGCGCATGTCGGCCTCGGCATTACCGTCGTGCAGCAGCGAGCGTCCGGGCGTCGACATCGCGCCGCGCGCGACCACTCCCAACGCGGTCGCCTCGGCGATCACGTGCCCGACGGGTGTCACGCCGAACCGTCCGGACCACCGGGGTCGACGCCACGTCAGTGTGCGGGTGAGGTCGGTGGGCGTCGCGGCGTGTCCACTGCCGAGCTCGGCCAGCAGCTCCAGGATCATGCGACGGTCGCGGGGCGCGGCAGGCGAGCGGACTTCGTCCGACAACGCAGCGATGGGCTTGTCGTTGGGGTCACGCATGCCGATCACCCACGGGGCTCGCGGCGTCTCGAGCCAGGCGGAGGCGAGGGTGTGCCACCGGGCGGCCGGGGCGGCGGCGAGCCACGCGTCGACGGCGGGCGTCGGTGCCCAGTAGTCGTCGCCGGTGTCGGCAGAGGGGACAGGGTCCGGGGTTCCGCTGGAGATCAGATGGGCGGCGGCGAGCAGTTCGACGAGGATGCTCACGCGGTCGTCGTCGAGTCCGGTGGCCTTGGTGATCTTGCGCAGCTCGCGCACTCCGAGCCCGCCGGCCTTGAGGGCGGGAGCCGGTGACGCGGACAGCGCCTCGATGATGGCCACACAGTGCCGCCCGAGCTCGAGTGCCTCGCCCGCCGCGGCAGCGTCGACGTCGGCGAGCGCATGGGCAGTGGTCGTCAGCTTCGGCTCGGCGAGTGAGCGGGGATCCGTCATGGGCTCGCCGCGCAATATCTGTCCGACCTGGACGGGGAGTTCGACGGTTTGCTCGTCCAACCAGATCAGCAGGCCTGCGGCGAGCAGTTTCTGCACGGGCCGATCGGGTGGGGTGCCCGGCGCGGCGTCTCGGGTACGGCCGGTGGGCGACGATCTGGTCAGGGTGTCGAGAAGATTGCGTTCGCCGTCTTCGAGTGCGGCCAGCGCTGTGGTGATGTGGGTTTCGGTGAGGGTGTCCACCGGGTCGAGTGCGCGGCCGATGCGCCACGGCACGGCGTCCGCAGCGGTTGCGCTGATCCGGAACCCGGCGGCGTCGCCCCAGACGAGAAAGCGTTCGCGCAGTTGGGACAGCGCTTTGTCCACGGCTTTGGCCGGGGCGCGCTTGGCGATGACGGACAGCAGCGTGGCCCTGGTGACCGGACGCTCGTAGGCCTCTTCGATGGCCAGGATCTCGAGCACGGTCAGGGCCAGGGTGTCGAGGGTGTCCGCAGTGTGCAGGATCGACCGGCGTTGCTCTGCCCGGCCGGCCAGCACTGCCAGCGAGGCGGGCGGCGGCGCAGTCAGATCCGGACGCAACGACATGGCCTTGATCAGCTCCGCGTCTGTGCGAGCTGCGATCCACTGAGGCAGATCGGGAGGCATGTCGGTGTGTCGGGGCGCAGTCGTGTCGGTCATCGTCTATCAGATTAGAGACCTGGGCTGGTGCTCGCCGCAGGGCAGGTGTCAAAATGGGCCCATGGTGAACAAGTCGAAGAAGCCCTATGTCGATCCAGGCTGGCCGGAAACCGCTCGCGGTGACCACGCGGTGACCGAACTCTCGTCCGCTCGATCGGGTGGCTTGTCACCCTTCGGTGAGGACACCGAGTTCCCGCTGCCCGTCGAAGACCTGCCCTACGCCCATCCGGTGACCGTCGTCAATCGCTGACAACGGCGCCCGAACACGAGAAAGCCCCCGACATCTTCGCGATGTCGGGGGCTTTTCTCGTAGAGCGGCGGTTCTTGCTACTGGGGCAGGAACGCCTTGTTCGCCTGGTAGAAGCTGACGACCTGCGGATCGAGCTGGATGCCCTGAGCGGCGTTCTGGACGAACGACGCGATCTGGGGATCGTTGGTGATGTTCTGGACGGCGGTGACGATGCCGTTGACGACCTCGGCCGAAGCATCGATCGACGGGATCGACGTCAGGTCGGGGAGGGCGGGAACTTCTGGTGCCTTGGGGGTGGCCGGAACGCTGCGCTCGGTGGGTGCGCTGCTCAGGCCGAGGCTCGAGGAGCAGGAGGGCCATGCGCCCCAGCCCTGCGAGTCGAGGACCTTCTCGGCGACTGCGATCTGCTCTTCACGGCTGGCCTGGTTGGCCGTTGCCGCGTACTGCTGTCCACCGTGTGCGTTCCAGGTGCTGGGGGAGAACTGCAATCCGCCCTGGAAGCCGTTGCCGGTGTTGATGCCCCAGTTGCCGCCTGCTTCACACTGTGCAAGGCGATCCCAGTCGGAATCCGGTGCCGCGTTGGCGGTACCGGTGAAGGCGATGCCCGCGGTGCCCATGATGGCACCGGTGACGGCGACCTTTGCGACGGTCTTGCCAGTGGTGCTCGGCTTGCGATGACGTCCGCTCATACGAGTTGAAATCCTCTCCACACGCGCCTGCGAGGTCAGCTGTCGGGTTCGGGCTGAGAGGTAGCCCGGCCTTCTTGCTCTTCCATATCGGATGAGCAATTGGGCTTCACCCCAAGGGAACTCGGTGCGGCTTCGTGAGTCGCTACAAGTTCCCGGTTGTCCGTGGAGGACGTGGGTCCCCCGTCCTCGTCCCCTGGGTGATCGTCGAGGGTTGTTCCGGTTCCCGCGGGACGAGGTTTGGCGCTGCGGGCCGGAATTCGGCCGAACTTTCCGGCCGCTGCTGACCGTACTGAAATTCCCGGGTTACGTCACTATTTGGTAACTGTCGATTTTTTCGTGTGTCAGCGACCGTCCCGACGGTCTGATTCCGGTCGCTGGAATAGGCCCAGCTAGTGGCTGTTCTCGGTGATCGACCCCGTGCTGTTGCCGGTCTGTTACCGAAGCGTGATGTGACGGAAGTCACATCACGCGAGGGGGCCTCGAAAGGTCACCGAACCGCAACGATGTCTTTTCCCAGCGGCATCAGCGAGACCGGAATCAACTTGAGGTTCGCGATCGCGAGCGGAATACCGATGATCGTGATGGCCATCGCGATCGCCGTGACGACGTGTGTCAGCGCCAGCCACCACCCGGCGAGGACGAGCCACAGCACGTTGCCCACGAGGGCACCCGAACCCGCGCCGGGCTTGTCGACGATCGTCGACCCGAACGGCCACAGGGCGTAGACGCCGATGCGGAACGACGCGATCCCGAACGGAATGGTCACGATCAGGATGCACAGCAGGAGTCCCGCGACGAAGTAGCCGAGTGCGAGCCACAGTCCACCGAACACGAGCCAGATGACGTTCAGGAGCAGTCGCATGATCTATCGCGCCCGTCGGCCGGAGAGCAGCGCGTACACCAGAGCGAGCACGAATCCGGCGGGTGCCGAGAACATCGCCGTCAGGTACAGGCCCAGTGGCGGCTTGGCGTCGGAGAAGACCGGGAAGAACAAGATCGCGACGATGGCAACGAGGCCGATCGCGAACAGCACCAGCGCGATGCGCAGCAGTGCAGTACTTCGCTTGCGAGTTGATGAGTCCACACCACCACGGTAGTGCGCGGCGTTGCGTCGTGCGAAAAACCGGAATGCCCTATTCGGGGCCTGCGCGCTAGACTGGCGTATTCGCGTCCTGCGTTTTCGTGGGGCGCGAAACTTGTGCACACCGCAGGGTCCCGACATCGGGCGTGCGGATACGAAACCAACGACAGCAACAGATGAACGGGTGAGCTCAGTGCCGACCGGCAAGGTGAAGTGGTACGACGTCGACAAGGGATTCGGATTCCTCTCGCAGGAGGAAGGCGAGGACGTGTACGTGCGTTCGTCAGCGCTGCCCGAAGGCGTCGACGGCCTCAAAGCCGGCCAGCGCGTCGAATTCGGCATGGCCGCGGGTCGTCGTGGCCCGCAGGCACTGAGCCTGAAGGTTCTCGAGCCTGCCCCGTCGATTCGCCAGAACAGCGGCAGCACCCGCCGCGAGCCCGTCGAGCGCAAGCACACACCCGACGAACTGCACGGCATGGTCGAGGACATGATCACGCTGCTCGAAGCGACGGTGCAGCCGGAACTCCGCAAGGGCAAGTACCCGGACCGCAAGATCGCTCAGCGCATCTCCGAGGTGGTCCGCGCCGTCGCTCGCGAGCTCGACAGCTGATCGTTACGGACGCGCGCCGATGGACCAGATCGCGTGGCTGACGAAGCTCTCGGTATTGGTGTCGGTGTCGATGATTCCCGTGGGTAGCCGAACCTCGATGCCGAGCAACGTTCGGCCGCCGTCGTCCGTCGTCGGGACGGTGACGCTCAGCCGGGTTCCGGGCTGGTTGAACTGGCTGCTCTCGACGACCGCCCCGCTGTCGTCGCCGTAGACCAGTGCCAGTTCCCACGGCGCGGAGTAGACGGCCTCGGGCATCGACAACTGCACCGTCGGGGCAGATCCCACCTGTATCTCGGCGGTCTCGCCGACGTTGGTGCACAGCGGGTCGCTCACGGCGCAGTACAGGTACGGCTCGACTTGTACGGCTCGACCGTTGGAGTACGCGGTGACGACCGGTTCCTTGTCGGGAGCGTTGCCGATCAGGACGGCGAGTACCCCGACGAACGCGACGGCGATGACGAACAGGCCGGCGGCGATCAGCGACGCGATCTTCTTGGTGCGGGGAGCCAGGTTCACTTGGTCACGTTTTCGCCGTAGGAGCTGTCGGATACTTCTTGTTCGACATGGTCGGGCCGGTTGCCACCGAACCCGGGTAGCAATGATCGACCGCGGTACGTCAGGAAGGTCTGCACGAGGCCGATCGTAAGCAACACCGACACGACCGTGAAACCGAGCCAGTACTCGGTGGGAAGCAACACCCCGAGCGTTCCGCCGAGAACCCAGCACAGCTGCATGACGGTTTCCGAGCGGCCGAATCCGGATGCAATGGACTCCGGAGGCAGGTCGGACTGCAGAGACGCGTCGAGCGAGACCTTGGCCAGTGCGCTCGCGCTCGACGCGACCAGGGCGGCCACGGCGGCAGTGAGCAAACTGTCCGTGACGGCTGCGACGACGGCGACGACCGTTACCGCGACCGTGCACCGCAGGACGACCACCGATGGTCGGCCGAGCTTGATCCTGGCACCGAGTGCGTTGCCGGCGAAGTTGCCGAGACCGGCGGCGGCTCCGACCAGTCCGAGCATCGCGGCCTGCTGCAGCGGCTCGTGTTCGGTGCGGGATTTTGCGACGAACGCGATGTACAGCGTGAGGAAGCCGGTGAGAATTCTGATCGTGCCGTTGCCCCAGAGTCCGACGATCACCGCACGGCCCAGTGGCTGCCTGCGGTTCTTGGCGGCGGTGGCAGGCGGCGGGGTGCGCCTCAGATTCTCGGTCGGGGCACCGCTGCCGGGGTAATCGCTGCCGTGATGCTGGTCGGCGTGGTAGCCGAGGGTGGCCGGAACTTCGCCCTCGGTCACTTCCACCCAGGACGGGATGCGCATGCTCAGGTATGCGCCGAGCACGGTGATCGCGGCGACGAACCACAGTGCGCCGGGCGAATCGGCGACGAAGGCGATACCGCCGGCGACAGCGCCTGCGGCGATGGTGCCCCCGAGCAGTCCGAAGACGGTGAGCCTCGAGTTGACGCGGACGAGGTCGATCTCCGGTGGCAGTACCCGCGGCGTCACCGCACTCTTGAGTACCGCAAACGATTTGCTCAGGACGAGCATGCCCAGCGCCGCTGGATAGAGCACCCAACTGTCGAAGTTGAACACCAACACCACCGCCAGCACGGTACGCAGGCCGAACGAGGTGGCCAGCGCGATGCGTCGGCCGTGCTGCAACCGGTCGAGCAACGGACCGATCAGCGGCGCGATCAGCGCGAACGGAGCGATGGTGATCACCAGGTACAGCGCAACCTTCGTCTTGTCCTCACCGGTCGCCGCGGAGAAGAACAGCGTGTTGGCCAGTGCGATCGCCAGGGCAGCGTCCGATGCGAAGTTCGCCATCGTCGCGTAGGTCAGCGCGGTCAGCCCGGACTTGTCCGCCCCATCGGCTTTCGCAGCCCGCTGGAACGACGCGATTCCTTTGCCGGTCAGCTCACGCCCACGCATCGCCGCGACGCGGGTGACGGTGAGCTTCTTGGGCATCGGTGGTGGCTTACGCCCGCCGGTTCGGCCGCGCGCCGCAGTGATCTGCTGTGTGCGCGCCGGGTGCAGCGGCGGCAACGGTTGGCGGCGGCTCGGAACGTGGCCGCCGGCGCTGGATTGGACAGCATGGGGGTCGGCCGGTGGATAGTTGACGAAACCGGGATGCTCCGAGCTCTGTTCGTCAGCAGTGGAGTGACCGGTTTCGTTGCCAGGAGCGGAGCCTGCGGAGTGACCTATTTCGGTGCCAGCGCCCGAGTTTTCCGCACCTGGCGTGGGGTGGGGGAGTCGCGGATCGGTCACGTGATCAATTCTGTCCTACGGCCGCGGGATCGGTGAATCGCACCTCGAAGATCTTGGGCCAGAATTTGCCGGTCACGAGGAATCTGTCGGTCCCGGGGATCTGGGCGATGCCGTTGAAGACGTCGGCTCCGTTTCGCTCGGTGGCCGACATCGAATCCCACATCGGCTTGCCGTCGACGACGGCGGTGACGCGGCCGGTGGTGGGGTCGATGCGCATGATGTCGAAGGTCTGCCAGACGTTGGCGTAGATCGAGCCGTCCTCGGCACATTCGAGTTCGTTGAGCCGTTCCACCGGATTGCCGTCGAGTGTGACGTCGACGGTGTTCACGGCGTCGAAGGATGTGGGGTCACGGAAGGTCAGGGTGGACGTGCCGTCGCTCATGACCAGTCGGTCGTCCGGGGTTCCTTCACCCTGCGTGCACAGCCCCCATCCTTCGCCGTCGTAGTCCACTCGGCGCTGTTCGGCCAGGGTGTCTCGGTCGCGGGCAATGGCGACTCCGTCTTGCCAGGTGATCTGCCACAGGGTGTCGCCGTCGACGGTGATGCCCTCGCCGAACAGGTCGGACGGCAGATCGACCCGCTCCAGCTCGGTCATGTTCTCGAGCGACGTGCGGCGGACGAAGGAGGAGCCCTCCAGGCCGGTGCCCTCGTAGAGCACATCACCGTCGATCTCGAACCCCTGAGTGAAGGCGTCGTCGGCGCGATCGTAGGAACGCAGAACCTCGGCACCCAGCGTGGGTACCGAGTCCGACGTGATGGGGGCCGAGTCGCCTGGACCCGACGTCGACGAGCAGGCGGTGACGGTCAACAGGGACGTCACGAGTGCAGCGAAGGTGCGAGCGCGGACGGTCATTGCATCCATGATGGCAGCCCGAACTGGGCGTCACCGAGTTGATGCGGCAAACTGAATGTGTGAGTGTCGTATCTTCTCCAGAGCTCGGATCCATCCGCCCCGTCCTGGCCGATGCCGTGGACCTCGCGCGGCAGGCTCTGCTCGAGCTGGGAGAGGGCGGTGTCGGCGAGTACCTCGGCGTGACCGTGGAGGACGACAGTGCTGCCACCCACCGCTTCGCCAGCGATCTGGACGGCTATCGCGGATGGCAGTGGGCCGTTGTCGTCGCTGCTCCCGACGACGCCGATCACGCCACCGTCAGCGAACTCGTACTGCTACCCGGTCCCGATGCTCTCGTGGCACCGTCCTGGGTGCCCTGGGACGAGCGCATCCGACCCGGTGATCTCGGGCCGGGCGATCTGCTCTCTCCACGTCGTGACGACCCGCGACTGGTGCCGGGATACGTCGCGTCCGGTGACCCCGCCATCGACGAGGTGGCCGGCGAGATCGGGCTCGGCCGCACTCAGGTCACCAGCCTCGAGGGACGGCTCGATGCCGCCGAACGATGGCACGACGGCGACTTCGGCCCGGACAGCGAGATGGCCAAGGCCGCGCCGTCCACGTGCGGACTCTGCGGTTTCTACCTACCCCTCGCGGGATCGCTCTCCGCAGCGTTCGGAGTGTGTGGCAACGAGTTCGCCGCCGACGGTCATGTGGTGCACGTCGAATACGGTTGCGGCGCGCACTCCGATACCGAGCTGCCCACCGGAGCGGGCTCGCCGCAGTTCGAGCCGTACGACGACGCAGCACTCGACGTCACCCCGTCGCCGACCGGTGCCGCACAGTCGAACGTCACAACGACGAACGATGCTGTTGCAGAAAATGATTCGGAGGCGACCGTCTCGTCTGCCGAGACGGTAGCGGTGGGGGAGTCCGAGGTACCCCAGCCCGACGCGTCAGCACCCGAATCTGCAGCACCCGAGTCGGCAGACTCCGCACCGGCAGAGCCAGAGGTGGTCGAGACCGGGCACGATGCCGCTGACGCAGCGCCTTCCCCTGACGCAGTCCCTTCCCCTGACGCAGTCCCTTCCCTTGATGCAGCCCCTTCCACTGGCGACGCCTCGTCGACTGATGACGCGTCTCCCGCCGTCGATGCCGATACGCCCCATGTCGGTTCCGATGTCGATCTCGTCGCCGATTCCAGTGTCGACGATGGTGTGCAGCAAGAGGATTCGGCATCGCCGAGCTGATCGATCCTTTCGGTACCGGGTCGCTTCGCGAGTCGATTCTCGCGTCCTGGGGTTCCTCGCCCACGCGGCTGCGGGAAGATTCGGCATCCGAGGCAGATCTGGTGCGCGGGGGATACCGCGATCGTTTGTTGACCGAGTTGGCGCAGAACGCGGCTGATGCTGCCCAGCGAGCCGGCGTCCCGGGTCGGCTCTCGGTGTGGACCGACGAGGCGGGTGCACTGCATGTCGCCAACACCGGTGCCGCGCTGGATGTGTCGGGTGTGCATGCTCTCACCGCGCTGCGGGCGTCGGCGAAGGCTGCGGCCGATCCGGGTGTCGGGCAGTTCGGGGTCGGGTTCACCGCGGTGCGATCGGTGTCCGACGAGATCGAGGTCCGCTCGCACGGTGGCGGGGTGACGTTCAGCGCCGAGCGCACTCTGAGCGCGTTGCGCGAGCGGGACATGACTGTGCCGGAGTCGGGTGTGCCGGTGCTCCGGTTGGCGTGGCCTACTTCCACGCCGCCCGCTGCCGGGTTCGATACCGAGATCGTGTTGACGCCGCGACCCGATGTGAAGTCGGAATCCCTTGCCGGGGGGTTCCTCGACGAGGCCGTCGACTTGTTGCTCGAGCTCCAAGCGTTGGATTCCATCGAGATCGACGGTGTCGTCGTCGACTGTGTGAGAACGGAACTCGACGATGCACGCGTCGAGATCGCTATCGGTTCGCGAACGAGGCTGCAGTACACCACCTCGGCTGCGCGGTGGATCGTTCCGATGGTCGACGGTCTACCCGTTCCCGCAGCGCCGGATGTGTTGCGGGCCCCGACGCGGTCGGACGAGCTGTTGTCGTTGCCCGCGTTGGTCGTTGCCGATGTACCCATGCAGCCGGATCGTCGACGGGTGTTGCCCGGCGTCTCTGTCGCCGAGGTGGCCCACGGTTATCCCGATTTCGTGGCGTCGTTGCCTGCGTCAGCGCGAGTGTCGTTCGTACCCGAGGTCGGCTTCGCGCGCAGTGCTATCGACGGTGAGCTACGTGAGCTGATCTTTCGCCGATTGTCCACCGCACCATGGCTTCCCGCTGCGGATGGACCCGATCTCGTACCAGAACGTGCGCATGTTCTGGCCGATGCCACCGAGGAACTCGCCGCGGTGTTGCTCGATGTGGTCCCGAATCTGGTGGACGCCGCTCTGTCGGGCGCGCGGCACGCGTCGGCGTTGTCGGCGGTGGGTGTGCACCGCATCGGGTTGGCGCGGTTGGCCGAGATGCTCGGCGGGCAGGCCCGTGAGCCGGCCTGGTGGCGGCGACTCTACGACGCCTTGACACCGCTCGTCGTGGACGGGGTCGCAGCGGAAGAGCTTGCTGCGCTGCCGGTTCCGCTTGCCGACGGTCGTACGGTCACCGGTCCACGGACTACCGTCGTCGGGTCGGACGCGTCGGCCGAGGTCACGTGGGTACGCCTGGTGCATCCGGATGCGGTGAGTCCGTTGTTGATTCGGCTGGGTGCGCGGGAGTCCACTGCGGCCGAGCTGTTGTCGGATCCCGCCCTCGAAGCGGCCCTCGACGATCTCGATTGGGACGGCGACGAGGTGGATGGCCTGGTGTCGGCAGTGCTGGCGCTGGCGGGGGAGGAGGGAGAGCTTCCGGGGTGGCTCGGGAGTCTTCCACTCGAAGACGACGAGGGCGAATTGCGCAGTGCGGACGAACTGTTGCTGCCCGGTGCACCGTTGGCGAGGCTGTTGGTTCGGGATTCGCCGTTCGGTGTTCTGTCGGCGGCCTCGGTGGCCAGGTTCGGGAAGCGGACCCTGCGCGCGGTGGGCGTCGGCTGGGGGTTCTCGGTGGTGCGCGACGAGTGTCCGACGGGGCCGGATCACGACCTGGACGACGAGCCCGCCTGGTGGTCGAGTCTGGCCACGGAGCCGGAAACCCTTGTTGCGGTTCGTGATCTCGACCTGGTCCGGTCGGATGCCTGGGCCGAAGCTCTGACGATTCTGCTCGACGAACCGAGTACCCGTGCAGCCTTGACCGACCGGGACGGCTACACGGCATGGTGGCTGCGACGTCATGCGCTGATCGACAACCGCTCGCCCATCACGTTCCGGGCGCCGTCGGACGAGACGTTCGCCGGTCTGCTCGATCCGTTGGATCATCCGCGCGCCGACGAACTGCACGCGGTGCTCGCCGCGTCGACGTGTGAGAGCGTCGAGAGCGCGCGGGTGTTGTTGCGTGCACTCGAGGACCCGCAGCGACATCCGACGGCGGCGGTGATCGCGCGCACGCACACGCTGATCGCCAGTGCCGTCCTGGATCGACGCATCGACGTGGCGGATCTCGATCCACCGGATCGCGTGCGCACTCTCGGCGGCACCGTGGCCGATGCGTCGGACGGGTTGGTCGTCGATGCGCCGTGGCTGGCACCGGTCGTGCCACCGGAGGTGGCGGTGCTCTCGGACATGACCACGGCAGCCGCGCTGGCCGACGTCCTCGACATCAGGCGGGCGTCGGAGGCCATCACCGGCGAGGTTCGCGGAGTCGGACGCGTCAGTTCGTGGGATCGAGAGCCCGGGGCCGTGCTGGCCTGTGCGGTGCTCGGGCTACCGCTGCCGACAGGTTCGGTGGTGGTGCACCGCGAACTGGTGGTGCGGTTGTCGGGAGCTGTCAGCGGTGACCGCGCTGTGCCGTGGTGGGTGACACCGGACGGAACAGTGCATTGTGTGGAGAGTTGGGAGCGACCTCGTGGGGCCTGACCATGCCGTGTTGGAGTGGATGGTCGAGCATCGAGTCGGCTGGGTCACGACGATGTTCTGGATCATCACCACGGTGGGGAACACCTTCATGATGTTCGTGTTGTCCTCGGGGGCGTGGGGCGCGTTGCTGACGTCCAAGAGGACTGTCGACGCGTGGATGGTCGCGGGTTCGATGCTCACCGGGTGGGGGCTGATGAATGCGCTGAAGTTCGCGTTCGCGCGGGAGCGTCCACCGATTCCTGAACGCCTGGTGGAGATTTCGAGCCATTCGTTTCCGTCCGGCCACGCGACGATGTCGATGTTGCTTGCCACGGTGGCGATCGCGGTGATGCTGCGATCGTCCACTCCGTGGCTGCATCGGCCGGTGCTACTGGCGTTGCCCGTGGTCGCGGCCCTGCTGATCGGATTCTCTCGGATCTATCTGGGTGCGCACTGGACGACGGACGTGCTGGCCGGCTGGGTGTTCGGTGCCCTGTGGGGGCTGGGTTGGATCTACGCCGAAAAAGCGATCAGCGCGAGAAATCCGAGCGCTGCGCGATGACGAGGAGCTCGTCACGCATGGCCGGGCTGGAGACAGCGTTGGCGCGTGCGTAAAGGGCGCGGAGCGAGCGGACGTGGTTGCGGCGGTTGCGGTACTGAGCGACGAACTTCATGGCCTGTGCTTTCGTGGATCAAAGGTTATCGAAACTGACATAACCTATGCTCCACGTTAACTCTGTGTTACTCAACCGGCTGAGGGGTTAGTTTGCCCACGTCAGAAGGGTTTTCGTGATCGGGCTAACGTGATCCTGATCTCAATCGAGGCCGCGTTGGGCGGTTCTGCTGCCGCGTCGTGACGCGGCTCTCTGCGCCAGGAACAGAGCGAACCCGACAGCGCCGACCGCGATGCCGGACCAACACGTCGCCACCGCGTCGTCGCTGCGGTCGCCGGTGGCGGTGAACACGACCAGCGCAACGATCCAACCGAGGATGCCGATCGTCAACACCGGCACCGGATCGGTGAGGCGGGGCGGGATCTGCGGGACGTCGGCCACGAATTCACGCTACGCCACCATATTTCGCCAACCCTCGCGGTGTGCTTTATCTTTCACTCATGCCTATGTCGTCGCGATTACTCGACAACTACTTCAAGATCACCGAGCGCGGCTCGACTGTGGGTTCCGAGGTTCGCGGCGGTGTCGTCACTTTCGTGGCGATGGCCTACATCGTCGTGCTCAACCCGCTGATCCTCGGTAGCTTCTCCGCCGACGACGCAGCTGCCAAGACCGACGTGCTCGGCAACATCCTGCCCGTCGCCCAGGTTGCCGCCGTGACGGCACTGGTCGCCGGGTTCATGAGCATCGCGTTCGGCATCATCGCGAACTACCCCTTCGGTATCGCGGCCGGCCTCGGCATCAACACTCTCCTGGCCGTCACCATCGCTCCTCAGGTCAGTTGGCCCGAGGCCATGGGCCTGGTCGTCATCGACGGCATCATCATCGTTCTGTTGGCCGTCACCGGCTTCCGGACGGCGGTGTTCAACGCGATTCCGCCCGAACTGAAGGCCGCGATCGCCGCAGGCATCGGTGCCTTCATCGCGTTCATCGGCCTGGTCGATTCCGGCTTCGTACGCCGCATCCCCGACGCCGCAGGCACGACGGTTCCCGTCGGCCTCGGCATCGACGGGTCCATCGCGTCGTGGCCGACGGTGATCTTCGTGTTCGGGTTGTTGCTGATGGGTGTGCTCGTGGTGCGCAAGGTCCGCGGCGGTCTGCTGATCGGCATCGTGGTCACGACGGTGTTGGCGGCCATCATCGAGGCGGTCACCGACGTGGGGCCGTCGAACGGCGTCGACCCTAAGGGCTGGAACCTGTCCGTGCCGCAGCTGCCCAGCGTTCTCGTACAGTCACCGGACCTGTCGCTGGTGGGCAACGTCGACCTGTTCGGTGCGTTCACCCGCATCGGTGTGCTGGCCGCGAGTCTGTTGGTGTTCACGCTCGTCCTCGCGAACTTCTTCGACGCGATGGGAACGATGACGGGTCTGGGTAAAGAAGCGAATCTCGACAAGGACGGCACGCTGCCCAACATCGGCAAGGCGTTGGTCGTCGAAGGTGCCGGAGCCATTGCGGGCGGCGGCGCGTCCGCATCGTCGAACACGGTGTTCGTCGAGTCGGCCTCGGGAATCGCGGAAGGCGCACGCACCGGACTGGCCAACGTCGTCACCGGCCTGCTGTTCCTGCTGGCGATGTTCTTCACCCCGCTCACGGCTGTCGTGCCCATCGAGGCGGCTGCTCCGGCGCTGGTGGTGGTGGGTGCCCTGATGATCGGTCAGGTTCTCCACATCGACTTCAAGCGCTTCGATTACGCGCTGCCGGCCTTCCTCACCATCCTGGTGATGCCGTTCACTTACTCCATCGCGAACGGTATCGGCGTCGGTTTCATCACCTGGGTCGTGCTCGCCGTCGGTTCGGGCCGAGCGAAGACGGTACATCCCTTGTTATGGGTCGTCGCGTTGCTGTTCGTAGCGTTTTTCGCAGTCGGTCCCATCACGGATGCGGTTACCTGATGCTGGGTCGGTACCAGGGCGTATTCTCTGCGCTGTGACGTCGGGAAACAGTGTGAAAGACAATCGGGAATTGGCAAGCGACCTGTCGCTTGCGGTGGTGAGGTTGACTCGCCACCTTCGAGGTAGGCGAGTGGACTCGCAAGTGTCGCTCACTCAGCTGTCGGCTCTGGCCACGCTGAGTAGGGAGGGCGACATGACGCCTGGCGCGTTGGCGGCTCGGGAGCGGGTTCAACCCCCGTCGATGACGCGGGTGATCGCGTCGTTGGCCGAGCTGGGTCTGGTGGAGCGCACGCCGCATCCCACCGATGGCCGTCAGGTGATCGTGTCGTTGTCGGCGGCCGGCAAGGAACTGATCGCGGACGAGGCGAGTGCTCGCGAGGCGTGGATGACCGCACAGCTGGCAGGCCTCGGACCCGAGCAGCTCGCGACGCTGCGAGATGCAGTGAGCATCATCAGCGCATTGGTCAGCGACTCCGAGTAGTTACCTAGGTTTATTATTTGACCTGTGGCTCCAGTTTCACGTACGTCCGGCGCGACGATGTTCGCTGCTCTGAAGACTCGCAACTACCGATTGTGGGCGTCGGGGCAGATCGTCTCGCTGGTCGGAACGTGGATGCAGCGGGTGGCCCAGGACTGGCTCGTGCTGACGCTCTCCGGCGGCAACGGCTTTGCCGTCGGCATCGTCATGGCCCTGCAATTCGGGCCGACGCTGTTTCTGTCGGTGTGGGGCGGAGTACTCGCAGACCGGTACGACAAGCGCAAACTCCTCATGATCACCCAGGTGTTCGCCGCAGTCTGCGGTCTGGTGCTGGGTGTGCTCGATGTCGGCAACATGGTCGAGCTCTGGCACGTCTATGTCATCGCCTTCATCCTCGGCTGCTCGTCTGCCATCGACGCGCCGGTGCGGCAATCGTTCACGATCGAGATGGTGGGCAAGGAAACTCTGTCCAACGCGATCGCGTTGAACTCGATGACGTTCAACATGGCGCGGATCGTCGGGCCTGCGGTGTCGGGAGTGCTCATCACCCTCGTCGGTACCGGCTGGGTGTTCCTGATCAACGCGGTGTCGTTCGCCGCGGTGTTCGGTGCCCTCTTGGCGATGAACGTCGGTCAACTCTTCCGTGTCGAACCGGCACCGCGCGCCAAAGGGCAGGTACGGGAGGGCTTTCGCTACGTCTGGGGGCGGGGAGACCTACGAGTGTTGCTGGCGACGGTGTTCATGGTCTCGACGTTCGGTCTCAATTTTCCGCTGAGTCTGTCGGTGCTGGCGCGCAACACGTTCGGCAGCGGAGCCGACGCATACGGGTTGCTGTCGACCACCCTCGCGGTCGGCACGCTCGCGGGAGCGACCCTGGCGGCCCGGCGCGCCACCGCCCCTCGATTGCGGCTCTTCATCGGTGCGGTCATCGCGTTCGGTCTGTTCGAGCTACTCGTGGGATTGATGCCCAATTACGTTCTCGTGGCAGTGCTGTTGGTGCCCACCGGCGCATTGACGCTGACGTTCACGACGTCGGCGATGAACATTCTGCAAATGTCGGTGCCGTCCGACATGCGCGGCCGCGTGATGGGCATCTACATGCTGTGCTTCCTGGGCGGAACTCCGCTGGGCAGCCCGGTGCTCGGCTGGCTCGCCGACGCCCTCGACCCACGCGCACCGCTCCTGTTCGGCGGTGTCATCTCATTGGCGACGGGACTCTTCGCTGCCGTGTATCTGCTGCGGCACAACAACTTGCGGATCACCGTGGTGCCGCCCGCCGACGGTCACCGGCTGCCCACCCTCGACACGGTGGCCGCAGCCGCCAAGGTCTGACGCTCCTCAGATCCACCCGTGGCGTCGGGCGAGTGCGCAGGCCTCGTGCCGGTTCGCCGCCCCGAGTTTCGCGGCCGCCGCAGAGAGATAGTTGCGGGTGGTCCCGGGTGACAGATGCGCGCGCTGCGCGATCTCCGCGATCGATGCGCCGTCGGCGGCGAACTCGAGCACATCGGCTTCCCTCGGTGTGAGCGGTGAGTCCCCGGCTCCGATGGCTTCCGCGGCGAGCGTCGGGTCGACGTACCGCCCGCCGCCGTGCACGGTGCGCACCACCTCGGCCAGGGTGGCGGCCGAGGTGGTCTTGGGGAGGAACCCGCGCACGCCGGCTTCGAGCGCCTTCTTCAGGTAGCCCGGCCGACCGTGGCTGGTGACGATGATCGACGCGCAGGTGGGCAGTGTCTCGGCAATTTTCTGCGCCGTCTCGATGCCGTCGATCCCGCCCATCTGCAGGTCCAGCACTGCCACATCGGGTGCCAGGGCCGCGGCAACCGTCAGGGCCTTCTCGCCCGAATCGGCCTGTCCGACGATCTCGATGTCGTCCTCCAGATCGAGCATGGTCGCCAGCGCCGATCGAATGAGGTTCTCGTCGTCGGCCAGTAGAACTCGAATCATGGTGTGGTCCTCGGGTTCTGGGGCGATGTGGGCAACACTGCGATGAGGGTGAATTCCTCGGGTGTCTGCTCCGTGCGCAGTTCCCCTCCGACCGCGACCAAGCGTTCCCGTAGGCCGCTCAGGCCCGTGCCGTCGTTGCGGCCGTTCGGCGCGCCGGGGTGGTCGTTGGTCAGTCGAATACTGCTGTCGGTCAGTTCGATTCGGCAATAGGTGGCCGCGGAGTGACGCAGTATGTTCGTCACGCCTTCACGAACCACCCAGGCGGCCGCCTCGGCCGCGCGCTCGGACAGTGCCGAGGTCTCGCCGGTGAGCTCGGTGGATATCCCGGCCGCCGACAGGAGCGAGCGGGCACCGTCGAGTTCGCCTGCGACATCCACCGATCGATAGCCGCGCACCAGCTTTCGGGCGTCGGTCATCGATTCCTGCGCCAACGCGCGCACCTCGTCCATCTGCGTCGCGGCGCGGTCGTCACCCCGACGGGCCAGCGTTGCGGCAAGTTCGCTCTTGACCGCGATGGCCGAGAGTGCGCGCCCGACGACGTCGTGCAGATCGCGCGAGAACCTCAGGCGCTCCTCGGCGACGGAGAGAGCTGCGGCTGCGTCGCGGGTGGCGTCGAGTTCGGTCACGATGCGCAGCAGCCACGCCGACAGTTGCACGGTGAAGGCCATGAAAGCGATGAAGACGCCGAGTATTACCGTTTCCAGCGCCGGGGTTCCCACGGCCGCGGCAATCGCGGCCGCGGCCACGGCTGCCGCGAGAGACCAGCGCAATCGAATCAGGGTCGCGACCGCGGTGGTGACGAGTACCGCGGCCCAGAGCGCGTTGCTCGTCGTCCCTCCGGCAACCAGCACCACAGCGGCGACGGCCATGATCGCCAACGGGATTCGAGGGTTGGCCGTCGACTCGCCGCCGAGTGCCGGGGTGCGCTGAACGACCACGAAAGCGGCGGCGGCACACACCGCTGCCGCCGCCGTCGATCGATAGTCGTCGTACTGAAGCGTCGTCAGCATCGCGCCGACGGCGACACCGACGGTGATCAGCAGGAACGATTGGCGGGTGTAGACGCGTACCTTCTCCACTGCACTGCTGTCGTTCCAGCCGTGCAGTGGATTGAGGTACTCGTACAGCTTCATGATCTCCAGCCTTGCAGACGGACGACGACAGGTGCGATCAGGACCGCGGTTCCCAGCGGAAGTGGGTGCGGGCGATCAGCAGGCTGCCGAGAATCCAGGCCAGCATCACCGCCACCGGCATGGCGGCCTCGCCGAAGGTGGCGGCGAACCCGACCGAAGCGTCGCCGGGGGTGGTGGTACCGAACCAGCCCAGATTCAACAGGTCCGACACCGCGGCCATGGGAGTCAGGTCGATGACGTTGCTCAGCGAATCCGGAAGAACACCGCGGAGCAGTGACGACCCTGCCATCGCGACCAGAATGACCGGCAGACTGGTGATCTGCGCTGCTTCCGCATTACGGGTGAAGGCAGACGTGATCAACGCCAGTGCGGCGAACAGTGCCGCGCCGCCGAGGAGGGCAACAGCAACCAGTAGGACGTTGGTGGGAACCGGGCCGCCGAAGGCCAGCACGACGGCCCCGACGATCAGGCCCAGCGTGACGGTGAGGATCAGCGAGGGTATCGCCGGGCCGAGCAGTATCTGAATGTCCGAACTCTCTCCGGTGCGAAGTCGCTTGAGTACCAACTCGTCTCGCCGCGTGGCGTAGATCGAGAGCATGTTGTAGTAGACCATGAACACCAGGAGGAACAGTGCGAAGATCTCGAGCGCGGCTCCGACTCCGGTATCGGTCAATCCGTTGTCGGACCGGCTGCCGACGATCAGCAGCACGATCGGGAAGATCAACGGCATGACGACCGCATTGAACAGCAGTACTCGGTTGCGTCCGAGCAGTGTGAATTCTGCTCGCGACAGGGCGGTCATCGTACTCATGCGCTCATCACCTCGGTCTTGTCGGTAGCTGGGTCGTTCACATCGGAGTTGTCGAATTCGTCTGCGATGGAGAGGAACACGGTTTCGAGCGATGCCGCGCGGGCGTCCAGGCCGTGCAGGGTGACGCCGTTGGTGCGAGCCCACATCAGTAGATCGGTCAGCGTCTCCTGAACCGAGGACGTCTGGATCGAGACCGTCTCTCCCGAGACGTCCATGGATGTGCCCGGCAGCGACGGCAGTGCCGTGCCCGGGGCCTTCAGTTCGATCTTCGCCGGATGGTCGGCGACCACCTCGTCCACCGTGCCGCTCCGAACGACTTGGCCGCGGTGCATGATCGCCAGTCGATCGCACAGCGATTCGGCCTCGTCGAGGTAGTGCGTCGTCAACATGATCGTGACGCCGGAGTTTTTCAGTTCCTGGATCAATCGCCATGTGTTGCGCCGACTTTCGGGGTCGAGACCGGTGGTCGGCTCGTCCAGGAACAAGATGCGCGGACGGCTGATGATCGCGCACGCCAGGTCCAGCCTGCGCTGCTCGCCGCCGGACAGGAATTTGACCCGCGTATCGGCGCGGTCGGCCAGGTCCACACGACCGAGCACCTCCTCCACCGGCAGTGGATGGCTGCAGGTGCCGGCCCACATCCGAAGACTCTCGGCGGTGGACAGATCCTGAGGCAGTCCGCCCTTCTGCAGCATGATTCCCAGAGCCGGCCGGACCTTGCGGCGATCGGCCACCGGATCCATTCCCATGATCCGCACCGTGCCCTTGCTGGGTCTCGAAAGGCCCTGAATCACTTCGAGAGTGGATGTCTTGCCCGCACCGTTGGTCCCCAGTAGACCGAACAGCTCACCCTCCGCGACATGGAGATCGAGAGCCTGGACGGCCTCGTACGCGTTCTTGCCCGAACCGTAGCGACGAGTCATTCCGTCGACGTCGATGATGGTCATGATTGCGTCCCCCAATGGCGCAGTCCGATGACGAACCGGACACCCATGAAGGCGACGATGACGCCCAGTGCGACGAACGCCGGAAGCGACGGCCCGACAATCGCGAACAACACGGCGATGATCGCGAGACTGATGACGATGACGACGATCTCACGCGCCATCGTCGGAGCCGGCCCGAGCTCCATCAGATCGGTGAACAGATTTCCTTCGTCTGGTTGCTTCATGACTACGATCCTGCTGCGCAACGAGCACCGAAAACAGTGCAGCGCATCATGACCTGAAGTGACAGCGTCACCGTCCAGCCATGACAAACGTCATGCGCGCGTGTCTCCACCCGATCTCCACCCGTGGGTCGATGTGCCCCCACCTCGATCTCCATAGCGTTGCTGACATGAACATTGCAACGATTGCTCTCGTAGTCCTTCTGGTCGGATACCTGCTGGTGCGGCGCATGACCGGCCAGCTCATGGAAGCTCGGCGCATGCTGGTGCTTCCGGCGATCCTCGCCGTCGCCGGACTGGCGTCACTGAATTCGACGGCGCTCTCGGCCACTGCGATCGGGTTCTTGCTCCTCGGCTGTGTCGTCGGAGCCGTGTTCGGGGTGGTCCGCGGCTACACCGTCCGGATCGCCGAGCGGGACGGAGCGGCATGGATGCGTTACTCGTTGGCGTCGGTCGGCCTGTGGGTGGCCGCGATCGCGGTGCGCCTCCTCCTCGTGCCGGTGGAGAATGTCGTGGATCCGGCAGCAGCGTCGGTCGCCGGGCAGGCCACCATGTTGGCCGTGGGGGTCGGATTCCTCGCCGAGTCGGTCGTGGTGCTCTACCGAGCCATGCATTCCGAGGCCACCATCGTGTGGCGAGCCGACAAGTCCGGCAACCACACGCTGTCGCCTACGCTGGCCGACATGCACAGTCGGGTTCGCGAAGGACGGGCGAAGATTCGGTGACGTCGGCACCCACGCCGGACGTACGGTTACCCGCACTCGACAGCTTCCGGCTGTCGAGTCGGCCGTATGTCACGGCCGTCGTCGTCGTGGCGGCGTTCGCGACGTCGGATCTGCACGATCCGCTCGTGCTCACGCTGCTCGTCGTCAACAGTCTCGTACTGGCGGCCTCGACGGTGTCGCGACGGTCGACCGGTCTCCGGCTGTCCCTCGCCGGGGCAGGCGTCGCACTCGTCGCCTCCGCCGCGATTCTTCCCCTGGGCGGAACCGGGGTCGCAGCAGCGTTTCCGTTCCTGTTCGCCGGACATGCCGGGTGGCGGTTCAAGCCGTCGATTGCGTTTCCGTATGCGGTGTCGCTCAGCGTGGCGTGCGCGTGCGCGCTGTGGATCGCCGATCACCACGGTGTCGACGGGTGGCCATGGGCCGCCGGTCTTTTCGCCGGGTGGCCGGTACTGATCGGGTATTCACGACGCAGTCGTCTGGACGCACTGCGCAATGCCCGGCGCGCCACCGACGCCGAATTGCGCGAGCATGCCCTGGCCGAGCGGGCCCGTATCGCACGCGACATCCACGACGTTCTCGCCCACTCGCTGTCCGGGGTCAACATGCAGCTCGAAGTCGCCGACGCGTTGCTCGACGCCGGTCGCGCCGACGAGGCCAGAGCCGCGGTGAGCAAGGCGCAGAGCCTCGTTCGCGAGGGCCTCACCGAAACCCGCAGGGCCGTGCAGACTTTGCGTCAGGACGTGCTGCCCCTGGTGCCGACGATGGCCGCTCTGGTGGACGCGGACGGGAACTTCCGGGTCGAGGGCGAGGTTGTCGATCTCGATACGCCGCAGTCGCAGTTCCTGGTTCGGTGCGCACAGGAGGCGCTGACCAATGCCCGTACTCATGCTCCCGGAGCGGCAGTCGACGTAGTGCTTCGCTTCGCGGCAGAACAGGTGGAGCTCTCTGTGACCAACGGCCCGGCTCCGTCGCCGCCGAAACCGGTCGACAGTACCGGAATGGGTTTGGTCGGCATGCGCGAGCGCGCCGCACTGGTCGGCGGGTCGATCGCGGCGGGTCCGGACGGGCGAGGTTGGACGGTCCGTGCCACAGTTGCTGTGCCGCAACCACACTGAAGACAACACGAAGGTGAGGGTATGAGCATTCGGATAGTGATCGCCGACGATCAGGCGTCGGTGCGCGAGGCGCTGGCGACGATGCTCGATCTGATCGACGACATCACCGTCGTCTCGACCGCGACGGACGGCGACAGCGCGGTCGCCGCAGTGCAGGCCGCGATGAGTACCGAATCCCTCGATGTCGTGCTGATGGACCTGCGGATGCCGGGCACCGACGGGATAGAGGCGACCCGAATACTGAAGGGGCTCTTCCCCGATCTACCCGTGGTGGTGTTGACGACCTTCTCCGACGAACGCTCGATACTCGATGCACTCGGTGCGGGCGCACGCGGATATCTCACCAAGGACGCCGGAAGGGTCGAGATAGCGGCGGCATTGCGGGCGGCGGCAGCCGGGCAGTCCGTACTGAACCCGGAGGTACAGGCTCGGCTGCTCGGAGCCGTCGAGCACTCCCGTCCGCCCGAGATCCCAGCTGGTTTGACCCCGCGTGAGGTCGAGGTCCTACGCGCGATCGCGGCCGGCCTGTCGAACCGCGAGATCGCTCAGCAGATGTTCGTCAGCGAGGCAACGGTCAAGACACATATCAACCATCTGTTCGCCAAAGCCCGACTGCGAGATCGAGCGCAGGCCGTGCACTTCGCCTTCACGCACGGGCTGGCAGGGTAGTCGCTCAGAAACCCCAACCCATGACGGCGGGACGCGCTGTTCCGAACGTCAGGTCGAGTGCGTGCAGTGATTCCTCGTTGCGGGCGGTGAGGCGATTGGCCGCGGCGAACAACCGGGCTCGGTGGGTACCGAAGTAGATGCTGGCGAGCACATCGATGTCGAGTTCGATGTCCGGTTCGGATTCCACCCGGGTGCAGGTGGCTTTGCCGTCGGTGACCGTCAGCGAGTAGGTACCGCCTGCGTCGAGGAAGGGATCCCGGACGGCGATGATCAGTGATGTGTCGAGGGCATAGGTGCGCGCCTCGAGGGCAGCCTCGACATGCATGATCCGGGCCCACAGAGCGTCGTGGTGAGCGGTGACCTTCGGCAGCCGGTTGTTGGTCAGCAGGAACGGCAGTGCCTCGTCGCGTGCCTGCCGTACCTCGATGGTGTCTACCAGGTCCACACCGACGAGGATCTGCCACAGCGCGGCGTAGGCGTCGTCGGTCACCGCGATGAATTCCTCCACCACGACCCGGCTCGGGTTGCGTCCGCGTCGGTAAGCGACGTAGCCGTCGGGATGGGCGATGAAGAACAGTGCGGTCAGTCCGCCGCGTCGGTTCTCGCGATCGGCGAAGAAGCGCTCCCAGCGGATCGGCGGCTTGGGCTGCGCGCCTGCGGTCTGCTGCTGCCACCGGTGGTAGATGTCCGGGAGCAGTTCGGTGGCCTCGGCCGATTCGATCAGCCGCACACCCGTCGCCGGGGGAGCGTCCTGACGGAACTGCGCGAACCGACGGTCGATCGAGACGCTGATCTCCTCGGTCACCGGCCCATACCCGAAGCGTCCGTAGATCGTCGCCTCGCTGGCCGTCAGCAGTGACAACGGTGCGCCGGCGTCGTTCAGAGCGCGATGCTGCTGGGTGAACATCGATCGCAGGATGCCGCGTCGGCGATGCGTCGGTGCGACCGACACCCAGGACACTCCCGATGCCTCGACCTGAGCTCCGCCGGGAACGGTCACCGACATCGGGAAGTGCATGGCCACACCGACCGGGGTCTCGCCGTCCCACGCCAGGTAGACGTGCTCGGACTTCGTCAGGATCTGCGTCTCGGCCAGGTCCTCGGCGTTCTGGTGCTCGCCGAACGCATGGGCGTCGAGCAGCGCGACGGCATCCCAGTCGTCGTCGGTGGCGGTACGGATGGTGATCGATTCGTCGGTAGTCATCGCTCACAACTTTTCCATACCGGGGTGGTGGTTCGCCGAGGGACTGCCAGAAATGCCGGGTGAGAAGATGGGCAGGTGGTGCATGTAATCGACATCGACGATCCCCTCGACCCGCGGCTCGACGACTTCCGCGACCTCAACTCCTCGGACAGGCGCCCCGATCTGCCCGAGGGCAAGGGGTTGGTGATCGCGGAGGGCGTGCTCGTCGCGCAGCGCCTGCTGAGCTCGCGTTTTCCGATGATCAGCCTGCTGGGTGTGGATCGACGGCTCGACGCGTTGCGCGAGGACCTCGCCGATTCGGACGTTCCGTTCTATCGGACGTCGGCCGAGGTGATGGCCGAGGTCGTCGGCTTCCACCTCAATCGTGGTGTGTTGGCGGCGGCGAACAGGCCGCCGGCCCTCGATCTGGACGACGTGCTGGCGGGCGCGAGCACGGTGGCGATTCTGGAAGGCGTCAACGATCACGAGAATCTCGGGTCGATGTTCCGCAATGCGGCCGGTCTCGGGGTGGACGCGGTGTTGTTCGGTGCCGCCTGCGCCGATCCTCTGTACCGACGGTCTATCCGGGTGTCGATGGGGCATGTGCTCCGAGTGCCGTTCGCGAAGGTGCCCGAGTGGCCTCGTGGCCTCGATCGGGTGCGGCGGCACGGTTTTCAGCTGATCTCGCTGACGCCGAACCCGGAGGCGGTGTCTCTGGCGACGGCGATGACGGGGGAGAAGGTCGCGTTGCTGCTCGGTGCCGAGGGGCCGGGTCTGACCGAACACGCCATGCGCGCCACCGACATTCGCGCTCGTATTCCGATGGCGCCCGGTACCGATTCACTCAATGTCGCGACGGCCGCGGCGATGGGCTTCTACGAACGGGTGCGTCTGACGTGAAGGATCCGGACGTTCGCTGGACCGGTGTCCCGGTTGCCGTGATCTCGGCGATCCTCGTCGCGGTGGCACTGACGGCGTTCGGCCTGGAACTGGCCAGAGTTCATCCGCTGCTCGCGATCGGCCTCAACCTCGTCGTCGTGGCGGGTGCAGCCCCGACGGTCATGCGGTGGTTCGGTGTTCCGGTATGGCGTTGGGCCGTGTACGGAGCGAGCGCCGGTGCGCTTCTGAGTTTCGTGGCGCTGGCGGCTCTGGCGTTCTGAGCCGGCCCGGGCAGGGGTGCGCACTACCGGCGACGATCGGCGGAATCCCGTCGATTGTCGGTCGTTGTGTGCAACGGTGCCCACCCGACCCATTATTTACGGGAGAACCAGCGCTTCTTCGGTCGCGGTGCGGGCTCGGCCGAGTCCGCTGCGGGCGCATTCTGGACCGGAACGTTCTGGGGCTGCGGCTCTTTGCCCGGCACGTACATGGTGAAACCGCAGACAGGCAGCGCATTCGGGTCGAGCTCGCCGGGCTTCGGGCCACCGGTGTAGCGGAAGCCGAGCCATTCGGCGTTGGCGGCTTCGGCGAATTCCTGGGGGTGGAACGGCAGTGACTGCGGATCCGGCATCACTCCGGGCGGATAGATCAGCGGGTGGTCACCGGCCCAGAACGGACGCTCCCACACCAGAGGTAGCCCCACGTCCTCGTAGATGTAGACGGGGGTGGCGCTGAACGAGCGTCGGAATTCACCGCGCTCCCAGTAGGCGAACGCACCCCAGGCATGCTCGGGGTCCGAGGCGACGAGGTAGGTGTGCTCGGAGGCCAGTGGGCGGGTGACGGATTCGGGAAGGGTCGACGGTGTGGGCACCGACAAGTTGGATCCGCAGACGACGGTGACGCCGGGGTAGCACCCGATGAACACGTGATCGTCGTCCACACCCGCCGAGGTCGAGATGGGACCCTGCTCGAGAGGGACGGCCGTGAGATGGGGGTAGAGCCGTCCGACGAGCGCACTGGCGGCGTTCCAGTCGGAGGTGGTGGCTTCTCGCAGTACCGATATGGGATCCGGTGCGTCCACGTACCAGATCGTTGATGCTTTGGCCCCCACTACCGGCACCTCTCTCTCCGTGACTTCCATCGAAGCCTACGGTGTGGGTGTCGACACTCCGACATCGCGCGGCACATCGGTCACACGAAGAACTCAGTTGTGACCGCTGCTGCGCACACCGAGCAGGACGTCTTCCCACGATGGCATGGCCGGCTTGCCGCGCTTGTCCTTGCCGCTGGTGTGACCGGCGGCAGGCTTGGGTGCGGGCTTGGGCTCCCTTGCCACCGGTTCGCGTGGCTGCTCGGGCTCGGGAGTCGGCGCATCGTCCACCTCGACGTCGATGGTCTCGGCGTCGATCTCGCTGTCGGCGGTGGTGCCGTAGTACTCGTCGAAACTCTGCTGCGAGGTCTCGTCGTCGGAATCCTCGGCGGAGGTGAGTGCACGTACCGGGGCCAGGCCGCGGAGTTGACGTCCGAAGTCCGGGTCGATCAGTTCGCGTGCGGTGTCGTCGAGTGGTGCGATGGTGCCGCCGTGACCGTCGGGCAAGAACTGCCAGTGCGCTTTGTTGGTGGTGCGACCTGCCTGCCACTTCAGCTGGGCGACCCACTTGTTGTCCTCGTCGCGCCAGGCGTCCCACGCCGCGTCGTCGAGGTTGTGTCCGCGAGCGCGGAAGGCGAGGGTGACGATGTCGAGCAGGGTCTGCACAGCCGGGCCGTCGTGCCGCAGCGGATGTCCGGCCTGGGCCATCGACGCTGCCTGCGAACGCTCGAGCAGTACGGGGTGCGCGAACACCTCGACTCGGCTGATGGCCATTCCGGAATCTGCGGCGACCTGTTCGATGGTCGCGCCGCTGCGGATACGGGCCTGGATTTCCTTCGGCCGGAGCAAGCTGTCCATTTCGATCTCAATCTGTCCTAGTCGAGCGATGTCTCCGCGTGAGGCTGCGCGGAGTTTGTCGTCGGCTGGAAGCCGGAATCTGTCGCCGGTTTTGGGATCTGCGCACACGACGAACTTTCCGTCGGCCTCGAGACCCACCACACGTAAGTCTCGCACCTTGACCTCCTCATCGCGCCGGCTCGCGATACCGTCGAATTCGAGCCTAGTTCACCTACCGTATTCGGCGGGTGTCCGACACGCCTCGCGGCGGTGGCGTCGGTTTCTTTCTCAGAGAGTAGACAGCTGCGCGCTCGGTTGCACCCGATCGGCCGAAGTCGAATCGATTCGGTTGCGCGACAAGGGCATTGCGTCTCGGCGAAGAAAGAACACGCCGAGTCCGAGTCCGATGGTCAGCGCCAGGGCGTGGCCGGCAGCGGTGAACGAGGGATCCGTGATGGCTCCGGCGGCGACAACGGCGATCCACAATGCGCCCCACACTGCGCGCCACGGCATCGTCAGGTATCGAATCAAGGACCCCGCCACCGCAGCTGCGGCATAACTGACCCCGACGTCGACGGCTACGGCCAACGAGTCGGCAAACCAGTCGACGTGGATGCCGACGAACAGCCCGACAGCTACCAGTGCCGTCGCGCCGATGTGCCCGGCGCAGAACGTGAGCAGAAACCGGCGCCACCCCGAGACCCACTCGGCGACGGCGAACAGGATGGCGACCGAGGCGAGCCACCACCAATCGGGCCGGCCTTCGGTGAGGAAGGCGCTGGTGACGAGCGTGGCGAGATGACCGTCGGTGAGATTGTGCAGGTTGGTGCTCGCGGCGTGCAGCACATGCCAACGATCGTGCGGCCCGATCTGCCCAAGAGTGACGGTTCCTGCGGCTGTGAGCAGGCAGTACACGAGCGTCACCCGCAGTCGTAGAACGACGGACAGGAGCCTGGACATGCGAACGCTCCCTCCGAGGTCGTTACGCTTGCGTAATTGATAGCAAGTGTAGGCCTCGAAGGGAGCGTTCGAGCTGTGAGTTGGCTGCCGACTAGCTCAGCGTGGAGACGACCCAGTCGATGCTCTTCGTCAGTGCGGTGATGTCGTCCGGCTCGATGGCCGGGAACATACCGACACGCAGCTGGTTGCGGCCGAGCTTGCGGTACGGCTCGGTGTCGACGACGCCGTTGGCGCGCAGGATCTTGGCGACCTGGGCCGCGTCGACCTTCTCGTCGAAGTCGATCGTGCCGACGACCTGGCTGCGGTGATCCGGGTTGGTCACGAACGGCGTTGCGAAGTCACTGTTCTCGGCCCAGTCGTACAGGCGTGAGGACGAGTCCGCGGTCCGCTTCGTGGCCCAGTCCAGGCCACCCTGCGAATTGAGCCATTCGATCTGGTCTGCGAAGAGCAGAAGCGTCGCCACGGCGGGGGTGTTGTACGTCTGGTCCTTGCTGCTGTTGTCGACGGCGATCGGCAACGACAGGAAGTCCGGAACCCACCGGCCACTGGAGGCGATCTCGTCGACGCGGGCGAGCGCGGCCGGGCTCATCAGCGCGACCCACAGGCCACCGTCGGCGGCGAAGCACTTCTGCGGAGCGAAGTAGTAGACGTCGGAATCGGCGACGTTCACCGGAAGACCGCCGGCACCGGAGGTGGCGTCGATCGCGATGAGGGCGTTCTCCGAGCCGGCCGGACGGCTGACCGGGATGGCCACGCCCGTCGAGGTCTCGTTGTGGGCCCAACCGATGAGGTCCACGGACGGATCCGACGTGGGCTCGGGCGCGCTGCCGGGCTCTGCCTTGACGACGATCGGATCGCCGATGAACGGGTTGTTCTTGGCCACCGAGGCGAACTTCGAGCTGAACTCACCGTTGGTCAGGTGCAGCGACTTCTCCCGGATGAGACCGAACGCAGCGGCATCCCAGAACGCGGTGGTACCACCGTTGCCGAGCACGACCTCGTAGCCCTCGGGGAGCGAGAACAGGTCTTTCAGACCACTGCGTACGCGACCGACGACGTCCTTGACGGGCTTCTGCCGGTGGCTGGTGCCGAACACGGACGCACCGACGTCGACCAGGGACTGCAGCTGCTCGGGGCGAACCTTGGACGGGCCGCAACCGAAGCGTCCGTCGGCGGGAAGAAGATCGGCGGGAATGATCGGCAAATCGGCCATGGAGTAGCGCGTCCTAGCGTCGATGGAATATGGCCTCCACAGGCTAGTCGGGTGTCATGACACCGTCGACTACCGGATCAGCTCCCAGCCGTCGACGGAGTCGGGGGTGCGGGGTTCGGGGCCGGTGTAGAGGGCTGCCGGGCGCACCAACTTGCCCAGGCGTTTCTGCTCGAGAATGTGAGCGCACCAGCCGGCGGTGCGTCCGCAGGTGAACATCGCGGGCATCATGTGCGCGGGTACCTCGGCGAAGTCGAGGATCACGGCGGCCCAGAACTCGACGTTGGTCTCGATGGCACGATCGGGGCGGCGTTCGCGCAGTTCCGTCAACGCGGCTTGTTCGAGCGCGGCGGCAACCTCGTAGCGCGGAGCGTTCAGGCGCTTGGCGGTGGCGCGCAGGACGCGGGCTCGGGGGTCCTCGGCGCGGTAGACGCGGTGCCCGAAGCCCATGAGCTTTTCCTTGCGGTCGAGGATTCCGGTGATCAGCGCGCGGGCGTCGCCGGTCTTCTCGACTTCTTCGATCATGGGCAGTACGCGGGCCGGGGCGCCGCCGTGCAGTGGGCCGGACATCGCGCCGATGGCTCCGGAGAGGCATGCTGCGACGTCTGCTCCGGTGGAGGCGATGACGCGGGCGGTGAACGTCGATGCATTCATGCCGTGTTCGGCGGCGGAGACCCAGTAGGCGTCGATGGCGGCGACGTGGGCGGGGTCGGGCTCGCCCTTCCAGCGGACCATGAAGCGCTCGGTCACGGTGGCCGCCTGATCGATGCGGCTCTGGGGCACAGCCGGCTGGTAGATCCCGCGAGCGGACTGCGCGACGTAGGACAGCGCCATCACCGAGGCGCGGGCCAGGTTGTCGCGGGCGGTGCTGTCGTCGATGTCGAGTACCGGCTGATATCCCCAGATGGGAGCGAGCATCGCCAGGCCTGCTTGCACGTCGACGCGAACGTCACCGGTGTGGATGGGCAGGGGGAACGGCTCGGCCGGTGGCAGGCCGCGGCCGAATTCCCCGTCGACCAACAGCGCCCACACATCGCCGAAGGTGACGCCCTGTGCAACCAGTTCCTCGATGTCGACTCCGCGGTAACGCAGTGCGCCGCCGTCCTTGTCGGGCTCGGCGATGTCGGAGGTGAAGGCGACCACACCTTCGAGACCGGGAACGAAATCTTCGGGAACGTGTTGAACAGCCATGGTCTGTGGACTCCCTCGTCGCGACTGCGCCCGGCTCTGCGCCGCATCCGGGCGTGCTTGCGGAAACCATAGCGAGCTTTTACGCGGGAGTAGCGTCTGGGTTCGTGTCTGCAGACGAACAGCGCCTGGCCACCATGCGAGTGGACTACGGCGAGCCCAAGGATCTCGACGTCGACGCCCTGAGCGACGGCTGGTTGCCACTGGCCCGGCAGTGGCTCTCGGACGCCGTTGCTGCGAATCTGCCCGAGCCCAACGCGATCGTGCTCGGGACGGTCGACGCTGCCGGTAGGCCCGCGACCCGCACCGTCCTGTGCAAGGACCTCGACGCCGAGGGCGTGGTGTTCTACACCAACTACGACTCGGACAAGGGCCGCGCATTGGCGTCGACGCCGTACGCGTCCATCACCTTTCCGTGGATCGGCGTCGCCCGTCAGCTCACCGTCCGCGGACCGGTCACCAGAGTCGATCGAGACACCACCGAGGCGTACTGGCGGACGCGACCGCGCGGCTCGCAGCTGGGCGCATGGGCGTCGGAGCAATCGCGAACCGTCGTGTCTCGCGACGCTCTCGCCGCGCAACTGGCCGAGGTCACCGCGACGTTCGACGGACGCGAGGTGCCGGTACCGCCGAACTGGGGCGGCATCCGCGTCGAACCGGAGATCGTCGAATTCTGGCAGGGTCGAACCAGCCGGATGCACAACAGAATTCGAGTGATGCCGGCGAGCGGTGTGATCGAGCGACTGCAACCGTGAGCGGGCTGCGCGGCATCCTGGCCGACACGACCCCGCTGAAGACTCCCGCATATCGCCGCCTGTGGCTGGCGAACATCGTCACCGTCATCGGCGCGCAGCTCTCGATCGTCGCTGTGCCGCAACAGGTTTATCAGATCACCCTGAGCTCGGCCTACGTCGGCTTGACGGGCGTGTTCGCTCTGGTGCCCCTCATCGTGTTCGGGCTGTGGGGCGGGGCCCTGGCCGACGTGATGGACCGCCGAACCTTGTTGATGATCACCACGTTCGGCCTGATCGGAACGTCGGCACTGTTCTGGTTGCAGGCGTTCCTGCAACTGAACAACGTGTGGATCGTGTTGGTGCTGTTGGCAGTTCAGCAGGCCTTCTTCGCCGTCAATCAGCCGACCCGCAGTGCGATACTGCCGCGAATCCTGCCCGCGGGGCAGCTGCCCGCCGCGAACTCTCTGAACATGACGGTGATGAACTTCGGTGCCATCGCCGGTCCGCTCAGTGCAGGCATCCTCATCTACTACATCGGACTGGAGACGCTCTACCTGATCGACACCATCGCACTGTTCGCCACGCTGTGGGCGGTGATCAGGCTGCCGGGCATTCCGCCGGCCAAGTCCGGTCAACGCGCCGGATTACGTTCGGTGTTCGAGGGTTTCGCGTACCTCGCGACCCAGAAGGTGCTGCTGGCGTCGTTCGTCGTCGACATCATCGCCATGGTGTTCGGGATGCCTCGGGCGCTGTTCCCGCAGATCGCCCACGACAGTTTCGGGGACCCGGCCTCGGGTGGGCCGGTGCTGGGCATGCTGTTCGCGGCGATGTCCGCGGGAGCGGTGCTCGGTGGAGTGTTCTCCGGTTGGCTACCGCGCGTGCGGCGTCAAGGACTTGCGGTGTTGATCTGCATCGTCGTCTGGGGCGTGGCGATGATCGGATTCGGGCTCGCCGTCGGTGCAGCGACCGACGGAGCGACGACCGTTGCCCTGTGGTTCGCACTGGCGTTTCTGGCGCTCGGTGGTGGTGCCGACATGATCTCGGCGGCGTTCCGCAGCACGATGCTGCAGACGGTGGCGACCGACGAGATGCGCGGCCGACTGCAAGGCGTCTTCATCGTCGTCGTCGCGGGAGGGCCCCGGATCGGCGATGTTCTGCACGGCGCGGCAGCGGCCTCGGTGGGGACGGCCGCGGCCGCCGCAGGAGGTGGTGTGCTGGTGGTCATCGGTGTCTCGATCGCAGCCCTCGCGCTACCGGCATTCATTCGCTACCGAGTGGGCGCAATCGTCGGTAGCAAGACGGTGGACGACACCGTCGTGGACAATGGCTCGCATGGCTCCCACAGCTGAGGCGCAGACGTATTCGTTGACGAGCGGCAAGTATCGCGCCGACGTCGCTGCTGTCGGAGCGGGCCTGCGGGTCCTCGAATACGACGGCTCACCGCTCACCGAAACGTGGGAGGCGGGCACCAAGCCGCCGCTGTCGGCGGGACTGGTGTTGGCCCCGTGGCCCAATCGAACGGCCGACGGAACGTTCGCGTTCGAAGGCGTCGAACATCGGTTGGAGATCACCGAACCGGCCCGCAACAACGCGAGCCACGGTTTCGTCCGACGGGTGGAGTGGACTCTCGACGAGCACACCGAGTCTCGCGTCGAGCAGAGCGTGGACATCGGCACGCACGAGGGTTGGCCGTTCTCGTTGCGATTGACGGTGGCACACGAGCTGTCCGACTACGGTCTGACGGTGACCGCGTCGGCGACGAACACGGGCGAATCGGCTGCGCCGTACGGAATGGGATTCCATACCTACGTGCGTGTCGGGGACGTACCCCTCGACGAATGCACGCTCGAACTGTCCGCGGGTACGCGGCTGCCGCTCGATCCGGTACGCAATCTGCCCGTAGGGCTTTCGGTGCCGACGGCCGATACCGAGTGCGACTTTCGGCAGCCTCGGAACCTCGAGGGCGTGCAGCTCGACACTCCGTTCAGTGCCTCGGTGCCGGACGTAGACGGACGCGCGAAGCACACACTGCGTGGCCCCGACGGCACCGCGACGGTGCTGTGGACCGACAGCAACTTCGGGTGGGTGCAGGTGTTCACCGCCGATCCCGCCAACGATCAGGCGTACCCGGATCGGGGACGTGCGTTGGCGATCGAACCGATGACCTGCCCGCCCGACGCGTTGAATTCCGAGATCGATCTGATCGTGCTCGACCCGGGGCAGACCTGGTCCGGCAGCTGGGGAATGGAGTACGAGAAGTGACGATTCTGGTGTGCGGCGAAGCATTGGTGGATCTGGTGCCGGTGCACGAGGGGCCGCTGCTCTCACCGAAACTCGGCGGCGGGCCGTTCAACGTCGCCATCTCGATCGGTCGGTTGGGGTCGCCGGTTGCCTATCTCTCCCGCATCTCCCGCGACTCGTTCGGCGAGCAGATCCTGGCGAGTCTGCGCGATGCCGGGGTCGACATCTCATGGGTGCAGCGCGGTGACGAGCCGACGACGTTGGCGATGACGACCCTCGCCGAGGACGGCAGCGCCGAGTACTCGTTCTACGCCGATGGCACGGCCGACCGACTTGTTGCCGATCCCGGTGATCTGCCCGACGAGATCAGCGTTCTGTCCTTCGGCACGTTGTCGTTGCTGTACGAGCCCGGCGCGTCGGTGTACGCCGAACTGCTGCATCGAGCTCGGGCCGCGGGCAAGCTGACGATGCTCGACCCCAACATTCGCCCGGCCGCCATCGACAGCACCAGCGGCGACATCACCGCCGACGGATTCCGCGATCGCTTTCGCTCGTGGTTGCCGAGCATCGACATTCTCAAGGTGTCCGAGGACGACTCGCACTGGCTGGGACTGGGCACCCAGGGCACCACCGTCGACGACTGGCTCGCCGCCGGGGTGACCGCGGTGGTGATGACCCGCGGCGGAGACGGAATCTCGGTGTTCACCGCGTCCGGGGAGACGACGGCCACGGGAGTGACAGCAGCCGAGGAGGTGTCGGTACCGGGCGTTGCCGTCGACGTCGTCGACACGATCGGCGCTGGTGACACCGTGCACGGCGCACTGTTGAGCTACCTGGAAAAAGAGACCATTATCACATCGAAAGCGGTACAGGAGATGACCGGGGAGGATTGGCGGCAAGCTCTTTCGTTCGCTGCCACGGCAGCCGCGATCACGGTTTCACGACCCGGTGCCGACCCTCCCTGGGCGTCCGAGGCACCGAGAGACTAGTTTCACTAGCGACGTTAGAACTGTCCGTTTTAAGTACGTGTCCGTTACACGAGTTCGAGAGGGACCATTCGTGCCCGCTGAGAATGATGCCAAAGCCACCCTCACCTACCCCGGTGGCGAATATTCCATGTCGATTGCCGAGGCCAGTGAAGGCAACAACGGTATCGAGCTGGGAAAGCTGCTGGCGACCACCGGCTACACGACGCTGGACGGCGGGTTCGTCAACACCGCGTCCACCAAGTCGGCCATCACGTACATCGACGGTGACGCGGGGATCCTGCGCTACCGCGGTTACCCGATCGAACAGCTTGCGGGCAAGTCGTCGTTCATCGAGGTCAGCTACCTGTTGATCTACGGGGAGCTGCCGTCCGAGGACGAGCTCGAGACGTTCACCGACCGCATCCGTCGCCACACGTTGCTGCACGAGGACCTCAAGCGTTTCTTCGACGGCTTCCCGCGCAACGCGCACCCGATGCCGGTGCTGTCGAGCGCGGTCAACGCACTGTCGGCGTACTACCAGGATTCGCTCGAGCCCAACGATCCCGAGCAGGTCGAGCTCTCCACCATCCGTCTGCTGGCCAAGCTGCCGACCATCGCGGCTTACGCCTACAAGAAGTCGGTCGGTCAGCCGTTCCTGTACCCGGACAACTCGAAGAGCCTGGTCGAGAACTTCCTGCGCATGACGTTCGGCTTCCCCGCCGAGCCGTACGAGGTCGATCCCGAGATCGTCAAGGCACTCGACATGCTGCTCATCCTGCACGCCGACCACGAGCAGAACTGCTCCACGTCGACGGTCCGCCTCGTCGGATCCTCGCAGGCCAACCTCTTCACCTCGATCTCCGGCGGCATCAACGCACTGTGGGGCCCGCTGCACGGCGGCGCCAACCAGGCCGTGCTCGAGATGCTCGACAAGATCAAGGCCGAAGGCGGCGACGCCACCGACTTCCTGCGTCGAGTGAAGAACAAAGAAGACGGCGTCAAGCTCATGGGCTTCGGACACCGGGTGTACAAGAACTTCGATCCGCGCGCGACGCTGGTCAAGGAAACCGCACACACGATCCTGGGCAAGCTGGGCAACGGCGACGAACTGCTCGAGATCGCACTCAAGCTCGAAGAGACCGCGCTGACCGACGACTACTTCGTCGAGCGCAAGCTGTACCCCAACGTGGACTTCTACACCGGCCTGATCTACCGCGCGATGGGCTTCCCGCCGCGCATGTTCACGGTGTTGTTCGCGATGGGTCGTCTCCCGGGCTGGATCGCGCACTGGCGCGAGCAGAACGAGGACACCACCGGCAAGATCGGCCGTCCGCGCCAGATCTACACCGGCTACACCGAGCGCGACTACCAGGACGTCAGCTCCCGCTAGCTCTTGCTGCAGGACAACGCCGCCGGCTCCCCTCGGGAGTCGGCGGCGTTGTCGTTTACGGCCTGCGTATCCCGCCGAGTTCGCAGTTACGCAGGTGATATGGCCACTCTTGGCTGCACAACTGCGATCTCGCTGCGTGACGGGGCTTGGTGTCCCGGCGAACTCGAAGTTATGGACGAGATTCGGCCGGAATCCATCCCTAACTTCGAGTTCGCGGCTGCAGTTCTGTTCGAGCGTGCGCGATGAACCACTGCTCCCATTGCTCGGAGGTCCATCCGCGCTCGCGGGTCAATCTCAGCCACACCGAGCGAGCCGTGAGCAACCACATGGCGTCGACGACGATGTCCGGCGGAGGACCGCCGAGAATCAGCCCTGCTGCCCAACGGTTCTCGTCCCATCGCGTTTTCTCGCGGACCGAGAGTCGCTGCGCAGCAACTGGATCCACTACTGCGGCCTCGTCCAGCACGTGTTGTATGGCCGCGGATCGCTCATGTGCCCCGCGGAGCCAGGCCGCGCCGGCGGCGAGTCGTTCCTCGAACGTTCCGGTGCCCATCTTCTCGTAGTCCGGCAACTGGCGGACGGGCGAGTCCAGGCCGTTCGAGAGCGCACTGTCGATGCATCCGTCCAGTAACGCGAGCTTGCCGTCGAATTGTTGGTAGACGGTCTGCCGGGTCAGACCGGCAGCCGACGCGACGTCGGCCATGGTGGTGGCGACCCATCCTCGACTCAGGAACATCGCATGTGCGGCGTCGGTCACTGCGGCGCGGTTGAGTCGAGCGCGCTCGGTACGCAGGTCCGACGAGTAAGTCCTGGCCATGAGACGCAGTCTAGACATAATTGAGATTACGCTGTGTAATGTTAACTATGAACGAGTACCACTTTCCTACTCGACTCGGTCGGTTACACGTCCGAGTGACGGGCACGGGACCGCCGGTTGTGCTGTGGCACAGCATGTTCGTCGACTCCTCGAGCTGGGATCGCGTCCTGCCGGAGCTGGCTGCAGCTCGGACTGTGCACCTGGTCGACGCCCCATCCTGTGGTTCGAGCGACCCGTTGAGCGAAGCCGCCGATATCTCGGCGTGTGCCGATGCCGCTGTCGAACTAGTGGAAGAGATGCAGCGCCGATGGGGATTCGGCAGCGTCGATTGGGTCGGAAATGCTTGGGGTGGTCATGTCGGTATGGAGGTAGCCGCGCGACGACCGGATTTGATCTCGACCCTCGTTGCGATCAGTGCGCCGACGCATCCCATCGACGAGCCGTTGCGTCGCAAGGTCCGCATGCTGCTGCCGCTGTATCATCTTGTCGGGCTTCGTGGCCCGGTGCGATCGGCCATCGAGGAAACCATTTTCACCGATCACTCCCGAGCTCACGACCCCGAGGCGGTGCAGTTGCTGCGCGACGCAATCGGGCGGGCGGGCCGTCGGGCGACCATCCTGGCCATCGAAACGGCGATTCTGAATCGAACGGACTTGAATTGGGCTGCACGGGCCTTGACGTGTCCGACCCTGTTCGTCACCACCGACGATCGTGGTGAATGGACGCCGGAGGAGGCCCGCGCCGTGGTCGCCACGATGGTCGATGCGCGCGAGGTCACCGTCAGCGGCGCGCGGGTGATACCGGCGTTGGAGCAGCCGGATCGACTGGCCGAGGTGGTCGACGAGTTCTGGTCCAGGCGCGCAGATCCTCGCTGAACTCGAAGTTATGGACGGATTTGGGCCAGAATTCGTCCATAACTTCGAGTTCGCGGCGCACTCAGGCGTCGAAGTGCTTGCGATTCTTCAGCACTGGCAGGTTCTTGCGCACGGCGTCGACCAGCTCGGTATGGATGTCGATCGTCAGCATGCCGGGTGTCGCGTCGAGTTGGCCGAGGATCTCGCCGGTGGGGGAGCAGACGATGCTGTGGCCGACGCCCAGTGGGGCATTGCCTTCGGCGGCAGCAGGTTCGGCTTGATCGCAGGCCGCGATGAAAGTGGTCGAGTCCAGGGCGCGTGCGCGGGCGAGCAGGGTCCACTGCTCCACTTTGCCGTCACCCGATCCCCAGGACGCCGGTACCACGACGAGTTCGGCACCGAGGTCGCCGAGTTTCTGGAACAGGGCAGGGAAGCGAATGTCGTAGCAGGTCGCGAAGCCGACGCGGACTCCCGCGATGTCGAGCACGAGCGGGTCGGAACCCGGTGCGACGGTATCGGATTCGGCGAATCCGAACGCGTCGAACAGATGAATCTTGTCGTAGCTCGCCTCGACGCCCGGGCCGGTGACGAGCAGTGTGTTGGTCACTCTGTCGTCGGGCGCGGGAGTGAACATTCCGGCGACGACGGTGATGCCGGCGTCGGACGCGATCCGACGAACGGTCTGTGCCCATTCGCCGTCCAGTGGCTGCGCGAACTTTCGGATGGGTCCGCCGAAGCAGCGCATCATCGCCTCCGGGAACACGACGAGGTCCGAGCCTGCGTGCGCCGCGGCGCGGGTGTGGGTCTCGATGAGTTCGAGGTTCTCGGTGGGGTTTTCGCCACTGGTGATCTGGGCCAGGCTGATGCGGATAGTCGAGCTCACGGTGTGACTCCTGGTTTCGTCGGGGGAAGACAGGTATACATATCGTATGCAACCACTGTCGGGGAGGGACAAGGCGTACCAGTTCGTCCGTGATCAGGTGTTGTCGTCACCGGCCGCCACCGGCACTTTTCTGAACGAACAGGAACTTGCGACTCGAATCGGCGTATCGCGCACGCCGGTGCGTGAGGCGTTGCTGATGCTGCAGTCCGAGGGTCTGGTCGAGATGGTGCCCAAGCGCGGTGCCCATGTGCCGGCGATGTCCGGACGACAGATCGGCGAATTGATGGATCTGCGCGGCGTTCTGGAACGGCACGCGGCGTCGCGGGCGTTGCGTGCCGGTGACGCTCCGATCGCGGCGATGCAGCATGCGTTGCATCAGCAGGAGCTGCTGATGAACTCCGACAGCACCGACGCTCCCAAGGAATTCATCGACTGGGACGGGACGTTCCATCAGAGTTTGATCGATTCGGCGGGCAGTGATCTGCTCTCGCGCACGTATGCCGGTTTGCGGGCGCGTCAGCTCCGAGTGGGCTTGAGTGCGTTGTTCACCGCCGCCAACCGGCAACACCGAGTGTGCGCCGAGCACCAGGCCATCATCGACGCACTGAGTGCCGGCGACGAGGGCCTGGTGCACGAGAAGATCGACGCTCACCTCGAGGTCACGCTTCAGACTCTGTTGCGCGCGTAGCGTTTTCGTGCTGCTGGCCCAGCAGCACGTAGTGCTCGTCCTCGGTGGGGTCCGGGTTGCGTCCGAGGGCGAGGCCGACGAGTGTCACGGCACCGACGACGACGATGTACCCGGCGATCGGCACCCAGCTGTCCGTCTTGTCCAACAGGTAGACGAAGATCAGCGGGGCCATCGCACCACCGAAGACACCGGCGATCGTGTACGCCAACGAGCTGCCGGTGGAGCGCAACCGAACGCTGAACTGCTCGGTGACGAATGCTGCCTGTGGCCCGTACATGAACGAGTGGAACGCCAGGCCCACCACCACACCCAGGATCAGCAGTGGTAGCGATCCTCCGCCGATGACGAGGAAGAAGATCGCACTCCACGCGACACCGCCCACGGCTGCGACGCCGTAGACGAGGCGTCGGTTGATGCGATCGGACACCGCTCCGGCGAGCGGGATCAGGCCGAGTTGGCATGCCGACCCGATCAGAATGGCGGTCAGTACCTCACTGCGCTCGAAGCCCAACTTCTGTGTGCCGTAAGTGATGGAGAAGACGGTGAACAGCGCGTAGATGACGTCCGGCGCGACACGAGACATGATGCCAGCCACCAGGGGTCGCAGTTCGGTCTTGAACACTTCGCTGATCGGTGCCTCGGAACGTTCGCCGCTTTCCTGCAGCGCCTTGAACACCGGGGTGTCCTCGAGCTTCAACCGGATCCATAGACCGAATCCGACGAGTACCGCGGAGAAAAGGAACGCCACGCGCCATCCCCAGGACTCGAACTGCTGGTCGGTCAATGTCAGCGTCAGAACAGCGAGTGCACCGTTGGCGAGCAGGTTGCCTGCGGGTGGTCCGATCTGTGCTGCCGAGGACCAGAATCCGCGTTTGCGTGGATCGCCGTATTCGCTCGACAGGAGAACGGCTCCGCCCCATTCGCCGCCGACGGCAACGCCCTGACAGAAGCGCATCGTGACGAGAATGATCGGTGCCGCGATGCCGATGGAGTCGTATCCGGGGATCAGACCGATGGCGAAGGTCGTGACACCGATCAACATCAGGGTGATGACGAGGAGCTGTTTTCGTCCGATGACGTCGCCGAGCCGTCCGAAGACGAACCCTCCGACCGGACGGGCGACGTACCCGACGGCGTATGTCGAGAAAGCCAACAGAGTCCCGGTCAGTGGGTCACTGTCCGGGAAGAAGACCAGCGGAAACACCAGAGCTGCGGCGGCCGAGTAGACCGCGAAGTCGTACCACTCCAATGCCGTTCCGGTGAGGCTGGCCGCAAAGGCCTTGGCCAGGCCTTTTCTATCTACCGAAACAGGTTCGGTCATGACGACTCCTTCGTGTGCCTGGGATCACTCTATCCGTTGTACGTGCTCCATACTTGCTGTATACAAGACGTATGCGCAAGCCTTTGGGCGCATCGGAAACAGAAAATTTACGAGGAGAGGGTCCTTACTGATGCTCACATTCACGCTGCCCAACGGCACCTCCGAATCGGTCGAGGTGAACGCGTTGCTCAACGCCGGGTACGCCGGACGCAACCAGGAGGAGGTGGCGTCGCACATCGCGGAGCTGGCCGAACTGGGCGTTCCGGCTCCGACGGTGACCCCGGCGCTGTATCCCATTTCGCCGTACCTGGCGCAGCAGACGGACGCCGTTGCCGTCCAGCACGGCCGTACGTCGGGCGAGGCCGAGTGGGCGCTGGTGATCCTGGGCGACACGATCGACGACGTGCTGCTGACGGTCGCCTGCGATCACACCGACCGTGACCTGGAGGTGCACAGTGTCGCGTGGAGCAAGAACGCGGCTCCCGATGTGCTCGGCACCGGCGCGTGGCGTCTGTCGGAGGTCGCCGATCGGCTGGACGAGATCACCTTGACCGCGTGGGCGGACGGCGTCGCAATTCAGACCGGAACACTCGGTGATCTTCTCGCTCCGCACTACTGGCTCGACGTGCTCGCCGACCGTGGACTGTTCGCCCGTGGAACCGTGTTGATCTCCGGCACCATCTCGATGCACCCCGGTGTGAACCAGTTCGCCGACACCTGGAAGGTCGAGATGTCCGACCCCGCAACCGGCAATACGCTGACCTGCGAATACAAGACGATGTTGATGCCAGCTCCGATCGGCTGACCGTGACGACGTAAAATCGGTGCCGACCATGCCCAGAACACCGCAGTCGGCGTCGGCGGGCCGGCACAACCGCAGGAGACTTCAGTGACGAAGCCAGTGATCGAATTTCAAGCCGGACCGGCACCGTTGGATCTGGTGACGGTCGACCTCGTCGAAGGTGACGGCGCAGAGGCAGTGCCGGGCGGAAACGTAGAGGTGCACTACGTCGGCGTCGAGTTCGACACCGGCGAGGAGTTCGACTCGTCCTGGAACCGCGGCGAGTCCATCCAGTTCCCGCTCCGTGGTCTCATTCAGGGCTGGCAGGACGGCATCCCCGGGATGAAGGTCGGCGGACGCCGCCAGCTCACCATCCCGCCGGAGCTCGCGTACGGCCCCGCCGGCGCAGGTCACCGTCTGTCCGGCAAGACGCTCGTCTTCGTCATCGATCTGCTCGACGTCAAGTAGCAGATCTCTCGTCAGCGGTCCTGTAGCTCGAGCACCAATCGGGCACCCCCGAGGGGGCTGTCTGCCAGATATGCGCGGCCACCGTGCAATTCGGCCTGCTGGGCCACCAGCGCGAGACCGAGGCCGGAGCCGCCCTTCGCGGCTCCGGCTCCACGCTCGAAGCGTCCGAACACCGATTCGCGTTCGTCCACCGGAACGCCGGATCCGTTGTCGTCGATCAGGATTCGGACCAGCGCGTCCGCGCGCTCGACGCGAATGACGACGGTGCTCGCCCCGCCGTGCCGGACGGCGTTGCCGATCGCGTTGTCCACAGCGAGTCGAACTCCGGTGGGTAGTGCGCGAATCGTGATCTCGCACTCCGGTTCCGACTCCACCCGAACGTCCAGACCCGGGTGCTGACGCTGCGCATCCTGCGCGGCGACGTCGCAGATGTCGATGATGTCGGTCTCGACCCGGTCGCCCTCGCTGGACAATTCACCCGATGCCAATCGTTCGAGCGCGGTCAGCGTCGTCTCGACTCGGCCTTGGGTGCGCTCGAGGTCGGTCAGAATTTCCTGTTGCTGCGCGCGCTCGAGGTCGAGGGTGCGCAACACTTCGATGTCGGTACGCATCGCAGTCAACGGGGTGCGCAGCTCGTGGGCCGACACGGCCGCGAAATCGCGCGCCGTGTCCAGGGCGGCATTGGTGCGTTCCTGTGCCTCGTTCAGTCGGGTGAGCATGCCCCCGATCGCGACCGCGAGCTCGTCGGCCTCGGTGACTCCGGTTCGGGTCTGCGGCGCCGACGGAGGCTGAGCGCTGACCTGCCGCGTCAGCGTCACCAGCGGTCTGACGGCACGTCCTCCGAACAGCCAACCCAGGCCCGTCGACACGGCGACCGCCGCCAGCCCCAGCAGGATCACCTGTCTCTGTTGCTCGTCGGTCACCTGCTGCGCCTCGATGGCCGGGACACCGATGGAGATGGACACGGACGAGACCACGGTCGAGGTCGCGGTGTAGACCCGAAACCGCTGACCGTCCACATCCACTGTCTGAGAACCGGTGTCGAGGGCCGGCAACCGCGTCGGCGTCGAGGCGACGACGATGTCTCCGCTGCGAATGGTGACAGCGAACGCGCCGGACAGCTGATCGATGAAGGCTTCCAGCGTCGACGAGTTCGGGACCAGCACCTGCGATGCCGTCGTCAGACGCTCGTCGAGCTGGTTGACGTTGTTACGGGAAATGGCCACCGACGTCACCACGGCCAGGGCCGCCACGACGAGGGTGGCACCGAGGGCAGTCGCCGCCGCGACCCTGGCGCGAAGTGAGAAACTCATACCGACTCCCGCACGACGAAGCCCACACCGCGGACGGTGTGCAGGATGCGCGGCGAGCCGTCGCTCTCGAGTTTGCGGCGTAGATAGCCGACGAACACGTCGACGACGTTGGTGTCGGCGACGAAGTCGTATCCCCAGACCAATTCGAGGAGTCGCTCGCGCGTCAGTACGACACCTTTGTTACGAGCGAGAATGGCCAGCAACTCGAACTCGCGCTTGGTGAGATCGATGTCGACGCCGCCGCGGTGTACTCGGTACCCCGCGATATCGACAACCAGAGTGCCTACTGCGACAGCCGAATTGGGGAGCCCGGGATCGGCTGCCGGAAGGACAGGACTGGTGCCGCGCCGTCGGAGCATGGCCCTGATGCGGGCCACCAGCTCGGCGAGCACGAACGGTTTGGTGAGGTAATCGTCGGCACCGGATTCGAGACCCGCGATGCGATCGTCCACAGAGCTGCGGGCGCTGAGAACACAGATCGGAATGTCGTTCCCCATGGCGCGCAACGCAGTCACGACGCTTGCGCCGTCGAGCACCGGCATGTTGATGTCCAGCACGATCGCGTCGGGCGAGGTGCGCGACACCACGCCGAGCGCCTCGGCCCCGTCCGACGCCGTGATGACCGTGAAGCCGGACAGGCGTAGGCCGCGCTGCAATGACGACAACACATCGGTGTCATCGTCGACGACGAGGACGGTGGCGGGGGTGCTCGGCGATTCGGTCACCTCCCAATGCTAGGCAACCCAGCTGTCGACGGTGGTACGCCGCTCCTCGGGCGTCTTGGCAAAGAATTCTTCCAGGGCCGTGCGGCGATCGACGTCGGCGTCGAGGGTCCAGGCGAGGGCGGGTGCCTTGGCATAGAGCTGCTCGTAGTACTTCTCGAACGTGCAGGTGCTCTCGACGAGGGAGAGGGCACCGGGGAAGGGGCGGATGTTCGTCATGATGTTCTCTCCTCTGCTCGCGGCTGATCGGCGTATTTCCCAAGGTAGAGGCCGATGTTGCGGCGGCGGTGAGCATGGATTGGCGATTCTCTGAGAATCCCCGAAACAGTGATGGGGGTTGCTCGTAGCCGGGTTGGGTAAGACTGACGGCATGTCGCTCGTTTGGTTTCGCCGTGATCTCCGACTGGGGGATCTGCCCACCCTCACCGCCGCTGCCGAGACCGGGGATCCGGTACTGGGGCTCTTCGTACTGGACGACCGATTGCTCAAGCCCTCCGGCGGTCCGCGCAAGGACTTCCTGTTCCGGTCGCTCGAGGCACTGAACGAGCAGCTCGACGGAAGACTGATGGTGGTGCACGGCGACCCCGAGTCGGTGGTGCCGAAGGTGGCGAAGGCGATCGACGCCGACGAGGTGCACATCAGCGCCGATTACGGTCCATACGGCCGGGAGCGGGACCAGCGCGTCGGTGAGAAGGTGACGCTGGTCGAGACCGGGTCGCCGTATGCCGTTGCGCCCGGACGGATCACCAAGAACGACGGTGAGCCGTACAAGGTGTTCACGCCGTACTCACGGCAGTGGATGGAACACGGTTGGCGTGGACCGGCCGATACGTCTGCGAAAACCGTGACGTGGATCGACCCCGACGACGTGAAAGGCGTGAAGCGGGCGAAGATTCCGAGCGAGACGGAAACCTCCGACGCCGACGCAGGGGAGAAGGCCGGACGGGCGCAGTGGGAGGATTTTCTCGACGACGTCTCGAAGTACGACGACGAACGCAACCGCCCCGACCTGGATTCGACGAGCCGGATGTCGGTGCATCTGAAATACGGCACCATTCATCCGCGCACCATGCTGGCGGACCTGGGCAAGCTCCGCAACGAGGGTGCCGCTGCGTATCGGAGGCAGATCTGCTGGCGAGACTTCTACGCCGACATCCTGTTTCAGCGCCCCGACAGCGCGCGGGAGAATTACGTCAAGAAGTTCGACAAGATCGAACTGGACTCGGGCAAGCACGCCGACGAGCTGTTCGACGCCTGGTGCAAGGGTGAGACCGGCTTTCCGATCGTCGATGCCGGTATGCGGCAATTGAACTCGGAGAAGTGGATGCACAACCGGGTCCGTATGATCGTCGCGTCGTTCCTCGTCAAAGACCTGCACCTGCCGTGGTGGCGAGGTGCCCGCTATTTCATGCAGCATCTCGTCGACGGCGATCTGGCCAACAATCAGCACGGCTGGCAGTGGACCGCCGGCACCGGTACCGACGCCTCGCCGTACTTTCGGGTGTTCAACCCGATCACCCAAGGTGAGAAATTCGATCCGACGGGCGATTACGTCCGGCGCTGGGTACCGGAGCTACGCGGCGAGGAGGGAAAAGCCGTGCACACGTTGAAGTTCGGCCGACCCAAGGAGTACGTGGATCCGATCGTCGACCACAAGCACGAGCGTGAGGTTGCTATCGCGCGGTTCAAGGCGCTGTAACGGCTGCTATTTCCTGCGGGACAATCCGACACCCACGAGGCAGATGACACCGCCGACGACGGCGAGAATGTGCGGTATCTCGCCGAGCAACAACCAGGCCAGAGTGATGGTGATCGGCGGTACCGCATATGTGGTGATGCCGAGCTTGCCCGCGTTCATGCGCGTCAGCGCGTAAGCCCAGGTACTGAACGCCAGCGCGGTGGGAACCAGGCCGAGGTAGAGCAATCCGCCGGTGGCTCCGGCCGAGGCGGTCGACAGGTCGTCGAGCAGAGCAGGCGCGAACGGGAGTGTGCAGACCGCGCCGATGGTGCAGGCCATCCAGGTGACCTGCAGGCCGGGGACCGTGCGCAGTACCGGCTTCTGGCTGAGTACTCCGATCGCATAGGTCACTGCGGATACGAGACACAGTGCGATGCCGAGGAAGTCGGCGTCCGTCCTGGTGGTCGAGGTGGTGGTCACGGCGGTGACGACGCCGACCATGACGGCACCGGCGAACGCGATACCGGCACCGATCACCAACCACTTCGGAAAGCCCTCGCCCAGAAGCAGACCGGCGAACAGCGCCACCAGGATGGGGCCGATCTGAATGATCATCGACGTCGTTCCGGCGTCGACACGTTGCTCGGCGGCGTTGAGGGCGACGTTGTAGACGCCGAACCAGAACACGCCGACGCTGGCGATCTGTAACCACTGAGTGCGGTTCGGCTTGACCCACTGTCTCCTGACCAGCACGATCGCGCCGAGGGCGCACGATCCGATGAGGAGCCTGCCCAGAGCCAGTGGGCCGGCACCGAACGATTCACCGACGCCGCGGATGGCGACGAAGGCCGAGGCCCACGAGATCACCGTGACGGTGACCGCACCGAGGGCGAGCCAGTCGACGGCGGGGCGAGTGTCGAGATCTGTCATGCCGAGGACGCTATCGTGCGGGAGTGCCCCATGGCGCGCGGGTTTCGGCCATGGTTGCTTCGGTTTCCGCCTATCTGCCGAGTAGCTTCTCCAGTGCATCGAGGACTGCGGGATCCTCAATGGTCGACGGGACCCCGTACTGCTCACCGGCGACGATCTGTCGCATCGTCTTTCGGAGTATCTTGCCCGAGCGGGTTTTCGGCAGAGCTCCGACGATCGTCACATCGCGGAACGTCGCCAGTGCACCGATTTGATCGCGGACCATGGCCACCAGTTCGGTACGCAATTGCTCCTCGGAGATGTCCTCGCCGGCCTTGAGAACCACGTACCCGCTGGGACGCTGGCCCTTGAGGTCGTCGTGGATACCGATGACGGCGCATTCGGCGACGGCGGGATGGCCCGCGAGCACCGCCTCCATCGACCCTGTGGACAGGCGGTGGCCGGCGACATTGATGACGTCGTCGCTGCGACCGAGTACGTAGACGTAACCGTCGGCGTCGATGTAACCGGAGTCGCCGGTGAGGTAGTAACCGGGGAACGTATCGAGATACGAACGTTGGAAACGTGATTCGTCGTTCCACAGTCCGACCAGCGCACCGGGCGGCAGTGGTAGCTGCACGACGATGTTGCCTTCCGAGCCTGCGTCCACGGGATTACCGGACGCGTCGAGGATACCGACCTGGAATCCCGGTACCGGTACGGTCGGCGATCCGGGTTTGATCGGAAGTGGTTCCAGCCCGCGAAGATTGGCGCAGATGGCCCACCCGGTCTCGGTCTGCCACCAATGATCGACGACGGGTCGATCGAGGGTGCGTGAAATCCACTCGTAGGTATCGGGATCGAGGCGTTCACCGGCGACGAACAGTGTCTCCAGCGAGGACGTGTCGTATTTCTCGAGCTCGGCAGCGTGGGGATCGACCTTGCGAATGGCGCGCAGCGCGGTCGGTGCGGTGAACAGAGCCCGCACACCGTGGTCCTGGATCACCCGCCAGAACGCGCCTGCATCGGGAGTCCCGACGGGCTTGCCCTCGTAGAGAACCGTTGTGGCACCGGCGAACAGCGGGCCGTAGACGATGTACGAGTGTCCCACCACCCACCCGACGTCGGAGGCCGTCCACATCACCTGACCGGCATTCACGTCGTAGATGTTGCGCATCGACCACGTCAACGCGACGGCATGACCGCCGTTGTCGCGCACCACGCCCTTGGGCTTGCCCGTCGTACCCGACGTGTAGAGGATGTACAGCGGATCCGTCGCCGCCATCGAAACCGGTTGTGCGGCTGACGCGTCGGCGATGAGGGTGTCCCAACCCAGCCACTCGTGTTCGCCGGGAATGCCCTCTCGTGATTTCACGATCACGGCCGGTGTGTTCGCGGTCGTGAGCGTCAGGGCGCGCTGCACCAACGGCAGATACTCGATGACGCGCCCCGGTTCGAACCCACCGCTCGCGGTGATCAGCAGCACCGGCTCGGCGTCGTCGATGCGCGCGGCGAGTTCTTTGGCGGCGAATCCGCCGAACACCACCGAGTGCACCGCACCGAGTCGCGCACACGCGAGCATCGCGATGACGGCCTCGGGAATCATCGGCAGATAGATGACCACGCGGTCGCCCGGCCCGACGCCCTGCGCGCGCAGCACCCCGGCGAAGCGCGCGGTCTCGTCGAGAAGTTCGGCGTAGGTGTAGCTCCGGGTGAGCCCGAGCATCGCCGAGTCGTAGATCAGCGCGGTGCGATCGCCGTGGCCGGCGTCGACGTGCCGATCGAGTGCGTTGACGCATGTATTGAGACGGGCTTCGGGAAACCATTGCGAACCGTCGAACGCCGTGGTGGGAGGGGTGTCCCAGTCGACTCCCGACGCGGCCGCCAGCCAGAAGTCCTCGCGGTTGTCGATGCTGCTGTCGAACGCCTGCCGATACTCGCCACTCATGTCTGCGAGCGTAGTTCGAGGTGGGGTGGTCCGGGCCGGGTTGCGCACTACCGGCGACGACCGGCGGAATCCCGTCGACCGGCGGTCGGAATGTGCATCGGTGCCCACACGCCGTCAAGATTCACCGCTGGGGCGTCAAGATTGCGTCAACACCCCTGTTCGACGCCACCGCCCGGCGCAAGACTTCTTCTCATGACTCTTGTGGACATACTTCCGTCTCTCGGTGCCGCCTACGTCTCGCGGTGCGATCCAGCGCTCTGGCCGGCGGACACTCACTGTGTGTGCGGTCGCATCACCGTTGACGGCGTTGCGTTGGAGGATGTGGCCGATGCCGAGGGCACTCCGGTGCAGTGGGGCTCGATTCTGGTGACTCGGGTGCGTTCGGTGATCGCAGGCGAAGTGGGCGTCGACGCCGAGTTCGGGGATCTGCTGCAGGCCGTCGTGGTCAATCGGCATTCGGTGGGCCCGGTGGTCAAGGTCGACGTGCACGGTCCGGGGCGCTGCTGCGTCAGTCCGGTCGAGTTGCCCGCGGACCTTCGGGCGGGCGATGTGTTGGCGCTCGTGACCTCGCACGTGCACGGCGGAGCCTGCGGTCGTTCCGCAGGCTCCACTCCGGTCTCGTAGCAGGGGTTGAGTTTCCACTCACAAGGCGACCCCGAGAGTGCGGTAGCGGCCGAGTCGCGCACTCGTCCGAGCTGCCGCTTCGAGGGTCGACAGCTCGCGTAGTTCGCGGACAATGGCATCGGCGATGCGACCGGAGAACGCGGCCGGTTCGTCGGCCGCGTCGGGGAGTTCGGGAACGATGGCGTCGACGATGCCGTCTCGCAGCAGGTCGACCGACCTGATGCCCTGAGCCTCGGCCATGTCCGGTGCATGGGCGGTGTCGCGGTGCACGATTGCGCTGGCTCCCTCGGGTGGAAGCGGTGCGAGCCAGGCATTCTGGGCACACAGGACGCGGTCCGCGGGCAGCAATGCGAGTGCTCCGCCGCCGGTGCCCTGGCCCAGTAGTACCGACACCGTCGGGGTGTTCACGGTGACCAGGTCGGAGATCGACCGCGCGATCTCGGGAGCGAGACCACCCTCCTCGGCTTCTTTGGACAGTGCTGCGCCGAATGTGTCGATGACGAGCACCAGAGGTAGCCGGAGTTCCTCGGCCAGGCGCATGCCGCGGCGAGCTTCTCGTAGTGCTGCCGGACCCATCGTTGCCGTGGCGGTGCTGCTGCTTCGGTCGTTGCCGAACAGCACGCAGGAGACACCGCGAATGCGGCACAGGGACAACAGGATCGAGGTGTCGGCCTCGCCCTGGCCGGTGCCGCTGAGCGGAACATGTTCGGCCGCAGCATGTTCGATGATCTGCCGAATCCCTGGACGATCGGCGCGGCGCGACGACTGCACCGAGTGCCAGGCCGATTGCTGGGGAATGCTCGTACGTTCGACTTCGGGAACGTCCGTCCACACGGATGCGTCGACGATCACTCGCAGCGTGCGGATCAGCAAGTGACGCAATTGCTCGACCGGCACCACACCGTCGATGACACCGTGCTGGTACAAATTCTCGGCGGTCTGGACGCCATCGGGAAATGGCTTGTCGTACAGGGCCTGATACACCCGCGGGCCGAGGAACCCGATGAGGGCCTCGGGTTCGGCGACGGTGACGTGGGCCAGTGAACCCCAGGATGCGAAAACGCCTCCCGTCGTCGGATTGCGGAGATACACCACATACGGCAGGTGCGCCGCTTTGTGTGCGGTGACGGCCGAGGCGATCTTGACCATCTGCACGAAGGCCAACGTTCCCTCCTGCATGCGCGTGCCACCGGAGGTGGGGGAGGCAATGAGTGGCAGGCCCTCTGCAGTGGCGCGCTCGATTGCGGAGGTGATGCGCTCGGCCGCCGCGACTCCGATCGATCCGGCGAGAAACGCGAACTCGCAGGCGATGATCGCGACGCGTCGGCCGTCGATGGTGCCCTCGCCGGTCAACACCGATTCGTCGACGCCACTCTTCTCGCGGGCCTTGGCCAGGTCCCGCTGATAGGAGTCGTTGGGGTTAACGTTCACCGGGTCGGAGTCCCAGGACACGAACGATCCGCCGTCGAGAACGGAATCGAGAATCTCGGCGGCGGATGTCCGTGGGCTCATGGCGCGAACTCTATCGAGCGAATGCTTCCTTCCACGAGACGGTCTTGCCGATCCGAAGAATGGAGCGCTGATAGATCTTCGCTGCGCCCATCGCCAGGATCGCGGTGGTGATCACCATCAGGACTGCCGAACCGACGATCTGCACCGGCGAGGTCACGCCCGCGGCGATGCGCAGCGGCATCATGATCGCCGAGAACGGCGGGATCCAGCTCAATGTGTTGGCGAGAGTGCTCTCCGGATCGCTGACGGAATAGAAGGCCGCGAAGAACATGGCCATGATCAGGATCAGCAGTGGCATGGTTGTCGAGTTCACGTCCTCCTGCCGCGAGACCATGGATCCGCCCGCTGCATAGAGCACTGCGAAGAACGCGAAGCCGAGAATGAACCACGCGAGTGTGGCCGCGAAGACACTGACCGCGGCACCGGTGACGGTGAGTACGCCTGTGCCCAATCCTGCTCCCACACCGGCAATCCCGTACAGAGCGAGCTGCAGGATGCCGACCGCACCGATGCCGAGAATCTTGCCCCAGAGCAACTGCAGGGGGCGAACGGTGGAGAGCAGCAGTTCGACCACGCGCGAGGACTTTTCTTCGACGACGCCCATCGCGACGTACATGCCGAAGCCGATGATCTGTGCGTACAACAGGAACACGGCCGACAGGGCCAGGGCGGTCCGCTGACCGGCCTCGGGGTCGGGCGGATCGATCGCGTCGACGGTGACCGTGGCGGCACTCGTCGCTGCCCCGAGCTCGTTCTGGTCGACACCCTGTTGCGCCAGTGCAGCATTCGTGGCCTGCGTCGCGACACTGCCCTCGACGACGGCGCGCAACGTGCCGGTCAGATCGGACTCGGTGACGGCGGTGTATGCGCCTGCGTTGCCGTCCGGAACCAACGCCACGTCGAGATCCCCGGATTCGACGCCACTGCGCGCGGCCGCCGCGTCGGCAACGTCACGGACTTCGACGGGACTTCCGACGGCGTCGCCGGTCGCCTCCAATACAGCCGCGATCGACTGATCTCCGGCGACGCCGATCACGTCGCGTTCCTCGTCGCCGCTGCCGGAGAAGATCGAGAACGCGATGATGCCGCCGACGATGACGGCCAGGATGATCACGTTGCTGATGACGAAGCTCTTCTTCATCACCTGAACGGTGAACTCGCGCTTGGCGATCAGTGAGACCGCGCTGAAGGAATTCAGTTGTGAGCTCATGCCACTACCGCCTCTCGGAACAGGTCGCTCAGGGAAGGTTTCTGGATCGAGAATTCGTGGACCGGTCCGGTCGCGAGAGCGGCCCGCAGGACTTCTTGATCATCGGCTCCCGGTGCCAGCCCGAGAACGGTGACGCCGTCGCTGTGCCCGAGTGTGCTCACTCCGGCGATGCCCGACGCCCATCCGGGCGCAGCGTTCGGTGCGTGGACGTGCAGGTGCGAATCTCCTGATCCGCGTAGTTCGTCGACGGTACCGACGGCTTTCATCGAGCCGGCTGCGATGATGCCGACGCGGTCGCACAGGCGTTGCACCAGATCGAGTTGGTGGCTCGAGAACACCACCGGCACTCCGGCAGCGGCCTTTTCGCGCAGTACCTCGCTCATGACATCGACGGCGATCGGGTCGAGGCCGGAGAACGGTTCGTCCAGCACGAGCACTGCGGGGTCGTGCACCAGCGCTGCTGCCAACTGCACGCGCTGCTGATTTCCCAGGCTCAATGCGTCGACGGTGTCGTTGACGCGCTCGTCGATGCCGAGGCGTTCGGTCCAGCGGATCACCGCGGCTTTGGCATCCTTCGACGAGAGGCCGTGTAGCTCGGCCATGTACGCCAACTGCGGGCCGACCTTCATCTTCGGGTACAGCCCGCGTTCCTCCGGCATGTAACCGATGGTGCGGCGAACATCGAGGTCGACGGGCTTGCCGCCCAACAGAACCTGGCCGGAATCTGCCGACAGCACGCCCAGCGCGATGCGCATCGTGGTGGTCTTGCCCGCGCCGTTGCTGCCGACGAAGCCGAAGAGTTCGCCCGGCCGGACGTCGAAACTCAGGTTGTCGAGGGCGATCTTGTCGCCGTATCTCTTGGAGACGGAGTCGATCGTGAGGGTGCTCATGGTGCCCTTTCGGTCGTTACTGCTGGTCGAACTCTTCGGTGTCTTCTAGTTCGGGGTCAGGGGTTATCCACGCGAGAATCATTGCGGGGGAGCACCCGCCGGCCAGCAGGGCAGCGAGCGTCCACAAACCTGCGGCGTAAGCCAGGTTTTCGTTGTCGTACGCTCCCGACAGCACGATCAGTACAAGAATTGCCACCATCACCAGAGCCTGAGTGACGGTGAGGCCGATCGAGCGTGCTTCGTTGCGCTGCTGCACTTCCCATTCGTCTAGTGCGCCCACCGGTGCATCGCTGTGCCGACGGGACACTGTTTGCAGCATCGTCCACGTGACGAGAAACATCACCGTGGCCGGGATCCATGCGATCGGTGCCCACCGGGAGAACAGTGACCACACGGCAATCACCAACATGGTGAGCAAGGACGCCATCAGGAAGACGGCGAGTATGCGTCGACGTTTCTGCGTGCGCCACTTCGGAAGCCAGTGACGGGTTTTAGCGTCGTTCTCCAAGAAGCGCCGCGTGCGACGCTCCTGATAGCGGGTGAGGATGTCGGAGCCGGGCGTGGTCATCGATCCTTTTCCTTTCGGAAGAGTTCGGCCGAGAGTGGTCCGAGTTCGGTGCGTGAGAACACCGCTTCGATCGGCAGATCGAAGACGTCGCAGATGCGCATCGCGAGGTCCAAGCTCGGGTAGTGGTCGCCTCGTTCCAGGGCTCCCACCGTCTGGGGATTCACTTCGACGAGTTCGGCCAGTTGCGCGCGGCTCATCTTTCGTTCTGCCCGCAGAACACCCACCCTGTTGTAGATCGGGAGCGCGGTACCGCGCTTGACGGGGCTCATGACAATGAAGTGTTGTATAAACCCAACGATGTGTCAACCGTTAATAACAAACTGCTGATTTGTCTACGGGGTGTGCTGCTCCCGAGTGGAGGCGACGATGGCGCGCATCGTCGTCAGGAACTCATCGATAGTCGCGCGCTGCTCGGGTGTGAAACGCGCGAGCTCGTCGACGGCTCGGCCGATGATGGGGCCGAAGAACGTCGTCCCGAGTTCCGACGCATGCGCGGTCACGCGCAGCAATACTCGCCGGCGATCGGATGGGTCTGCTTCGCGTGATACCAAGTCTCGCTTGCTCATTCGATCGATCAGGGCCGTGACCGACGCGGATTCCAGGCCCAGCTGGGTTCCTAGCCAACCGGGGGTAGCGCGCGTTCCGGCTCGGTCCGCGTCGAGGAGACAGATCAGCGCCCGGATATCCGTCGGGTGGAGTGCATGTCTCTGCGCGAATTCTGCGCCCAGAAGATCGAGGTCGACCGTCAGTGCGCGTAGCTGATGGACGGTGGAGGCGGGCTCGGTCATGTGCTGATCCCTCGGGAGATGCTGGACGAGATGTCTCTCCATTGTCTACTATCTCGATCATCGAGAGAATGGAGGGTTGCAGTGACGCTGGACGAATTCTTCTCCGCCTACGACCGGGTGCTGCAGAAGTGGCCGGCGGATACCCAAGCCATCGACGTGAACACGGTGCACGGTGCCACACGAATCAACGCTTGCGGGCCGTCGACGGTCCGGCATTGGTGTTGCTGCCGGGCGCGGGTGCGACGTCGACCGTCTGGTTCGCCAATGTCAACGCGCTCGCAAGGCACTATCGGGTGTACGCAGTGGACCTGATGGGCGACGTCGGACGGAGCGTGCCCGGTGAACGCGCCATCGACTCTGTCGAGGAGCTACTGGATTGGATGTCGGCCGTCCTCGACGAGTTGAACCTGCCGACCGTGGCACTGTGCGGCCATTCCTACGGCGCGATGATCGCTCTGGCGTACGCCCTGCGCAACAAAAGCCGCGTCGATGCGCTGACGCTACTCGATCCCAATTCCTGCTTCGGCTCCATGAGTCCGCGGTACCTGGTGCATGCCCTGCCGATCCTGCTGTCGCCCAACGAGAAGCGGCAGCGTGCTTTCGTCCGATGGGAAACCGATGACGCGCAGTTGGATCCGGATTGGCTCGACGTGCTCGCGCTCGGAGCCGCGCACGCCCCGACGTCGAAAACCATCGTTCCGAAACGGCCGAAACCTGCTGCGTTCGCGAACTTCGGTGTAGCGACAACCGTGGTACTGGCAGGGAATGGCAAGGTGCACAATGCCGCTCGGATCGAATCGGCGGTCCGAACCGTCCTGCCTGCAGCGCGGACCGTGATACTCGACGGAGCCACGCATCACACGTTGCCGATGCGTCCCGCCGCCGAGGTGAACGAAATCCTGCTGAGCTGACGTGAATCGGGTGCAGCTGACCGCGCTCACCGCGGTCAGCTGCACCCGATTCAGCGCGACCTACTTCTCGCTCAGCTGCCCATCGTTCATCGTCCAGTGACGCGTGCTGCGAACCGTGTCGAGCATGCGGCGATCGTGCGTCACCAGCAGCAGGGTGCCCTCGAAGTTTTCCATCGCGCGTTCGAGTTGTTCGATGGCGGGCAGGTCGAGGTGGTTGGTGGGCTCGTCCAACACCAGCAGGTTCACGCCGCGGGCCTGTAGCAATGCGAGTGCGGCACGGGTTCGTTCACCCGGCGACAGGGACGACGCCGGCCGCAGTGCGTCGTCGCCGCGCAGCCCGAACTTGGCGAGCAGGGTGCGCACCTCGGCGTCGGGCCACTCGGGAACTGCTGCACTCAAGGCGTCGGACACTGTTCCTTCGCCGACGAAATAGGCTCGTGCCTGGTCGATTTCGCCGATCGCCACACCCGAACCCAGTGAGGCCGTTCCCTCGTCCGGCGTCAACCGACCCAGCAGTACCGAGAGCAACGTCGTCTTGCCGGAGCCGTTGGGTCCGGTGATGAGGATGCGATCGCCCCAGTCGATCTGCGTCGTCACCGGACCGAAGGTGAACTCCGATCGGCGTACGACGGCTCCGCCCAACACCGCGACAACGGTCCCGCTGCGAGGAGCCGCCGCGATCTCCATCCGCAGTTCCCATTCCTTACGGGGTTCCTCGACCACCTCGAGTCGCTCGATGCGGCGCTGTGTCTGACGGGCTTTCGCGGCCTGCTTTTCGGTCGACTCGGCGCGGGTCTTGCGGGCGATCTTGTCGTTGTCGGTCGCCTTTCGTCGCGCATTGCGGACGCCCGATTCCATCCAGTTCCGCTGCATCTGCGCGCGAGACTCCAACGCGGATCTGGTGTCTGCGAACTCGTCGTACTTCTCCCGTGCATGCTGGCGCGCAATTTCACGTTCCGCGAGATAGGACTGGTAGCTGCCGTCGTACACATCGATGCGACGCTGCGCCCGATCGAGCTCGACGACACCGGTCACCGTCCGCGCCAGAAACTCGCGATCGTGACTGACGACGACGATGGCCGCCCGCGTCGCGACGACGAATTGTTCGAGTTGCTCGAGGCCCGCGAGGTCCAGGTCGTTGGTGGGCTCGTCGAGCAGAAGAATGTCGTAACGCGCAAGGAGAATCGCGGCGAGCCCGGCTCGGGCGGCCTGCCCGCCCGATAGATCCGTCATGAATGCGCTGCCGTCGACATCCAGGCCCAGATCCGCGAGTACCTTCGCCGTCCGCTCCGCCAGGTCGGCACCGCCGAGGGCGAGCCACCTCTCCAGCGCCGGGGTGTAGAGGTCCTCGTCGGCAGGAGCGGAGCCTGCGGAGTGACCGGAGTCGCTGCCACCCAACGCCTCGGCGGCTGCGTTCATGGAAGCTTCGGCCGAAGTGACCCCGGTCCGCCGGCCGAGGAAATCCAACACCGTCTCCCCGGCGATGCGCTCGGGCTCCTGCGCCAGATACCCGACGGTCGCGTCGGGCGGGCTGGTGTAGATCTCACCCTCGTGATCGGCCGTTCCCACGCCCGCCAGCAGCGTCAACAGCGTCGATTTACCGGCACCGTTCGCACCGACCAACCCGATCACATCGCCCTCGGCCACCGTCAGATCGAGGCCGGAGAACAGGGTTCGATCGCCGTGAAAGGCGGCCAGATCGTCGATGCGGAGCGTGGCAGTCACCGGACCAGTATCCCCGGGACCGGGAACAGATTCACAGCGCCGTCCGTTGGCATTCGTATGACGTATTCAGCCGAGACCAGTACTGTCCCGACCATCGTGCTCAACGACGGCACGTCGATTCCCCAGCTCGGGTTCGGTGTGTGGCAGGTTCCCGACGACGGTGCCCAGGCCGCAGTGTCCGAGGCGTTGAAGGTCGGATACCGCAGCATCGATACCGCCAGGGTGTACGAGAACGAGGCCGGCACCGGCAAGGCGATCGCGGAATCCGGCATCGCCCGTGATGAGCTGTTCGTCACCACCAAGCTCTGGAACGACGATCAGGGCTACGACTCGACCCTGAAGGCGTTCGACGCCAGCATGGAACGACTCGGACTCGAGTACCTCGACCTGTACCTCATTCACTGGCAGCAGCTCGATCGCGACAAGTACGTCGACACCTTCAAGGCATTCCAGAAGTTGAAGGCGGACGGCCGCATCGGTTCGATCGGCGTCTCGAACTTCACCATCCCCACGCTCGAGAAGCTGATGGACGCAGTCGGTGAGGTCCCGTCGGTCAATCAGATCGAGCTGCATCCGCGCTTCATCCAGGAAGAACTGCGCGCTTTCCATACCTCGAAGGGCATCGCCACCGAGGCGTGGAGCCCGCTCGGCTCCGGCACCGTTCTGGACGATCCGGCCTTTGCGCCCATCGCCGAGGCACACGGCGTCACCCCGGCGCAGGTGATTCTGCGCTGGCACATCCAGCTCGGCAACGTCGTGATCCCCAAGTCGGTCACCCCGGAGCGGATCGCGAGCAACTTCGACGTGTTCGGCTTCGAGCTGAGCAACGACGAGATTCAGCAGATCAACGCTCTGGACACCGCCGACGGCCGCACCGGCCCGGACCCGGACAAGTTCAGCAGCTGACCCGCCATGTGAGTGGAACTTCGTAGTGGACTACGAAGTCCGGAGTGGAGCCTGCGGAACGACCGCGGGCACAGCGCGCACATGGGGGCCTAGTCTGTACCCATGTCGGAACCGCTCGCAGGCAAGACCGTTGCCCTCACCGCCGAGCGGCGTGCAGACGAATTGGCCACCATGCTCGAACGCCGCGGCGCGAACATCGTTCACGCCGCGGCGATTCACGTTCTACCCCTGATCGACGACTCGGAGCTGAAGTCGGCTACCGAAGGCATTGTCGATCGTCCCCCGAAGATCGTGGTGATCAGCACCGGTATCGGCTTCCGTGGCTGGCTCGACGCGGCGGCCGAATGGGGTGTGCGTGACGACCTCCTGGCAGCGCTCGGGCACACGCGAATCATTGCGCGTGGCCCCAAAGCGCGTGGTGCGATCCGGGGTGCCGGGCTGCGTGATGAATGGTCGCCCGCCACCGAAGCATCGCAGGAAGTCGCCGATCATCTTGCTGCCCAGGGCATTTCCGGTACCGACATTGCCGTGCAACTGCACGGTGTCATCACCGAATGGGAACCGACGATTCACCTGAGCGATGCTCTGAGCGAACTCGGCGCGCATGTCAGACCGATCCCGGTGTACCGCTGGATCCGCCCCGTCGATCAGGCCCCGCTCCTCGACTTGTTGGTACAGATCATCGAGCATCGAGTGGACGCAGTGACGTTCACGAGCGCTCCCGCCGTCGCCTCCCTGCTGTCGACGGCCAAGGACAACGGCACGCTCGACGCCTTCCTCGCCGCACTTCGAGGCCCCGTCGCCGCGATCTGCGTGGGGCCGGTGACGTCGGCACCGTTGGATGCGTTGGGCGTTCCGACGTCGATGCCGGGCCGTGCGCGTCTCGGTTCCCTGGCCAAGTTCGTCGTCGAGCAGCTGGGTTAACCCAGAGTCTCGAGCAACTCCGTCACCGCTGCTCGCCCGGCCCGGTTCGCCCCGATCGTGCTCGCGGACGGGCCGTACCCCAGCAGGTGGACGCGATGGTTCGCGGCGACCCGGGTGGTCAGCCTGCCGTCCATGACGATTCCGCCGCCGTGCCCGCGCAGTCGCAGCGGGGCAAGGTGATCGAGGGCGCTGCGGAATCCGGTGGCCCACAGGATCACGTCGGCGTGCTGGGTCGAACCGTCCTCCCAGACAACGGAATCGGCGGTGATCGAGGAGAACATCGGCTTGCGTTCGAGAGCGCCACGTTCGCGGGCGGCAGCCAGCGACGGGGTGAGCAACAGGCCGGTCACCGAGACGACCGAGCCCGGCGGCAGGCCCGCACGCACCCGCTCCTCGACCATGGCGACGGCTTTGCGTCCGGCGTCGTGGTCGAACTGGCTGTCCCGGAACACCGGTGGTCGACGCGTCACCCATGTTGTTGTGGTGACCTGCGAGATCTCGTCGAGTAGCTGCACGGCCGAGATTCCGCCGCCGACCACGACGACGTGTTTGCCGACGAACTCGTCCGCGGTTCGGTAGTCCTTGGTGTGCAGTTGTCTACCGGTGAAGGTCTCGGCTCCGTCGTAGTGCGGAACGAATGGCTTCTCCCACGTTCCGGTCGCATTGATGAGGCCCTCGGCCATGACGACCGTGTCCCCGGCCTCGACCCGAAAGAGTGGTTCGCGGTCGCACACGACCGTCACCGTGACGGGGCGTCGGACATTCAGTTCGAACCGTTTCTCGTACGCGCGGTAGTAGCGGGGAACCGCGTCGGCTGCCGCGATGGATTCGGGTGGCTCGTCTCCCAGCGTGTCGGCGAACGGCATCCCGGGCAGATCGTGCACTCCGTTGACGGTGCTGAGCGTCAGCGACGGCCACCGGAACTGCCAGGCACCGCCAGGTCCGGGGGAGCGGTCGAGCATGACGAAGCCCGCACCTGCGGCAAGTCCGGCCCGCCTGAGGTGGTAGCCGGCCGAGAGCCCGGCCTGGCCGGCACCGATGACAGCAACCCGAGTGTCGATCACGAGTATCAGTAGATCAGGCCCCGCCCTGTGACCGCCGCTACCAGCCGGTAACCTGCTCGGCGTGATCGGACACACTCGTGACGGCGATGTCGTCATCCTGGAATTGCAGCGACCGGACAAGCGCAATGCGCTGAGCACGGATCTCTGTGTCGCGCTACGACGCGAAGTCGAGCAGGCGGATGCCGACGGCGCGCGGGTCGTGGTGATCACCGGGCAGGGCAGTAGCTTCTGCGCCGGTGCCGACCTGACCGGAGATGCGTTTCCCGACGCGTTCGGCGAGACGCTGGAAGGCATGCTCACCGCCATCGAGCGAGTGTCCGTTCCCGTCGTGGCGGCGATCAACGGGCCTGCCGTCGGAGCGGGGACGCAACTTGCCATTGCCTGCGACCTGCGGGTGGTCGCACCCGAGGCATTCTTCGAGATTCCCTCCACGCGTCTCGGAATCGCAGTGAGCAACTGGACGATCAAGCGGCTGGCGGCATTGGCCGGCGGCGGCGTGGCGCGCACGATCCTGCTCGGCGGCGAACGGGTGCACGCCGATCAGGCGTATACATGCGGTCTGGCCAACAAGCTCGGCGATCGCGATGTTGCCGTGCAGTGGGCGCACTCGATCACTGCCCTTGCCCCCTTGGCGCTGCGACACCTCAAACTGGTGTTCAACGACGACGGCGCGCACGACGATCCGACGCCCGCACAGCGCGCGGCATTCGAGGCCGCGTGGAGCAGTGCGGACATGAAGGAAGCGCGCCGCGCGAGAGCCGAGAAGCGCGCACCGAAATTCGTGGGCAAGTGATCAACGGAGCGCCCGATGCGGGCGACACGGCCTGGTTGCTGGCGAGCACCGCGCTGGTTTTGCTGATGACGCCGGGCTTGGCCTTCTTCTACGGCGGCATGGTGCGCTCGAAGAGCGTGCTGAACATGATGATGATGAGCCTGTCGGCCATCGCCGTCGTATGGCTGCTGTGGTTGGTGTTCGGGTTCTCGATGGTGTTCGGCGACAACGTGATCGGCGGCTGGATCGGAAACCCGTTGCAGTACGCCGGTTTCGAGGGTTTGCTCGGCGGCGTGTACACCTCGGCGGCGGGCACGGTGTCGATTCCGTTGGTGGGGACCGTTCCGGCGTTGGTGTTCGCAGCGTTCCAGGCAGGATTTGCCATGGTGACGGTCGCGCTGATCTCCGGTGCCGTCGCAGACCGGATGCGTTTCGTGCCGTGGGTGCTGTTCGCGGCCCTGTGGTCCACGCTGGTGTATTTCCCTGTGGCGCACTGGGTTTTCTCGCTCGACGGGCTCACCAGTGAGTTCGGCGGGTGGATCACCAACAGGCTCGGCGCGATCGACTTCGCCGGTGGCACGGCCGTGGAGATCAACGCGGGTGTGGCCGGGCTGGTGCTGGCCCTCGTGGTCGGCAAGCGGAGCGGGTGGCCGCGAGATCCCATGCGTCCGCACAATCTTCCGGCCGTCATGCTCGGAGCCGGACTGCTCTGGTTCGGCTGGTTCGGTTTCAACGCGGGCTCGTCGTTGGCGGCCGACGGCGTCGCCGCAGTGGCGCTGGTGAACACGATGGGCGCGGGCGCGCTGTCGATGGCGGCGTGGCTCGTCGTCGAGAAATGGAGGGATGGGCACGCGACGTCGTTCGGCGCGGCGTCCGGAGTGGTGGCCGGACTCGTCGCGATCACGCCGTCGTGTACTGCCGTCACACCGATCGGTGCAGCCGCGATCGGCATCGTCTCGGGTGCGTTGTGCGCGTTGGCGATCGGCCTCAAATATCGCTTCGGCTACGACGATTCACTCGACGTCGTCGGTGTGCATCTCGTCGGCGGTGTCGTCGGAACGCTGATGATCGGACTCGTCGCCAGTGCGCAGATGCCGGCGGGCAAGGACGGTTTGTTGTACGGCGGCGGTCTGCATCAACTCTGGGTGCAAGCCATCGCCGTCGTGGCGGTGTTCGCGTACACGGCAGTCGTCACCACCGCTATCGCGTTCGCAATCAAGGCCGTCATGGGCGTGCGCGCCGACGCGCAGCACGAGGCCGACGGCCTGGACGAGCACGAGCACGCCGAGTCCGCCTACGACTTCGGAGTGGGCCACGGAGGCAGCAACAAGCCTGGTCTTTTCGGTAAGTAGGGGCAAACCCTGCGCGTCCTTTACGAACCGATCGGTCGCTGAAAGTCGTTCTGTCCCTTTCGCGTTGATGCGATCGATCGTTGTTCGGTTCGACCCCTCTCGTTCATCTTCGGTTCGCTCTTCACGCTCGTTGTGCCCATAGCTTTTCGCTGCTCGGTATCGAGAGATGGACACGACGAAAGACTGAGGAACATGAAGCTGACTCGATTCGCGGCAACGTCCGCATTGGTCATTGCAGCGATGACGACCGCCATGGGCACCGCCTATGCGGATCCGGCCCCGGCTCCCGCCGCTGCCGTCGGGTGGAACGTCACCCAGGCCGGCAACCAGGTCCTCGTCGACACGACGGCCGGCACCCTGAGCAACGAAGACAACCACCTGGTCGTCCGTGACGCCAACGGCGCACTCGTCGACTCCGTACCGCTCGCCATCGCCGCCGACGGATTCTCGCACCCCGTCGCTGCCGACATCGACGGCAACCACGCCACTCTGACCGCGGATGTCTCGCCTGCCGCGGCAACCCCGGTCTCCACCTCCCTCCCCGGCCTGCAGCAGGTCGACCTGCCCGCCGCAGTCGCAGGCGTCAAAGACAACCTCAGCCTCACCGCCTCCGTCGGTGGATTCCTCGGTGCTGCAACCGGAATCGTCGGCGGGTGCATCCTCGGAATCATCACCGGAGTCGTCGTGACCGCACCGGTTGCAACTCTTCTCGGAGCAGGCCCCATCGGCGGCTGCGTCATCGGCGCAATCGCCCTCGGTGCCATCGGATCGCTCGCCGGCACCTCCGCCGGTGGCCTCGGCGCAGTCATCGGTAACGCCGGACAGTTCATCCAGCTGCTCAACGCTCCCCCCGCAGTCAAGAAGTAGTTCCCGACGGTAGAACTGTGGCCCGCATCGGATATCCGGTGCGGGCCACAGTCGTCGAAAGGTCTAGCGAGCCAGGGCGAGATCCCCCACGTGAGCTCGCCGAGCTGCCGTCACGAGTTCGACGATGGCGTCCGCCACCTCGTGTGCTCGTTCGAGAATCACCATGTGTCCGGCCTGCGCGATCCGTACCAAACGTGCGTCGGGCAGGTGGGCGGCGAGGGTTTCCGAGTGTCGCATCGGCGTCATCAGGTCGTCCGAACCGCACAGCACCAGGGTGGGAATCGAGGCCAGCGCGGCCAGACCGGCCACTTCGTCGAGTCCACGGAACGCGCCGAGGAAGCCGGCCATCGTCACGATGGACGTGTCGCCGAGCATGGCCGTCGCCAGAGTGACCACCCGCGGGCTGACTTTGTGGGAGCCGCATCCCGCCGTCCTGACGATGGGCGCGCACACCCCGCGACTGAGCCTCTTGGCACCCGACATCAGTCGAGGGGCCCGTCGAACAGCTGCCTGAAACGCCGACACGGCCGGATGCGCGAGGCAACTACCGAGCCCGTCATCGGTGATCCCGCCCGCGGATGTCGCGATCAACCCGACCCCGACCAGGCGCGATCCGACGGCATCCGGGTACTGACGCGCGTAGGAGAGCGCCGTCATGCCGCCCATCGAGTGGCCGATCAGAACGAACGGACCGACCGGGACGACGGCGCGAATCACGTCGGCCAGGTCCTCGCCGAGCTGATCGATGGTGCAGCTGTCGGGCGATGCGGCACCGGATTCGCCGTGGCCGCGGTGGTCGTACAGAACGATTCGCGTGTTCTCGCCCCAGACATCCTCGACGTGGGTGCGCAGCTCGGTCCAGGACTGCATCCGCAGGCAGTGCCCATGGGCGAACACCACGGTCAGAGCCGCATCGGACCGTCCGAACTCGCGCACTGCGAGCGTGGTGCCGTCCCCTGCGGCGACGGTGCTCCGGCGACCGACCAGGTGGTTCTGCTCACTGGTACTCATGTGCGCTCCGCGGTGTCAGGGTCACGTGACGCGACGTGGATGTTGTCCGGTACGTCGCTCGGACGACACGCCGTGTTACCTGAGTCACATTCTTCTCGATTGTGGTAGCCGATCCGACCAAGCCGAACGGTCGGCTGCCTCGAAGTACTGGTGAGCGTTCAGGTGAGGGCGCGCGTTGCCAAGAAGGAGATCGGCCGTGAGCACTTCCATGGACACGCTCGAAGACGTCGTACCGCGGGCCGTCGCGGGTGACCGCGCCGCACTCGAACGCGTACTGGTGTTGATCCAGCCTCCGATTCGCCGCTACTGCGCCTCTCGGATCGGCAATCTCGATGTCGCGGCCGACGACGTGGTGCAGGACGTCTGCCTCGCTCTGGTCACCGCGATTCCCAAGTACCGCGACATGGGCAAACCGTTCATGGCATTCGTCTACGGAATCGCTGCTCACAAACTGGCCGATGCCGGCCGACGATCGGCTCTGCGGCAGACGTTCTCGACGGCCGAGCTGCCCGAGGAGGTGTCGGGTGAAGACGGTCCCGAGCAGGTCGCGCTCGGCGACGAACTCCGCTCCCATGCGCAGGCCCTGATGAACACCTTGCCCCCGAAGTACAGCAAGATCATCCTGATGCGAGTGGTGTGGGGCCTGACCGCACCGCAGACCGGCGAAGCTCTGGGAATGACGGCCGGTGCAGTGCGCATCGCCCAGCACCGGGCGATGAACATGCTGCGCGCCGAACTGTCGAACTTCTCGCTACTGGCGGCCCGCACAGCTGCCTGACACCGCCCGGTGGAGGGGTGTCCGAGACGTATGTCCGAATCGCCGGATTGAGTAACACCAGCTACATCGGCTCAAGACACGTCGGCAACGTGGCGGTTCTAGGTTACTGAGCCATGACCGCCGTACAGCCAGCGCCGACAGACACCGCGCTGAAAGAGACGCTCGAGGACTACACGCTGCGCTTCGCGCCGCGTAGCTACCGTAAGTGGGGGACCGGTGTTGTCGCGACGTCCGCGCTCGGCGGCATCGCGTATCTCGCGGATTTCGCCATCGGTGCCAATATCGGAATCTCGTACGGAACCGGCAATGCACTGTGGGGCATTCTGGTGTTCGCTGTCGTCATCTTCCTGACCGGCCTTCCGCTTGCCTACTATGCGGCCCGTTACAACATCGACCTCGACTTGATCACGCGTGGAAGCGGTTTCGGCTACTACGGATCGGTCGTCACCAACGTCATCTTCGCGACGTTCACGTTCATCTTCTTCGCGCTCGAAGGTTCGATCATGGCGCAGGGACTCGAACTGGGGCTGAGCATCCCGTTGCCCATCGGGTACGCGGTCTCGACCATCATGGTCATCCCGCTGGTCATCTACGGCATGAAAGCCCTTGCCAAACTTCAGGTCTGGACCACCCCGCTGTGGCTCGTCCTGATGGTACTGCCGTTCGTGTACCTGGTGATCAGCAATCCCGACTCGGTCGGGGAGTTCTTCGCCTACGGCGGTCAGGACGGGGCCGACGGCAAGGGCGTCAACATCGGATCGGTGATGCTCGCGGCCGGAGTCTGTCTCTCGCTCATCGCGCAGATCGCCGAACAGATCGACTACCTGCGCTTCATGCCGCCCAAGACTCCCGAGAACTCCCGACGCTGGTGGGCCGCAGTGCTTCTCGCCGGCCCCGGCTGGGTCATCTTCGGTGCCCTCAAGCAGGTCGTCGGCCTCTTCCTCGCCGTGTACCTGATCGCCAACGTCGTCGACGGATCCAGCATCGCCAACGAGCCGGTGCACCAATTCCTGGAGATCTACGAGAACTTCATGCCGGGTTGGCTCGCCATGACCCTCGCGGTGATCCTGGTCGTCATCAGCCAGATCAAGATCAACGTGACCAACGCCTATTCCGGATCGCTGGCGTGGACCAACTCGTACACTCGCCTCACCAAGACGTATCCGGGCCGCATGGTGTTCGTGCTGTTCAACCTGGCCATCGCGCTGATCCTGATGGAAGCCAACATGTTCGACTTCCTCAACAGCATCCTCGGCTTCTACGCCAACTGCGGTATCGCGTGGATCGCGGTGGTGGCCTCGGACATCGTGTTCAACAAGTACATCCTGAAGCTCTCGCCCAAGGTGCCCGAGTTCCGACGCGGCATGCTCTACAACATCAATCCGGTGGGCTTCGGATCGATGGCGGTGTCGGCGATACTGTCGATTCTGGTGTTCTTCGGCGCATTCGGATCTGCGATCAAACCGTATTCGCCCATCGTGGCTCTCGTTCTCGCACTGGTGCTTCCGCCCATCCTGGCGGTGGCGACCAAGGGCAAGTACTACCTGCGACGCACCGATGACGGCATCGATCTGCCGATGTTCGACGAGCACGGCAACCCGTCCGACGAGCTCGTGATGTGCCACGTCAGCGGCATGGAATTCGAGCGACCCGACATGATCGCGTCCAACGTGCCGGGGCCCAACGGAGAAAAGCAGTACATCAGTTCGCTGTCACTGAGCACCGACAAGACGGGGGAGCACATTCTCCCGCCTCAGTGACCCAGCATGTGAGTGGAACTTCGTAGCAGGCTACGAAGTTCCACTCACATGGGGCGAAGCCGCTCAGATGGTGCGCGTCAACCGATCGGCGAGCAACTTGGAGAATTTCGCCGGATCCTTCAGCTCGGTTCCCTCGGCGAGAAGTGCCGTCGCATAGAGCAATTCGGCGGTCTCGGCGAGGTGCGGATCGTCGCTGCGATCCTCGCGGGCCTTCTTCAGTCCCGTCACCAGGTCGTGGTTCGGGTTGAGTTCGAGGATGCGCTTGGAGGTCGGCACGAACTGGCCCGAGGCCTTGTACATCTTCTCGAGCTGCGGGGAGAAGCTGAACTCGTCGCCGACGACGCAGGCCGGTGACGTCGTCAGGCGCGTCGACAGACGCACCTCCTTGACGTCCTCGCCGAGGGTGTCGGTCAGCCAGGTGAGCAGGTCGGCGAATTCCTTGTCCTGCTCCTCCCGCTTGGCCTCGGACTCCTTCTTCTCCTCTTCGGTGTCGAGGTCCACCTCGCCCTTGGCGATGGACTGGAACGACTTTCCGTCGAAGTCGGTGACGTTGCCGACCCACACCTCGTCGACCGAATCGGTGAGCAGCAGCACCTCGAGCCCGCGAGCCCTGAACGCCTCCATGTGCGGCGAGCTCTCGATCTGCTGACGCGATTCGCCCGTCATGTAGTAGATCTGCTGCTGGCCGTCCTTCATCCGGTCCACGTACTCGGCGAGGGTCGTCAGACCCTCTTCGGAGTGGGTGGACGCGAACGACGAGATGCCCAACAGGGTTTCGCGGTTGTCGGAGTCGGAGATCAAGCCCTCCTTGAGGACCGTGCCGAACTGCGACCACAGCGTCTTGTACTTGTCGGGCTGCTCGCTCTGCAGCTCCTTGACCGTGGAGAGCACCTTCTTGGTCAGGCGACGACGGATCGCGCGGATCTGCCGGTCCTGCTGCAGGATCTCGCGAGAAACGTTGAGCGAGAGGTCCGCTGCGTCGACGACACCCTTGACGAAGCGCAGGTACTCGGGCAGCAGTTCCTGCGAGTCGTCCATGATGAACACGCGCTTGACGTACAGGTGTACGCCGGCCTTGCTCTCGCGCATGAACAGGTCGAACGGTGCCTGCGACGGAATGAACAGCAGCGCTTGGTATTCGAAGGTGCCCTCGGCCTTGAACGGGATGACCTCGAGCGGCTCGTCCCAGGCATGGCTGACGTGCTTGTAGAACTCCTTGTATTCCTCCTCGGACACTTCGTCCTTGGAGCGAGTCCACAGCGCCTTCTGCGAGTTGATCGTCTCGGTCTCGATGGTGACCGTGTCCTCGCCGCCCTCCTCTTCGCTCTTGACGCGCTTCTCGACGTCGATGCGAATGGGCCAGGCGATGAAGTCGGAGTACTTCTTGACCAATTCCTTGATCTTGCGCTCGGACGCGTAGTCGTGGAGGTGGTCTTCCTCGTCGGCGGGCTTGAGAGCGAGCGTGACCGAGGAACCCTGCGGGGCGTCGTCGACGTCGGTGATCTCGTAGGTGCCCTCGCCGGTGGATTCCCACTTGGTGGCAGTGCTCTCGCCTGCCTTGCGGGTGAGCAGCGTGACCTTCTCGGCCACCATGAACGTCGAGTAGAAGCCGATGCCGAACTGGCCGATCAGCTCCTCGGAAGCCGCTGCGTCCTTGGCTTCCTTGAGCTTCTTGCGGACCTCGGCGGTGCCGGACTTGGCGAGTGTGCCGATGAGGTCGATGACCTCCGAGCGCGACATGCCGATGCCGTTGTCCCGGATGGTGAGGGTACGAGCGGAGGAGTCGATGTCGATCTCGATGTGCAGATCCGAGACGTCGACGTCCAGATCCTTGTTGCGGTACGACTCCAGGCGCAGCTTGTCCAGCGCGTCCGAGGAGTTCGAGATCAGTTCACGGAGAAAGCTGTCCTTGTTGGAGTAGATGGAGTGCACCATCAGATCCAGGAGCTGACGCGTCTCCGCCTGGAATTCGAGCTGTTCGGTACTCAATGTCTCCCCTTCTAGCAGCAAAACCGACGCGAATATTCTACGGCAAGGCTACGGGTGAGCTGCGAAGACGTCGGCGCCGCCTACTGTGGTGCCCGTGACGAAGACGAAGTTGGCAGCAGGAGCAACCGCAGCGTTGGGCGGGGCATGGTTGGCGCGTGCGCTGTGGGGTCTTCCGTCGGCCATCGGTGCCAGGAGAGTGCACATCACTCCCTACGCGGCCGGGTCGCCGCGATACCGCGATCGCCGGTTCCACAACTCCGACCCCAGTTCGAGTTACGTCCCGGGTCGCGGCGAGAAGGGGCAGAAGAACATGCTCGTCTCGCTGTTCACCGAGCGAGGTAAGGGCAGGCCGCAGCGGCCGATCCCACTGGCACCGCCGATCGCGCCGGTGGACGCGGGCGAGCTGGCGGTCACCTGGTACGGACATTCGAGTGTGCTCGTCGAGGTCGACGGATATCGCATTCTCGCCGATCCGGTCTGGAGCAAGCGCGTGTCCCCGTCCTCGGTGGTGGGGCCGGCACGGCTGCATCCGACCCCGGTCGCCCTGACCGATCTGCCGCGGGTCGACGCCATCGTGATCTCCCACGATCACTACGACCATCTCGACAAGGCGACCGTGCAGAAGCTGGCGAGCACACAGTCGGCCCCGTTCGTGGTGCCGCTGGGAATCGGCGCGCACCTGCGCAAGTGGCGGGTGCCCGAGGAACGCATCATCGAGCTGGACTGGGACGAGCAGACGAACATCGGCGGCCTCACCGTCACCTGCACCGAAGCTCGACACTTCTCGGGCCGCGGTCTGACCCGGGACTCGACGCAGTGGGCGTCCTGGGCCTTCGCCGGTCCGATTCGTCGGGTCTTCTTCGGCGGCGACACCGGCTACACACCGAAGTTCGCCGAGATCGGCAGCAAGTACGGACCCTTCGACCTGACGCTTCTTCCGGTCGGGGCCTACGACGTGCGCTGGCCGGACATTCACATGAATCCCGAGGAGGCTGTCACGGCGCACGTCGATCTGACGCCGTCCGGAATCTTCGTGCCGATCCACTGGGCGACGTTCAACCTGGCGTTCCATCCGTGGTCCGAACCGATCGTGCGGCTGCACGCCGCCGCTCAGGACGTGGGAGTGCAGGTTGCGGTACCGATGCCGGGTCAACGCATCGACGGTACGAGGGCCGTGCACGACGATCGCTGGTGGACCCGTCTGGGCTGAGGCCGCACTAGGCTGCACTCATGTCTATCGACGCCGATGCACAGCGGGACACCGGGCTGACCGAGGCGGAGGTCGCCGCACTGCGGGCCGAGGGGAAATCGAACGACGTTCCCGCTCGCGCTTCACGTTCGGTTCGCGACATCGTCCGGGGCAATGTGTTCACCCGAATCAACGCAATTCTCGGGGTGCTGCTGATCATCGTGCTCTCGACCGGTTCGGTGATCGACGGCATGTTCGGGCTGTTGATCGTCGCGAACAGTGGCATCGGAATCATTCAGGAGATCCGCGCGAAGCGCACGCTGGATCGGCTGGCCATCGTCGGTCAGAACAAGCCGCAGGTAAGACGTGACGGTGTCTCGCAACAGATTCCGCCCGACGAGGTCGTCCTCGGTGACATCGTCGAACTCGGACCGGGTGATCAGATCGTCGTCGACGGCGAGGTCATCGAGACGGCAAGCCTGGAGATCGACGAGTCGCTGCTCACCGGTGAGGCCGATACGGTGCACAAACTCGAAGCAGCGCAGGTACTTTCGGGCAGCTTCGTCGTCTCGGGCAGTGGGGCCTACCGGGCAACGAAGGTCGGACGCGACGCCTATGCTGCCAAGCTCGCCGAAGAGGCCAGCAAGTTCACCCTGGTCAAGTCCGAGCTGCGCAGCGGTATCGACAAGATCCTGAAATTCATCACCTACCTGATGGTTCCGGCCGGGGCGCTGATCATCTACAACCAATTGTTCTCCAGCGGGCAGGCTTTGAAGCCGGCCCTGAACGGCATGGTCGCGGCCCTGGTCCCGATGGTCCCCGAGGGTCTCGTACTGATGACGTCCATCGCGTTCGCGGTGGGTGTCATCAGGCTCGGGCAACGGCAGTGCCTGGTGCAGGAATTGCCTGCGATCGAGGGGCTCGCGCGCGTCGACGTGGTGTGCGCCGACAAGACCGGCACCCTCACCGAGAACGGCATGCGGCTCTCGGAATTGGTGTTGATCGACGAGCACGACTCCGACTCGGTGACAAAAGTATTGGCGTCTCTGGCGCACGACGACCCGCGTCCCAATGCCAGTGTGCAGGCCGTAGCCGAGGCGTACCCCGACGCGCCGGGGTGGACGCAGAGCGCGGTAGCTCCGTTCTCCTCGGCCAAGAAGTGGAGCGGTCTGTCGTACGGCGAGCACGGTAACTGGCTGCTCGGTGCCCCGGACGTGTTGCTCGACCCGACCTCGGAGACCGCGCGACAGGCCGAAGATGCCGGCTCCAAGGGGCTCCGGGTATTGCTGCTCGCCAGCAGCGACCTCGCCGTCGACGACACCGCGGCGCCGGGAGTCGTCACCCCGCGGGCTCTGGTGATTCTCGAGCAGAAGGTGCGCGAGGACGCCCGAGACACGTTGGAGTACTTCGCAAGTCAGCACGTTCAGGTCAAGGTCATTTCCGGGGACAACGCCGTGTCCGTCGGCGCGGTCGCCGGCTCGCTCGGACTTCCCGGTGGCGACGCCCCGATCGACGCACGTGACCTGCCCGAGGATTCCGAGCAACTGGCCGACTCCGTGCAGAACTCGACGACGTTCGGCCGCGTTCGGCCGGACCAGAAGCGTGCGATGGTGGGCGCGTTGCAGTCTCGAGGTCATACCGTTGCAATGACCGGTGACGGCGTCAACGACGTGCTCGCACTGAAGGACGCCGATATCGGTGTCTCGATGGGCTCGGGTAGTGCGGCCACGCGTGCCGTCGCGCAGATCGTGTTGTTGGACAACAAGTTCGCCACGCTGCCCTACGTGGTGGGGGAGGGGCGACGCGTCATCGGCAACATCGAGCGCGTGTCCAACCTGTTCCTGACCAAGACCGTGTACTCGGTGTTGCTGGCGTTTCTCATCGGGCTCTCGGGAGTGCTGTCGCAGGTCTTCCATTTCGAGCCGATCCCGTATCCCTTCCTGCCGAGGCACGTGACCATCGCCGCGTGGTTCACCATCGGCATTCCGGCGTTCGTGCTCTCGCTGGCCCCGAACAACGAACGGGCACGCAGCGGGTTCGTCTCGCGGGTGATGCGGTTGGCCGTTCCGTCCGGGTTGATCGTCGGCTCGTGCACGTTCGTGTCGTATCTGCTGGCCTACGCGGGTCCGAACGCCACCGAGACACAGGTGACCCAGGCGAGCACCACCGCACTGATCACGTTGATCATGATCGCGTTGTGGGTCCTGGCCGTCGTCGCGCGGCCGTACACCTGGTGGAAGGTGGTGCTGCTCGCGGGATCCGTCGGCGGATACCTTTTGTTGTTCGCAATCCCGTTCTGCCGCACCTTCTTCAAGCTCGATCCCTCGAACGTCGGTGCCACCACGAGCGCGTTGATCATCGGCGCTGTCGGTATCGCACTCGTCGAGATTGCCCACCGATTCGGATCGGTACTGCGTAATCGAACGACTCTGCGTAACGGACAGAACGAAACGTAGACTGGGGGCGTTCCGTTTCACCCGACTGGCAGGAGAGTTTCATGGGCTTCGCAGACAATTTGAAGGGCATGGTCGACAAGGGCAAGAACCTTGCGGCAGAGAACGCGGACAAGATCGACGACGTCGTGGAGAAGGCCGGGGACTTCATCGACAACAAGACCGGCGGTAAGTACGCGGACAAGATCGACAAGGCGCAGGAAGCCGCCAAGAAGGCAATTCCGGACAAGTAGGTCGATTCGGACCGTCCACCCGGTGTTCGGGTCGTCGGTGGTGCCGTAGGGCGCTGCGGGCGGCAGAATCGGGCGGGTGGACGGACCGGTACTTCTTCTCGTAGTCATCTTCGCGATCGCGGTCGCGGGATTCGCCAAGCGTCTGGACCTGCAGGTCCCGCTCGTTCTGGTGACCGTCGGATCCATCGCATCGTTCGTGCCCGGCGTGCCGCACATCAGTCTCTCGCCCCAGCTCATCCTCGGTGTCGTGCTGCCGCCGTTGCTGTACTCCGCGGCGCTGAACTACTCCTTCGTCAGCTTTCGCCGCAACATCGGCCAGATCCTGCGCCTCGGTCTGGTGATGGTGATCGTGACGACCGTGGCCGTCGGGTACTTCGCCAACCTGCTCGTTCCCGAGCTGACTCTGGGTGCGGCCCTCGTGCTCGGTGCCGTCGTGGCCCCACCCGACGCGGTCTCTGCGATCGCCGTCGGCCGCAAGCTCGGCCTGCCCGCGAGAATGATGGCCATCCTCACCGGGGAGAGCCTGGTGAACGACGCGGCTGCGTTGACCCTGTTCACCTTGACCGTTGCGTCGGTGACGGGCAGTCGCATCGAACTCGGCTCACCGGTCCTGTTCTTTCTGTACGAGATCGTCGGCGGCGTGCTGGTCGGATTCGTCCTCTCGCGCATCGTTCGTTTCGTGCGAAACCGGATCGCCGATTCGGCGCTCGAGACTGTGCTCGGACTCGTCCTACCGTTCGCGGCCTATCTGGCAGCGGAAGAGATTCACGCGTCCGGCGTGTTGGCCGTCGTCACCGCGGGGTTCGTGCTGGGCCGCGTCACGGCCGACGTGTCGGTCTCGACCCGGGTGCAGGAGCGTCAGGTGTGGCCCACGTTGGACCTGCTGCTGGAAGCATTCGTGTTCGCGTACATGGGTTTACAGCTGAAGTTCGTCATTTCCGAGGTGCAGCGCGAGGGTCTTCCGGTGCATCACATTTTCGGGTACGCGCTGCTGGTGCTGCTCGTGGTCATCGTCGTTCGTCCGGCCTGGATCTTCTTCAACTCGGGGAGAAACCTGCTCTTTCGCACGGTGTTTCGCCGCGAGGGGGTGGCCGACGGCCTGACGTGGCAGCAGAACCTGGTGCTGTCGTGGGCCGGGATGCGCGGGGTGGTGACTCTCGCCGCAGCCGCGGGTGTTCCGTTCACCACCGTGCTCGGCGACGAATTTCCTGGGCGGGCGGTGATTCAAGCCGTCGCGTTCGTCGTCGCAGTCGGAACGTTGCTGCTGCAGGGCCTGACGCTCCCGCTGCTGATTCGACGATTGGACGTCGCCGATCCACTCGAGCAGCAACGCAACGACAACCAACGATTGCTCTCGCAGGCCATCGCCCGCACGGCTGCCGAGACGTACCTCGAGCGTGCCGCGAAGGACGGTATCGCCGGCGTCGACAGTGATCGGGTAGCCGAGGTGATCGCGCGCGTGCGACGGTCGGTGCGGGCCCGGATGGACGCGGACGAGACCGAGGACCGCGAGAAGCGAATCGCGGCGGCCGGCGCGCTGTTCGACACCCTGCGGCACAATGTCCTGGTCGCGCAGCGGGCCGCACTGATCGCCGCCCGCGACTCGGGGGAGTTGGACGACGAAGCCCTACGCGCAGTGTTGAATGGTCTGGACGTGGAAGAGATCGCGGCCGAGGCACGCATCGAACGACGCACGACGTAGACGACGAACACAGTGGGAGCGCTGAGACAGTGAGGTCGACCGGACTGGTGGCCGCCGCGGCACTCGTGTTCGCCCTCGCCGCGTGCGGCTCGCCTGCCGTGCCTCCTGCCGTTCCGGCCTCCACGTCGAATCCGGCACCCGAGGGCTCCGACCGCGGGTCGATCGTGTCTTCGATGCCGCTCGGTCAGGTCGACATCGGTGTCGCCTTCCTGGGTGGATCCGCCACGAAGATCGTCTACCGCACCACCGACGGCGTCAGCGGAGGCGGAGCCGAGACATCGGCAACGGTGTTCGTACCCAAGGGTTCTGCGCCTGCCGGTGGCTGGCCGATCGTCTCGGTCGGGCACGGCACCACCGGTGTCACCGACGAGTGTGCGCCCTCGCTGTATCCGAACCTGTTGGGCACCATCGGCCTGGTGACGCCGTTCCTCGAGCGCGGCACCGTCGTGGTGGTGACGGATTACCAGGGTCTGGGGACTCCGGGAGATCCGGCGTATCTGAACATCGATGCTGCGGCCTACGACGTCATCGATGCGGTGCGCGCCGCGCGTACAGTGGTGCCCGACGTCGGAACCCGATGGGGTGCCATCGGCACTTCTCAAGGGGGACAAGCGGTCTGGGCCGCTGCGGAGCGTAATGCGGAGTACGGCGACGGTTTGGAACTGGTCGGAGTCGCCGCGCTGTCGCCTGCAGCCGATCTGACGCGGTACTTCGCAGCCGACACCGAACAGACCCTGTCCCGTCAGTTGCTGGTGCCGTTTCTCTACGAGGGTCTGCACGTCACGGATCCGAGCGTCGAGCGCTCCGACTACATCCGCGGCACCTTCGCCGACAACGTGACCGCGCTGACGGCGTGCAGCGATCTGCTCGGTTTCTCCAAGGCCGACGCGGGTGCCGTCATCGATCCGGCCGATGCTGTCCCGGCCGATGACCGGGCCGCAAATCGTATGACGGACTGGCTCCGATCGGTGGCGCTGCCGACGTCCCGCACCGATGTTCCGCTGTTCGTTCTGGTCGGCGAGCGCGACGACCTGATCGATCCGCAGTGGACCCGCGACGCCGTGGCGAAAGCCTGCGGACTCGGCGACGACGTGGAACTGCGTTCGGAACCCGAGCAGGGGCACGCGGATCTGGCCGCCAACGCCATCGGCGTCGACTGGCTCGTCGAGCGCTTCTTGAACGTTCCGACCACCGGGACCTGCGCACGATGACCGCGGCACTGGCGTGGATGGCGGTGATCGTGGCGGCGATCGTCACCGCCATCGCGCTGATCAGCCTGCGTGGCCGACGCGATCTGACCACCCCGGAGGAGCGCGCGGTTCATGCCACCCTGCATACCGCGTCGTTGGCGGCGAAGCCGCTGCGGAACGGTCTCGATGCCCGCTCGGCTGCCGCCGCTGCTCCCCATCTCAGGGTCCTGACCGGGGCGGATGCATTGGGTATCTGCGATCCGAGTGCGTCGCTGCTGGCCTGGGACGGGCCGTGGCCGGAGTTGACGCCGGCGTTCGTGGAGGCGGCCAGACGCGCCGTCGACGGGCAGCGGCGAGTGCTGGTGCGGCTTCCGCTCGGCTCGATTCACGAGGTCAAAGCACTGGTGGTGCAGCCGTTGATCGACGAGGATTCGCCGGTGGTGGGGGTGCTCGGTGCCGCGGTGGTGGCCGAACCAGGCCCGGGCATGCTCGGGGCCATCGCCGAGGTCGCGCGCTACGCGTTCGGTCAGATCGAACTCGCCGAACTCGACGCATCGCGGGCGCGGTTGGACCGAGCCGAGGTGCGTGCACTCCGGGCCCAGATCAGCCCGCATTTCATCTACAACGCGCTGGGCACCATCGCGTCGTTCGTCCGTACCGACCCGGATCGGGCACGGGAACTGGTGCTCGAATTCGCCGATTTCACCCGGTACTCCTTCCGCAACGCTGGGGAATTCACCGTGCTCGCCGACGAGCTACGCAACATCGATCGGTACCTGACGCTCGAACGGGCCCGGTTCGGCGATTCGCTGCAGGTCACCCTGCAGGTGGCTCCCGAGGTGCTCGGGGTGGCCCTGCCGTTTCTGGCACTGCAGCCGCTGGTGGAGAACGCCGTCCGGCACGGGTTGTCGGGCAAGGCCGACGGCGGTCGCGTCACGATCATCGCGGCCGACGAGGGCACCGACGCCGTGATCAGCATCGAGGACGACGGAGTGGGAATGGACCCCGAGGTACTGCGATCGGGCAGCCTGCACACCGAGGATGCGGCCCACGTCGGACTGGCGAACGTGGACGATCGGCTGCGGGCGGCCTTCGGAAACGACTACGGTCTCGTCGTGGACACCGCACCGGGAGCAGGCACGAAAGTGAGCATGCGGGTGCCCAAGTTCAGGCCGGGTGTGCGGGCATGACGCATCCAGCGAACTCCGGTTCGGCGCGCGGGCTGGTCGTGCTGGCGGTCGACGACGAGCGGCCTGCCCTGGACGAGCTGGCTTTCCTGCTGCGCGAGCAGGAGGCCGTGGCCGAGGTGTACACCGCGCAGGACGCGACCACCGCCCTGCGCCAACTCAAGCAGACCTCCGGTCAATCCGTGGTCGATGCAGTGTTCCTCGACATCAACATGCCCGGCCTCGACGGCCTCGAGCTCGCCGGAATCCTGTCGGCGTTCGCTCGGCCACCTGCGGTCGTGTTCGTCACCGCGCACGACGATCGAGCACTGGCTGCCTTCGATCTGGGCGCGGTGGACTACCTCCTCAAACCGTTGCGCGACGACCGCTTGGCCGAGGCCGTCCGACGGGTTCTGCTCGCCCGTCGTCGGCCCGCCGAGTCGGCCGAATCGGCTGCCGACGAGGTCATCCCGGTCGAGCTCGGTGGAACCACCACGCTGGTACATCGGTCGTCGGTGGCGTGGGTGGAGGCCGACGGTGACTACGCGCGGCTGCATACCGCCACCGGTTCGCACCTGGTGCGCATTCCCATCTCGGCTCTCGAAAGTCGTTGGGCCGATGCCGGTTTCCTGCGAGTGCATCGTTCGTATCTGGTGTCGCTTCCCTTGGTCACCGGAATCAGAAGCGTCGGTTCGGGCTTGGTGGTGTGTCTGCGCGCCACCGGCGCGCTGCCGGCCTGCGAGCTACCGGTGAGCCGGCGGCACACCAGAGAACTCAAGGACCGGCTCGTGCGCGGTCCGCTGCAGTCGTGGTCGTCGCGGTGACGAGAGGTGCGCGGTGAGTCAGCCGCACCGGGAGCGGGTGGTGCTCTCGCAGCGCCGCGGCGCGCGCCTGGTGCGCACCCGCGTCGAGGTGCAGGAGCAAACCGAGGTGGGCGACGCGCTGGTGCGAAGCCTGGTGCGTGCGCAACTCCTGCTGTCGCTGCGCCTGGCAGTGATGACGTTGTCGATCCTGTTCGCGATTCCCCTGCTGGGCATGCTGCTCACCCGTTTCACCGATGTCGCGCCGTTCGGTATCGGGTTGCCGTGGTTGCTGCTGGGGGTGGCCATCTATCCGTTGCTGTTCGGCGTCGGCCGCGCGTACGTGCGCCGCGCCGAGCGTAACGAGGCCGAGTTCGTCGGCCTGGTCGAGGACTAGGCGCCGGTGAACGGATCGATACCCGTCGCGACATTGATTGCGTTGATCGTGGCCGCGCTGGCCACCGTCGGCATCGGTGTCTACGGAGTTCGGTTGGCGCGCACTACCTCCGACTTCCTGGTGGCCTCGCGGACCGTCGGACCGCGGTGGAACGCCGCGGCTATCTCGGGTGAATACCTTTCTGCCGCATCGTTTCTCGGTGTCGCGGGGCTCATCGCCAAGTACGGTGCCGATGCGCTGTGGTATCCCGTCGGCTTCACCGCAGGCTATCTCGGTCTGCTGCTGTTCGTCGCCGCTCCACTGCGCAGGAGCGGCGCGTACACGGTGCCCGACTTCGTCGAATTCCGGCTCGGCGCACCATGGTTGCGCACCGTGGCCATGCTCGTGGTGGTGGTGATCTGCGCGCTGTATCTGGTGCCGCAGTTCCAGGGCGCAGGCCTGACGCTGAACATCCTTCTCGGAGTGCCGGGCTGGGTGGGAGCACTCGCGGTCGGTCTGATCGTCATCGCGAACGTCGTCGGCGGCGGAATGCGCTCGATCACCTTCGTGCAGGCGTTCCAGTACTGGCTCAAGCTCACCGCGATCGCCATCCCCGCACTGGTGCTGACCGTCCACTTCGTCGCCGACGACCGCAGCGTCGGTAGCGCGGCCCCGCCGACCGTCGCCGAGCAGACCCGGGTCGACATCACCACCGACGTGCTCGTGCAGGTCGACTCGCCGATCGTGGTGTCCGTGACAGGAACCCTGGACGAGCAGAGCGTCGATGGACGTGTGACTCTCGATGCAGGCGAACACCGGCTCGGGTCCGGGACATTGCTCACCCTCGACGCTGGCTCGCCGGTTCCGGTGGTCGCCGGCGCACCGACCACCGACCGCGCCTGGGCGATGCCCGGCGGGGGACTGGGCGGTCAGCACCCGCTCTACCAGGTGTATTCGCTGATCCTGGCCACGTTCCTCGGCACCCTCGGGCTGCCGCACGTGCTGGTCCGGTTCTACACCAACCCCGACGGCCGAGCCGCGCGATTGACATCGCTGACCGTGCTGGCGCTGCTCGGCACCTTCTATCTGTTCCCGACGGTCCTCGGAGTGTTCGCCCGGCTCTACGTGCCGCAACTGCTGATCACCGGTGCCTCCGACGCCGCAGTGTTGCTGCTGCCCGGCTCCGTGCTGTCGGGGGTACCCGGCCAGTTGCTGGCCGCACTGGTCGCGGCCGGAGCCATCGCCGCCTTCCTGTCCACGTCGTCCGGCCTGCTGGTCAGCATCGCGGGCGTCCTGAGCACCGACGTGCTCTCGGGCAAGGTCCGAGACTTCCGTGTCGCGGCCGTCCTTGCCGGCGCAGTGCCACTTGCACTGTCGATCGGCGTTGTGTCACTGGATCTCTCGCGTACCGTCGGGCTCGTGTTCGCCGTCGCCGCGTCCACTCTGTGTCCGCTGCTCGTGCTCGGCATCTGGTGGCGCGGACTCACCGCAGCAGGAGCCGCGGCCGGGCTGTTCCTCGGCGGCGGACTCTCCCTCGTCGCCGCGTCGATCTCCGTCGTCACCCCCATCTCCGACGGCGTCCTCGGGGGCTGGGCGGCAGCGATACTCGGCTACCCGGCCGCGGTCAGCGTTCCCGTGGCCTTCGCCGCGATGATCGTCGTTAGCCTCGCTACCCGGCGAACGGTGCCGTCGGACATCTCCCGAATCTTCGCCCGACTGCACCTGCCCGAAGGCCTCGACATGGGCAAAGACCGAGAGCGCGAGCTGTAGAGAGAGGAGGCCGTTCGTCGGGTCTGCGCTACCGCTCGTCGCACACTCTCGCAGCCTGCCGTGTGATCGACGCCACCCCCTGATGTTGTGACCTGACTCTCACTACTGTTCCCAGTCAGCTACAGATCACATCAACTTCAGGAGTCCAAGGTGACCGCACCGGAAACCAATTCGCCACCGGACGCGCAAGCGTTCGTCGACATGCAGGCCAGTCCCGAGTTCCAGGAACTCCGACACCGCCTGCGTAGCTTCGTGTTCCCGATGGCCGGGTTCTTCCTGGTCTGGTACGTCATCTACGTGCTGCTGAGCACCTACGCCGTCGACTTCATGTCGACCAAGGTGTGGGGCAACATCAACGTCGGTCTGCTGCTCGGCCTCGGCCAGTTCGTCACCACGTTCGCCATCACCGGCATCTACGTGCGGTTCGCCAACCGTGAACTCGATCCTCGCGCCGCAGCCCTGCGCGCCGAGATGGAAGCCTCCCAGGGAGCGAAGCCGTGAATGTAGAAGCCGTGAATGTACTTGCCCAGGCCGCCGACACCACCGTCGGCGAACCGCTCGTCAACATCGCCATCTTCGGCGCGTTCGTCCTCATCACGATGGCCGTCGTCATTCGTGCCTCCAAGAAGAACGCGACGTCTGCGGAGTTCTTCACCGCGGGCGGCGGATTCTCCGGACCGCAGAACGGCGTCGCCATTGCCGGTGACTACCTCTCCGCGGCAAGCTTTCTCGGTATCGCCGGTGCCATCGCCGTCTACGGCTACGACGGCTTCCTGTACTCCATCGGGTTCCTCGTCGCCTGGCTCGTCGCGCTCCTGCTTGTCGCCGAATTGCTCAGGAACACCGGCAAATTCACGATGGCGGATGTGCTGAGCTTCCGGCTCAAGCAAGGCCCGGTTCGTACCGCGGCCGCACTGTCGACGCTGACGGTGTCGCTGTTCTACCTGTTGGCTCAGATGGCAGGTGCCGGCGGACTCGTCGCACTGCTGCTCGACATCTCCGACCGCACCGGGCAGTCCATCGTCATTGCCATCGTCGGTGTGCTGATGATCGCGTACGTGCTCATCGGCGGCATGAAGGGCACCACGTGGGTGCAGATCATCAAGGCCGTTCTGCTCATCGCGGGTGCCGCGTTCATGACCGTGCTCGTGCTCGCCAAGTTCGGCCTGAACTTCTCCGAGCTCCTCGGCAGCGCACAGGCAATGGTGTCGAGCTCGGCCGACCCGATCGTCGGCGCTCGCGACGTCATCGAACCCGGTGCCCAGTACGGCGGCAGCGCCACCTCGAAGATCAACTTCCTGTCGCTCGGCATCGCACTCGTCCTCGGCACGGCAGGTCTGCCGCACGTGCTGATGCGCTTCTACACGGTGCCCACCGCCAAGGAAGCTCGTCGCAGTGTCGTGTGGGCCATCGCGCTCATCGGTGCGTTCTACCTGTTCACCCTCGTGCTCGGCTACGGCGCCGCAGCGATCGTCGGACCCGACCGCATCCTGGCCTCCGCAGGCGGCCAGAACTCCGCGGCTCCGCTGCTGGCCTTCGAGCTCGGCGGCGTCATTCTGCTCGGCGTCATCTCTGCGGTCGCCTTCGCGACCATCCTCGCCGTCGTCGCCGGATTGACGATCACCGCGTCGGCGTCGTTCGCTCACGACATCTATGCGAGCGTCATCAAGAAGGGCCAGGTCGACGACAAGAAGCAGGTCAAGGTCTCGCGCATCACGGCCGTCGTCATCGGCATCCTGGCCATCGGCCTCGGCATCCTCGCAAACGGGCAGAACATCGCCTTCCTGGTGGCGCTGGCGTTCGCCGTCGCAGCGGCCGCGAACCTGCCGACCATCCTGTACTCGCTGTTCTGGCGTCGCTTCACCACCACGGGCGCACTGTTCAGCATGTACGGCGGCCTGATCTCGACGATCGTGCTGATCATCTTCTCCCCGGCCGTGTCGGGATCGAAGACGTCGATGATCCCCGGCTCGGACTTCGCGTGGTTCCCGCTGTCCAACCCCGGCATCGTGTCGATCCCGTTGGCATTCATTCTCGGTATCGTCGGAACGCTGATCTCGAAGGACACCGAGAACACCGACAAGCAGGCCGAGATGGAGGTTCGCTCTCTCACCGGCATCGGTGCGGAGAAGGCCAGCGCCCACTGATCCACCTGTAGAACTGTTCGCGAAGTGCCCGTGTGAGCAAGGCCTCACACGGGCATTTTTCGTCCAGCGGTTACCATCCCTGCTGTGGCCAAGCTGAAGGTTTCCCTCGACGTCCCGCTGACCCCCGAGCAGACGTGGGCGCATGCGTCCGATCTGTCCGGCTACGAGCAGTGGCTCTCCATCCACGAAGCGTGGCGCGGTGAGCTGCCCGAGCAGCTGGCCGTCGGCACCACCCTGGACTCCATCGCCAGCGTGAAGGGCATGCGCAACCGCGTCTCGTGGAAGATCGAGTCCTACGACCCGCCCCGGAAGCTCGAGCTCAAGGGCAACGGCAAGGGCGGAGTGAAGATCGGTCTGGACCTGTCGGTGAAGTCCAAGGGCGACGGGTCCGAGATCACGATCGACGTCAATCTGGGCGGTGCCCCGTTGTTCGGACCCATCGGGTCCGGTGTCGCTCGCGCACTCAAGGGCGACATCGAGAACTCGCTGAAGACGTTCGTCAAGATCTACGCCTGACGGTGTAGGAGTGGAGATGCATGCCCGGTAGGCACAGTGCGCCGTCGTCCGCGACGGGCAGCAGAGGGTTCGCCAAGTACGTCGTCGTTGCCGTCGTCCTGCTTCTGATCGTCGCAGGCGGAGTGTTCGTGGCGCAGAAGGTCTTCGGCAGCGACTGCGGTGACACGTCGAACTACACGTTGGCTGCCGACCCCGCCATCGCACCGGTACTGCAGAAGATCGTCGACGACTCCGCGCCCGAGGATCTCGGTTGTGCCGAGGTGACGGTGACGGCGATGGAGTCGGGTCAGGTGTCGGCCGCAGTGGCCAAAGGCGACGACGTTCCCTCGCTCTGGATTCCCGATTCGTCGCTGTGGGTCGGCAAGACAGTGCGATCGACCGCTTCGCTGATCGACCTGGCGAGCCAGTCGGTGGCGAGCACCCCGGCCGTCCTCGCAACCCGCAAGGACGAGGTTCCGTTCTTCGACACGTGGCTCACCGCACTGAAGCTCGAAGGTTTGCGCATCGGTAATCCGTTGGCCAACACCATCTCCGACGCGGCGATCCTCGGGGCGGTGGCCGAGGCGGGTGAGGACGAGAAGGCCCTCGATGCGGTGTCGACGGCGCTCGTGCCGATCGCTCAGGCTCAGGCCGCCACCCGCGGCGAAGCCGATCCCACCACCCGGTTGGACGATCTGGTGGCCGACGGCGGCGTGGCCGTGGTGTCCGAGCAGACCATGTTGCAGTACCGAAACGACACCGGTGCCGAACTCGGTGCGACGGTGCCGCCGACGGGCAGCATCTTTCTGAACTTCCCGCTGGCCGTCACCGAGCCTGCAGGCGAGCGGCACGACAGCGCGAAGTCGGTCGGCAGCGCGCTGGCCGCGGTCATCGAATCCGATCGAGGTCGGGAGATGTTGTCCGAGGCCGGTTTTCGGTCGGAAGACAACGCGCCCCTCGATTCCGATCGTGGTATCGGTGCCGTCGAGAGTCTGGCGATCGGCGACCAGCAGGCTGCCGAATCGGTGCTGCGTCAATATCAGGTGCTGGCGCTCCCGTCGCGAACGCTCGTGATGGAAGACGTGTCCGGCTCGATGAACTACAGCGCCGGGGCGAACACCCGGATCGCGATGACGGTGCAGGCCAGCGAGACCGGGAATCGACTGTTTCCCGACAACGCGTCGATGGGATTGTGGGCCTTCTCCATCGGACTCGGCGGCAGCGATCAGGATTACCGTGAGCTGGCACCGATCCGGCGTATGGACGAGAAGGTCGGCGACACGACCCAGCGTGAAATGCTGCTGCAGCAGACCCGCACCCTTCCGTCCCTGGTCGGTGGTGGAACCGGACTGTACGACACCACGTTGGCCGCGTTCCGCACCGTGCAGCAGGGCTACGACCCCGACGCGGTGAACAGCGTCATCATCCTCACCGACGGTGCCAACGAGGATCCGAACAGCGTCTCGCTCGACGAGCTGTTGGCCACACTGCGCACCGAACAAGACCCGTCTCGTCCGGTCGTCATCGTCACCATCGGTATCACCGACGACGCCGATGCGGGTGTGCTGCAACAAATTTCTGCTGCCACCGGGGGTACCAGCTTCGTGGCGCGAAACCCCGCCGAAATACCGAACGTCTTCGTCAATGCACTGAGAAGCCGTTCCGGTCGCTGACGGGAGCGGCTATGCTGTGCGCCGCGTGCTCTCCGTCACGTGGGGTAGTGCGGAGAAGTCCCGCAACACAGTCGTGTCGGGGGTATAGGTAGGGGAGTCAGCGATGTCAGGACGTCACAGCGGCAGTAGTCGCAGGTTCAGTCCTGCCGTGACCTGGGGCGCGGCCGCGCTGGCAGTAGTCGTGGTCGCGGCCGGTGGCTGGTTCGGCGTCCAGGCCGTACGCGCAGCGGGTTCGGACTCGTGCGAATCGCTGGACACGGTCTCGCTCGCGGTGGACACCTCGATCGCCGAACCGGTGCAGCAGATCCTGGCCCAGGCGGGCGAGGTGGACCGCGGCTGCGTCGACTTCGAGGTGCGGGCCGAGCGCCCCACCGACACGGCGACCGAGATCGCAGGTACCGACGAGAACCGCCCCGACCTGTGGATCCCGGACTCGACGTTGTGGCTGCTCAAGACTTTGCGTTCGACCGGAGCCCTGCCCGAACTCGCCAAGACGTCGGTGGCGAACACACTGCCCGTGCTGGTGTCGGCCTCCGACGGTGCCCCGGTGACCGACACCTGGCTCAGCGTGCTGCAGATGCCGGGCCAACGCATCGGCGATCCGCTCACCAGTAGTGCGTCCAACGCTGCGATCCTCGGTGCGCTGGCCGAGTCCGAGGTCGCGATCTCCGACGCCAAAGCAGTGTCCGCCGCTCTGGTGCCCATGGCACAGGACTTCGGCCGGATAGCCGACACGCCCCACGACACCCCGGACCTCGTCGCCCAGGTGGCGACCGAGGGCGGAACCAGCGTCGCCACCGAACAGGCCGTGCTGGCCTACGAGGCAGCGAACCCCGGATCGTCGCTCACCGAGTCGGTGCCGCCGACGGGCAGCTACTTCCTCAACTACCCCCTCGCCGTCACGGCTCCGGCCGGGCCGGAGTACGACCGCGTCAAGGCCGCCGGGGCCGCGTTGGCGTCGGTGCTGGCCTCGCAGTCGGCGACGGACACACTCGTTGCAGCCGGCTTCCGAACGTCGAGTGGAACCCCCTTGGCCGACGGCAGAGGCGTCGGCTCGGTCGCCGCGTTGGAAATCAAGAATCCGCTGTCGATCGAGACGACGCTGCGCGACTGGGCGGTGCTCGCGTTGCCGCTCCGGACCCTCGTCGTCGAGGACGTATCGGGTTCGATGGCGGCGAAATCCGGCGACTCCACCCGCATCGCGTTGACCGTCGATGCCTCGCTCGGTGCCAACGATCTGTTCAGCGACCAGACGCAGATGGGGCTGTGGGCCTTCTCCATCGGGCTCGGTGGTGGAAAGCAGGACTATCGAGAACTGGTGCCGCTCGGCCCGGTGAGCAACACGTTCGACGGTAAGCCGCAGCGTCAGGCCATTCTCGATGCAGTCCGTGGGCTACCGGCTCTGGTCGGAGGCGGGACCGGACTTTACGACACGACGCTGGCGGCGTTCCGACGTGTCAAGGAGGGCTACGACCCCGATTACGTCAACAGCGTCATCATCCTCACCGACGGCGCGAACGAGGACAACGGCAGCATCTCCCTGGACCAGCTTCTCGCCGCCCTGCAGAAGGAGCAGGATCCGGTGCGTCCCATCGTGATCATCACAGTCGGCGTCACCAGTGATGCCGATCCGGTTGCGCTGCAGCAGATCTCCGCGGCCACCGGTGGTACGAGCTATGTCGCCGAGGATCCCCGCGATATCCCGGACGTGTTCGTCAAGGCGTTGAACTCGCGCACCGAGCGTCTCGCGGGGGAGTAGCTCACCGCAGCAGGAAGCTGATCGCGATCGCGGCCGCGCAGGCCAGCGTCACCACCACCAGAGTCGCCGCGTCCGAGGCCTTGAAACGTGCCTCGGTGGCGGTGATCATGCCGGTGCCCCCGCGTGCGGTGATGGCCTCACCCATCTCGTCCGCGCGCCTGATAGCCACCGACATCACCGTGGTCACGATGTCGACCAGTGAATTGTCCGACGCACTGTTGACCACCGGCTTCGGTCGCAGCCGCCGGGCGGCGTTGAGGGTGCGCATCTCCTCGATGAGCAGCGGAAGCGACCGCAGGCTGAGCGCCACGGCGATCGCCCACTCGTCCACCGGCAGCTTCAGCTTCTTGAGCGGTGCACCGAGTTTCGACACCGCCGGAGCGATGTCGCTCATCGACGTCGTCCACCCGATCATCATCGATGCGCCCAGCAGAACGAACACGAACAGCGTGGCACGGAAGTACAGCAGAACCGCTGCGCCACCGATGGGCAGATTGATCAGTGCTCCGACGCCGAACAGCGCCCAGATCCACCACGGCGGGCGCGGTAGTGCTGTGATCGGAATGTGGGCGATGACAGCCGCGACGATCAGCAGCGCGAACACGATGCCGAGGGCAGGCCACGTCGGAGCCGCGACGAGGGTGATGCTGAGCAGCAACACCACGATGAGCTTGGTGCCCGCCCACAGTCGATGAATGGGTGAGAACCGCGGAACCTGGCGCAGTACGACGGTCGTCACGAATGCACGCTCCCATGAATCGAATCGGAGACGATATGGCCGTCGGCCATCGTGATGGTTCGACTGCAGACGGCGTCCATACCGTCCACGTCGTGCGAGATGACCACAATCGAGACGCCGCGCTCACGCAGGCCGGCGAGGACGCCGATGATGTCGTCGCGGCCGGGCGGGTCGAGTCCGGCCAGCGGCTCGTCGAGCACCAAGATGCGGGGTCGACGAGCGATCAGACCGGCCAGCACCACGCGTCGCATTTGCCCGCCGCTGAGCGAGTCGACGTTGCGTGCGGCCAGTGACCGGTCGAGGCCGACGGCATCCATCGCGGCCGACACTGTGGCAGAACCGGTTTCGGGCCCCGCGGCCGCGGCGATGTCCTCGGAGACGGTCCGCCGCTGCAACTGCAGGCGCGAATGCTGAAAGGCCAACCCGACGTCGCCGACTCGCGACGTCATCGCCTTGCCGTCCAGTTGCGCGACGCCGGTGGTGGGCCCGGTAAGCCCGGCCATGATCCACGCCAGAGTCGACTTGCCCGAACCGTTTCCGCCGAGAACGAGAACTCCCTCGCCTCGCTTGACGGTGATGTCGACGCCGTTCAACGCCGATTGTGCCCACGGGGTGCGTCTGTTGTAGACGTGCCGCACGTCGCGTAGTTCGAGCAGGCGCGGGCTCGAATTGTCGTGCAGCACAGCAGCGTTGCCGGTCCTGGTCTGCATCCATGCAGTGTCGTGCTCCACCTGCATGCCCTCGTGCAGGTGTACGACGCGATGAGCGGCAACAGTTTCCGAGACATGATGGGTCACGAGTACGACCGACATCCCGTGCCGACGGGGCAGTGCCGCGAGTAGCGAGACCAGATGCTCGCGGCCCGAGGCGTCGATCATGGCGGTTGCCTCGTCGGCGATCAGCAGAGCGGGGCGACGAGCCAGGGCAGCGGCGACGGCAAGTCGCTGCATCTCGCCGCCGGAAAGCGAGGCCGTGTCGCGAGCACCCATGCCGCTCAACCCCACCTCGTCGAGCAAGGCGTCGACGTCGGGGCGAGAGTCGCCGGGTGGCAGTCCCCATACGACGTCGTCGGCGACGCGGGTACCGAGGATCTGACTTTCGGGTCGCTGCAACACCACTGCGGTGCCGCCGTACCGGCCGAGTCCGGTGGAGCCGGGACGAGTCACCGAGCCCTCGGAGGGCTCACGGCCTGCGAGAATTCGCGTCAGCGTAGATTTGCCGGATCCGTTGTGGCCGACGATCGCGACGAATTCACCCTGTTCGATGTGCAGGTCGATGCCGCTCAACGCTGCCGATCTACTGCCGGGATATCGGTAGCCGACGGCGGTCAGGGTGACGGGCAGTGGCGCGATCTCGTCGTCGATGCCCGAGACGAACGGCTCCGGTGTGGGGATGGCCGAGAGGCGATCGAGGATGGCGGTGAGGATCAGCCACGCGAACAGAGTTCCGGTGACGATGCCGAATGCGATGGACCCGCCGACCCACCACCACCAGTTGTCGAGTACCGCTGTGCTGCTGCTGCGAATGACATCGGGGATGACCTGCGGGGCGGATACGCGCTCGAACAGTCGGGAGATGCCTTCGATGGTGTTGCGGAGCGTCTCGAGAAACAGCTGCCGTAGCGGGACGAGGATCAGCAGCAACAGCACCGCGAGGGCTCCGAGTGCCGGTCCGACGATTGCCGACGTGACGAGCACGCCGAACAGGCCTTGTTTCCGGCGCTTCGCCCGGCCGACCAGACCGCCCAGCAATGCCGCACTGGCCACGGTGAGCGCCGTCTGAGTGCCGGCCGCGACGAATCCTACGAGTATGCCCGCCACCGCTGAGGTGACCAATGCTCGCGTGCGATAGCGCAGGGCCACCACCGACATGGGAATAGCGGCGACTACCTGCAGAATCGCTGCCATCGGCACCAGCACGCCGATCACCGTCAGCGCGACGGTGAAGCTGCTCATCACCGCAGCGGTCGCCAATTCTTGCGGACCGAGGGGCCCGGACTCGGGACGGTGGGCAGCGCTGACGGTCACCGCTCCAGTGTGCCAGCTCGACTGAGGCACACTGTCTGCGTGACTTCCGAGATCGCGACCCGCAGGCGACTTCATCCGGCATGGATCGTCGCCGCGGTGGCCTTCCTCGCTCTCGTCGGTGCGGCGGGGTTCCGGGCCGCACCGAGTGTGTTGATGGTGCCGCTGCAGGAAGAGTTCGGTTGGCCGCGGTCGATGCTGTCGCTGGCGGTGGGCGTCAACCTGGTGCTGTTCGGTCTGACGGCACCGTTCGCCGCGGCGTTGATGGAGCGTTTCGGGATCCGAGCTGTGACGTCGACGGCGTTGGTCGTCGTGGCCGCGGGCAGCGCTCTGAGTGTGTTCGTGACCCAGGCATGGCAGTTGGTGTTGACGTGGGGCGTCATGATCGGGTTGGGCACGGGGTCGATGGCTCTGGTGTTCGCGGCGGTGGTGACGAATAGATGGTTCGTACAGCGTCGAGGGCTCGTCTCGGGCGTGTTGACCGCGGGCAGCGCGACGGGGCAGTTGATCTTTCTGCCGTTGATCGCTCAGCTGGTCGACCGATCCGGTTGGCGCGCAGCATCGTTCCTCATCGCCGGGGGCTCGCTGATCGTGGTGCCGTTCGTGTTGCGGTGGCTGCGCAACATGCCGACCGATGTCGGCGTGACTCCGTACGGCGCACCCGCCGACTACGTCCCGCCGGCGGCGGTGTCGACCGTGAACCCGGCGCGCGCAGCGGTACAGGCTCTACGCGACGCGAGCCGAGTACGAACCTTCTGGGCGTTGGTGCTCGGATTCGCGATCTGTGGCGCAACGACCAACGGGCTCATCGGAACTCACTTCATACCGTCGGCGCACGACCACGGAATGCACGAAACCACCGCAGCGGGTCTGCTGGCGGTGGTGGGAATCTTCGACATCGTCGGGACGATCGCATCGGGTTGGCTGACCGATCGAGTGAATCCGCGGTATCTGTTGGCGGCCTATTACGGCTTTCGCGGAATCTCGCTGCTGTTTCTGCCGTGGTTGCTGTCGGCAACCATTCAACCGTCGATCGTCATCTTCGTGGTCATCTACGGATTGGATTGGGTGGCAACGGTTCCGCCCACGATTGCTCTGTGCCGAGAGGTGTTCGGCGACAAGGGTTCTCTGGTGTTCGGATGGGTGTTCGCCTCACACCAGATCGGAGCGGGCATCGCGTCCGTCGTCGCGGGCGTCGTGCGGGACGCCACCGGCGCATACACGATGGCGTGGTTCGGCGCGGCCGGCTTGTGCGCGGTTGCTGCCGTGGTGAGCATCAGAACAGGAAAGCCCTCGTAGCGAGGGCTTTCCTGTTTCCGAACTTCGGGTCAGCGGCTGCGCTGGCTCGTGGCCGGGCCTGCTGCGCGACGGCTGTGGCCGCCGCCACCGCTGCGCGGCTGACCACCACTGCGCGGCTGACCACCCGAGCGGGCCGGGCCGCCGCGTCGCGCGTTGTTGTTGCGCGGGGCTCCCGTGCGGGCGGGGGCTTGCTCGACTCGCGGTGCAGGCTCGACGTAACGGGCCTGCTCGCCGACGAGGTTCGCCACTGCAGGCGAGTCGGCGGTGACGCGGATCGGGGTGACCTTGATGTCGGCCTTGCGCAGCAGAACTGCGGTGTCCTTGCGCTGCTCGGGTAAGACGACGGTCACGACGTCGCCTGCGCTGCCGGCGCGCGCGGTGCGGCCGGAGCGGTGCAGGTACGCCTTGTGCTCGGCTGGGGGATCGACGTGGACGACCAGCTGAACGTCGTCGACGTGAACGCCGCGGGCTGCGACGTCGGTGGCGACGAGCACGCGGGCCTGGCCGGAGGAGAAGGCCGCGAGGTTGCGGTCACGTGCGGCCTGCGAGAGGTTGCCGTGCAGGTCGACGGACGGGATTCCGGCGTCGGTGAGCTGCTTGGCGAGCTTGCGGGCCTGGTGCTTGGTGCGCATGAACAGGATGCGACGTCCGGTGCCGGAGGCGAGCTGGTGGACCAGCTTCTTCTTGGCTTCGACGCCGTCTACCTCGAAGACGCTGTGTGTCATGGCCTCGACGTGTGAGGTCGCCTCGTCGACGGAGTGCGTGATCTGGTTGTGCAGGAAGCGCTTGACCAGTTTGTCGACACCGTTGTCCAGGGTCGCCGAGAACAGCATCCGCTGACCCTTGTCGGGGGTAGCGGCGAGGATCCGGGTGACGACGGGCAGGAACCCGAGGTCGGCCATGTGATCTGCCTCGTCGAGGACGGTGATCTGTACGCCGTCGAGCGTCAGGTGGCGCTGCTTCATGAGGTCTTCGAGGCGTCCGGGGCAGGCGACGACGATGTCGACACCCGACTTGAGTGCGGACACCTGGCGAACCTGCGAGACACCGCCGAAGATCGTCGTGACCTTCAACGAGTATGCGGCGGCGAGGGGTTCGATCGCGACGGCGATCTGGGTGGCGAGCTCACGCGTCGGCGCAAGGATCAGTCCGCGCGGGCGGCCGGGCTTGCGGTTGCCGGGGAGTTGGCCGGCGAGGCGCGCGACCATGGGGATGGAAAATGCGAGTGTCTTTCCGCTGCCGGTCTTTCCGCGTCCGAGTACGTCGCGTCCCTGCAGTGTGTCGGGGAGCGTGTCGGCCTGGATGGGGAAGGCCTCGGTCTTGCCCTGGCTCGCGAGTACGTCTGCGATGGCCTGGGGTACTCCGAGTGCAGCAAAAGTCTGTGGGGTCGTCATTGTGATGAAAAGTGCCTTTCGGGCAGGGTGTTGCACCTGCGGGCCTTCGGGCCGAGATGCAAGGTGGCGAGACTGCCGGTGGGCAGTTTCGATCGCCGTAAGAGAAGCCTGTGCGGGGTGCACATGGTGATTCGGGAGCATTCCACGACGTCTGACGTGCAGTTACGCGCGTCGATACCGAGTGTAACCGAGTGCGGACCCGATCTCTTCCCGCGGTCGACGGTCACGCGGCGTCGGAGCCGAACAGTCCGTCGATGTAGACGTTCTCCGCCGGCGAGCTGTAGAGCTCGACCACCGGCATCGGCGGCGCGCTCGAATCGTACGTGTGCCCGGTGGGTGAGATGAGCCTGTAGCGATGTCGCGCGTTCCGTTTGTCTCGTAGTGCTTCGGCCGTCCAGCCTTCGCCTTCTTTCGCGTAATTGCATGCGGCACAAAGACCTGCGCCGTTTTCGGCGCTTGTCGCTCCGCCCGCGGTGTGTGCGGTGATGTGGTCGTGGTGCCGGATGGGCGCGTCGCACCACGGGGTGCGGCACGTGCGATCGCGGAGATCGATGAGGCGTCCCAATGCGGTGGGAAATGCGCGGGATGTGGATTCGACGGCTGTCAGTGCGCCGGTTTTCGGGTGGGCATAGAGGCGACGTAATGCGACGCGCGTCTCATTGCCCTGTGCGCCGTCGAGTGCGTCGCGCACGAGTTGGCGTGCGACGTCCGACGGGATGTCGCCGTAGCCGTGCAGATATGCGGACGTGTCGCCACCGGCGAGCAGGGTCGAATCCGAGATGACGATGTCGACGGTGACCGGTGGACCTTGAGCGGCCGATGCGCCGGTGACTCTCTCGAACACCAGGTCGGCCATGATCTGGTCGCGGCTGCGTGTGTCGCCACCTGCGTTGATGACGGTGTCGGCGTCGCGCCGCAGGGTCGCCCACATGCAGACGGTCTTCTCCATCGAGGTGAGCGCGGTGAAGAATCCCATCAATTCGGGTGCGGGGCGCGTACTGACTCGGCGTGCGGCGTATGCCTTTGCGCGTCGCTTGACCTGGGAGGCGGCGTCCAGTTCGTTGGCGAGTGCGCGGGCGCGACCCTCGATGGTGCGATCTCCTGCACCGGCGAGGGTGGCGGGGTCTGCGCACAGGCGTTCATCGATGGTTCGGCGATCGTCGACGGTGAGACACGCGGTTTCGCGAGCGAGGATCATGACGCGCCACTCGTTCAGTTCGCCGGCTTTCAGGCGCGCCAGGGTGTGTGGCATTTCGTGGACAAGTGCACGAGCGAGACCGAGATGAGTGCCGCCGCGGTTGGGTGACTCTCGTCGAGCCAGGCCGATCTGCGACGCAATACCGGTGCGCCACTGAGCTTTCGGTTTGCCACGTTCACGACGTTCGGTGCTGATCACGGTTGCGACGGCATCGGTCACGACGGCTTGGGTTGCCACGCTGACGCATTTGACGGTTTCGAGAGCAGAGATGAGATCGATGCCTGCTGCTGCGTCGACGACTATGTCGGACGCCTGAAGACGCGCAACAAACCTCAACACCTCGGCGGATGTGAGCGGTGATTCTTGTATAGCTGTGACCACGAGTTCCTCCCCAGTACTCGAATGCATGTTCGAATTTACGCCGGTTCGGAAGGTAGTGCAATAGGGCGGGGTGTGAAATCTGAGAGTGCGCGACGAAAAGCGATGCTGGTGCCCTCGGCAGGATTCGAACCCGATTAGGATGCCTCGTAGCTTTGTAGTCCTACCAGGCAAAACGGCAGTGTGTGTCCCGATGGGAATCGAACCCAGCTGTAGCCACTCGGGACTCTCCAGCTACAGGAGCTTTTCGGGGATCGGTTGCCCGAGCTGCATGTGGCGCACAACAGTTCGGGTGATGTCCCGCGATTCGACAGCCTGGGTGTAAGCGAACGAGTCGATGCCCCAATGGTCGGCGCAGGTTTGGGCCCACTCGCGGGCATTCTAGAGCTCTTCCTCCTTCTCGGCGATTTTGGCATCGGGTTACAGATAAAGTCGGGTGTCTTGACGAGAAATGGACATGCGGGGGCTCGTTCGTGAGCGGAAGTATGTCAGCAGACGCCGGAAGCGATTGCGGGGCAACGGAGTTCGGCTCAGTGTCAAACCAACATAGCAAGGCAACCCCCGACGGAGGTCAGGTTCGCGTGAAGGAACGCGCAGGTACCTGCGCACGGCCCGAAAGTTAGGGGCCTGGAGGGCACCCCTCCCATCCGGTGCGATGCCCGCACGCAGCGCACTGTGGCTCGAAAGATGTACGGGCTTGGAGGGGAACGTCTAACTCGCTAACAGGATGAGCGGCTTCGTCTCAGAGGCGGACTACGGTGTGCGCTGCCATTCGATATTTGAAACTACGGGCGAACCCGCTTTCTGAAGGCGGGGATGCCTCCCAAACCAAAGATGAACATGGCGGCTCCAAGGGCGGCGAGGGACCAGAGCCAACCACCGCTTCGGAAGCCGACGACAACTAAAGTGACGCCCGCGACCCAAAACGTGATGGCGATGCCGATCTGCATCCAGTCGCGACTGGCTTCAGACTCCTTGATGACTAGCTCTTTTACACGCTGAGCGATGTGTTCTTGCAGCTTGGTGTGCTCGTCGGTACCCGCGGTCAATTTTTCGAGGATATCTATGTCGGATCGAATCGAAGCGCGCGCGTAGTCGCGATGTCCCATGACGTCCGAGTAGACCTTCAGCAGAAACGCTCCGACTGCCACCAAGATCGGGGCCCAAATCTGTATGTCGAAGTGCATGGTTCGTCTTTCGGTCGTCGAGTGCTGCTGCCTAGGTATTTCATCTTGCCGTCCGAGGCCTGCCTCGAAGAGAGCTAGAAGCTGCCCTCAAGTCGGGCCAGTAGATCGACGGCATTGTAGAAATCGCAAACTCGGCCCTTGGGCTGCAGCTCGCCTCCCGTTCTCGCTCGCCGGTGATTCTGCTGCTCAGATGGTGCCCTCGGCAGGATTCGAACCTGCGACCTACCCTTTAGGAGAGGGTTGCTCTATCCCCTGAGCTACGAAGGCTGGTGATCGAACGAGTGCTCCAAAGTCCCTGGCCAGCAAAGTCTTTCGATCAATCGAACAATCGGGTCGCGGGTGGGTCGCTGTTGTACTGCACAGCCGGCCCACATCGCGGTCGTCAGTCTAGCGGTCCGCACCGCAGATCGTGAAGCAGGTTCGCGCTGCTGGTCAACACACCGGTCAGTGATGCGATCAGATTCAGGGCGGTGCGGTGCTGGTGGGCGGTGTAATCGGCGACCGATTCGATGCCGACGAAGCACTGAATGTCGCGGGCAAAAGCGTCGAACGTCGTCGCGAGAATTCCCGCCGAGGCGAAGACACCCACGATGACCAGTTGGTCACGGCCTCGTCGGCGTAGTTCGACCTCGAGATCGGACGCGTAGAACGCGCTGTAGCTGCGCTTCGCGATCGGAACGAAGTCCGATTCGGTGACCGCCACGTCCTCGGCAGACGGGCCCAACCCCCACATCGGCCCCAGCAGTCCACGCTGTTCGATCGCCTCAGCCGCCCGCGGACCGCTCGCCAGAATCGGCACTCCGGCAGACCTGGCGCACGCGAGCACCGCCGACGCTTCTGCGGCCACCCGCGCACGAACCGAGGACTGCAGCACGTTCAGGTAGTACGGCTGCATGTCATGAACCAGAAGTGCCGCGCGCTCGGGCCGCAACTCCCACTCGGGACCACCCACACAGTCGCGCAGAGTCTCGACCGCGTACTTCTCTACTTCGACGCTGAATGTGGCCACGTCGGTCATCCTCGTACAAACGCGCGCGCATGTGCCAGACGCGCGCAGAGTCGTCAGCCGCTGGCTGTCTATTTCGCTCGCACCTGACAAACGCGCGCGCGTTTGCGGATCCCTAGGCCCCAGCACCGCAGAACGAGCCCGATCCCCACCACCTAATCCGCGGCAATCGCATCCACGATGTTCAGGCGTGATGCGTGTACCGCAGGCGGAGCCGATCCCAACAGCGAGAGGCCCAACGCGACGAGTCCGTACAACAGCACCGTCCAACTGGCGTTGTACTGCACTGGAATTCCGATGCTGGCACCGAGGATCAGTGTGCTCAGGTATTGCAGGCCGGCACCGATGATCAGGCCGAGCACGCCGCCGAGGATGCCCACAGACAGTGCCTCTGCGAGCACCATGCGTGCCAGGGTTCCTCTACCGCCGCCCATGGCGCGCAGTACGCCGAGTTCACGTCGACGTTCGAGTACCGACAGCGTCAATGTGTTCAGCAATGCGACGGCAGCGACCAGTGCGACGATCCACTGCAGTGCGATGGCGAGCGCACCGGATTGGCGGATGGCCGCGCTGGTGCCCTCGAGTGCCGCGGCACCCGTGTACACGAATGCCTCGGGCGGCAGTGTCGATCGCAGCGAATCCTGCACGGCGGCAACGTCTCCGTCGACGGTGATCTCGAGGTACGTCGCACCCGGGCGGTCGTAGAAGCGCTGCATCGATTCCAGTGAGATCGCCATCGTGCCGCCTGCGGCGTTGATGTAGTCCACGAGATCGAGCACGCGTACGTTCTGCACCCCGGTCGGCGTCGGTAGATCGATGGAGTCTCCCGCCGTCACTCCCAGCGTCGTACCGAGCGCCTTCGAGAGCACCACCCCGTCGCCCGCGAGCAATCCCGCACGTACGTCTGCGGGGAGCGAGGCCAGCGTCACCGCGTTGCTTCCGTCGGCGACGCCTTGGATGGAGACCAGCTCGTCGTCGATTGTCGCGTAGGCCCACTGCCCTTCGACGACGCGGGAGACGCCGGCCGTCGCCCGCACGGCCTCGTCTACGGCGGCGGGAACGATCGGGCCCGACGGTATGGCGTCGGGTGAGCTCATCGATACGTACAGGTCCGTGTCGGCGAGCGACGACAGTGATTCGGCGGCGGAGTCGGTCATGTTCGTCAACGAACCGGACACTCCCACACTGACTCCCACGGCGATGACGATGGTCATCACCGTCGCCCAGATGCGCCGCGGGGCGCGTTCGATCGTCGCGGTGGCGAGCCGTCCGGCACCACCCCATCGGCGGGGCACAGCGCCGGTGGCCCAGACGATCGGCCCGGTTCCGCCGACGCACAGTGCGACGACGCCGAACATGAACAGGGCACCGGCACCGAGGGTCAATTGCCCGTCGACGTTGACGGCGAACACGAACGATCCGGCAATGGCGAGCAGACCGAACACTGTGGCGGCCAACGTGAACGACAGCTTCGGACCGCCGGTTGTTTCTCCGCCACCGACTGCCAATGCCTCGATCGGCGAGATTCGATACACCTGAACAGCAGCCAGAGCGGACGCGCCGACGCAGGCCAGCACGCAGGCCACGATCGCGACGGGAATGGCGAAGCTCGGCAACACGTATTCGATTCGCGCATCGAATGCTTGCGACAGGAACGGCGGCAGGCTCTCGATGGCGATGCGGCCCATGACGATTCCGAGAGGTACCCCGATGGCACCGCCGACGAGACCCACCAGTACCGACTCGAACAACAGGTCGCGGACGATGTCGGCGCGCCGACCGCCGACTGCTCGGAGCAGGGAGATGGTGGGGCGACGTTTGGCGATGGCCATGTTCATGACGTTGAACACCAGGAACGCCGCGACGACGAACGCGATGAGGGAGACCATCAGCGTCGCATTGCGCGTCAGACTCATGGCCTGATCGGCTCTGTCGGCCCGGAATTCCGGATTCATCACCGAGACTCGGCCGGCCAATGCCGCGTCGAGGTTCGATCGCAGGTCGTCTCCGCCACCGTGAACGAAGATCGAATCGACCTGGCCCGGCCGGTCGGTCAAGGCCTGCGCGGTGGGCAGCAACGTGACGGCGAACATGCCCCCACCGATGCGCTGCGTGCCAGGGCCATCGATCACGCCCACTACCGCAGTGGGTCGGTCGGCGATCGTGACCGTGTCACCCTGCGTCAATCCCGTTGCTGCTCCGACCAATACGCCCGACGGGTCGGACAGCAGACCCGCTGCGCTGCCCACGGCACCTTGCAGATCGGACTGCAGTGCCGTGATCGATGAATCGACACCCAGTACCGTCAGCTCGCCGACATCGGATCGTACGATGCTGCGGAGCAGGGGTACCGCCGCATCGACGCCCGCAACACCGCGTACGACGTCGAGTTCGTTCTGGGCGAATCCGGAATCGGTCACGCCGACAACTTCGTACTGTGCGTTGCCTGCGATCGACACCGCCAGACGTTCGACGGATCCGGTCAGCGATCCGTACGTGCCGAGGACGGCGATGAGCAAACCCGCGGCGACGGCCACGACTCCCGCCGAGACCAGCGAACGCACCCAGTGCATTCGGAGGTCTCGGAGGCTGATGACGCGAAATCTGCTGAGCGCGGTACCGATCACCGAGGTGTACCAGCGGTGTCGGTGTCGACGCGGCCGTCGATCATGCTGACGACGCGATCGGTCGACCGAGCCGCCTCGAGATCGTGGGTTGCCATCACCACTGCCCGACGTCCCTCGCTGCCGTGGGCTACGTCGGCAAGAATCTCGAGGACGTTGTGGGAGGTCTTGGAATCGAGGTTGCCCGTCGGCTCGTCGGCGATCAGCAGCGCCGGGTCCATCATCAGGGCTCGGGCGATGGCGATGCGTTGAATCTGACCGCCCGACAGTTGCGCCGGGCGGTGTTCGGATCGCTGCGCCAGCCCCACCATGTCCAACAGCCGCATCGCATCGGCTTTCGCCTTCTTGATGGGGGTGCCGTCCAGCAGCTTCGGAACGGCGACGTTCTCCCACGCCGACATGGTCGGCAGCAGGTTGAAGAACTGGAAGACGAAGCCCACCTGATGGCGTCGGAAATCGGACTGTGCGTTGTCGTCGAGGGTGGTGACCTCGACGTCGTTGAATCGGATGGACCCGGCCGTCGGAGTGTCCAGCGCGCCGAGCATGTGCAGCAGTGTCGACTTACCTGCTCCGGACGGCGCGACCAGTGACACGAACTGACCACCGTCGATCGTGAGATCGATGCCGTCCAACGCACGGACCGGTTGTTCGCCGGTGGGGTACTCCTTGACCACGCCGGACAACTGGAGCTTCAACTTCGTCATGCATGATCCCCTGCTTCTCGAATACTTCCGACGCTACCTGCCGTCGGGTCGAGAAACCGGTCGGAGTTCTCAGATCACGCTGCGCCGCGCGAGGATTCGAGCCGCCTGGCCACCAGTGCCGCCTGGAGGTGGCGGATACCGGACGGACGAGTCGGGTCGAACCCGGTCAGTTGTGCGATTCGCTTGAGGCGATAGTCGACGGTGTTGGTGTGCAGATGGAGTTGCCGGGCGGAGCGCTGACGGTTGAGGTCGTGCGAAATGTGGATCTCGAGGGTCTCGAGCAATTCGGGTGACGAATCGAGTGGCTCGAGGATCTGGGTGAGGTGGCGTCGACCCGGTCCGGGACGAGTGAGCTGGTACTCGAGCACCAGGTCGTCCATCCGGTACAACCCGGACGGGCGGTGCAGCTGATGAGCCAGGGACAGCAGTTCGTGGACCTGGTCTGCTGCGGTGGGAATGTCGGCTGTCGCAGCCTGCTCGGCGGTGGCGGTGACGGGGACCTCTGCGGCGGTACCGATGCGGTGCACCAGCGCCTCGACCCACTCGTCGTCGTGGACGCCGGGGATCAGGACGGTTCCGCCCTCGGTGCTGAGCAGCGACAGGGGAGTGCGTCCGCACACGGTGGCCAGTTCGGCCTGCACGCGACGCAGCTTGCGTCGTGCAGCCACCGTCTTCTGGATGTTGGGGTCGTTCTCGTCGGGGTGCGGCGGTACCGACAGTGCGAGCACGAGGTAACTGTCGGCGAGTTCGATGCCCGACTGGCGGGCCATCGAGACGGCGTTGTGTCCGCTCAGCAACGAGGTGACCAGCGTGTGCGCGGCTGTGTGATGCTCGCTCGCCACCGCCTGAAGCTCTTCGACGTAGCTCTTGCTGGCCGCGATCGAGACCTTCTCAGACAGCAGCACGAACATGCGTGCAGCCTCGATCAACTGGGCGGCGTCGCCTTCTCCTGCCCGCTTGGACACCAGATTCCAACCGATCTGAATGCCCTCGTGGTAGACGCTGAGGACGGACTCGAGCGGGACACCCTCACGAGCCCATTGACTGGCCTTGGCGCGCAGTTCGGCCAAGTCGGACTCGGCAGGTGCGCGGCGCTCGTCGAGCATCTGCACGGCGATGCTGATGCACTTGACGGTGAATTCGGTGACGTCTCCGTGGAGTTGTTCACCGGGAAGTGAACCGCAGGGAGTATTGGCGGCGAAGTGGCCTACCAGGAGGCGCGCCACTGCGCGAAAATCGCGAAGGGGAGCCGAAGCAGGCTGCCCTGCGACCATGATTCCGAGGCCAGTCGAGTTGTGAACGGTCACAGATCAACCCTTCGTGTTGGATTCTTCAGGTTTTGAGAGAGCTAACGTACTCACGCGTAGAAACGCGCTTCCTGTCGTGAATCTATGCAACTTCAGCCGAAATGGCAGGTTTTTCAAACTTTGAGTTTGTTTCCTGGCCTCTAACAGGATCGATCATAGGTTGTTATCTACGTGTGATCCATGGTTTCGGCAAAACTCGTTGTGATTTATCTCGAGCGGGCCACGAGAGGCCTTGCGACTTGCCCTAAACAATGCAGAAGGCGGTCCCATCGCCTGCGCTACACGCCTACTTTGATCTCGGATCGGTCCGGACGAGCGGGGTGAGAGGACGAGTATGCGCAGCGACATCGGGCAGTTCACGGTTCTACGGGAACTGCAGCCGACGATCGACGACAACCTCGCGCGCCACCGCTCGACAGCTGTCTCCTGGCAGCCCACGGATTTCGTCCGGACCGAGATGTACTGGGGAACGCGTACGTCACCGCTGACCGAGGCCGCCAAGGCGGCACTGGTCACCGATCTCCTCACCGAGCAGAACATTCCGCTGTATCGGTGCGAGGTCGCGGCCTCGGGTACCGGCTCGTGGCCCGCATGGCTCACCGAGTGGAGCGCCGAGCGCACCCGGCATGCTGCCGCCGTCACCGACTACCTCGTCGCTACCCGCAGTGTCGATCCGGCGGCGCTCGGTCGAGCTCGCGCACAGTGCAAGACGGTGGGATTCGACTCCCCGATGAACGGCGCTCACCTCCTTCGTTCGCTGGCGCAGGTGACTCTCGACGAATCGATCAGCAGCGTCTGCCATACGAATACCGCGCACCAGTGCCACGATCCGGTTGCCGATCGCTTGCTCGGCCGGATAGTCGACGACCAGAAACTGCACGTCACCTTCTTTGCGAATCTGGTGTCGGCAGCGCTCGACGTCGCCCCCGCTCCGACCGTCACGGCGATCACCGAAGTAGTCATGAACGCGCAGTTGCCGGGTACCAACCTGCCCGGCTTCGGTCGGAGCGCCATGCTCATCGAGCGGGACGGGATCTTCGATCTTCGACGTCATCTCGACGAGGTGCTGCTGCCGACGCTCGCGCGGTGGCGCGTCTTCGAGCGGACCGACCTGGGCGTCGGTGTCCGCAGCCGCGACCAATTGGCCGACTACCTGGTCCATCTCGACACCCGGGCCGCGGCAGCCGAGGCGAACCGCACCCGAACTCAGGGGTACGCAGACGCGCTGCGCGCCAGCTGAGGTGAGTGCATCACGCCTTCGGCGACCATTCATCGACTAGCCTGAACCCCTGTTCGTCATTCACCGAGCCACCGGGCTCGGGGCTACTACCGGAGGCCGACACGTGACAGGGCATCGACCGATCATCGTCGGCATCGACGGTTCCGCTGCGGCCGACAAGGCTGTGATCTGGGCGGCCCTGTGCGCTCGGCGACGGGATCGGCGATTGCACATCGTGACGGCCGTCGACATGCCAGGCGTTGTCGATCTGAGCGAATTCGCAGGCGAGGCAACCGAATTCGTCGCCACCGCTAAATCGCGGCTCGCAGCCGCGGAAACGCTGGCCGTGTCGGTCGTCGACGACCCGACGTTCGAGGTGACCTCGAGTGCCGTCGAGGGCGGCGTGATGGACGTACTCATCGGCGTGTCGGCCCAAGCCGAGCTCCTGGTGATCGGAGCGAGCGAAACGGGCGCTGTCACACTCTCTCTGGCCGCCCACAGTGTGTCACCCGTCGCCGTCGTACGCGGCCGCGACATCGACGGCCGTCCCGTCGCCGAGGGCCCGGTCGTCGTCGGCGTGGACGGATCCGACGTCAATCAGGCAGCGGTCGAGTGGGCGTTCGTCGAGGCCTCGGCACGTGATGCTCCGTTGATCGCGGTACACGTGTGGTCCGACGTGGATCTGACGCGCTCGTTCGGTCGCGCGCCCGCGGATTGGCAGGCCATCGCCGACACCGAGGAAGCGTTGCTGGCGGAAAGTCTCGCCGGGTGGCAAGAGCGGTTCCCGGAGGTCGACGTCCAACGCGTCGTCGCCCAGGATCGTCCCGTTCGAGTGCTCAGCGGACTGTCCGAAACGGCAGCGGTGATCGTGGTGGGTAACCGGGGGCGCGGCGGATTCGGAGGAATGCTGCTCGGGTCGACGAGCTTCGCTCTGGTCAACACCGCAGATTGCCCGGTGTTGGTCGTCAGGAAAGCGGTCACATAGCGACGGTCAGCAAGAAGCTGACGTCTTCGAGGGCTTCGACGCTGTGCCGTGCGTCGGGGATCACGAGGAGATCGCCGGTGGAGCCCTTCCAGGTCTTCTCACCGCTGATCAGTTCCAACTTGCCGCTGAGGACGAGGACGGTCGACTCACCGCTGAGATCGTGCTCGGCCAGCTTGTTACCCGCGGCCAGCGCCACGACGGTCTGCCTCAATTTGCGGCTGTGGCCGCCGTACACCGTCTGCGAACTGCGGCCACTCGACGCGCCGACTGCGAGCTTGAGTTGCTGACGGGCAAGTGCGGTGAGTGACTTCTTGTCCATAGCCGCCAGTATGACGCACCACCCGCAGCCGCGATGGGGGAATCATGAACGCGCTCAAACAGTTTGGGTAGGCTTCCCGTACTCCACCCAACGGAATCGCGTTCCGTCCACGCGGCTGTTCTGCCAATCGCCCGCCTCGGCAATCCACTCGTCCGAAATCTCGGGGGCGCTCGTATCGCCGTCGACGTCGAGGTCGATCTCGGTGACTTCGAGGTGGGTCGCGATACCCATTGCACTGCGATAGATTTCGCCGCCGCCGATGATCCAGATCGGGCTGTCGCCTACCAGCGCCACTGCGTCGGCGACGCTCGGTGCGGTCTCGGCACCGTCTGCGGTCCACGCGGAATTGCGGGTGACCACGATGTTGCGACGGTCCGGCAGCGGACGGAACTTCGCGGGCAGTGAGTCCCACGTCTTTCGTCCCATGATCACCGGGTGCTCGGCCGTCATCGATTTGAAGTGCGCCATGTCCTCGGGCACGTGCCAGGGGATCGATCCGGCGTCCCCGATGACGCCCGCGGTGCTCTGAGCCCAGATCAGACCCACGAAGTGCGGTGCATTCACACCGCTACCGGGGCCTTGATTGCAGGGTGGTGCTGATACTCGACGATCTCGACGTCGTCGAAGGTGTAGTCGAAGATCGAATCCCGTTGTGCCAGTTTCAGAGTCGGGTAGGGGTACGCCTCGCGGGAGAGCTGCTCGGCAACCTGGTCGCGGTGGTTGTCGTAGATGTGGCAGTCGCCCCCGGTCCACACGAACTCGCCGACGTCGAGGCCGGTCTGTGCGGCGACCATGTGAGTCAGGAGTGCGTAACTGGCGATGTTGAAGGGCACGCCGAGGAACATGTCTGCGCTGCGTTGATACAGCTGGCATGAAAGCTTGCCGTCGGCGACATAGAACTGGAAGAACGCATGGCACGGCGGCAGGGCCATCTGCGGGATTTCACCGACGTTCCACGCCGAGACGATCATTCGCCGCGAATCCGGATCGGTCTTCAGAGTCTCGATGACCTGGCTGATCTGGTCGATGTGCTCGCCCGACGGGGTCGGCCACGAACGCCACTGCACTCCGTAGACGGGGCCGAGTTCGCCGTCCGGAGCTGCCCACTCGTCCCAGATGCTGACGCCGTGTTCCTGCAGCCACGTGACATTGGAGTCTCCGCGCAGAAACCACAGCAGTTCGTAGACGATCGACTTGAGATGGACCTTCTTGGTGGTGATCAACGGGAAGCCCGCGGCCAGATCGAAGCGCATCTGATGCCCGAACACGCTGGTCGTCCCGGTTCCCGTCCGGTCGGATTTGGCCGTACCGGTGTCGAGGATGCGGCGCAGCAGATCTTCGTACGGAGTCGGAACCATCACGACGGCCATCGTAGCTGCATACTGGACGCATGCCGGAATTACCCGAGGTGGAAGCCCTTGCCGGCTTCTTGCGCGAGCATGCCGTCGGTGCCGTGATCGGCCGCATCGACATCGCGGCACTCAGTGTTCTCAAGACCTTCGATCCGCCGATCACCGATCTGCAGGGTCGCGACGTCACCGATGCCGCGCGCTTCGGAAAGCATCTGGCGCTGCAGGCGGGTGACCTGTGGCTGATCACCCACCTGTCGCGTGGGGGTTGGCTGCGATGGGTGGACAACCCCAGTGTTGCTCCGCCGAAACCGGGCAAGGGGCCGCTGGCGCTGCGGATCCACTTCTTCACTCCCGAGGGCGCTACACCCGCCATCGACCTGACCGAAGCCGGTACCAAAAAGCGATTGGCGGTCTGGGTGGTCCGTGATCCTCAGCAGGTTGCGAGCATCGCCCGGCTCGGGCCGGACGCGATGACGGTCACCGAGCTCGAATTCGCCGAGATACTAGGCAGCACCACAGCTCGTCTGAAGACCTCGTTGGTGGACCAATCGTTGCTCGCCGGAATCGGCAACGCCTACTCGGACGAGATTCTGCACGTCGCCAAGCTCTCGCCGTTCGCGTCGTCGAGCAAGCTCGACGCGGAATCCGTCGCGGTTCTCTATGCCGCGATGCGTTCGGTCCTGTCCGACGCGGTGGACCGCTCGGCCGGGCAGGATGCGGCGCGTCTGAAGGGGGAGAAGCGATCCGGCATGCGGGTGCACGCCAGAACCGGGCTGCCGTGCCCGGTCTGCGGAGATCCGGTGCGCGAGGTCGCCTACGTGGACCGCTCTTTTCAGTACTGCGCGACGTGCCAGACGGCCGGCAAGATTCTTGCCGACCGCCGGATGTCGCGGTTGCTCAAGTAGCGGGTTCGAGCGTCTGGCTGGCGTAGCCGCGATAGCCTTCCCACGCTTTGCGGCGATCGCTGCGCGGATCTTTCTGCACCCGAGTGCGCGTGTCGAAGATCAATGTCTTGCGCTCGGCTTCGTCGTATGCCGGCCACGATTCCAACGGCTTTCCGTTGGTGGCGAACGCAATCCAGTGTGCCTGCACCTGCTCGGTGACCTCCGCGAACGACTTTCGTCCCCCTGTCGCGGTCAGAGCCTTGCCGAACAACGTCTCGTTGATGCCGAAGACGGCGAACAACTCGAACCCGTGGGTGGCGTCGAGGCCCAGCAACTTCATCGACCGAGGGGCGAAGTCGAAGCGATAGAAGTACGTCGGTGCGTGACGCGAATGTCCCTCGGCCACTTCGAGAGACGGCTTCCAGAACGTGAAATCCCCGCCGAAGTCGATGGCAGCCCGCTCGCTCGGGTATCCCCGGTATCCGCCGGTGACAACCGGTTCTGCCGCGGGATCGGTAAGGGAGAAGAGTTTGGAAATGCGTTCGGGGTTGGTGGGCAACGCATCCAGAAACTTCGGAAAAAGTGTTCCCTCACGGGCGTTGGTGCCGATGATCAGCGGCACATTGTGTGCGGTGCCGTTCGCGTACGCCTCGACCGGATCGACAGGAAGGAAATCGCCGTCGATCACCGGGCCGAAGGGGAGCAGGCCGGGAGTGCGGTGCAGCGTGGTGAGTCCGAGCTTGGTGCCTGCTCGGCCGAGTGCCAGTACCTCGGCGTTCTCCAGGGTTTCCACCGCGGTCTCGGCGGTGCCTCCGAGGTACCCGACGTACTCGCTCGCCCACTGGTCCGCCCGGTGCTTGGCGGTCGTCATGCCCGGTGCCGAGCTTTCGGCAATTGCCTGGGCGAAAAGGCCTTTCGCGGCGGGCACTGTCATCAGGGTGGTGACGGCATTGCCGCCTGCGGACTCGCCGAAGACGGTGACGTTGTCGGGATCTCCGCCGAACTCGGCGATGTTGCGCTTTACCCACTCCAATGCCGCCACCTGGTCGCGTAGTCCCAGGTTGGAATCGAACGGCCGCTCGGGGGTCGAGAATCGCGACATGTCGAGGTAGCCCAAAGCGCCGAGTCGGTAGTTGACCGACACGTAGATGATGCCGTTGCCGTCCTGCAGCGAGCGCCGGACCAGCGAACCTCCGCCGTACAGCGGGGTGGCCGACGTGCCGAGCGTGTACGCACCGCCGTGGATGAACACCATGACCGGTCTGGGTGTCGTGCTCGGCGTGCTCGGTGCCAAGACGTTGAGTGTCAGGCAGTCCTCGCTCGACGGTTGGTACTTGCCGACTGCGAGCATCGTGCCCCGCTTGTGCTGAACGGATGCGTTGCCCCACTCGGTCGCGTCGCGCACGCCCTGCCACGGCTGGGTGGGTTGAGGTGCGCGAAACCGAAGCGGACCGACGGGAGGGGCGGCGTAGGGAATGCCCCGCCAGGTGGTGAGATTGCCGACCGGCTTTCCCTCGATCATGCCGTCCGTCGTGGTCACGCGTGTTTTCACAGCCATTTCGCGATACTACCGGGCGCTTCTTACCCGGCGGTAAGAACCGGCAGGGTCGGGTACCGGGCAGACTCGAAAGCATGCCTTTCGAGTATCGAGCCGAGATAGTGGAGCTGCTGCGCGCGCCCTCGCACGCGTACTTCGGGAGATCCAAGGACGGCCCGGCCGACGTGCCGACCGAATTGCCGGACAGCGTCGAGATCGTCGCCCACAAGGGCATCCGCGGCGATCGGTTCTTCGGGGTCAAGGCTCATACCGAGGCAGCGGTGAGCTTCCTGGCACTCGAAGCCTGGGACGCCGTCGGCGAGGTTCTGGGCGTCGACGTTCCCGACCCGGCCGTGGCCAGGCGAAACGTTGTGGTCCGCGGGTTGGAGCTCGACCCACTGCGCGGACTGGAATTCGAACTCGATTCCGGTGACGGCTGGATTCGCTTCCGGGGCGGCCGACCTGCCCATCCGTGCGCGTGGATGGACCGCATGGTGGTCGACGGCGCTCGCAAGGCACTGATCGGTCGCGGCGGATTGCGGGTCGAGCCGCTCTCGGACGGAATCCTGCGAGTCGGGCCGCTGTCGGTTCGCTCCCCGGTCGAACTGGATGCCTCGCGAGCTGCGCTGTCGGTTCGGCGCGCGCAGCCCATCTGACGCGAAGCCGGGGTCGCTCTTGCTCACGAAGTAAATCTATGCCCATAATGTGAGCAATGGTGCGACGCATCACACCGGCCCGCCACGCATGGCGGCGGTCACTCTCTGGTGGAAAGACCTACCGATGTCCGATTTGTGGATCGTGATCAACACCGTCGTCGCAGTACTGGCGGTGGTGGTCTTCATCGTTCGTTTCCATTTCAACCCGGTGATTTCGCTGGTGCTCGGGGCTGCGTACCTGGGCCTGGCGACCAAGCTGGGAGTGTCGACCACTGTCGACACGATCACCGGCGGATTCGGCGAGATCATGGCCGAGGTCGGATTGCTCATCGCGTTCGGCGTCCTGATGGGTTCGGTGCTGCAGGAGATGAGCGCCATCCAGCGTCTCGTCGGCACTTTGCTGAGAGCCTTCGGCCCCAAGCGGCTCCCGTACGCGCTGTCGCTGACCATCGCGACTCTGTTGCAGTCCATCTTCCTCGACGTGCTGTTGGTGATTTCCGCACCGCTCGCCCGCAACCTCGCCCCCAAGATCGGCAAGTACGGCACGGCGAGGATGGCGACGGCGCTGGCCATCGCCCTGGAGTGCGGCATCGTGTTCATGGTTCCCGGAGTCGCGACGCTCGCGTTGGCCGGACTGCTCGGCGTGCCGTTGGGCAAGATGATGATCTACGGACTGATCCTTATCGTTCCTGTCGTCGTGCTGTCGGTGGCCATCATGTCGTTCGTCTTCCGGCACGGTTGGTGGAACGAGGAGAAGGACGAGCAACAGATCACCGTAGTCACTGAGCCCGGGGGCCCGGAGCCTGTCGAAACCGACGACGAGCCACTCGACGCCGGCGGCGGCGTGGCCCAGAAAGTGCGCACCGAGAAACAGACCTCGCTGCTGGTGTTGCTCTCGCCGTTGCTGCTCGCGCTCGTCCTGATCGCGATCGGTGCCGTTCTCGAAGTCGCCGAGATCTCGGTTCCGGTGGTCGAATTCATCGCCAGCCCGGTCATCGCGTTGCTCCTCGGACTGGTCGGGACGTGCCTCATCGGCCGTTACCACGTCGGTCAGGAGCGGGTGGAGAAAGCTCTCGCTCGTGGTTTCGCCGAGAGCGGCCAGATCCTCATCCTCACCGGTGTCGGCGGATCGCTCGCAGCCGTCATCAACGAGGCGGGTCTCGGCGACATATTGGGCCAGTACTTCACGGCCAGTACCGCGGCTCCACTGTTGATGGTGTGGGTCATTGCGGCCGCGTTGCACATCGCCGTCGGATCGGTGACGATCTCCGCCATCACCTCGGCCGGCATCCTCGCGCCTGTCGCGCCGCTGATCGGTCTCGACCCGGTGTTCATCGCGCTCGCCGCCGGTGCCGGATCGCTGTTCGCCGTGCACGTCACCAGCAACACGTTCTGGCTGCTGCAGTCCTTGATGGGCCAGTCGACGAGGGGCACACTCAAGACGTGCTCGGTGGGTGTGTCGGTGGCATCGGTCATTGCCATTGCCTTGATCGTGCCGATGAGCTGGATCCTGTGACCTCTTCCGCGAATATCGAAAGGAACACAATGGCATTGCCGCTCAGTGGAGTTCGAGTTCTCGAACTCGGCAACTACATCGCCGCACCCACGGCGGCCAGGATGCTCGCCGATTTCGGTGCCGAGGTGATCAAGGTCGAAAGGCCGGGTACCGGCGACGAATTGCGCAATTGGCGGCTGTATTCCGGTACGACGTCGATGCTGTACCGCACGATCAACCGGAACAAGAAATCGATCGTGTTGGACCTGCGCACCGAGCAGGGCCGCAAAGATGTGGTCGACCTCGCCGCGCACTGCGACATCGTGCTGGAGAACTTTCGGCCCGGCACACTCGAGAAGTGGGGGATCTCGCCCGAGGTTCTCAGTGCCGCCAATCCGGAGCTGATCATCACGCGCATCTCGGCATTCGGGCAAACCGGTCCGATGTCGCAGCGACCCGGATTTGCCGCTGTGGCAGAGGCGTACGGCGGTTTCCGCAACCTCGTCGGTGATCCGGACAGGCCGCCCGTGCGGGTCGGTGTGTCGATCGGCGACTCGATCGCCGGTCTCTATGCGGCGTTCGGATGTGTCATGGCGTTGTTCCAGCGACAGACGCAGCGCGCAGCAGAGAAATCGGACCCGTTGTCGCTCGAACAGCGTTCCATCGACGTGGCCTTGAACGAATCCATCCTGTCGATGATGGAGTCGCTGATCCCGGATTATCTGGCCTACGGCGTCGAACGTGAACGGACGGGCGGCCGGATGGAGGGCATCGCGCCCTCGAATGCGTACCCGTGCAACGACGGTCACTCGATCATCATCGCCGGTAACGGCGACGCCATCTTCCAGCGTTACATGGAAACCATCGACCGTCCCGATCTGGGAGCCGATCCGGACCTGGCGACCAACGCCGGCCGGTGGCGTCGCCGGGACGAGCTGGACGCCGCGATCTCGGCTTGGACCGGATTGCGTTCGCGCGCCGAGGCATTGAAGATACTCGATGCCGCGGGGGTGCCGTCGGGTCCGATCTACACCGCTGCGGACATCGTCGCCGACGAACAGTACGCGGCCCGCAACATGATTCAGCACTTTCCGGTCGACACCGGCCAGGGAGAGCCCACCGACGTCGGGTTCGTCGGAGTTGTCCCGGTGATCGGTGATGCATCCCTGCCGATCCGTTCGGTCGGGCCGGATCTGGGCGAGCACACCAGAGAAGTACTGTCGACGCTGCTCGGCCGGACCGACGAAGAGATGGGCCTGTAGATGTACCGATTCACCCCCACCGCGGAGCTACGCGACGTCACGATGCGCGACGGACTACAGCTCACCGGCAAGATGCTCCCCACCGAACGCAAACTCGAGATCATCAGGGCCCTCATCGAACTCGGCGTGCCGGCACTCGAGGTCGGCTCGATGGCACGCGGCGACAAAGTGCCGCCCATGGCCAACACCCTCGAGGTCATCGGCGAGCTGACCGCCGAGGAACTCGAGCGATGCTGGGTGTGGGTCGCCACTCCACGCCACGTCGAGAAGGCCGCTGCTGCAGGGGCTCGCAACTTCCAGTACTGCTTCTCCGCGTCGGACTCACACAACCAGGCCAACATCGGGCGCACCACCGAGGTGTCGCTGGCCGCGATGCCCGATGCCGTCGACATCACCCGCTCGGTGGGCGGACAGATCGAGCTGTGTATCGCAACGTCGTTCACCTGTCCTTTCGAGGGACAGGTACCGCCGGATCGGGTCATCGAGATCGCCAACGACGAACGAGCTACGGGCGCAACGGATATTGTCATCTGCGACACCCTCGGACAGGCAGTACCGGTTCAGGTGTCGTCGCTGATCTCACGGGTGCGCGCGGAAACTCCGGACCGCCGGGTGGTGTTCCACGGTCACGACACCTGGGGTCTGGGCGTCGCGAACACTCTCGCCGCCATCTCGGCCGGAGCCGCGATGGTCGACGGTTCGCTCGGCGGACTGGGCGGCTGCCCCTTCGCCCCCGGTGCCAGTGGCAACACCTCGTCCGAGGACATTCTCTTCGCGACGAGGCCGGATTGGTTCGAGCCGAAGACGCTGGCACGCATGGTCTCTCTGTCGGAGGGCCTGCTGGCCGAACTGGAGGAGCCCATGCGATCGAAAACCGTGCAGGGTGCCAGGTCCGAGGCGCACGTGTTCGAGTGGGTCGTATGAGCCGCATTCTCGTCACGTCGGAAATCCCGGCTCCCGGCATGGACATTCTGCGGGCTGCCGGCGAGGTCGACCTCCGCGAGTTGGACCACGAGCAGCTTCTCGACGCCTGCGCATCGGGTACGTATTCCGTGGTCGTCTCGCAGTTGCGCGACCGGTTCGATGCGAAGCTGCTGGCCTCGGCATCACTCGTCGGGATATCCAACTATGCCGTCGGATTCGACAACATCGACATCGCGGCCGCCACACGCCACGGAATCACCGCCGCGAACACTCCAGGTGTGCTGACGGATTCGACCGCAGACATCGCGATGCTCCTCATTCTGTCCACGGCCCGCCGCGCCGTCGAGGCCGATGCCTTCGTTCGGTCCGGATCCTTCACCGGGTGGGAGCCCGAACTGCTGCTGGGCAGCGATGTCTCGGGCCGTGTGCTCGGCCTTGCCGGTTTCGGTCGTATCGCTCGGGCCACCGCTCGGCGGGCACTGGGTTTCGGAATGACGGTGAAGTTCTGCCCCCGGCCGCCCGGCGACCGAGAGGTCTCCGACGACGAACTCGGTGAGTTCGCCGGCCGCATCGAACATGCGGCGTGGGACGAGATCGTCGCAACGAGTGACTTTCTGTCGCTGCACGTCCCGTTGTCGGACTCCACCCGGCATCTGGTCGATGCTGCCGTGTTCGAGGCCATGAAGCCGTCGGCGATTCTGATCAATACCGCGCGTGGGCCAGTGGTCGACGAGGCAGCGCTGGTGATTGCTCTACGTGAGAAATCTATCGCTGCAGCAGGATTGGACGTCTACGAACGCGAACCTGCGCTCGAACCGGGCCTGGCCGAACTGTCCAATACCGTGCTCCTACCGCACGTGGGCAGCGCGACGGTCTCGGTGCGCTCGGAGATGGCGCGCCTGTGCGCCACCAATGCCGTGGCGATGCTGCGCGGTGAGCTCCCGCCGCACCCGGTCAATCCCGAGGCCTGGGGTCAGGCAGGGTAGCGGCCGCCGAGGGTCCGGGTGATCTGTTCGGCATGCGAGATCAGCAGGTCCACCCAGGCCTCGCACTGCGACTGCGGCATCCGTAATGTCGGGCCGCTGATGGTGACGGCACCGACGATGTCCGAGGCCGAATCGAACACCGGAGCGGACAGCCCCGATGCGCCGGTTTCGCGCTCACCGGTGGTGATCGCGTAGCCGTCGGACCTTGTCTGCGCCAACAGTTCCCGCATCGTCTCGGCCTCGGTCACCGTCTGCTCGGTCAGCGATTCGAGTTCGCGGGACAGAACACGCTCGGCCAGTTCCGAGTCCCAGGCCAGTAGGACACGGCTGGCCGATCCTGCGCTGAGCGGAATGACCTTGCCGACGTACATGTCTCGTCGCAACGCATGCCGCGTCTCGGCAATGGCCACGCACACGCGGTAGTTCTGCTCGGGCCGAAAGAAGCACGCTGTCTCGGTCGTCAGATCGCGCATGTCCTTGAGGATCGGATTGACGACCGACAACACGTCGAGATCCTTGGTCGCCGTCGCGGCCCAGTACGCCATCCGCACCCCGATGCGGATGCGATCGCCGCCTCGATCCAGGAAGCCCTGTTGAACCAGGTTGGTGACCAGACGCTGCACCGTCGAGGTGGGCAGCCCGGTGCTCTGCTGAATCTCGCCCAGCGTCATGGCCGGGCGATCGAACGAGAACGCATCGAGAATCTCGGTGATCTTGCCCAGCACGAGAAGCGGCTGCTGCTTCGGCGAATTCTCGGTCACTCGACCAATCTACGTGTAGTGCGTCGATCGGCGAAGTGGTTGATCGGCTTGGCCAGCAGCAGGATCAGCAGTGACCACAGGCCGAGTGGTGTGAACGCCAGACCGAACGCGATCAGGATCAACGCCGAGCCGACGGCGCCGGTGCGGACTCGTTCCACGTCGCGAGAGTCAGCGGCCACGATCGACGGGTGCCGCGAGACGACGACGTCCGCGACGAACATGGCGATGACGGAGACAGCGATTGTGGCGACGTACAGCGTCGACGAACTCGAGTCGTATCCGTTCTTCTCGGCGATCAGCTTCGTCGGAAAGGGGAGGAACACGATGGACAGTAGCCACACGAAATTGATCCACATCAGTGCAGGTGTGTAGCCGATCAGATTTCGGAAGACGCGGTGGTGGCTGAGCCATTGAGTGAAGATCACCAGAAAGCTCAGGACGAATGCATAGAATTCCACACCGTGCTCACGAAAGACGTCCACGAAGCTGTCGCTCCGGCCAGGGTCGGCCAACTCGACGAGCGGTAGAACCAACAGCGTGGCCGCGATGGCTACCACGGCATCGCTGAAATTGACCAGTCTCTCGAAACCGCGTTGATATTCCATGTCAGCCCATCTCGTATTCCATGTCAGCATTGTGCTCCCAGTACGGGTAGCGTCCCAACGATGTCCGAGCGACGTACTCTGACCACCGGGCGAGTGGTGTTTCTGGTGGTTGCTGCCGCAGCACCGATGGCGGCCATGATCGGTAACGTGCCACTGGCCTTGATTCGCGGAAACGGGGCTGGGTTGCCTGCCGCGTACGCGATCAGTTCAATTGTGCTGCTGTGCTTCTCGGTGGGTTTCGCGGCGATCGCACAGCAGGTGTACAGCACCGGGGCGTTCTACACCTACATCGGTCTCGCGTTGGGTAAACCGCCCGGAATTGCTGCCGCATATGTCGCAGTTGTCGCATATACGTCACTTGCGTGCGGGCTTTCGGGAGCATTCGGCTATTTCACCCATCTGGTCTTCGCCGATTCGGGCATCGATATTCCGTGGTACGTCTTCACCGGCGTTGCCGTGGTGATCGTGGCAATTCTCGGGTTCCGAAATGCCGACCTCTCCGCCAAGGTCTTGGGGACACTGATGGTGCTGGAGTTCGCTTTTCTGGTGGTGTTCGACGGCTTGGTCGTCGGGCAGAAGGGCGCTGCCGCAGTGCCACTGGAGTCGTTCACACCCACTCAGGTGTTCTCCGGTTCGCTCGGTATCGCCATGATGTTCGCCTTCTCGAGCTTCATCGGGTTCGAATCCGCAGCGTTGTACGGGGAGGAGACCAAGGACCCGCGGCGGAGCATCCCGCGTGCGACGTTCATTGCGGTGTCGATCATCGCGGTCTTCTACGTCACGACGAGCTGGATCGTCGTCGGTGCGGCAGGCGGTGTCGACGCTCCGGCGCTGGCCCAGACCGAACTGGGCAACCTACTGTTCACGCTGGCGCGTGAGTACGGCGGAACCGTGCTGTACGACGGCACCGCAGCGCTGCTGTGCACCAGCGTGCTCGCGTCGTATCTGGCGGTGCACAACGCCGCCAGTCGTTATCTGTTCGCGCTGGGGCGTGAGCGTGTACTTCCGGTGGGGCTCGGCCGAATTCACCCGCGGCACGCGAGCCCGCATATCGGGAGCATCACCGCATCGGTGGTGGCAGCGGTATCGCTGACGGGCTTCGCGGTGGCCGGTGCCGACCCCTACCTGAGCTATGCGGCCGGTGCCATCGGCCTCGGCACTCTGGGTGTCATCGCGCTGCAGGCCGCCGCGGCACTGTCGGTGGTCGTGTTCTTCATCGGCCATCCCGATCGATCCGTGTGGCGCACCGCGATTGCCCCGGGCATCGGATTTCTCGGGTTCACGACCGGATTGATCCTCGCCGGAACGCATTACAGCGTGCTCACCGGATCCGATTCTGCCGTCGTCAACGCGGTACCGGTGGTGCTGATCCTCGCAGCGATCCTCGGGGTCCTGGTGGCTCTACGCCTGAGGCGAACCGACCCGACAACTTACGCAGGCATAGCTGCGGCATATGCGCGGAGCTGAACCTGTCACCGGCGCGATTCGAGTAGCCGGAGCCAGATTTCGCTGACCGTCGGATACGACGGCACCGCATGCCACAGATCGTCGAGCGATACCTTCCCGACCACGGCAACGGTGGCCGCGTGCACCAATTCCGCCACCCCCGGCCCGACGAAGGTCGCCCCGACAAGAGTGTCGGTGGCCCTGTCGATCACCAACTGCGCACGACCCGAATAGTCGTCCTGCTGTAGGGAGGAACCCGCGACGGCGATGTCCTGGGCCGCGATCTCGACGTCGATACCGGCTTCGCGCGCCTTGGCCTCGGTGAGCCCGACCGAGGCGACCTCGAGGGGCGTGAACACGACCTGGGGAATCTGTCCGTGGTCGGCGGTGGCGCGAAACTTCTTGTGATCGAGCGGCTTTCCCTCGGCCCGGGCGGCGATGACGTCACCGGCCACCCGTCCCTGATACTTGCCCATGTGCGTCAACGGTGCCCGGCCGTTGAGATCGCCGACGGCATAGAGCCAGTCGTGGTCCCCCACAGTGAGGTGGTCGTCGACGTCGACGTATCTGCCGTCGGGAAGACCGACGGAGGTCAGTCCCAGATCCGAGCTCGCCGGGGAGCGGCCCGCCGCGACCAGCACCTCGTCCACGACGAGGTCCTCGCCGCCGACTGTGAGAGTGACCGGACCACCGTGGATTCGGCCGACGCCGGTGTCAGCGGGATCTTGCCGCGACACGGCCGTCAGGGACGCGTCGAGCATGATCGTTGCGCCGCGTTGTTTCAGTGCGTCGGCGACGAGCTGCCCGGCGAACGGCTCGGAGCCGGCCAGCAGGGACGAGCCGCGCACGATCATCGTGACTTTCGCCCCCAGGGACAGCAGCCATGTCGCTGCCTCGCTCGCGACGACACCGCCGCCGATGATGGCCACGTGGCCGGGGGTCTCGTGAATGTTCGTGGCGTCGCGGGAGATCCACGGCCGGGCGTCGCGAAGACCAGGCGTGTTCGGTACCGACGCGGTCGTGCCGGTAGCCAGCACCACCGCGTGCCGAGCTGTGAGCGTTCTGCCGTCGACCTCGACGGTCTTGACGCCGCTGAGCCGTCCGTGGCCCCGGATCACCGAGATGCCTGCGGACTCGGCCCACGACACCTGAGACGAGTCGTCGAGGCCGTGGGTGAAGGATTCGCGTCGAGCCAATACGGCGTCGGCGTCGAGGGGCTGATCGCCGACCAGTTCTTTCACGCCCGGCATGTTTCGGGCGGTATCGAGCACCTCGCTCGGCCGCAGGAGCGCCTTGCTGGGCATGCATGCCCAGTACGAGCATTCGCCGCCGACGAGTTCGTGTTCGACAATGGCGGCGGTGCGGCTGCTGCCTTGTATCGCGTACTGCGCGGCATTCTCACCGACGGGTCCTCCGCCGATGACGATCACATCGAATTCCGAGCTCTCTGGGGCCATTGCTCCACAGTGACATAGGCTCCCCGCTTATGGCGACCACTCGGAGCAAGATTCTGATCACCGGCGCGAGTTCAGGACTGGGCGAGGAGATGGCGCGCCGCTTCGCGGGCATGGGCCGGGATCTCGCGCTCTGTGCGCGACGGGTCGAGCGGCTCGACGAGCTCCGCTCCGAACTCATGACGCAGCATCCCGGGATCACCGTGGCTGTGCGCGCCCTCGACGTCACCGATCACGATGCCGTGGTGACGGTGTTCGGCGAACTGCGCGACGAGTTGGGCGGCCTGGATCGAGTTGTCGTCAATGCCGGACTCGGCAAGGGTGCGAAAATCGGATCCGGTCGCGCCGACGCCAATCTGCAGACAGCGCGCACCAATTTCGTCGGTGCGCTGTCGCAGGCCGAGGCTGCGTTGGCAATATTTCGGGCCCAGAAGCACGGGCACCTGGTGTTCGTCTCGTCCATCAGCGCCGATCGAGGTCTGCCCGGTGCCAAGGCGACCTACTCGGCCAGCAAAGCGGCGGTGGCCTCTCTGGGAGAATCGTTGGCCACCGAGTTGGCCCGAACCGACATCGTCGTCACGACGCTGCTGCCGGGCTTCATCGCCACCGACATGTCGGCCGGCGCAGGCGACAGTGCTGCTCTCACAGCCACTCTGGACGAAGGCGTCACCGCGATGGTCCGTGCCATCGAAAGCGAAACGCGCCGCGCCGCGCTGCCCGGCCTGAAATGGCGAGGCATCGACGCGGCGCTGCGGTTCCTGCCGAACGTGCTGACGGATCGAATGGTCTGACTGCAGGAGTGGAGCCTGCGGAATGACCGGTTCGATGCAGGAGTGGAGCCTGCGGAATGACCCGGTTACTGCAGGAGTGGAGCCTGCGGAACGACCAGAGTTACTGCAAATACCCCTCGACCTGGTTGACGCTGTTGGCCGTCGCCGAGTCGGGGTCCTTGCCGGCGTCGATGCGTGCGCGGCGCTGCCGAAGCAGATCCCAGCACTGATCGAGGGCGTGTTCGAGTGACGCGAGCTGCGCCTTCTCGGTCTCGGGGTCGATCTCGCCGGCTTGGGTGTCGGTGCGCAGCTTGTGCTCGGTGGCGATCAGCTGCTGAATCTTGGTGTGGATATCGTGCTCGTTCATGGCTGCAACGGTAGACCTACCAGGGTGCACCGGCCAGGTTTCGCCGCGCCAGAGCGCGGTGCACCGCTGCAGTGAGCTCTGCCGCCGATCCGACCAGCACGTCGTCGGTGCACACCAGGGAGAGTGTGTAGCGCCCGTCCATCCGGGACAGGTAGGTCGACAGCCTGATCGTCGACAGAGGGATCGGTCCCGTCGGTGCGGGGTGGATCGCGCGGGTGGCCAGACCGCAGGATCGATGTGGGCCGAGGGTCGTCAGAGCGTTCGGAATGTCGCCGATGTTGGAGCACAACACTTCTCCGCGCCCCGGCGTCGACGTCAACTTCGCCGCAAGGCGGTGGGGGAGCAGTTGGACAACCTCGGGCGGGTACCCCGCGGGCGCTCCGACGGGCGCGGCGAAGGCAGCTTTACACGCCGCGCGCACTGCCGTCGGCGAATCGTCTCCGCGAACGTCGACGGTGGCCATCCCGATCGAGTTCGCGTCGCCGGATCCGGTGCGGAAGGGGATGTCGACGGTCACCGTGGGTGAGCCGAGTTCTGCCATGGTCGCGGCGACGACGCACACGAACAACGAATTGGGTGAGCCACCACCGAGCTCGGCAGCCGAATCCCACTGCGCTGCATCGACGTCCACGACCACCGAGAAGGCCCGTCGAACACGGTGGGGGCGTGTGCGATTCGAGTCGGATGCCGTGAACGCGCGCAGCTCGGCCCGAGCCTTCGCACTGACCCACAGTCGAGCGGTTGCGACGATCGACCGCACGAGCACGGTGACGATCATGCGCAGAGCGTCCGCTGCATCCGAACCGGGGGAGGCGATCGGTTCGGTTTCTACCGAGCCCGAAAACGACTGTGCGGCAGCGTCGATGAGCCCACGGGCATCGGCGAGCGCATGCGAGCACACCAGCGATACGACGGTACCGCCGCCGGTCAGCGGAGCTGCCGTCAACCGCCAGCCCGGTCCGTATTGCGGATCCAACTGCACATCGGCCTGGTGGTCGGCCCACTCGATGGCGTCGTCGACCGGCTCGGAGGCGACCGTCAGCGGCAGCGAGGTGGAACAGACGTCCCATCGGAGCCTGGCACCGGGGATGCGAGGCACGCCGACCTGTCGACCCAGCTGCCCACGTGCGAGCGCAGCGTGTACCCGATCGAGTTCGTCCTGGGTCACCGACTCGGCAGTACGCCAAATACCCTGCAGTGCAATCGGTGTGCCGTACCCGCGGTGTGTGCGGAGAAAGATTTCGTCGATCACCGACAGGCGGGTCGAGGTCACGGACTGGGGGTACCGTGTCGCCCCGCGCCAGAGGCGAACCGACTCGCTCCGGTGAGCGCGTCGGCGGTGATCGAGATGGCACCGTGCCGGAACTCGTTCTTCAGCGCGGCTTCCTCGTCGAGGCCGTCTTGCTCGAGGACGGACAGCCGATCCTCGCGCATGCAGGTCTGGGGCAGCAATGCCAGTTCGGCGGCCAGCGCCTCGGCCTCGGATCGGGCACGGCCGACCGGAACCACCCGGGTGATCAGACCGATGTCCAACGCCTCCTGGGCGGCCACGGCGCGTCCGGTGAGAATCATGTCCATCGCTCGTCCGGTGCCGATGATGCGCGGTAATCGCACTGTGCCGCCGTCGATCAGGGGCACGCCCCAGCGCCGACAGAACACGCCGAACGTGGCGTCGTCCTCCGCGATGCGTAGGTCGCACCACAGGGCGAGTTCGAGCCCACCCGCGACGGCGTATCCCGACACCGCGGCGATGACCGGCTTGGACAACCGCATTCGCGTCGGGCCCATCGGACCGTCGCCGTGTTCGGTCGCGTGGTTCGACCTGGGTGTGCCGAGCGCCTTCAGATCGGCACCCGAGCAGAAGGTTCCTCCTTCGCCCCACAACACGGCAACCGACGCGGATTCGTCGGCATCGAATTCCTCGAAGGCCTGGGTGAGTTCCTGAGCAGTGGGCCCGTCGACGGCGTTGCGTGCCTCCGGGCGTGAGAGGACCACGGTGGTGACGGGGCCTGATCGTTCGATCCGTACCGGCATGGTTACGAACCTACTCGAGTCCCCTTGCGTGAAGCATTGAATCAGTGCTTCAATCCTTCAATGCCCTACCGGCGAACACCCGCAGTGCAGGCCCGGCTCGATGCCGGCCGAACGAAACTGCTTGCTGCCGCCGTCGAGGTCCTGTCCACCAAGGGATACGCCGGCCTGTCGGTGGCCTCGGTCGCCTCGGCCGCCGGCGTGTCCGCGGGCAGCGTCTACACCCACTTCGACGGCAAATCCGACCTGGTCGTCGAGATCTTCCGGCAGGTCTGCACCCGAGAAGTGGCTGCGGTGGTCGCCGTCGCCGCACACGGCAGCACATCCGAGCGAGTCGCCGCGGTGGTGCAGACCTTCGCCGGGCGGGCCCTGAAGAACCGCACGATGGCCTACGCGCTGCTCGCCGAACCGGTCGATCCAGCAGTGGACGCCGAGCGGTTGGTGTTCCGGCGCAAATTCACCGCTGCGTTCGCCGACGCGATCGTGGCAGGAATCGCGGCCGGGGAAATTCCCGATCAGGACGCGGCGATCTCGGCCGCCGGCCTCGTGGGTGCCGTCGGCGAGGTGCTGGTCGGTCCGTTGTCCTCGCACGAGTCCGTGGACGTGGTCCCCGGTCTCGTCGCTTATTCGTTGCGTGCGTTAGGAGTTCGAGATGAACACACATGAGGTCTTCAATCAGGCGACCGACCTGACGCCCTACGACGTGTCCGACGACGCCTCGCTGCTGGACGGCCTCGACCGAGCCGGCGGCGGTTGGGCGCGCGACGAGGTGCGGCGATTGGGCGCTCTCGCAGGCGGAGTCGAGGCCCAGGAGTGGGGCAGGCTCGCGAACGAGAACCCGCCGGTGCTCAGGACTCACGATCGGTACGGCCATCGCGTCGACGAGGTCGAATTCCATCCGCACTGGCACGATCTGATGACCGTCGCGGTGCAGCACGGACTGCACGCCAGCCCGTGGACGGACGACCGAGTGGGTGCGCACGTGGCCCGCGCCGCGAAATTCTACGTATGGGGACAGGCCGAAGCAGGCCACATGTGCCCGATCTCGATGACCTACGCCGTCGTACCGGCGTTGCGGCACAACCCCTCTCTCGCCGCGCAGTTCGAGCCTCTGCTCGCGTCCCGGGAGTACGACTTCGGGCTGCGCGAGCCGTCGAGCAAACGCGGCTTGATCGCCGGTATGTCGATGACGGAGAAGCAAGGCGGCTCGGACGTTCGCGCCAACACCACCACCGCTACCCCGTCGTCGGACGGCACCTATTCGATCGTCGGTCACAAATGGTTCACCTCGGCACCGATGTCGGACATGTTCCTCACCTTGGCCCAGGCACCGGGCGGGCTGTCGTGCTTCATGTTGCCGCGGGTGCTGCCCGACGGCACCCGTAACCGAATGATGTTGCAGCGCTTGAAGGACAAGCTCGGCAACAAGTCCAACGCCTCGGGAGAACTGGAGTACGACGGTGCGACCGGCTGGCTCGTCGGCGAGGAGGGCCGCGGGGTGCGCACCATCATCGAGATGGTGAACATGACCCGGCTGGACTGCGTCATCGGCTCTGCTGCCGGTATTCGCAACGCCACCGTCCGCGCGGTGCATCACGCACGTCACCGAGCTGCCTTCGGTGCGCAACTGATCGATCACGCTCTGATGCGAAACGTATTGGCAGACCTGACCATCGAATCCGAAGCGGCGACCGCGGCCATGATCCGCCTGGCGCAGGCCACCGACGGTTCCGCTCGCGGCGACGAGCAGGAGAGCTCGCTGCGCCGAATTGCTCTGGCCATCACCAAGTACTGGGTGTGCAAACGAGCGCCGGCCCACGCCGCCGAAGCACTCGAATGCCTGGGCGGCAACGGCTACGTCGAAGAATCGGGCATGCCTCGGTTGTTCCGCGAATCGCCGCTGATGTCGATCTGGGAGGGCTCGGGCAACGTCGCCGCACTCGACTCGCTCCGCGCACTGGCCCGTCAACCCGACAGCGTCGAGGCGTTCTTCGGTGAGATCGGCAAGGCGTCGGGTGTGGACTCTCGCCTCGACGACGCCATCGCCCGCGTCGGGAAAGAACTCTCCGACACCTCCGACATGGAATACCGCGCCCGCCGCGTCGTCGAACTGATGGCATTGACCTTCCAAGGTGCGCAGCTGGTGATGCACGGGAATTCCGCTGTCGCCGACGCTTTCTGCGCCAGTCGACTCGACCGAGACTGGGGCATTGCCTTCGGCACCCTGCCCGTCGGAGTCGATACGGCGGCTGTGTTGGCGCGGGTGTGATGCGGCGGATCTACGCCCCTCGTGGGAATTCGCACCGCCTGTAGGGTGCGCGTATTCCTACGAGCGCCGTAGCTGTGGGGAGGGGTAGCTCGGCGTACCGTCCACTCGGCGGACCGAGGAGCAACGCGCGCCGATGGGCAGCATCAAGCCGGTCGATGATGACGTGCGGAGTCGACAGGTCCCGCCAGTCGAATCTGAAGACGGTCCTGCCTTGCTCGGCGAGCCGGTTGTGGCGATTCTTCTCCGCGATGATTGCTTGCCGTGGCTGCGGACCGTACTTGTCTTCTCCGTCGAACTCGGCAATCACCTCGGCCAGGTCGGGAAACAGGAAGTCGGTACGGGCAATGCGTCGACCGTCTTCGTCGAAGATCGTCTGATTGGTCAGCGGAGTCGACACTGTCCGCAGGATCAGTCGCGATCGACTCTCGCCGACGCTGTCGCTACGCGCACTCATCGCGCTGACAGCACGTCTGGCGCGTCCGGCACCACTTCGGTGTTGCGCTGCTTCGCAATACTTCTCGAGTTCCTCGATCGTGGTGAGGCCGTGGCGCAATGCTCGATCACCGAGACACACCGCAACCTCGAGTGGATGAGTCCTGGCGACGTCGACGACTGTGCGCGCTGGGCGTGTGACACGCATACCGTCGAGATGAAGCCACTCGTCGTCCAGTAGATCGGTGCCGTGGAGGAACCGGCGTCGACTGCGCTTGCCCGAGTGGCCGCGACGGTTGGTCATCGTCACCGTGTCGAGCGGCAAGTTCCACACGTCGAGTCCGAGAACCACCGCTGCGGATGTATGGCTGAGCACGACGTCGTCACCGGAATCGGCATAGGTCGCCTGAGCCAGGAGTGCATGCTGCTGCGCGGAGTTCAGTGTTGCGAACACATCCCCTCGAACGAACCAGCCTCTACGGACTGCAACGATGGACTTGTGTGCGCGTGCCCGGCGAAGGTCGTCATCGGTGCACCCCGACGCGAGCGCATCGGCACGGGTGAAGAGCCCACGTTGGTCGAAGTCCATGCTCGATTGGACGCACGACCGACCTGTTTGGATCCGCCGAGCGGCAATCTACGGCCCGTTCAGGAATCCGCACCGCCTGCAGGGTGCGTAGATTCCTACCAGGGCCGTAGATCCACCGACCGACCTCAGGCCGACCGAACTCAGGCCGAACGACCCCGCTGCGCCCGGTACCAGCGCACCAGGGCGTCGGTGGATGAATCCGATTGCACGGCAGGGGCTTCGGCGTCGGTGAGTACCGGGGTCAGTTCGAGTGCCTGGGTCTTGCCGAGTTCGACGCCCCACTGGTCGTAGGAGTCGACTCCCCAGATGACGCCTTCGACGAAGACCTGGTGTTCGTACAGGGCGATCAATTGTCCGACGACGGACGGGGTGAGTTTGGGGGCGAGGATCGAGGTGGACGGTCGGTTGCCCGGCATCACCTTGTGCGGCACCACATCTGCGGGTGTGTCCTCGGCGGCGATCTCCTCGGCCGTCTTGCCGAAGGCCAGCACCTTGGTCTGGGCGAAGAAGTTGCTCATCAGCAGGTCGTGCATCGAGCCGGTGCCGTCGCGGGTGGGGAGATCGTCGGTGGGCTCGGCGAAGCCGATGAAGTCGGCGGGCACCAAACGTGTTCCCTGGTGCAGCAATTGGTAGAAGGCATGCTGTCCGTTGGTGCCCGGCTCGCCCCAGAAGATCTCGCCGGTGGAGGTGGTGACGGGGGAGCCGTCGGCCTTGACGGACTTGCCGTTCGACTCCATCGTCAGCTGCTGCAGGTAGGCCGCAAAGCGCGAGAGGTCATTCGAATACGGCAGCACCGCACGGGTTTCCGCGCCGAAGAAGTTGCTGTACCACAGGCCGATGAGGCCGAGCAGCACCGGTGCGTTCTCGGCGAGAGGCGTCGACCGGAAGTGCTCGTCGATTCGGTGGAAGCCGTCGAGGAATTCGGCGAATGCCTCTTTGCCGACAACGGCCATGACCGACAGTCCGATTGCCGAGTCCACGGAATAGCGTCCGCCCACCCAGTCCCAGAAGCCGAACATGTTGTCGGTGTCGATGCCGAAGTCCGCGACGCGTTCGGCGTTGGTGGACACGGCGACGAAGTGCTTGGCGACGGCGTCCTCACCGAGTGCGTCGACAAGCCAGCGGCGGGCCGCGGTGGCGTTGGTCAGCGTCTCGAGTGTGGAGAAGGTCTTGGAGGCGATGATGAACAGCGTCGACGCCGGGTCGAGTCCGTCGAGCGCGCCGACGAGATCGGCGGGGTCGACGTTCGAGACGAATTTCGCCGAGATTCCCGCGTCGGCGTAGTGACGGAGTGCGTTGTAGACCATGACCGGGCCCAGATCGGATCCACCGATACCGATGTTGACGACTGTGGAGATCTTCTCGCCGGTGGCACCGACCCATTCGCCCGAACGCACGCGATCGGTGAATTCGCCCATGGCCGTGAGGACTTCGTGCACATCGGCGACGACGTCCTGGCCGTCGACGGTCAACGACGCATCGGCGGGAAGGCGCAGCGCGGTGTGCAGAACAGCGCGATCCTCGGAGGTGTTGATGTGCTCGCCTGCGAACATGGCGTCGCGCTTGCCTTCGACGTCTGCGGTGCGGGCCAGTTCGATCAGCAGGGCGAGAGTCTCGCTGGTGACGCGATGCTTGCTGTAGTCGATGTGAAGATCCGCGGCGGCGAGGGTGAAGGTGCGCCCTCGGTCGGCGTCATCGGCGAACAGAGTTCGGAGATGAGTATCGGCAATCTCGGAGTGGTGATCGGTCAGTTTCTGCCAGGCATCCGTGCCGGTGATATCGACGCTCATACGAACCAACAGTAATCCGGTGCCGAGTCATGCGCGCGTCGTTTGTCGTTTGCATCGGGCGCTGCGGAGGCATCATGGACGGTATGGACCAACGTGCATTGATCGAATCGATTCCGGCAAAACTGTGGATCGGCGGCAAGGTCGTCGACGCCGAGGGCGGTAAGACGTTCCCGGTGAACGACCCCGCTACAGGTAAGCCGTTGACCGACGTGGCCGACGCATCCCCGGCCGACGCGATGAAGGCCCTCGACGCGGCTGCTGCGGCGCAGAAGAGCTGGGCGGCAACACCTGCCCGCGAACGCAGTGAAATTCTTCGAGCGGCGTTCGAGAAGGTCACCGAACGTGCCGACGACATCGCGCTGCTGATGACCCTGGAGATGGGCAAGGCCCTCGCGGAGTCGAAGGCCGAGGTCAAATACGGTGCGGAGTTCTTCCGGTGGTTCGCCGAGGAAGCGGTGCGCATCGGTGGTCGCTACACCCCGGCCCCGGCGGGCAACGGCCGCATTCTCGTGACCAAGGCTCCGGTCGGCCCGGTACTGGCGATCACCCCGTGGAATTTCCCGTTGGCGATGGGCACCAGGAAGATCGGCCCTGCCCTGGCCGCCGGCTGCACCATCGTGGTCAAGCCGGCCCGAGAGACCCCACTGACGATGCTGCTGCTCGCGCAGATCTTCGACGAGGTGGGTCTACCGGAGGGCGTGCTCTCGGTGCTGACGACGTCGAAGTCCGGCGACGTCACCGGACCCCTGTTGGAAGATCCTCGACTGCGCAAGCTGACGTTCACCGGATCCACCGGCGTCGGTAAGTCGCTCGTCGAAAAGTCCGCGACGAGGTTGCTACGGACGTCGATGGAACTCGGTGGCAATGCCCCGTTCGTCGTGTTCGACGACGCGAACATCGACGACGCAGTGGACGGCGCGATGCTGGCGAAGATGCGCAACGGCGGCGAGGCCTGCACGGCGGCGAACCGTCTGCACGTGCACAACAGCGTGCGTGAGGAATTCACCACCAAGTTGGTGGCGAAGATGTCCGAGATGAAGCTCGGACCCGGCGTCGACCCCGACACCAAGCTCGGACCGCTGATCAACGCAGACCAGCTCGAGACCGTGCAGGAACTCGTCGACGATGCCGTGGAGAAGGGCGCGACGGTAGCGCTCGGCGGTAGCGCACCGGGTGGCGACGGCTACTTCTACCCGGCGACCGTACTCACCGACATGCCGACGTCGGCGCGCATTCTGAAGGAAGAAGTGTTCGGCCCGGTGGCCCCGATCGTCGGATTCGACACCGAACAGGAAGGAATCGACGCAGCCAACGCCACCGAGTACGGCCTGGCGTCGTACATCTACACCGAGAGCCTGGATCGCGCGCTACGAGTGGCCGACGCGATCGACAGCGGCATGGTGGGTGTCAACCGCGGAGTGATCTCGGACGCGGCAGCACCGTTCGGTGGAGTCAAAGAATCCGGATTCGGCCGTGAGGGCGGATCCGAGGGAATCGAGGAATACCTCGAGACCAAGTACATCGCACTGAAGTAAAGCATCGGTTGGGCGTGCATCCCGCGCGCCCAACCGGGGTTCGGTCAGTGGCCGAGGCGACCGCGGCCGAGGCGGAGCAGGAGCATGGCCAGCGTGTGGCCTTCCTGACCGAGGCTGCTGAAGCGCTCGAGAACTTTCATCTCACGGCTGTGCACGAGGCGCGGGCCGCCGGACGCCATGCGGGTGCGTCCGATAATCTGCGAGACCTCGGAGCGACGCCGCACTGCCGCGAGGATCTCGGCGTCGAGACGGTCGATCTCCTGACGCAGGTCGTTGATCTCGGCTTCGCTGGAAGGCAATGCAGTCTCTGAATCGATCTTCGTCGTCATAGCCATCGTCTCTCCTCGGGTCACATCTTGGATCGTTGCGTCGTCCGGCACCGTTACGCCTTTCGTATTCGGAACTGCAGCGGCTGTCGGCTGGGTTTCGTCTCGAAGGTCCGAGATCGACGAGATTCCCGCCGGAAAGCTGGGGCGTTACGACTGTCGACAGGCTCCCGCTCGTCCGGCTGCGCAGTGGCCGATCCGACGCAAGCGATGACGCACGACTTTTTCGATCACCGATCCAGTGTGCCACGGGGTAACCGTCCTGAAAAGTCGGAGATGACGCCGACGACCACGGGATGTGGGTTTGTCGGTACGCGCCGGTAGCCTGGCCAGACGATGAACACATTCCTCCAGGGCCTCGAGTCCCGTAAGAAAACCTCGTCCGACGCGCTGCTGGAGGGGCTCAATCCTCAGCAGCGCGAGGCCGTCGTGCACACGGGATCGCCGCTGCTCATCGTGGCCGGTGCAGGCTCGGGCAAGACAGCGGTGCTGACGCGTCGCATCGCCTATCTGCTCGCGGAGCGGGGGGTGTCGCCGGGGCAGGTCCTGGCGATCACGTTCACCAACAAGGCCGCCGCCGAGATGCGCGAGCGAGTGGCAGGTCTGGTGGGGCCGCGGGCGAACGCGATGTGGGTGTCGACGTTCCACTCCAGTTGCGTGCGCATCCTGCGCGCCCAGGCGGCATTGTTGCCGGGGTTGAACTCCAACTTCTCGATCTACGACGCGGACGACTCACGCCGGCTGCTGACGATGATCTCCAAAGACCTGCAGATCGACACCAAGAAGTTCTCGGCTCGTCTGCTCTCGACGGCGATCTCCAACCTCAAGAACGAGCTGATCGGCCCGGACAAGGCCGCCGAGGACGCCGACGGTGACCCCGCCGAGCTGCCCCGACTCGTCGCGAAGGTCTATCGCATCTACCAGCAGCGTCTGCGCGCAGCCAACGCCATGGACTTCGACGACCTCATCGGCGAAACGGTGGGAATTCTGCAGGCCTTCCCGCAGGTGGCGCAGTACTACCGACGCCGGTTCCGGCACGTACTGGTCGACGAGTACCAGGACACCAACCACGCCCAGTACATGCTGGTTCGCGAACTCGTCGGCACGCCCGATGCAGACGGCGCGCTCGAGGGCACTGTCGCCCCGGGTGAACTCTGCGTGGTGGGTGACGCCGATCAGTCGATCTACGCATTCCGCGGCGCGACCATTCGCAACATCGAGGAGTTCGAGCGCGACTACCCGGACGCTCGCACCATTCTGCTCGAGCAGAACTACCGATCGACGCAGAACATTCTGTCGGCGGCCAATGCCGTCATCTCGCGCAACATCGGACGACGCGAGAAGAAGTTGTGGACCGACACCGGTGAAGGCGAACTGATCGTCGGGTACGTCGCCGACAACGAGCACGACGAGGCGTCGTTCGTCGCGTCGGAAATCGATCGTCTCGTCGACAGCGGGGATGTGCGTTTCGACGAGGTGGCAGTGTTCTACCGGACCAACAACTCCTCGCGCGCGCTCGAAGAGATCTTCGTTCGTCTCGGCCTGCCGTACAAGGTCGTCGGCGGCGTCCGGTTCTACGAGCGCAAGGAAGTCCGGGACCTCGTTGCGTACCTGCGCGTGCTGTCCAACGAAGACGACACCGTCAGCATGCGGCGCATCCTCAATACCCCCCGACGCGGCATCGGAGACCGCGCCGAGGCGTGTGTGGCCGTGCACGCCGAGCAACGCGACATCAGCTTCTCGCGAGCGCTGCACGACGCAGCCGCGGGCAAGGTGGCGTTGCTCAACTCGCGGCAGCAGAAGTTGATCGCTCAGTTCATGGAACTACTCGACGAGTTGCGTGCCGTACTGACGGCCACCGACGGAGACGGCAACGACATCGCCGATATCGGCGACGTGGTCGAAGCAGTTCTGGACCGCACCGGCTATCGCGCCGAGCTCGAGGCCAGTAGCGACCCGCAGGACGGTGCTCGCCTGGACAACCTCAACGAATTGGTCAGCGTCGCACGGGAGTTCACGTCCGAGGCGCGTAACCAGGCCGCAGTGGCCGAAGAGGCGCTCGAAACAGGTGACGACCGAAACGACGACGACGGCGGGGTCGACGGTCTGGCCGAGCCCGGTTCGTTGGCCGCTTTCCTCGAACGGGTTTCTCTGGTTGCCGATACCGATCAGATCCCCGACTCGGGCACCGGCGTCGTGACGTTGATGACGCTGCACACCGCCAAAGGGCTGGAATTTCCGGTCGTCTTCGTCACCGGGTGGGAGGACGGCCAGTTCCCGCACATGCGTGCGCTCGGTGATCCGAACGAGCTGTCCGAGGAACGACGGCTGGCGTACGTGGGTATCACTCGCGCGCGGCAACGGCTCTATCTCACGCGCGCGATCATGAGGTCGGCGTGGGGTCAGCCCATCGCCAACCCGGAATCACGCTTCCTGCAAGAGGTTCCGCAACATCTGATCGACTGGCGTCGCGAAGACCCGGGCACCGGCGGCGGCCGCGCAATCGGTGGCGGTAGATCCGGCAGCTACGGATCGAACAGTTACGGCTCGGGCGGCGGTTACGGCTCGGGCAACTACGGCTCCGGTAGCTACGGCGGGTCGTCGAGTCGTGGCCAGAGTTCGTCCCCGAGCTTCGGTGCCGCGAAGGGCCGAAACTCCAATCTGGTTCTGGCCGTGGGTGATCGAGTCAGCCACGACAAGTATGGACTGGGTACGGTGCTCGAATCCACCGGTGCCGGAGTCAAGGCGATGGTCCTGATCGATTTCGGCTCGGCAGGTCGCGTCAAGATGATGCTCATCGGCGGCGTCCCGATGACCAAGCTGTAGAAGTCCCGACAACGCGAAAGCCGGGCCCTACGAAAGCGGGGTCCGGCTTTGTTGTGAAGCGATGGAGAAGGACTCAGTCCATTTCGGGTCCGAGGGAGATTCCTCGGGACGCGAGCCAGGGGAGGGGATCGATCTTGACCTCACCCGGGAGATGAACCTCGAAGTGCAGGTGCGGGCCGGTGGAGAAGCCACGGTTGCCCATGGTTGCGATCTGGTCGCCGGCCATGACGTCCTGGCCCACGGTGACTGTCGAGGTGTCGATGTGGCCGTAGACGGTGATCGTGCCGTCGGCGTGCTGCAGGCGAACCCACATTCCGAAGCCCGACGCGGGACCGGAATCGATCACCTTGCCGTCGGCGACGGCGTAGATGGGGGTTCCGATGGCATTGGCGACGTCGACGCCGGCATGCAGGACGCCCCATCGCGTGCCGAAGTTGGAGGTGTACGTGCCCTGCGCCGGGAGGGAGAACAGCGGGCGACGGGCCGCGGCCTCGCGTGCGGCCCGCTCTTCGCTGAAACGCTGGCCCTTGGCGAGCAGGTCGTTGAACTGACTGAGGTCGACCGGTGCGGCGACGCTGAGGATCTGCGGTGCCTGCGAGGGAGTTGCGCTCGAAGCGTCGGCTACCGGCTCGTCGGCCTGCGGTGCGGTGGTGGCTGCGAGTGCTGCGGCGGCCGGTGCTTCACCCGCGGCGAGTGCGTACTCGGAGGTGGCGACTGCGGTGGGCGCATCGTCGTTGATGACGGCTTGCCCTGCGGCCACGACGGCACCGGCGGCCACGGCCAGCACGGCGGCGCGACCCTTCAGTGCAGTCGGAGGAACGGGGATGCGATGTGCTCCGCCGCGACGAGCCACGGGGGCGGCGTCTGCGGTGGTTGCGTAGGTCGTGACGACGGTCGGTGTCTCGTCGGCTGCTACTGCACCGGCGAAATCGGCTTCGACGTACTCGTACGTGGGGTAGGAATAGGCCTCGTATGCACTCGGCTCGGTGGTGGGCTCGTAGCTGTACACCGTGGTCGCGTCGTCCGCCGTCGGGCGAGAGAATCGGCTGGAAGTAAAGGACGCGCGGTGCTGCTGCAAGACCTACAACCTCCGATATCTGTGACCTGGCCGTTACTGAAAGACTCGGCAGACGGTAACGAAATGGTTGCGGCGCGCGCAAGTTAACAGCCGAAACCGGGGCAATATGTGAGATGGCTCACAGGGTGACCAGGGTTTATGTGGTGACACGCCACATCCGTAATCGGACACGAATGCGGCACGCACCGTGACCGACGGCTCGGGACGCGACCGAGCCGATACCGTCCTACGGGTGCCGACCCCCACCTTCGACGACTCGTCCGCCCACGGCTCCGACCGAGCCGAACCGCAACGTATAGCGCCGCAGGATGCCCGCGGCGGCGTGGAGGATCATTCGCCCACGTCGCGCATCGTCGCCGCCGTCGTGCTCGCCGTCGTCGCCGCACTGTGTGCCGCTGCAGCTCCGTTGATCGGCGTCGTCCAGGCCGTCGACGGTTCGCCAGTGGGCGACGGGGTTTCGTCGGCCGCTGTGCTGGCCGTTGCGCTCCCGGTCGTGGTGGCGGTTGCCGGCGCCGTCAGTGCTGCGATGCGACGCGTCGAATTCGGTGCCGCTCTGCTCGCAGGCTTCGGCGCGGTGACGCTCGGAATCGCGATCCTCGATCTCGCTGTGCTGTCCGATCCGATCGATGCGAACCGGCTCGAGCTGTTCCGTCCCCTGAGCGCCGCGATGCTCGACGCCACCCTCGGCTCTCATGTTCTGTTCGCCGGTCACGCTGCGTCGGTTCTGGCGGGTGCGGCGGGGTGGTCGGCAGTGCATCGCGCAGCGCTCGGTGACGGCTACGGCCATTCGGTCTACTCGGAGCACGTGGGACGGGCGACGGCGGGCCGGGTGGGTCCGCTGTTGTCGATCCTGCTCGGAGCGTTCGGTGTCGTGGCCGCCGCAGCGGCATTCGCCTCGCTGTACCGGTCGGCCGATCCGGTGGTGATCGTCTCGGCGGTGGTGGAGTCGCCGGTGTTCGTGGCGGTGGGGTCCGCGCTGGTCGGAATCGGCGCACTCGTGGTCACGGCCTCGGCGATGGCGTCACTCTCGCCGGTGGTCGCGTCCGGTGCCGCCGTCGGCGCGGGTCTCGGGGTCCTCTCGTTCGCGGGTGTCGGTCTGCTCGCTGGAGTGGCTACCGGTGCTCGGATCGAGGCCGGCCTCGGGGCGTACCTCGGCACCGTTGCCGGGCTCGGATTGACCGTCGGAGGCGCTGTACTCGCACCTATTGCCTCCGGCCGTGATCGCCGCGCTCTGGCGGCGGCGCGATCCGTCGCCGAGGGTGGTCGGGGTCCGCGCGGGGTCTCGGGGCCCGGCACCACGAGGTGGCATGCGGCAGCAGGCAGTGCCGGCGTAGTTGCCGGCGTACTGCTGGTGGTGGGGTCGCTGTTGCCGATTCTCGAAACCGACGCCGCAGGAACTGCGCCCACGATCCTGGCGACCCGCGTGGTGCTCATAGCGGGCTTCGTCTCGATTCTGGCCTCGGTGCCGCTGCTGTTCTCCGAGTTCGCTGCGGCGGCTCGTCCGTTCTTGTCCGTCTTCTGGCTCGCCGCGGTGTCGGCCGCGGCGGCCGTGTTGCAGTCGGTGGTGCTGGCCGAGGATCTCGCGGGCGTCGATACCGGGACGGGTGCTCTGCTGATCATCGCGGGCGTCGTGTTCGCGGCCGTCGCCGGACTGCTGGCCCTGTTCGCAGGATCGGCCGAGCGTGACGACGTCGACACGTCCGAGGATGCGGCCACTTACTTCCCGGTGCTGGGAACTGCGCTCGTCGGGGCCGTTCTACTGGCAGTCGGATTGGCCCTGCCCCTGTATCGAGGCAGCGATCTGACCGCGGCGACCATCACCGAGTTCCCGTGGGGTTGGGACACCTGGGGGCAGCTGCTGCTCGCTGTCGGCGTCGTCGTCGCCGCCCTCGTTGCCGCCCGGGCCCGCCCCGCGCGTGGCAGCGTTCTGCTCGCCGGTGCGGCCGTCGCGGGCGTCGTTCATCTCGCGTCGTGGCCACTGACGTCCGCTCGCGCAGCCGACCCGGAGATGGGACCCGGTGTGGTGCCATCGGTCGCCGGAATCGTCGTTCTCGGTGTCGCGGCGGCACTTTCGGCTCGTCGCACCGATCGGTGACGCCGGTTTCACTGCGGCCGCAGCGGTGAGATAGACCACATAGCATCCATGCGCCCGATGCGCCGTCGGGGCACCTGGATAAAGTCCATGCTCAGACCCGCTCACACCCCTGGAGCGGGCGTCAACGTAGACGAGACGGTGAGCTGATGGATCTCTTCGAATACCAGGCGAAGGAATTGTTCGCCAAGCATGGCGTACCCACCTCCGCCGGTCGTGTCACCGACACGGTCGCCGGAGCAACACAGATTGCCGAAGAAATCGGCAAGCCAGTAATGGTCAAGGCGCAGGTCAAGGTCGGCGGCCGCGGCAAGGCCGGCGGCGTCAAGTACTCCAAGGACGTCGCAGCAGCAACCGAGAACGCAGAAGCGATTCTCGGACTCGACATCAAGGGCCATGTCGTCAAGAAGCTTCTCGTCGCAGAAGCCTCCGACATCGCCGAGGAGTACTACATCTCCTTCTTGCTCGATCGCACCAACCGCACCTACCTCGCGATGTGTTCGGTCGAAGGTGGAGTCGAGATCGAGGTGACGGCGGAGGAGAACCCCGACGCACTCGCACGTATCCCCGTCGACGCAGTCAAGGGCGTCGACCTCGCGTTCGCTCGTGAGATCGCCGAGAAGGGCAAGCTGCCCGCCGAGGTGCTCGACGCCGCTGCGGTGACCATCCAGAAGCTGTGGGAGGTCTTCATCAACGAAGACGCTCTCCTGGTCGAGGTCAACCCGCTGGTTCGCACCCCCGACGATCAGATCCTCGCCCTCGACGGCAAGGTCACGCTCGACGCCAATGCAGACTTCCGCCAGCCCGGCCACGCCGAGTTCGAGGACAAGGACGCAGCCGATCCCCTCGAGGCCAAGGCCAAGGAGAACGACCTCAACTACGTCAAGCTCGACGGACAGGTCGGCATCATCGGAAACGGTGCCGGACTGGTCATGTCGACCCTCGACGTGGTCGCATACGCAGGCGAGGCACACGGCGGCGTCAAGCCGGCCAACTTCCTCGACATCGGCGGCGGCGCTTCGGCCGAGGTCATGGCCGCAGGCCTCGACGTCATCCTCGGTGACGAGCAGGTCAAGAGCGTGTTCGTCAACGTCTTCGGTGGCATCACCGCGTGTGACGCAGTGGCCAACGGCATCGTCGGCGCGCTGAAGAAGCTGGGCGACGACGCCAACAAGCCGCTGGTCGTCCGTCTCGACGGCAACAAGGTCGAAGAGGGCCGCAAGATTCTCGCCGACGCCGCGCACCCGCTGGTGACGCTCGCCGGAACCATGGACGAGGGCGCCGACAAGGCCGCCGAGCTGGCAGCGAAGTAGAGGAAACAATGTCTATCTTTCTGAACAAGGACAACAAGGTCATCGTCCAGGGCATCACCGGCGGCGAAGGCACCAAGCACACCGCCCTGATGCTCAAGGCCGGCACCCAGGTCGTCGGTGGCGTCAACGCACGTAAGGCCGGAACCACGGTCAAGCACGTCGACGCACAGGGCAACGACATCGAACTGCCGGTGTTCGCTTCGGTTTCCGAGGCCATGGAGAAGACCGGAGCCGACGTGTCCATCGCGTTCGTGCCGCCGGCATTCTCCAAGGACGCCATCGTCGAAGCGATCGACGCGGAGATCCCGCTGCTCGTCGTCATCACCGAGGGCATCCCCGTGCAGGACTCCGCATACGCGTGGGCCTACAACGTGGAGAAGGGCAAGAAGACCCGTATCATCGGGCCGAACTGCCCCGGAATCATTACTCCCGGTGAGGCATTGGTCGGCATCACGCCCGCCAACATCTCGGGAACCGGCCCCATCGGCCTGGTCTCCAAGAGTGGCACCCTGACCTACCAGATGATGTTCGAGCTCCGCGACTTCGGATTCTCGACGGCCATCGGCATCGGCGGCGACCCCGTCATCGGAACCACCCACATCGACGCCATCGAGGCGTTCGAGGCGGACCCCGATACCAAGATCATCGTCATGATCGGCGAGATCGGCGGCGACGCAGAAGAGCGTGCAGCCGACTACATCAAGGCCAACGTGACCAAGCCGGTCGTCGGCTACGTCGCAGGCTTCACCGCTCCCGAGGGCAAGACCATGGGCCACGCCGGCGCCATCGTCTCCGGCTCGCTGGGAACGGCACAGGCGAAGAAGGACGCACTCGAGGCCGCAGGCGTCAAGGTCGGCAAGACGCCGTCCGAGACCGCTGCCCTCGCGCGCGAAATCCTGGAATCGCTGTCCGTGAAGTAGGACTCGCTTCCGAAAGAGCCCGCCACCGATTTCGGTGGCGGGCTTTTTCGTGCCCCAATCCCTTGTGCGCGTTTTGCGTACCTGAAGGTACGCAAAACGCGCACGACGTATGGGCAGCGCTATTCGGTCTCGAACTTGTCCACTCGCCACAGGACGAACACTGTCATCGCTCCGAACAGCGCCGCCGCGAGTGCGTAGTAGAGCGATTCGAAAGTTCCTGCAGCCCATGCCAGGACGATCGCGGACATCAGAAACAACGCGACTTTGAAGTACTCGAACCTCTTGCGTGTCATGTCTTGCCCTCCCGTTCGACGATGTCGCTGCCCATTCTTCCTGAAAAGTGTTGTGTTGCATAGTAATTGAATTGCACAGTGAAGGTAAAGGGGAGTCAATAGCTAAAGTAACGACATCAAGTCACAATCGCTGTGACACCGTTCGGGGAGGGCTGATGTCGGAATTTCTGCACCGTCTGTATCGACAGGGGTGGCACGCGGACCCGGCTGTACGACCGGTCGGCCGGTTGATGATCGCGGCCATGGTGGTCTCGTGTCTGTATGCACTCGCCTCGGTGGCGCTGGCGAAGTCGCTGGCGGATTTCCAGATGCATCGACAGGGCATGGACGACGGCTCCCTTCCGGCCTCGGCGAAAGCGATCGTCTACGGGGCCTACTCGCTGCGGGTGATCACCGTGGTCAGCCTGATCTTCGGCTACTCGTATCTTGTCCAGCGACTTTCCAGGCGCAGTCCATCCGAACATCGACTCTTGTCGAGCTGGAGCATCTTCGGAGTGGCCGCCTACTCCTACCTGATCTTCACCCCGAATCTTCCGTGGACCCACGTGGTGCAAGCGATTCAAGTGGTCATCCTGCTGGCGGTCGCAGTGCTGCTGTTCACGCCTCGTGTGCGGGCCTACTTCGCGGGCGCGTCGGTGGACTAGATTGGCCCCGTGCACAACATCTTCACCACCGCCTTCGTGACGGTCCATCGGCTCTACATCAACAAGGTCGTGCGAAAGGGCCGCACTGCAGCGGAGGTCGACGAGATCGTCCGGTGGTTCACCGGGTTCAATCAAGCCACCCTCGATCGACATCTCGAGGCCGAGGACTTCTTCGCGGCGGCGAACCTGAACCCGAACGCGACGCTGATCACCGGAGTTGTCTGCGGCATCCGCGTCGAGAATGTCGAAGATCCCTTGATGAAGAAAATCCGATTGCTGGACAAGCTGATCGACGAACTCGCCAAGGGTAAAGCAATGGAGAAGATCTTGCGCGGATGACCGTTGCTCAGTAAATCGAATGAGTGAGCGTTGCGGTGTAGGTGTCGGCGAGCAGATCACTGTTCGGTACCAAGATGTTCACGGTGGCCGTCCAACTCGTCAGGCACGCTACGCCCCCACCGGTTTTCGCATTGACGGCCGTAGCCGAGAGCGGCACATTGCTGACGCCAGGGGATTTCACCAACAGAAGCAGGCAGTTTGTCTCGGGAGCGGAGTAGGACGCGACCGGCGTGACCGTCCTACCGGTGTTTTGGCCTCGGAACGGCGAGAGGCTCACCGTAGAAGTCCAGTTGCCGAGCACGTTGACGACGCTGAGGCCCATATTTCCGGTCCACGGCACACCAGGCGTGAGCGCACCTTGTCCTGCCTTGGGTGTCAAATCGCTGGTCGTTTCGATATTCAGCAGGCTGGCCGCAGAAGGTGCCGCGGCCGCGCGCGCTGCCGGAACAGGTGATAGGGCAGAGCCGGGCGTAGTCTCGATCGGAACCGTAGGAAGCGTCGGTGACGTCGTATTGGTAGTCGGAGACACGGCTGGCTCTGTTGTGGGTAGCTCGAAAGTCGGTACGACGCCGGATGTTTCGGTCGGTGCGCTGGACACATCCATCGTGGTCGTGGTCGTGGTCGTGGTCGTGGTTGTTGCGGATGGTGCCGGAGCGTCAGTGGTGGCGATCTGTACCGGAGGGATCGAGGCGGTCGTGTCGCTGGTCGTACATGCCGGTGTCGGAACCGCAGTGGTGGTGGTCGGCACGGGACTTGTGGTCGTCGTAGGTGCGACGACGCAATTCTGTTCGGCAGCAGGGGGATCTGCCAATTGTTGCGCAGACGCCGCTGGGTTGGCGGTGACTGCAAGAACCACCGCCAACCCGACAGCTACCGCGTGGCGTCGCATCTCAACTGACCTTTCGTCGCCGTATCAGCACGACGACCGCAGCTGCGATCGCGACGGCGATCAGCGCGGCGAGTCCCCAGATCCATACAGGAGCACCGGAATCCGACGATGCTCCAGCCGCCGTGACCGAGCCCTGATCAGGGAACGTCAACTCGACGGCCGATGTCTTGCTCACCAACCCGCTCGTGACTGTCACGGCCGCCTGCCACGGTCCCGCGGGAAGCGCGGGGTCGAGTGTGAAGGTAACGCTTCCCGATTGCCCTGGCGCGACAGATCCGCCCGAACCCTTGACCGGTGCAGTCGAAATCCCGCCGGGACCGCCCGACAGCTCCACGGTTCCACTCGGGTCGAGGGCTCGGCCGCCGGTGTTGGTGATGTTCGCGACGACCTGTGGGGCACCGTCGTCGCTGCGAGCAGCGGTGACCCCATCGACGGACAGGTCGGCGGCGGGACCGTTTCCGGCTCCGACCGAAAGATACGTGCGAATACCGACACGGCTGACGTTCTGAATTCCGGTTCCGGTTGGGGCACCGGCAGTTTGCGCCCATACGACGGCATACTGCTCACCCTCGGGGGCGTCGGGTGGAACTGCGATGGTCACCACCGCTTCGGCCGCCGAGTTCGGAGCCAGCGTGAGGTCCGTCGGCGTCACCGACATCCACGTCGTGAGCTCGTTGACGGCGCGGTCGTCACCTACCTCGAAGCCGGAGTCGTCGGCTCCGATCGATGCAGCAGCGGGGTACAGGGTGACCGGCTGCTGCTGATCGGTGCTGTTGCTGACCTCGATGCGCCTGGTGATGGTGGTGCCGGGCGGCAGGTTGTCGATGATGTAGGCCAGCGCCCGCGGATCGTCCTGTAGCGATACGGGCGCCTCGAGCAGGCGAATGCCCACGCTGCCCACCGGTGCCGATTCGGTTGGTTGTTGAGCGGCAGCCGGAGCCTGCGCGACGAACGCCGAAGCGAACATCAGCACGGTCAGGACTCCGGCCGCCAATCCCCGATGAAGTGACATGTACAGATCAGGCCACCGAATGCGTGACAACGCCCGTGTACGTACCTGCCACGACGTCGCTGGGCAGTGCGACGGAGACGGTGCCGGTCCAGGTGGCGGTGTTCGCTCCGACGACCGCTGTCGCGACCACGACAGGCTTGGTGGAGTCGATGGTCTGAGGAACCAGTACTCCGGCCACCGTCGAGACGCCGGTGCGCGCAGGCAGGAGCGGTGCCGAGTAGGTTACTGCGGTCGCAGGGATGGACGCGGGGTCCGGCGCGGGCTTGTCGAACGCGGTGCTGATCGCCGACGCAGTCCAGCCGTTGATTCCGAGTCGCTGGTCGGACACGACGACCGGGGTGATTCCTCCGCTCGCTGTATTGCCAGTGACGGTCAGCGCCTGGGATGTCGGGGCTGTGATGGTGAGTGCACCGCCCGCGACAACGAAGGTCACGTTGGTGGGGACGGCGTTGGAGACGGCGGGCGTGATGACGGCAGCGGCGAGGGCACTGGCAACGGCAACGGTGGCGAAGAGGGACTTGCGCATGAGGGGCGTCCTAGGGGAGTGCGAGTGTTGCGACCCGCCGGTTTGTGATGTGTATAACACTAATCGTCAATTGGTGTGACACGTTACAAATCGTCCTTATCTGTCACGGAGATTTTTTGGCGGCCTGTAACAGGGCGGCGGCCTGAGTTATCGGGTGCACGGTTTTCGACTCGGCTGGCATATTCGACTGGCAATCTTCTTCCTGCGATGGCCGACAGCTGAGAGATACCAGAGTGTTTCTCAGAATCACGCTGAGTCGAACTGTGGTCATCGCTTCGACGCGGGACTTCACTGTGCGTCATGACAACTACCGAAAATCGTGCACTCGCCAAGAACTGGCCCGACGCTCCCACCACTGCCGCCGGATGGGTGTCCCGCGCAGGTGAGGTAGCGCAGCTTCTCGCTGTCGACGCCGTTGCCCGTGACAAGGGTCGTGAGCTTCCGTCCGCAGAGGTTCAGTTGCTCAAGGACGCCGGGCTCGTCACGCTGCTCGGTCCCGTCGAGCACGGTGGCGGCGGCCAGGATTGGCCCACGGCCTACCAGGTGATTCGCACCGTCTCGAAGGCCGACGGCTCGATCGGTCAGCTGCTGGGCTACCACCTTCTCTGGTTCTGGGCCGCGCGTCTGGTCGGTACTCCCGAGCAGATCGAGGCCGTCGAAGCCGATGCCACGAAGAACAAGTGGTTCTTCGGCGGTGCCGTCAATCCACGCGACAACGACGTGTCGGTCACCGACGAGGGCGAGACCATCGTGTTCGACGGTTCCAAGACGTTCTCCACCGGCAGTCGTGTCTCGGACGTCACCGTGCTCGAGGGTGCGCTCGAGGGCAGCACCGATCACGTGTTCGCTATCGTGCCGTCGAACATCGAGGGTCTTTCCTTCCACGACGACTGGGACAACATCGGCCAGCGTCAGACCGAAAGCGGCAGTGTCACGATCGACAAGGTTCGAGTCGACTGGCCAAGTGCAGCGGGGTTCGTGGACAAGGTGTTTCAGCCCCGCGTCTACAACACCCTCAATGTTCCGACCATCCAGTTGGTGTTCGTCAACTTCTACCTCGGAATCGCGAGGGGTGCTCTCGAGGAAGCCGCGTCGTACACCAAGGACAAGACTCGCGCGTGGCTGCACAGCACGGTGGACAAGGCCGTCGACGAGCCCTACATCATCGACATCTACGGCGATCTGACCGCCAAACTGTGGGCCGTCGAAGCTCTGGCCGACGCAGTGGCGTTGGAAGGGCAGAAGATTCACGACAACGCGTGGAACGTCACCGCCGAGGAGCGTGGTGACCACGAGGTGCGGGTGGCCGCAGTCAAGGCTCGCGCCACCGACGTCTCGCTCGAGATCACCTCGACCGTGTTCGAGGCCCTCGGTGCCCGCGCCACAGCCAGCAAGTACGGGTTCGATCGCTTCTGGCGCAACGTGCGAACCCACACGCTGCACGATCCGGTTGCGTACAAGCGACGCGAAGTCGGCCGCTGGGTGCTCACCGGGGAGCTGCCCGAGCCCACCTGGTACTCGTAGTCCCGACATTTCCGGCCCCGATCCGACCCCCGATTTCCGGATGAATGTGCCATCCACGCCATCTGAGTGCGTGGATGGCGCATTCATCCGATGAAGGATGACGCACACATGAGCACCGAAAAGATCGCCGACGCAATCAAGTTTGCGTACTGGGTTCCCAATGTCTCGGGTGGCCTGGTCACCAGCACCATCGAGCAACGGACCAGTTGGGACTACGAGTACAACAAGAAGCTGGCGCAGACCGCCGAGAACAACGGCTTCGAGTACGCGCTCAGTCAGGTCCGTTACGAGGCGAGCTACGGGGCCGAGTTCCAGCACGAGTCGACGAGTTTCTCGCTCGCGTTGCTGTTGGCCACCGAACGTCTGAAAGTCATTGCCGCCGTGCATCCCGGGCTCTGGCAGCCGGCCGTCCTGGCCAAGCTCGGCGCTACCGCCGACCATCTCTCGAACGGACGTTTTGCGGTCAACGTCGTCAGTGGTTGGTTCAAGGACGAGTTCACCCATCTCGGTGAGCCGTGGCTCGAGCACGACGAAAGATACCGTCGCAGCGCCGAATTCCTGCAGGTACTGCGCAAGATCTGGACCGAGGACGACGTGGATTTCCGGGGCGATTTCTATCGGATCCACGATTTCACGCTGAAGCCGAAGCCGCTCAACACCCCGGAACGGCCCAATCCTGAACTCTTCCAAGGTGGTAACTCGTCCGCCGCGCAGGAGAATGCCGGCCGGTACTCGGATTGGTACTTCAGCAACGGCAAGGATTTCGACGGCGTCACCGAGCAGCTCGACAACCTGCGTCGGGTCGCGCGCGATCACCGACGTGAGGTCAAGTTCGGGCTCAACGGATTCATCATCGCGCGAGACAGCGAGAAGGAAGCGCGAGATACGTTGCGAGAGATCATCGACAAGGCCAACAAGCCTGCCGTCGAGGGTTTCAGAGGTGCGGTGCAGCAGGCGGGCAATTCGACGGCCGACAAGAAGGGGATGTGGGCCGACTCGACGTTCGAGGACCTCGTTCAGTACAACGACGGGTTCAAGACGCAGTTGATCGGCACCCCGGAGCAGGTTGCCGAACGCATCGTCGCCTACCGACGCCTCGGCGTCGACCTCGTTCTCGGAGGCTTCCTGCACTTTCAGGAGGAAATCGAATACTTCGGAGGAAAGGTGCTGCCGCTGGTGCGGGAGCTCGAAGCGGCCGAATCGAACGACCACGAGTTGGTCACGTCCCACTGACCTGGAGTTCCTCGAGCGGTCGGGTCCGTGCAGTAGCGTGAGATCTCGGACCCGACCGACCTGGGTACGGCACTATCAGGATGAGGAGACGCGATGACCTACTCGCCCGGCAGCCCTGACAACGGGGGCTCCAACTCTGGTGGCTACGGCGGAGGCGGACCGTCCTACGGCCCCCCGTCCACGCCGAATCAGTCCACGCCGAATCAGCCGTCGTCGGGTGCCTACCCCCAGTCGGGTCAGAACCAGCCGTTCCACCAGCCGTCGGTATCCAACCCGTTCGGCCCGCCCGTGCCAGGAACCTCCGCACCGAGCGGGTCCGCGCCGGGCACGTCCGGGCACTCGACGAAGTCGTCCGGTGCCGGGCTCGCACAACTGCCGAAGATCCTGACCTTCGTGGTGCTCGGTCTCGGTATCGTCAACTTCCTGCTCGGCCTGCTCGATTTCGTCACCGCCGAAGTGTCGTCGTCCGAGCAACTGCCCAGCGGCATCCAGACCTCGTTCAGCACCAACTTCTTCGAGTCCGGCGGAAGTGCGGCGTCGATCGCGTTCCTGCTCGCCGCCGGTCTGATCGCAGGTGCGTCGCTGCTGCAGAAGGATGCCCGGAACCAGGCCGTGATCGCGGCACTGGCCATCGCCGGATTCCTGGTGCTCGTCTTCCAGTCGTTCAGCCTGCCCAGTGCCGAGGGCAACGAGTTCGCCAGCACCAGCAGTTCGCTCGGAATCGGCGCGATCCTGGTGCTCGTGTTGGGCTTCGTGCAAGCATCGGCCGCTGTGGTTGCGCTGCTGCTCGATGCAGGCATCGTCAAGGCTCCGGCACCCAAGCAGTCCGGCTTCGGGAACCAGGGTCAGCAGTCCGGTTACGGCCAGCAGAATCCGTACAACGCGCCGACGACGTCGTTCGGTGGACCGTCCGGACCGCAGAACTACAGCAACCCGCCGGCCTACGGTCAGGCCCCGTCGAACACAGCAGGCTCGTCGAACTTCGGACAAGCGCCGAGTGGACAGACGTCCGGCCAGCACTCCTACGGTCCCGGCGCACAGTCGCCGTACGGCAATCAGCCTGCGCCGAACACCGGACCGCAGGGTGGCTATTCGCCGCCGCCCTACACCGGTCCGAGCGGTCCGCCCGCAGGGCAGGCGTACCCGCCGAACCAGTACCAGTACGGCAACCAGCCGTCCGGTTACGGTCAGCCGTCGAGCACACCCGACGAGTCCGAGTCGGGCTCACAGTCGACGCCGTACGGCGCACCGACTCAATCGTTCGGCGCGACTCCCGCGGAAGACGACAACAAGCGCGACTGATTTCGCACGTCACACTCGACTTCGCGGCGCGCCTGACCGGCGTGCCGCGTCGTTGATGCGAATCTCGTAGTGATGAGCGATCTATTGAACCGAGATACTCGACGCGCGGCCGCACGCAGTTCCCGTGTGAGCACCGGGCCTACGCCCGATCAGTCACGAACGCTCGCTGCAGTGGCCTTCAAAACCTCCGGGTTGGTGGTGGTCATCGCCACGACTCTGGTCCTGATCACCCTTGTCTCGGTCAACAGCGATCTCACCGGAACCCTCGGTGCCATCGCCGGTTCCTGGTTCGCGGTGCACCTGGTGCCGCTGAGTATCGGTGGCACGTCGATGGGCGTCGCCCCGATGCTTCCCACCCTCGTCGTCGCCTGGTCCGTCGCACGCACGGTTCACCACGCGGTGGACGAGACCACCGACCGCCGCATGGTCAGGTGGGTGTTCGCCGCGTCGATGGCCGGACCCCTCGCTTTCACGGCCATCGCTCTGGCCGTCGCCAAGGATGCGTCGACGGTCATCGGACTGTCGAGCCCCAACGCACTCGTCGCCTTCTCGTGGGTGGCCGGAGTGCACGCAGCGGCGTCGGGCACCGGCCTGATCCTCGCTCGCTGGGATGCCCTGGTGATCGATCGACATCTTCCAGATTGGGTACGCGCACTCGTTGCGCCGCTCGTGCGGTCCGTTGCGGTGCTGACGGCAGGCGGCGCCGCCATCGTGCTGTTGGCGCTGCTCGCTTCCTGGGACACCGCCGGTTCGCTGCTCGACAACGGACGCACCCTCGTCGGCATGCTGGGACTGACCGTGCTGTCGGTGCTGTACCTGCCGAACATCGTCCTCGGTGCCCTCGCCGTCGCGACGGGGTCCTCGGCGAGCTTCGGAGACGCAACGGTCAGCCTGTTCTCGACGACGGGCGGGCCGCTCCCGCCGCTTCCGATCCTCGCCGTCCTCCCCGAAGGATCCGCGCAGACGATCTGGATCGTCATGCTCGTCGTTCCCATCGCAGCGGGGCTACTCCTGGGACGCGACTGCGCGATCCGAAGCGTGGACGTCCAGGTCGCGGTCTCCTCGGTGTGGGCCGTCGCTGCAGTCATGGGAGCCCTCGCCGCGGTGTTCGGCTACGCCGCAGGCGGGAACCTGGGCACGTTCGGCACAGTCGAAGTCACCGTGTGGAGCTTCGCACTGCTGACCTTCGCCTGGCTCGGCGTCGTCGGATCCGCCTCGGCGGCCATCGTCGTGTGGCGTCGAGCAGACCCGGAACTCGACCACGAACCCCACGACCGATCCGGTACCGAGCAGCCCGTGCCCGCAGCAGAACTGGCCATTCGAGCGCCTGCGTCGGAGCCGGACGAGGCTGTCGCGGACACCGTCGTCGAGGCCGAGGTCGTCGACGAGAAGCCGGTCGAGACAGTGGAAGCAGACGATCCGATCGCGGCAGACGCCGAATCCGAGGAACCGCTCGAGGCCGAGATCGTCGCTCCGCCCCCGGCCCAGGACGACGCGTCGAGCACTGCGGAGGACGGACCTGCCCGGTAGGGGCGCGGGTCGGAGCGACTAGGCTTTCTGCTGGCTCGAACGATCCCCTCGATACCTCAGGAGTAGTGCGCTGACTGCCTTGCGTGAGACACCCGCGCGGGTCGTCGTCCTCGCGTCGGGGACCGGCTCGCTCCTGCAGTCGCTCGTCGCCGCGACAACTGCCGAGGACTACCCGGCGCGCATCGTGGCCGTCGGAGTCGATCGAGAGTGCGCGGCCGCTCGTCATGCCGACGATGCCGCGATCCCACATTTTCGTATCGGCTTGCGGGACTTCGCCGATCGGGCGGCCTGGGATGAGGCGCTCACCGACGCTGCACTGGGGTTCGAGCCCGATCTGATCGTCACCGCAGGGTTCATGAAGATCCTCGGTCCTCGATTTCTCGACGCGTTCGCCGGCCGGATCGTCAACACGCACCCAGCGCTGTTGCCGTCGTTCCCGGGTGCGCACGCCGTTCGAGACGCGCTGGACCACGGCGTCAAACTGACCGGTTCGACGGTGCATCTGGTCGATTCCGGCGTCGACACCGGGCCGATCCTGGCTCAGGAAGCCGTGCCCGTTCTCGACGGCGACGACGAAGCGGCATTGCACGAACGCATCAAGACTGTGGAACGACGGTTGCTGGTCGACGTGATCGCAGCGGTCGCAGCCAAAGGTGTCACCTCCGATGGACGAAAGGCTCAGATAATCCGATGAGTGAACGTAAAGCGGTGCGCCGCGCACTGGTCAGTGTCTACGACAAGACCGGACTGATCGAACTTGCGACCGGTTTGCATGCCGCGGGCGTCGCTCTGGTGTCCACCGGATCGACGGCGAGCAAGATCGCCGACGCCGGAATCCCGGTCACCAAGGTCGAGGACCTCACCGGATTCCCCGAAACCCTCGAGGGTCGCGTCAAGACGCTGCATCCTCGCGTCCATGCCGGGGTCCTTGCCGACACCCGCAAGCCCGAGCACCTGGCTCAGTTGGACGAGCTGGGCATCGAGGCGTTCGAGCTCGTCGTGGTGAACCTGTACCCGTTCACCGAGACCGTCGCCAGCGGTGCGACACCCGACGAATGCGTCGAGCAGATCGATATCGGCGGCCCGTCGATGGTGCGCGCCGCAGCCAAGAATCACCCGTCGGTCGCGGTTGTCGTCGACCCGAGCCGGTACGACGACGTACTCACCGCTGTCTCCGGTGGCGGATTCACGCTCGCCGAGCGCACATCTCTTGCCGCGCAGGCATTTCAGCACACCGCGGCATACGACGTCGCAGTGGCGTCGTGGATGTCGAGCGTCCTGACTCCCGACACCGAGACGGTGTTTCCCGAGTGGATCGGCGGCACCTGGGACCGCTCCGCAGTACTTCGGTACGGCGAGAACCCGCACCAGAAGGCTGCCCTGTACGTCGACTCCTCCGCTGCTGCCGGCATCGCGCAGGCTGAGCAGCTGCACGGAAAAGAGATGTCGTACAACAACTTCACCGATTCGGATGCGGCCTGGCGGGCAGCGTTCGATCACTCGGAGCCCACCGTCGCTATCATCAAGCACGCAAACCCGTGCGGCATCGCCGTCGGCACCGACATCGCCGAGGCGCACCGCAAGGCGCATGCGTGCGACCCCGTTAGTGCCTACGGCGGCGTCATCGCGGCCAACCGTGAGGTCACCGTCGAGATGGCCGAGCAGGTCGCCGAGATCTTCACCGAGGTCATCATCGCGCCGTCCTACGCCGACGGCGCGCTGGGAGTGCTGCAGCGCAAGAAGAACATTCGAGTTCTGCTCGCAGAAGCGCCGCCCACGTCGGGCGTCGAACTCAAGCCGATCTCCGGCGGGGCACTGCTGCAGCAGAGAGACGTCATCGACGCCGACGGCGACGATCCGGCCAACTGGACCCTGGCCGCCGGCGAACCCGCCGACGAGCAGACCCTCAAGGATCTCGAATTCGCTTGGCGCGCAGGACGAGCCGTCAAGTCCAACGCAATTCTGCTCGCCCACGACGGCGCGTCGGTCGGCGTCGGAATGGGCCAGGTCAACCGCGTCGACGCCGCCCACCTCGCAGTCCAGCGTGCCGGGGATCGCGTCGTCGGTTCGGTCGCGTCCTCCGATGCCTTCTTCCCGTTCCCCGACGGCTTGCAGGTCCTCATGACCGCGGGCGTCAAAGCCGTTGTGCAGCCCGGTGGTTCGGTCCGCGACAACGAAGTGATCGCTGCTGCACAGGACGCGGGCGTGACGCTGTATCTCACGGGTTCGCGGCACTTCGCCCACTAGCTGCTCCGTCGAGATCGCAGTTGTGCAGCCTTTTACACCATTTCCGCTCGCATAACTGCGATCTCGGCGATCTGTGGATGACCGAATAGTTGTCCACAGATCGCGCTGCTGGCCGTTTCGAGGGGCTCGACCCTGCCAGGGTTGAGCGATGGGGATCGAGTCAGGACCGTTTCGTGGGTCGGTTGCAGTGCAGTCCGGTTCGTTGAGCCGTCACCGACTGAGCCGCGACAATGTACGAGTGTTCCGTGACACGTATGTGCCCACGGGAACCACCCTGGATGCGCGGACCCTGGCTGTGGCGGCATCTGTGTGCGTCGGCAACAGCGCAATTGTCGCGGGTACTTCGGCGGCCGCTATACATGGCGCGCGATGGGTCGACGCCTCGGTGCCACCCACTGTGCTTGCGCTGGAAAAATCACATTCATTCCCAGGGCTGATCCTCCGGCGCGATTCGATCGAGCCTGGCGATGTGCTCGTTGTCGGCGGGGTGGCGGTGACCAACCCGGTACGGACCGCGTTCGATATCGGGCGATGGGTTCCGTCACCGCAGTCCGTGATCTTCCTCGATTCACTCATGGCCGCGACCGGCCTCGAGCGGGATGCGGTGAGTGCATTCGCGTCACTGCGTCCGAGGTGTCGGAGTATCCGGGTGCTGCTCGACGCCCTCGGTCGGGTGGATGGAGGTGCGGAATCGCCGCAGGAGACGCGCACCCGACTGTTGCTGATCGACGCTGGACTTCCGAAACCCACCACCCAGATCGACGTTCGAGATGCACGTGGTCGATTTGTCGCGCGGATCGACATGGGGTGGGAGAGGTGGCGTGTCGGGGTGGAATACGAGGGGGTGCAGCACTGGCTCGACGAGCGTCAGCGGACCCGCGACATCGAGCGGTACGAGGACTTGCAGCAGTGCGACTGGCATATCGTTCGGGTCAATTCCGAACAACTCCGCCGTCGTCCCGACGAAGTGGTCCGTCGAGTTCGGGCCAAGCTCCGTGAGGCAGGAGCACCGATCTAGCGAGATCGCAGTTGTGCAGGGGATTTGTCCAGTTCGGGTGGCATAAGTGCGAACTCGACGGAACCACAACGGACCACTAGATGGCAGCAATCGTCAAACGCTCGTAGCGTGGAGAAGTGACCTCCACCAAACCTGGCATCTCCACTCTCGGCGAACTCAAGGCATCCGGACATCGGCAGCGGTCGATCAAGGAAGAGCTCCGCGAAAATCTTTTGACGGCGTTGCGTGACGGCGAAGATCCGTGGCCGGGGATCGTCGGCTTCGGGTCGACGGTGCTGCCGCAATTCGAGCGCGCGATTCTGGCCGGTCATGACGTCGTTCTGCTGGGTGAGCGTGGGCAGGGCAAGACCCGTCTGCTGCGTACCCTCAACCTGCTCCTCGACGAGTGGGTGCCGGTGATCGCCGGTGCCGAACTGGGCGAGCATCCGTACGAGCCCATCACCCCTGCGAGTATTCGTAGAGCGAAGGAACTGGGCGACGATCTGCCCATCGAGTGGCGGCACCGGAGCGAGCGGTACGCCGAGAAGCTCGCGACCCCGGATACCTCGGTGGCCGACCTCGTCGGCGATGTCGATCCGGTGAAGGTCGCCGAGGGCCGCAGCCTGGGCGACCCGGAGACCATTCACTTCGGTCTGGTTCCGCGGAGTCACCGCGGCATCGTGGCCATCAACGAACTTCCCGACCTCGCCGAGCGCATTCAGGTGTCGCTGCTCAACGTCATGGAGGAGCGCGACATTCAGGTCCGCGGCTACACCCTGCGGCTCCCGCTCGACGTCATGTTGGTGGCCAGCGCCAACCCCGAGGACTACACCAATCGCGGACGCATCATCACCCCGCTCAAGGACCGCTTCGGTGCCGAGATCAGAACGCACTACCCGCTCGAGCTGGACGCCGAGGTAGCCGTCATCGATCAGGAAGCGGACCTGCAGGCCGAGGTCCCGGCATACCTGCTCGAGGTGCTCGCTCGATTCACTCGACTGCTGCGCGAATCGCCGTCGGTCGACCAGCGCTCCGGCGTCTCGGCACGATTCGCGATCGCCGCTGCCGAAACGATCGCTGCCGCAGCGGTTCACCGCGCCGCGATACTCGGCGAAGCGGACGCCGTGGCGCGGCCGGTGGATCTGGGAACGATCATCGAGGTGCTGCGCGGCAAGGTCGAGTTCGAGTCGGGCGAAGAAGGCCGCGAAATCGAGGTTCTCGAACACATGCTGCGACGCGCGACGGCCGATACCGTCCGGGCACACTTGGGCGGCCTGAACCTCGCGGCGTTGGTGACGGCCGTCGAGACCGGCGACCCGATCGTCACCGGCGATCGCATCACCGCAAAGGCTCTGCTCGACGAGCTGCCCGACGTGGCCGTGATCGGCGACATCACCGAGCGGTTGAAGGCGACCTCGGACGGCGAGAAAGCAGCCGCCGTCGAACTGGCACTCGAAGGTCTCTACCTCGCGCGGCGGATCTCGAAGGATCCCGACGACGACGGCCAGACGGTGTACAGCTGATGCGTCGCTCCAGGTACGGGCGCTATCACGAGGGCCCGGATCCACTGGCTCCTCCCGTCGATCTGCGGGAGGCGTTGGATGCGATCGGCGAGGACGTCCTCGAGGGGGCGTCGCCTCGCCGGGCGTTGCAGGAGATGCTGCGGCGCGGAACGAAGAACATGCGCGGGCTCGACGACCTCGCGGCCCAGGCTGCCAAGCGTCGCCGAGATCTGTTGAAGCAGAACAACCTCGATGGCACGTTGCAGGAAGTGCGTGAGCTGCTGGACAAGGCGGTGCTCGAGGAGCGTAAGGCGTTGGCGCGTGCCCTCGACGACGATGCGCGGTTCCAGGAGATGCAGATCGGCGATCTGTCTCCGTCGACCGCCCAAGCGGTGCAGGAGCTCTCGGATTACGACTGGCGTTCGTCGGAGGGGCGCGAGAACTACGAGAAGATCAAGGATCTGCTCGGCCGCGAGATGCTCGATCAGCGATTCGCCGGCATGAAGCAGGCTCTCGAAGGTGCCACCGAGCAGGATCGCCAGGCCATCAGCGAGATGCTGAAGGACCTCAACGAACTGCTCGACGCCCACAACAAGGGCGAGAACACCGACGAGCAGTTCGACGAGTTCATGAACAAGCACGGTCAGCATTTTCCGGAGAATCCGAAGAATGTCGACGAGCTACTCGATTCACTGGCGGAAAGGGCTGCCGCCGCGCAGCGACTACGCAACTCTCTGACTCCCGAGCAGCGAGCCGAGTTGGATGCGTTGGCGCAGCAGGCCTTCGGTGATTCGAACCTGCTGGATCAGCTCGATCAACTGGATCAGAATCTGCAGCAGGCCCGGCCCGGTGAGGATTGGGACGGTTCGCAGAACTTCCGCGGCGAGAACGGAATGGGTCTGGGCGACGGTACCGGGGCCCTGCAGGACATTGCCGATCTCGAGAATCTGGGCAATCAGCTCTCGCAGCAATACAACGGGGCAGCGTTGGACGATATCGACGCCGACGCGTTGCTGAAGCAACTCGGACCGGAGGCTGCGGCCGATGCCCGGATGCTCTCCGAGCTCGAAAAGGCGCTGCAGCAGCAAGGTTTCATGGACAAGGGTGCCGACGGTCAGTGGCGTCTGTCGCCCAAGGCGATGCGTCAGCTGGGGCAGTCGGCGCTGAAGGATGTCGCGGGAAAGCTGTCTCGACGCGGCGGCGAGCGAGATACGCGTAAGGCCGGCGCGATGGGAGAGCCGACGGGAGCGTCGCGCACCTGGGAATTCGGCGACACCGAACCGTGGGACGTGACCCGCACGGTCAACAATGCCGTCTTGCGTACGGCTGCACAGGGATCGGGCTTTCCGGTGCAGCTACAGGTGACAGATGTGGAGATCAGCGAGACCGAAACCCGGACGCAGGCTGCGGTGGCGTTGTTGGTCGACACGTCGTTCTCGATGGTGATGGACGGCCGCTGGGTACCGATGAAGCGCACCGCACTGGCTCTGAATCATCTGGTGAGCACTCGATTCCGCGGGGACGATCTGCAGCTGATCGGATTCGGCAGGCATGCACAGACTTTGACGGCCTCGGAGCTCGCCGGCCTGGACGGTGCCTACGATCAGGGCACCAATCTGCATCACGCGTTGATGCTCGCAGTGCGGCATCTGCGTCGGCATCCCAATGCGCAGCCGGTGGTCTTGATCGTCACCGACGGTGAGCCGACGGCTCATCTGGAGCCGGACGGCCATGCGTATTTCGATTACCCGCCGTCGTCGAAGACGTTGGGTTTGACGGTGCGTGAGCTCGATACCGTCGCGAAACTCGGTGCGCAGGTGACGATTTTCCGTCTCGGTGACGATCCCGGTCTGGCCCGGGTGGTCGACAAGATGGCCGAGCGGGTCGGCGGCCGGGTCATCGCGCCGGATCTGGACGGATTGGGTGCTGCGGTGGTGAGCGACTACCTCAAGCGTCGGCGATCGTAGTCATTTCTCAGCTGCCTTGATGTCGACCGAGACTCCGCCCCAGAAGGCGAGTCCGGTGATGACCACTCGGGGAGCACCGGGGTGAGTGGCGCTGACGTGCTCGAATCCGCCCATGATTCCGGTGCCGCGGACCTCGACGCCGATGCCGGGCGGCACGGTGATCTCGATGCCGCCCATGATCGCGACGCAGTTGATGGTGGTTTCCTGGGCCGAGAACGTCGCTCGGCGTAGGTCGAGTTGCACTCCGCCCCAGAAGGCGAGGGCGTCGATGCGTGCGGCGACGGTCCATTCGCCTTTGCGAACCGATCCGCTCATGATCGCGATGGCCCGATCGGTCTGGGGCGCACCGGTGTGCGTCGTCTGCGGAGGTGGGGTGAGGGCCAGATCGTCGGTCAACAGGTCCAAGTCGCCGTAGGTCTTCGCTCGGTACGCCGCGGCCGTCCGCTCGTCGTACTCGGTGACGGTCAGTTGACCGTTGGCGAACGCGTCGCTCAGCAGCTGCGCCACGAGGTTGCGATCGGCATCGGCAGCGCGCACCGTACTTCGATTTCGGTCGGGTAGTTGGTCGCTCACCGGTCGGACATTACCGGCGACCGGGTCAGGCCGCATTCAGGATTGCGCGATGACCCAGCGGCGACGCCAGCGTGATCTGCATGGTGGCGTAGACGGCAACCATGATGCAGGACTTGTCCTCGGCGTCCGGTCTGGTCCCGGTACGCAGTTCGATCGTGACGGCCGAATCGGTCTCGGTCACCGTCGCGTCGGCTCCGTAGCACTCGGGCGTGCCGGTGACGAAGTGCACCGCGATGGTGTTGGGGGACACCTGGCTCCACGACTCGAACGGAGTGGTCGTCGCGCGGATCAGATCCGGGGTCGACTCGAACATCGTGCCGACGTCGCCGACGGGAACTTCGTGGGGCACGGGCGGCGCGCTGGGTTGCTGGACGAACCCGATGGGGGTGGTGGAGTTCGTTGTCGGTGTCGTCTCGTCGTCGTCACCGGCGGCGGTGCTGCAGCCGGCCAAGAGCAGGCACAGCATGACACCTGCAGCGAGAAACCTCATGAACCCAAAGTAGCGCTGGGAGCTGAGGAGAACCTTTGTGTTCGTCTCATGCCAGCAGCACCGTGACGAGTGCGATGACGGGAATCGAGACCAGTGTGGTGACGAATGCCGTGTCGCGGGCCAGAACGACCCCTCGCTGGTAGCGGCTCGCGAAGACGAAGACGTTCTGCGCGGTGGGCAGTGCCGAGACGACGACGATGGCGAACAGGTCGTGCCCGTCGAGGCCGAAGACGAATCGGGCCATCAGATACCCGAGCAGGGGTTGCAGCGCCATCTTGAACAGGGTCGCCAGAGCCACGTCTCGTCGCGGGCTGATGCCCTTCTGCAGTACCCGCGCGCCGTACAGCGACAGTCCGAACGCGAGCAGTGCACCAGGAACGGAGAGGTTGCCGACGAGTTGGAACGGCTGCATGAGCGCCTCGGGGAGCTCGAATCCGGTGATCGACAGTACGAGACCCGCGGCCCCGGCCAGCACGATCGGGTTTCGGAACGGCGTCGTGACCGTCTTGAACAGAGAGACCTCGTCGATCTTGGTGGAGATGTCGAGGACGGTCACCGCGATCGGCGTGTAGATCATGATCTGGAACAGCAGCAGGGGAGCGACGAAGTTGGCGTCGCCCAGAACGAACACGGCGATCGGGATACCGAGGTTCGCGGCATTGACGTAGGAGCTCGCGAGGGCGCCGACGGTCGCGTCGGGCACGGCGCGTTTCAGCGCGAGCTTCGCGATGACGAAGTAGATGGCCCCGACGAGCAGCGCTGTGGAACCGGCGACGGCAAGAACGGGGGACAGGATGACCGACAGGTCCGAATTGGCCAACGTGACGAACAGCAGCGACGGCGTCGCCACGAAGAAGACCAGTCGGCTCAGAACGAACTGGCCGTGTTCGCCGAGGACTTTCAGATGGGCGAGCAGGTAGCCCAGTGCGATGACGACGAAGATGACGGTGAAGCCTTCGAGAACGCCGGACATCGTAGAACTGCTCGTTTCTTGCTGGGAACGACAGAAAGGCCACGTAGCCCAGGGCTACGTGGCCTTTCTCGAAAGCTGATTCAGCGGCTGGTGAACGGCAGCAATGCCATTTCACGAGCGTTCTTCACTGCAACAGCGACCTGGCGCTGCTGCTGCGGGGTGAGCCCGGTGACCCGGCGGCTACGGATCTTGCCGCGGTCGGAAATGAACTGACGAAGAAGGTTGATGTCCTTGTAGTCCACCGTGGTGACCTTGGCGGCGTTCAACGGGTTCTTCTTCGGTCGACGTCCCGCCTCTGCGCGGACCTTCTTCGACGGTGCTCTCTTGACTGCCATCTCTACCTTTTCCCTTACCAGCTCGACTTGTGGACGCCTGGCAGCTCCCCGCGGTGAGCCATCTCGCGCATCTTCACGCGGGACAGCCCGAATTTCCGTAGGTAACCGCGCGGACGTCCATCCGCAGCGTCACGATTGCGCAATCGTACCGGACTCGAATCGCGTGGCAGACGCTGCAGTGCCGCCTGGGCCCCCGCGCGCTCGGAATCGCTGCTCGAGGGCTTGCGAATGATCTCTTTGAGCTCGGCGCGACGCGTTGCCCAGCGCGCGACGACGACCTTGCGTTGTTCGTTCTTCGCGATCTTCGATTTCTTGGCCACCGGTCAGCGCTCCTCTCGGAAATCGACGTGCTTGCGGACGACCGGGTCGTACTTCTTCATCACGAGCCGGTCGGGATCGTTGCGACGGTTCTTGCGGGTGACGTAGGTGTAGCCGGTACCGGCGGTCGACTTGAGTTTGACGATGGGACGGACGTCGGTGCTCTTGCCCATCAGATCTTCTCCCCACGTGCGCGGATCTTGGCCACCACGGCGTCGATGCCGTCGCGGTCGATGGTCTTGATGCCCTTGGCCGAGAGCGTGAGGGTGACGCGGCGTCCGAGGCTGGGGGCGTAGTAGGTCTTGCGCTGGATGTTGGGATCCCACCTGCGGCTGGTGCGCACGTGGGAGTGCGAGACCGACTTTCCGAAGCTGGGGGTGCGGCCGGTGACTTGGCAGTGCGCTGACATGAGCACTCCTTTCTTGTCGTTATGACAATCGTTTTCGACAAAGCGTTCAAGCGAATGTAGCGTGCATCCTCAGAGAATGACAATCGTTGTCGAGAAGAAAGGCGCTCGTGAACACATCACCGGACGATCGAACCCCGATGGTCCTCGTCTCCGGCTGGACCGGAGCCATGGACGCTGTCGTGACATCGCTGCTCGCGCCGGGAACTGTCGCAGTCCGCCACGACCTGAGCCGCGTCACCGAGGGCGTCGTACGCCGAACGTTGTTCGTCCTGGGTGAGAACCCGCGCGAGACGATCTTGGAACTGGCGCACGGCTGTGTCTCCTGCACGCTGCGCGAGGACCTGCTGCCGCTGCTACGTGCACTGTCGAGTCGCAGCAGTGTCGATCGCATCGTGCTCGTTCTGGACCCCGCGCTCGAGCCCGAGGCGTTGTGCTGGGCGGTGGACAACGTCACCGTCGCCGACGTGGTGGGGCAGATCGACGGACCGGCCTCGAGGGACGTACGTATCGAGGCCGTGATCGGCTGCCTCGACGCCGCAACCTGGCTGGCCGACGCCACCGGCGACGACACCTTGGCCGACCGAGGCATCGTCGCGAGTGGGGATGACGATCGAACCGTCGCGCAGTTGGTAGTAGGCCAGGTGGACTACTCCGACGCGCTCGTCGTCACCGCAGGTCCCGATGTCGACGCGTGGGAGCGTGCAAGGCTTGCGGCTGTCCTCGCGCGGTTGGCACCGAACGCACCCGTCGTCTGGGTTCCGCAGGACTCGATGGTCGACGGCCCAGCAGTTCTCGCGTCCGTGCCCTTCGATGCCCGGCGCGGTGAGATCACCGACGCCCACTCGCCGCTGCTGCGCGGCCAGCCGCCCTTGTCCGTCGACTGCGGAGTCGCACTAGTGGAGTTCACTGCAACTCGGCCGTTCCATCCCGAACGACTGCACGAGGCCATCGACGTGTTGCTCGACGGCGTCGTCACCGCTCGCGGACGGGCATGGGTGGCCACGCAACCCGACGAAGCGCTGTGGATCGAATCGGCCGGCGGCGGACTACGGGTGGCGAGCGCCGGAAAGTGGCTTGCGGCAATGACTCCGGTGGAACAGGATCGCGTCGACACCACCCGGCGAGCGATGGCTGCGCTGCGGTGGGACGAGCAATTCGGCGATCGAGACACGTCGTTGGTGATCTTGGTACATCAAGCCGACCCCACCGAGATCGACCGAACTCTGCAGTGGGCGTTGGTGTCCGACGACGAGATGACCGATCCCGCTCAGTGGGCCACGTGGACCGACCCGTTCGGCCAATGGCACGAAGACCCCTGCGAGAGCAGCGAATCCCCGTACGCAGACCAGTCACGAGAGGCAACAGAATGAAGCCAGGCATCCACCCCGATTACCACCCGGTGGTGTTCCAGGACTCGAGCACCGGGAACAAGTTCCTCACTCGATCCACCGTCACGTCCGCCCGCGAGACCGAGTGGGAAGACGGCAACACCTACCCCCTGATCGTCGTCGACGTCTCGTCCGAATCGCACCCCTTCTGGACCGGGGCGACACGCGTCATGGACACCCAGGGACGCGTCGAGAAGTTCGAGAAGCGCTACGGCCGTCGAAGCCGAAAGGAGGCGTGAGACATGGCTGTTCCGAAGAGAAAGATGTCGCGTTCCAACACGCGTAGCCGACGGGCACAGTGGAAGGCCGTCGCCCCAGATCTCGTGACCGTGCGTTTTCAGGGCCGTGAGTTCAGAGTGCCGCGCAGGTTGGTCAAAGCGGTCCAGGCCGGGGTGTACGACCCGAGCTGACCCCCCGCTCGTGCGCGTTGTGCACCCTTCCAGGTACGCACAACGCGCACGAGGGCGGAGCCCGGTACGTTTGCTCGATGGACGGAACGGAACCTTCGTCGAAGGACGTCAAGCGATGGCGGCAGTATCTCGCCGACGAGCGGGCCGAGGCCGCCGTCTATCGCGACCTGGCGGGTCGGCGCAGCGGCGAGGAACGCGACATTCTGCTCGAGTTGGCCGACGCGGAAGGTCGCCACGAACAGCATTGGCGAAATCTGCTCGGCGATCGCGTCGGGATGCCACTCAAAGGCGACATTCGTACCCGGATACTCGGTGTGCTGGCGCGCCGCTTCGGATCGGTGTTCGTACTCGCCCTCGCGCAACGCGCCGAGACCCGCTCGCCCTACGCGACCGACGCGGATGCCACCGACGCGATGACGGCCGACGAGCAAATCCACGCCGAGGTCATCCGGGCATTGGCTGCGCGCGGCCGTAATCGACTCTCGGGAACCTTCCGCGCCGCGGTGTTCGGTGCCAACGACGGATTGGTCAGCAACCTCGCCCTGGTGCTCGGCATCAGCGGATCCGGAGTGTCCAACCACATCGTGTTGGTCACCGGACTCGCCGGACTGCTCGCCGGTGCGCTGTCGATGGGAGCAGGCGAATACGTCTCGGTGCGCTCGCAACGCGAACTGCTCGAGGCATCGTCGCCCGACAGCGCCGCGAATGAGGCCGTTCAACACCTCGACGTCGACGCCAACGAACTCGCCCTCGTCTACCGCGCTCGCGGAATGACCCACGAGGAAGCCGACGCGAAAGCCGCGGACGTCATTCGACTGCTGCCCGCCGTCGAAGAACCGGCCACCGACATCGACGAGCACGAATCCATCGGCACCGGACTCGGTGCCGCCGCAGCGAGCTTCTGCTTCTTCGCCTCGGGTGCGGTCATCCCAGTGTTGCCGTACCTGTTCGGCCTCGAAGGCTATGTGGCCCTTGCCGTTGCCGCGGTACTCGTCGGACTGGCACTGATCTGTACGGGTCTGATCGTCGGACTGCTCAGCGGCGGCCCGCCCGTCAAACGCGCACTGCGCCAACTCGCCATCGGATACGGCGCGGCCGGGGCGACGTATCTACTGGGACTCGCATTCGGTGGGGGAGTGTAGGTTCCGATTATTGGGCCGGAATGCACAGTAGCGACGCACATCGACGGGATCCCGGCTGATCAGCGCAACTCTGTGCATTCTGTCCCGTCTCCCATCCTCGCCGGGCGAATTAATTAGCTCGCGTCGGAGACTTTCAGCTCGATAGGGTCATCGCCATGCGCGCCACTTGTCTGCCCTGCGCGGCTCTCGACACGAGAGTCCGTCCGAGCATTGTGCTGCGCGCATATTCAATCGAGCTGTGTGCTGCTCTCACCGGCAAACAGCGACCCATCGAATAGCTCTCTCTCGACGAGGGGGCAGAAAGGAACATCATGCCCCCGAACAAGGTGGGCTTACGGCTGCTCAACTGGGCGTCACAGCTCGAGGACAAGACGCTCGAGCAGGCTCGCGAAACAGCATCGATGCCGTTCGTGCATCCACACGTCGCCCTGATGCCCGACGCGCACAGCGGCATGGGAAGTGCTGTAGGAACAGTCATTCCGACGTTGGGTGCCGTGATTCCCGCCGCCGTCGGTGTCGACATCGGCTGCGGAATGATCGGTGTCCGAACAGAATTCACCCTCGATGACCTCGACGGACGGAACCTGACGGATTTGCGACTCGCCATCGAGGCCAGCATCCCCCTCTCGCCCGGCAACTACAACGTCGGTGTCGATCGATGGCAGTTCACTGCGCCAAAGCTGCTCGAACTCGAGGAGTTGGCGGCCAGGGACGGTGTAGAGCTGAACCACTCACCTCAGTGGCGGGAGCAGCTCGGTTCGTTAGGCGGCGGCAACCACTTCATCGAGTTGTGCCTCGACGAAACCGATCGAGTCTGGCTGTTTCTGCACAGTGGGTCGAGGGGCGTCGGCAACAAGATCGCGAAGAAGCACATCGGGATTGCGCAGCGTCTGTGTGCGCAGTGGTGGATCTCGTTGGCGAACAAGGACTTGGCGTACCTGCCCGAGAGCTCCCGTGAATTCGGGCATTACATCAGAGATCTGAGGTGGGCGCAGCGGTTCGCGTACCTGAACCGGGCCGAGATGATGGACCGGTTCGGCGCGGTATTTGCCGAATGGATGGGAACGGATGACCACCGCGAGGTCGAGCGGATCAATTGCCATCACAATTACACGGTGAAGGAAACGCACTTCGGCAAGGACGTGTGGCTCACCCGTAAAGGTGCAGTGGACGCACACGAGGGTGTGAAGGCGATCATTCCCGGATCAATGGGAACGCGCTCGTACGTGGTGGTCGGAAAGGGTTCCAAGGCCGGCCTGTGCTCGGCACCCCACGGTGCCGGTCGGCAGTTCTCTCGGACCGAGGCCAGGAAGCGGTTCACCCACGAGAACCTGCAGGAGCGGATGAAGGGGATCGAGTTTCGCGACAGTGCAGACTTCATCGACGAAATTCCCGACGCCTACAAGTCCATCGATGTCGTGATGGAGGACGCGCGCGACCTGGTGAGCGTCGAGCACGAGCTACGCCAGATTCTCAACGTCAAGGGGACCTGACGGATCCGGGCCTCAACCTGTTGAACGACGAAGGACGCGCCACCGAGATCACTCTCGGTGCGCGTCCTTCGTGGCGTTAGGGGAGGAGAAGACTCACTCCTCTTCGGGGCACGAGAAGGTGATGGTCACGTTGCTGCGGTCGATGGGCGCGAAGTACACCGAGCGCAGGGCAGTTGCTTCGCGATCTGCGAGTTCGCATCCGTTGATGGGGCCGTCGAGCTTGACCAGCATCAGGTTGCCGCTGTCCTTGATGATTGCTCGCGCGGCGGAGATCGACTTGCCCTCGATCTTGTCCTTGAAATCGGGCACGTCGGCGGCCTGCGCCAGCGGGGCGAATCCGACCGCACAGGCAATGGACAGTGCAGCTACGGTCAACGACTTCTTCAGCATGACTTCTCCTCGGTTTTCAACTGTTGGCTCCCGTTGACTGGCTGCAGCCACAGGGGCGCGTGCAATCACCGGAGGTGTATAACTCACGTCGAACTTCAGCCAACGGGCGCTGACCTCAAGTTTCGTGATCAGAGTAACAGCGGATCTCGCGGGCGGCGGGGCAGTTGGCCCACGAACTGGACGTGTTCGAGGCCGCGTATGTCTGTTTCGGTTGGACGAGCACACCGGCATGCGCTCGATTGCTTGTGTTTCGCCCAATCTTTGTCCGTGGTCGGCCCCGATACCCGCACCACCGATCGATGGCCGGCGCGGGGCTTTCCTCCCCGACGGGATTGTCCACGTTCGTCCCGTTGTGCATCGGTGTTCTCCACTTGTTCACCTGAAGTGCTCCATTCCGTTCAGCGCCTGACGGGCCTTCACGGTCACCATCGATTCATGACGCTCAATCCCGCAGGCGAGACCGTCGCGACCGGAATTCCGGGGACGCTCGCCGAGAACATGACGATGGCCGAGCAGCACGACTGGCATCGGTCGTTCCTGCGGCGGCACCCGGTGAGTCGACGCAACTTTCTGGTCGGTGCCGCAGCGACGGCAGCCGCGGTGGGCGTCGGGAATTCGGTGTTCGCGCGCACCGCCTATGCGCAGGACGCGCCGCTGGCGGTGGCCGGTCGACACATGGGCTTCGGCAACGACCCGGCGACGCAGTTGCGATTCTCCGCTCAGCTTTCCCGTAATCCCGGCATCACCGGTGTCTTTCTCGATCACGGCCCGACGCCTGCACTGGGAGCGACGACCTCCGCCGAGGTGCGCAACCTCGTCAGCCAAGTCCCGCAGACCGATGGCGGCATTCTGTCGGCCGAGCAGTACTACGTGCATGTGCCCGTCGACAATCTGACGCCCAAGCTGCCGCACTATTACCGATGGCGTACCGCAGACGGTTTCGTCAGCGACATTCGCAGTGCATCTCCCGCGCTGCCGACCGGACGCATCGCTCCGTTCCGCTTCACCATGATGGGGGACCAGGGCGTCGACGAAACACCCTCGCAGCCAGCGGGTCTGGTGGCCGGCGACTACGACGACCTGTACTACAAGGCCGACAACGAACCGTCGGTCAACCACGCGCGCAACATCAATCGCCAGATCGAGGCGTCGCGTCCGGACTTCCACATTCTTGCCGGCGATATCGCCTACGCGGACCCGTCGGGTGCCGGTCTGCCACCGCAGTTCGCGGGCCACGGCAAGACGCCACCGAAGGGGTTCGACAAGTTCAATCCCTTCGTCTGGGACGGCTATTTTCAGGCCATCGAGGCCAGCGCATCGACGGCACCGTGGTTGTTCGCCACCGGCAATCACGACATGGAGGCGCTGTACAGCCCCAACGGATACGGTGGCCACGCGGCACGTCTCGATCAGCCCAGTACTGGCCCGAAGGGGTGCCCGTCGGCGTATTCGTTCGTGTACGGCAACACCGCGGTGCTCTCGCTCGACGCCAACGACGTCAGTTACGAGATCAAGGCCAACACCGGCTACAGCGGCGGAGCCCAGAACACCTGGGTGGAGCAGACTCTCGCCAAGTATCGGGCAGACCCGAACATCGACTTCATCGTCTGCTTCTTTCATCACTGCGCCTACTCGACCACGTCGACGCACGCGAGCGACGGCGGCGTACGTGACGCGTGGGTATCGCTGTTCGACAAGTACGAGGTCGACGTGGTGCTCCAGGCGCACAACCACGTGTTCGAGCGCACCGATCCGATCCGCTCCAACCGTGCGACGCGGGTCGCCGGCGACAACGCCACGGTTCGCGGAAAGACCGACGGCACCGTGTATTACACCGTCGGCGGGGGTGGCCGTCCGCGTTACACGTTCCAGGACGGCGAGGGCGTCAGCTACCGGGGCCACGAGTTGCCGGACACGGCTGTTCCGAACAGCTACGTCTGGGCACCCGACGGCACCAAGGCGGCCGAGTCGATCACGTGGTCGCGCGTGAGATTCCTGAACTACTCGTTCGTCAGAGTCGATGTGGTGCCGGGTATTCCGGGTATCAAGGCCAGCACGATGTCCATCGGAGCGATCGACGAATACGGCAACGAATTCGATCGCCTCACCTTCGAGCGCGACATCCCGGTGGGCCCGATCTTCGGTTCCTCCTGACTGCCCATGTGAGTGGAACTTCGACCCCTGCTACGAACTTCCACTCACGTGCGGCGCAGCCGCTCTACAGCCACTTCTGACGTTTGAACACCACATAGAGCGCGCTGGAGCAGATCACCATGGCGACCAGCGCCAGTGGATAACCCAAGTGCCACTTCAGTTCCGGCATGTCCTCGAAGTTCATGCCATAGATCGCGGCGATGAGCGACGGCGCGAACAGGATTGCGCCCCAGGACGAGATTCGTTTGACCTGTTCGTTCTGCTCGAGGCTGACCTGCGTCATGTTCCGCATCTCTTCGTTCTGCTGCTGCGCCACCATGGTGGAGTGCACCGTCATCGCGTTCTGCAGGTTGGATCGAAACGATTCGATGCGGTCGGAGATGCGAATTGCGTGGTCCAACACGTCACGAAGGTTTCGCTGCAGTTCGACATCGACGTGATACTTGTCGGACCCGCGCTTGAGGGATTCGATCATCTCCACCAGAGGCTTTGCCGCACGGTCGAATTCGGACACCTCACGTAGCAGTGAGTAGATTCGCCGCGATACGCTGGGATCACCGGTGAACAGCTGATCCTCGATTTCGTCGATGTCGGTCTGCAGTCCCTTCACCACGGGGACGTACTCGTCGACCACTTGGTCCAGGATTCCGTACAGGATGGCTTCGGGTCCGAGCGCGAGCAACTCGGGAGATTCCTCCAGCCGGTGGCGGACGAGGCCGAGTTCGGGTGATTCGGCGTGACGGATCGTGACGACGAAATCGGCTCCGAGAAAAATGTGCAATTCACCGAATTCGACCTTTTCGGTCTCGTCTATGTATCGGGCGGGCCGCAGCACGACGAACAGTTGCTCGGCGTAGCGTTCGAGCTTCGGCCGCTGATGTGCCGCGATGGCATCCTCGACGGCGAGTCGGTGAAGCCCGAATTCCGTAGCCACCGCGTTGATTTCGCTGATCTCGGGACGGTACAGGCCGATCCACGCCATGCCGTGGCGGTCACGCATGCACTCGAACGTGATGTCGAGACTCTCCGGATTCGCGGTCCGCTTTCCCTCGACGTAGACGGCATTGTCGACGATCGGCACTTCGGGTCACCTCGGTTCGAGAACTTCGAATGTGCCGGACGGCACCCGATCGAGACTATCGCCTGAAACAATGGGGCGATGCAGCAGCAAGTTCATTTCACCACTCTGGCCACTGCGGATCTCGATGCAGCCCGGTCGTTCTACTGCGACGGGCTTGGGTGGACGCCATTGCTGGACGTTCCTGGCGAGATTCTGTTCTTCCAGATCGGACCCGGTGCGGTGCTCGGTCTGTACGACGCCACCGCGTTCGACGGGGATCTGGGACGGCCGCCGCGCGAGCACGACCTCGGCTCGGTCACGTTGGCGCACAACGTCGACGACGCAGCAGCCGTCGACGCGATGTTCGCGGCCACCCTCGCGGCGGGCGCGACACCGATCAAGACACCTCAGCGAACATCGTTCGGTGGCTATCACGCCCACATCGTCGACCCCAACGGAGTCATCTGGGAAATCTGCCACAACCCCGGTTGGAGCGTCGACGACGACGGGACGGTTCGGCTGTCTTAGCCCGCACCGACTATCAGTAGAAGGGCGGCGTTCTCGCTGACCTTGTCGCCGGCTTGAAAGTTGGTTCCGACGACCGTCGCGTCGGGACGGTCGTAGTCGGAGCTGACGTCGGAGAAGCCTGCATCCGACAATGCCTGCACCGCGTCCGATTCGGTCATTCCGGCCACTGCGGGAAGCGTCGCGCGGTCGGGTGCTGCGTCGGCGATAGCGCCGCCGCCGAGGGTCAGTGCCCCAGCCACCGCGAGGGTGGCGATCGTCTTCTTGAATCCGATACCCATGTCTTCGTCCTTACTCGTCGGCGCTCTCTGACAACGCAACCGTGCTCCTGGAGGCTGTGACGGCGTTTCGATGTTGCTGTGAAGCAGCTGTCAGTCGCATGACATGCTCGTTCGGTGCTTCTCGACCTCCTCGGATACATCGGTATCGCAGTCTTCGCGGCGTCGGGTGCACTGGTCGGGGTATATCGACGACTCGACTTGTTCGGGGTCTGCGTCGTCGGAATCACGACGGGCATCGGGGGCGGCATCGTTCGCGATGTGCTGCTCGGTATCCATCCACCGACGTCGCTGGACACCTGGCCGAACGTCACCGTCGGGTTCTTCGCCTCGCTCGTGGTGTTCGTCGCGCATCGGCAGATGGGCAAGGTGCGTCGGGGTGTGCTCGTGCTCGACGCGTTCGGGATGGGCTTGTTCGCCTCGACGGGCGCGACGATCGCCCTGAGTGTCGGCGGTAGTGCCCTGTCCGGAGCGCTCATCGGGACGACGACGGCCGTAGCCGGTGGCGTCATCCGGGACGTCCTCGTCAACGACGTGCCCCTGCTGCTGCACCGCGACCTGTATGCCCTACCTGCGCTGCTCGGCGCGACGGCCGTCGTGGTGGCCGAGGCGCTCACTCTGCCGGAGAACGTCGGGTTGGTCGCGGGGACGATACTGGCGACCGGCCTGAGATTGCTCGCTCTGTGGCGTAAATGGAATCTGCCGCAGGCTCGGAACCTACCTACGTTGTGAGCTTCGACTGCCGGAGCGCGTACCGACCGACCACCCCTCTCAGCCGTGTCTCAGTCGACCAGGACAAACTGTACCGATGCGTATACTGGTGGTCGACGACGATCGAGCGGTGCGCGAATCGCTGCGCAGGTCGCTCACGTTCAACGGGTACACCGTGGACCTGGCGGTCGACGGCCTCGATGCCCTGGAACAGGTAGCTGCGGCGCGTCCCGATGCGTTGGTGCTCGATGTGATGATGCCGCGTCTCGACGGCCTCGAGGTGTGTCGGCGATTGCGCAGCGTGGGCGACGACCTGCCGATCCTGGTGCTGACGGCACGTGATTCGGTGTCCGAGCGCGTAGCCGGTCTCGACGCCGGCGCCGACGACTACCTGCCCAAGCCGTTCGCGCTCGAGGAGCTCCTGGCTCGGCTGCGGGCATTGTTGCGGCGCACAGCGATGGAAGCCGGCATCGACTCGGAGACCATGACGTTCGCGGACCTGTCGTTGGACCCGGTCACCCGTGAGGTCTCGCGCGGCGAGCGTTCGATCAGCCTCACCAGGACCGAGTTCTCGTTGCTCGAGATGCTCATGACCAATCCGCGCCGAGTGCTCACCAGAAGTCGCATTCTCGAAGAGGTCTGGGGCTACGACTTCCCGACTTCCGGCAACGCGCTCGAGGTGTACGTCGGGTATCTGCGGCGCAAGACCGAGGCCGAAGGGGAGTCGCGGCTGATCCATACCGTTCGCGGTGTCGGATACGTCCTGCGCGAGACGCCCCCGTGATAGGCAGTTCGTTCGGGCGCAAGACGCCCGACGGTGTCGCACTTCCGCCGGCACCGATGCGGCCACCGACGCCGTTGACGAGATCGGTGTCGTTACGGTGGCGGGTGACGCTGTTGGCTGCGTCCGTCGTGGCGATCGCGGTGGCCGTCATGGCCATCGCTGCCTACACCGTGGTCTCGCGCGCGCTGTACGGCGACGTGGACACGCAGTTGCGTTCTCGCGCATCGGCATTGGCGGAATCGGACCTGGTGTCCTACGACCCACGGTTCGTGGCCGGTGCCACGTTGTACAGCACCGATGTCAGTGTGGCGTTGATCTACCCCGACATGACCAGCTACAACCCGCCCGGACCCAAGGTGCCCGTCGGCGATTCGGAACTTGCTGTGGTGCGCGGAGAGCAGGCTTCGTCGCTGCGCACTCTCGACGATCAGCGGGTACTCGCACTGCGTACCAAGGACGGCAGCACCCTGATCGTGGCGCAGCGACTGCTGCCCACCGGAGAAGTGCTGGATCGTTTGGCGTGGGTTCTGCTGATCGTGGGAGCCTGTGGTGTCGTGCTGGCGGCGGGTGCGGGCATGGCCGTGGCGCGCACCGGTTTACGGCCTATCGCACGATTGACTGCGGCCGCTGAGCGAGTGGCGCGTACCGACGATCTGACGCCGATTCCGGTGACCGGCGACGACGAATTGGCCCGATTGACCGAGAGTTTCAACACGATGCTCCGAGCCTTGGCCGAATCTCGCGGCAGGCAGAGCAGATTGGTCGCCGACGCCGGGCACGAACTTCGAACACCGTTGACGTCGCTGCGCACCAACATGGAACTGTTGATCGCGGCCGGGCGTCCGGGTGCACCGTCCATTCCCGACGAGGACATGGCCGAGCTGAGAACCGACGTGGTGGCGCAAATCCAGGAATTGTCCACGCTGGTGGGTGATCTGGTGGACCTTGCACGCGAGGACGCACCCGAGACGGTGTTCGAGCGGGTCGACCTGGCCGATGCCGTCGAGCGCAGCCTCGAACGAGCTCGCAGGCGTCGCAACGAGATCGACTTCGATGCCACGCTCATGCCGTGGTTCGTCTACGGAGATCAGGCGGGCCTGTCGAGGGCAGTGCTCAATGTGCTCGACAACGCGGCCAAGTGGAGCCCCAGCGGCGGAGAAGTCCGAATTGCCATGCGGCAGATCGGTGAAGGCCTGCTCGAGCTGACAGTGGACGACGCGGGCCCCGGCATTCCGGAGGAAGACCGCGAACTCGTCTTCGAGCGTTTCTATCGCTCGACGGCATCGCGTTCGATGCCCGGATCCGGTCTGGGACTTGCCATCGTGCGGCAGGTGGTCGTCAAACACGGCGGCACGATTGCCGTCGAGGTGTCCGAGCGAGGTGGAGCGCTCATTCGAATCGTGTTGCCCGGTGAGGGTGCCGCGGACCACGAGACACTCTCGGCAAACTGATAGGCGAGTCTCAGCGCGCTCTCAGTACCGCCCTGCACAGTGAGTAGCAAGAAGGCGGGCGACCTCGAAGCCGAGGTCTCTATCGAAGGAAGCAACAGCGATGAGCGACGACCGTAACGAACCAGAACAGCCCGGACGGGATGCCGGTGCACAGCATCATCCTGCGGACCGGGCTTCACACGGCGGCGAGCACGATCCCTCGACTCAGCACCAGCCCACCCAGCAGAATCCGACGCAGCAGAATCCCACGCAGCAGTTCCCACCCCAGCAGGCGCATCCCCAGCAGAGCTACCCGCAGCAGTACGCGGGCTACGGGCAGAATCAGTACCAGCCCGGCTACGGCCCCTACGGTCAGCACGGTGACTCGCAGGCCGGTCAGCACAACCCGGGTCAGCACAACCCCGGCCAGCATGCGCAGCCCCAACAGGTTGCGCCGCAGCCTCATTCGGCATCCGGCACCGTGAAGACTCGCCCGGGTCGGTCTGCTCTGGTGGCCGGAGCGATTGCTCTCGTTCTCGTGGGCGGCGGAATCGGCGGCGCGGTCGGTGCCATCGCGACCAACAACGCCAACGGCAACAACGCCGGTGTCACCAATTCGTTGAACTCACCGATCACCGCCGCTCAGCCGGCCGCCAATTTCCCCGACGGTTCCGTTCAGGCCGTCGCGAACAAGGTGTTGCCCAGTGTCGTGCAGATTCAGGTGAAGGGCTCGCAGCAGGAAGGTGAGGGCTCCGGCGTCATCCTCAGCAGTGACGGTCTGATCCTGACGAACAACCACGTGGCCACCGGCGCAGGGGCCAACGGCAAGCTGACCGTCGCGTTCGCCGACGGGTCGGTGGCCGACGCGACCATCGTCGGTGCCGACTCCGTCTCGGACATGGCCGTCATCAAAGCCGAAGGAAAGACGAATTTGACGCCGATCGAGTTGGGCAGCTCGTCCAACCTCGAGGTCGGCCAGCAGGTCGTCGCCATCGGCTCGCCTCTGGGCCTGGCCGGTACCGTCACCACCGGCATCGTTTCCTCGCTCAACCGCCCGGTATCGACGTCCGGTGAGTCCGGCAACCAGAACTCGGTGATCGACGCCATTCAGACCGACGCGGCCATCAACCCCGGCAACTCCGGTGGCGCTCTCGTCAACACCGATGGCCAGTTGATCGGCATCAACACCGCCATCGCCACTCTCGGCGGTAGTGAGGGCTCCGGCGCGCAGAGCGGCTCGATCGGTCTCGGATTCGCGATCCCGGTCGATCAGGCCAAGCGGATCGCCGACGAGCTGACCACCACCGGAAAGGCCACCCAAGCGATGATCGGTGTGCAGGTGCCGTCCAAGGACGATGCCAACGGCGCAACCGTCGTCGAGGTCACCGAGGGTGGCCCGGCTGCGGCGGCAGGCATTCCGAAGGGCGCGGTCATCACCAAGGTCGACGATCGGATCGTCGCCAGCGGTGACGCGCTGATCGCCGCAGTGCGTTCGCACGCACCCGGCGATTCGGTGAAGATCACCTACACGGACGGTGGCAGCGAGAAGACCGTCGACGTGACGCTGGGCACGGCCGAGCCGGCTGCGGCACCCGCCGCGCAGGTCCCGTCACTGCAGATCCCGTCGTTCCCGGGCGGTCGCTGATGCTCAGGGAAGCCGGTAGGCACGGAACCATTGCAACTATTTACGCACAGCGTGAGTCGGGTACGGGCCTTACTACTACGGTGAGCGGTATGGAACTCGACGCACCTTTGGCCGGCCGCGCGTTGGTCGTCATCGTGGACGACCGCACTGCTCACAGCAACGAGAAGGATTCGACGGGTCCGCTGGTGACCGAACTGTTGACCGAGGCCGGTTTCTTGGTCGACGGTGTGGTGGCAGTGACGGCCGACGAAGTGGACGTGCGGAATGCGCTGAACACTGCGGTGATCGGCGGTGTCGACCTGGTGGTGTCCGTCGGCGGCACGGGTGTCTCGCCTCGCGACGTGACTCCCGACGTCACGGCCGAGGTGCTCGATCGCGAGATACCGGGAATCAGTGAGGCGCTGCGCTCTTCCGGTCTGGCAGCCGGATCGTTGGACGCAGGCCTGTCGCGGGGACTGGTCGGAGTATCGGGCAGCACGCTGGTGGTCAACCTGGCGTCGTCCCGTGCGGCGATCCGTGACGGTATGGCGACGCTGACTCCGCTGGCGAGTCAGGTCATTGCCGAACTGTCGGGATTGGACGCGTAGGCACTGCGATGAACGACGAGCCGATCGAGAATCGACCGGACGACGAAGCGAGCCGGGCCCGAGCACAACGGGCCCGGCTCGCTCGTATCTTCGGTGACGTGCTGCCGGAGACCACGGGAGACGACCGGGCCGACGGGCCCGATGGCGACTCTTTGTCGGTCGATTGGTTGAAGCAGCAGCGACCACCCCATTACTTTTAGTGTGATCCACAACACATTTTGTTGGCTGGAATGACAGCTCTGTTAGTTAGTCGTTTACCTGTCGTTAGCGACCTACCCGGCGGTAGTGCCGGGCGAAGCCGCCGAAAACGGACACCACAGGCGGGGTGTGGAACGGTCCAATCGTTCAATCCGGACAGGACTCCCGCTGCGTCTTCCCATATCAGGGTCGTTTTACTCCTGATCGGCGCGTGTAACGGTTTCCACTTCTCGGGAGATGCTGTGACGCAGGTTATCGCTAACACGGGTGTGAAAGATGTTCACGCCGACGAAACACATCACGAGATGGCAACGTTTGGGCGTCGATCGTAGGGATTGTCACGGTCAGGCATCTCCTCTAATGTTCCCCTCAGCTTCCAAGGGATCAGGGCGTGGGACCAACCGGTGCCGCGCCCTTCATCTCGGAACTGAACAATCGAGGATGTGGCCTTCAGGCTCCATCCGGCTCGGGCTCGCACACACTGACGCGTGCGATTCAGTTCGAGGGTGAAAGCCACAAGCTTCCCCGTGCGACACCGCGCTGGGACTGAACATGATGAGGAATAAATGACGGAGATCCAGAAGTCGCGGCGCAGCCGGGGACTCAAGTCCATGAGCGTCGCAGTTGCTGCCAGCGCTTCGGTAGTCGGCCTGGTGCTCGGTACCGGAACCGCTTCTGCCGCTGTCGACAGCGCGAAGTCCATCGTCGACGCCGATGGCAACACCGTGACGTTGACGCTGTCCGACTCCTTCGTCAGCGGCGTTGCGCCTCTCGACGGAAACCCGCTCACCCGTGAGTGGTTCTACGACGGCCGCGCATCCTTCGACGTTCAGGGCCCCACGGCTGACGACTTCGAGGGCACCCTCACCGCCGGCCTGCAGATCGGCTACCCGTTGAGCCTCGACGGCGGCGTGTCGGTCGAGTGGGCTTCGCCTTCGGCCAACCTGGGCATCGGCAGCGGCAACAACTCCTCCATCGGCGCTAAGGGCACCGTTGGTGAGCTGGCCAACATCAACCCGTTGACGGTTCCGATCGAGACCGAAGCTACTTCTGAGAGCAACCTCGACATCGGCGTTCAGCTGATCCCGCAGGCAACTGCGACCATCGATCTCGCTCCCGGCGGCGGCGTCGTTCAGTCCGAGAGTGCAATCGCCACCTTCAACGAAGAGGCGAACATCTCCAAGACCGAGGGTGACGCTGCAGGCGCTCAGGGCTCCATCCAGCTCGCCGGCGTTCACGGCACCGCTACGGGCATCCTGGGCAACGTCACGGTTCGTCCGTACGTCACCCTGCTCAGCGCAAAGGGTGACTCGATCACCACGTACGGCCCGGCAACTCGCCTCAACTGATCTCGATCGGTTGATTCTGGTTTCCTAGTTCTTCCGGTTCAGGCCCGCACGGATTCTCCGTGCGGGCCTGAACTATGTTCGGCTCGAACGTAGTTCGACATGTAGAGAGGCGCAGAAGCAGTGACCTACCCGAAAGCCCGTTTCACAGTGTTCGCCGCCGGAGCCGTCGTTGCTCTCGGGTTGCTCACCGGTTGCAGTGGTGGTGACGATTCGGCAGCCACCGGTCAGAACACCGACGTGTGCAACTCTTTCGCCGCCGACCACAATGCGTTCGTCGGTCTGGTGAAAGCGGGCCCGGGGTCGGCAGCCAACATCGAGCAGTGGACTGCGGACAAGCAGGCGGCCGTCGACAAGGTGAAGTCACTGTCCGGCACCGCGTCCGGTGACGTCGCCAGCGCGATGACGACGTTCGCGGACGCCATTCCGGCTGACACGCTCGAACTGTCGGAACCCGACAGCGAGTCGGGCAAGGCGTTCGTCGACAACGGCGCAGCAGTGAAGTCCTCTTGCGAGGCGGACGGCACCTCGATCACGCTCGATGAGCTACCGCTGACCACGTTCACCAACTGATCGCCTGACGGGCCCTCTCGGCCTGTCGCACGCCCCACAACGAATGAATGCGCCAGTCATGCACTCAGAGTGCATGACTGGCGCATTCATTCGTCGAAGCAGACCGGTGTCAGTCCTTCGAGTGCTTACCGAGGTCGGGGGAGGGCGAATCGATTGCTTCGCCGCTGCCGCCGGTGGTGTCGGCCGCGGTCGAAAGCTTCTGTCCTGCAGCGGTTCCCCCTGCGAGGATGTCGCGGATCTGCACCAGCACGTCGACGTCGCTCAGTTCCTTCTCCGGCTGGCTGACGAAGCGCTTCTTCGCGGTGTTCACCGGCAGAATCAGCACGAAGTACACGACCGCGGCGATGATGATGAAGTTGATGATCGCCGTGATGACCGCGCCGATATTGATGAACGTGGCGTCGTTACTACTGAGGATCTTGATTCCCCACCCGAGTTCGTTGCTGCCACCGACAGCGGCGACCAACGGGTTGATGATGTTCGTGGTGAACGCAGTGACGATTGCCGTGAATGCTGCGCCGACGACGACTGCGACCGCGAGGTCGACCACGTTGCCTCGCAACAGAAAGTCCTTGAATCCCTTCAGCATGAGCCGCTCTCCGATCTCTTGGTATGTTTCGGTCTCGCCAGACGTTAACCCAGATCGATCGACTTCGGACCCCGTGAATCGCCCGGGCACCGACTCAATGCAATGTCACCGTCAAAGCGCTCACCAGCGACGCGGCCGCCACCGTCGTCGCATCCTCGGTCGGTAGGGCGAGCAACACCACCCGATCTCGTTGCCGACCCCCGCCGGCCTCGGCGGAGACGAGCACCACCATCGCCCCCGATGCCAGTATCCGAGCTGCAGGTGGGGCGTCGGGATTCTCCTGAGTTTCGACGGTCAGGACGTCCACCCGGTCGCCTTCTCTGAGTAGGTCGGTCACGCCCGCATCGGCGAGATGCACCGGTACGACGCGTGCCTCGACCCCCACCGCCGCGGTGGCTGTTCGGGAGCCCAGCAGTCGGACATCGGTGAGCAATTCGCCTGCTCGAACCGGGCCGGTCAGTGTCCGCCCGTCCACGTCGACGGAATCGAGCACTGCGCCGTCGGGCACCGTGGCCGAATCCCATTCGGCGACGGCAACATCGGCCGCCGTCAGTATCGTTCCCGGCGTCAGGTCGCGGCCGGCCGTGACGACGCGGACGCGATCGTCGCCTGCGGCGTCGTCGACGAACAGCAGGACTGCGACGGCCACCAGAATGCCCGCGGCGATGCGTCGAACTTTCACCGATCCCACCCACGCGGGACGCTGAGCGAAGCGGTCGAGCAGCGTCGAGTCCAGTCGGTTCTTGCGGGCAGCCATGACCGGAACGGTAGCGGTCCCAACTGGCCTGAAGAGACCGAAAAGGCCGGCCTGTGGATAACAGACCGGCCTGTGGATGGATCCGAAAACTACTGGCTGGCAGCAGCTTTCGTGGTGGAGGACGAGGAGGAGCTGCTCGACGAGGACGAATCCGACGACTTCTTCTCGGCCGGCTTCGAGTCGCTCTTGGTCTCCGACTTCGTGGCCGCGGCGTCGGACTTCTTCTCGCTCGCGCCTTCGCTGGCGGTGCCGGAGTTGCCCCGACTGTCGGTGCGGTAGAAGCCGCTGCCCTTGAAGACGATGCCGACCGAATTGAACAACTTGCGGAGCTTGCCGGAGCAAGCCGGGCACACCGTCAACGTGTCGTCGGTGAAGGACTGGACGATGTCGAAGCGGTTGTCGCACTCGGTGCAGGCGTATGAGTAGGTGGGCATCGTGTTTCCTCCGCGCTGGTCACCGAGGAGGTTCGCGCTCTGCTGGCCGAGGCCGAACACCGCCGGTGTCTTGTCTGTTCGTCGAAACTGGGGAGAGCATTAGCACTCTACAGTCAGGAGTGCCAACGAATCGAATCGTAGCGTTATTCCGTACTCAAGCGTACGAGCCCGCCGCCGGGAGTCAGCGCGTGCGTCACGCGGCGGTCGTGCGGTTCGGCCGGGAGCCGGGAGAACAGCTCCTCGTCGCGCACGATGGCGACCAGCATGGCCTCGGGGCTGCACAGGTCGAGAGTCCGGTCGTAGAACCCGGCTCCGCGGCCCAGCCGAACACCGCGGCGATCGACGGCCAGCGCAGGTAGCAGCACCACCGAGCATTGCCCGACGGCGTCGGGCTCTAGTAGTGGACCCGACGGCTCGAGCAGCCCGTACGGTGCCCGCACCAACGCATCGCGACCCTCGTAACGCGCCCACTTCAGCGGCCCCGGCTCATGGGCACTCGGCAGCAGAACCGTGGCTCCGGCCGCGGCCATCGCGTCGAGCATCTCGATCGACCCCGGCTCCCGGCCGATCGGAACGTACGCCGCCACGACCGAGTGTTCGGCCGCCAATTCGCCGACGGCATGGCAGAGTGCGGAGGACTCCATCGCGCGTTGCGCATCGTCGAGCAGTCGGCGTTCGGCGAGGACATGCTCCCGCCACAGATCCTTCGGCGTGTTCTCCGAAAATTCGGGAACGCTCACAACGGTTCACTCTCCCTCTCGTGCTGTCGTTCAACGATATGCACTCGGGGGTCGAACGGGGCACACGCCGAGCCAATCTCCAGAAACCACGGATAGGGTGAGCACCATGACAGAAGCCGCTTCAGCGACGACCGCCGCCACGCCTGTGCACTTCCGCACGGCCATCGTCCCCGCCGCAGGCATGGGTACCCGGTTCCTGCCGGCCACGAAAACCGTTCCGAAGGAACTACTTCCGGTCGTCGACACTCCCGGTATCGAGCTCGTCGCCGGAGAAGCGGCAGATTCCGGTGCACAACGGTTGGTCATCGTCACCTCTCCCGGCAAGGACGGCGTCGTCGCCCACTTCGTCGAGGACCTCGTTCTGGAAAAGAAGCTCGAAGCGAGCGGAAAGCTCGAAATGCTCGAGAAGGTACGCGTCGCCCCCAAGCTTCTGGACGTGCAATCGGTCATTCAGCACGAACCGCTCGGACTCGGTCACGCCGTCGCATGCGCCGAGGAAGCACTCGACGACGACGAGGATTCGGTCGCGGTGCTGCTGCCCGACGATCTGGTGATGCCGCGGGGCGTGCTGGACGTCATGGCCCGGGTGCGCGCCAAGCGCGGCGGCTCGGTGCTGTGCGCCATCGAGGTTCCCGACGACAAGGTCTCGTCCTACGGCGTCTTCTCCGTCGAAATCGTGCCCGATGCCGTCAATCCGAACGTCCTCAAAGTCACCGGCATGGTCGAAAAGCCCAAGAAGGAAGAGGCACCGTCCAACTTGGCTGCCGCGGGCCGCTATCTGCTCGACCGCGCGATCTTCGACGCGTTGCGACGCATCGAGCCCGGTGCCGGCGGCGAATTGCAGCTGACCGACGCCATCGCACTTCTGATCGAGGAGGGCCATCCCGTTCACGTGGTGGTGCATCGTGGATCGAGACACGACCTCGGAAATCCCGGGGGATACCTACGCGCTGCGGTTGACTTTGCTTTGCAGCGCGACGACTACGGTCCCGCGCTGCGTGAATGGCTGAACGAACGCTTGAGCGACAGCTGGGCACCGGAACTGACGACGTACGAATAGCATCGCGGGTCGATGCCATAGAGGAAGGGCCAGATGCGCTCGGTCGAAGATCAACAGACCAGGGTGACCGCAGCGGCGGTGGCTCCACGGCCTGTTCGGGTCGCCATCTCGGAAGCGCAGGGTCTGCTCTGCGCCGAGGAAGTGGTCACCGAGCGTCCCCTTCCCGGCTTCGACCAGGCCGCGATCGACGGTTATGCCGTACGCAGTGTCGACGTCGCCTCCGCGGGTACCGACCTGCGTAACGAGGAAGACGAGCGCATCGACCTGACGCTGCCCGTCGTCGGCGAGGTCTCCGCGGGTTCGCGTCAGCCCATCCGGCTGCAGCCGCGTCAGGCCGTGCGGGTCGATACCGGCGCGCCGCTGCCCACGTTGGCCGACGCAGTCCTGCCGCTGGATCGCACCGACAACGGCCGCGCCCGTGTCAAGGTGTTCCGTCCGGTTCGCTCGGGTGACTACGTGCGCAAGATCGGCGACGACGTTCAACCCGGCGACGTGGCCGTGCGGGCGGGAACGATCATCGGTGCCGCGCAGGTCGGCCTGTTGGCCGCCGTCGGACGCGACAAGGTGCTGGTGCACCCGCGTCCGCGGTTGTCGGTCATCTCGGTGGGCGGGGAGTTGGTCGATACCGATCGGACCCCCGGGCCCGGCCAGGTGTACGACGTCAACTCCTACGCCCTCGCTGCTGCAGCACGCGATGCCGGAGCCGACGTGAACCGCGTCGGCATCGTGAGCACCGACCCCAAGCGACTGCGTGAAGTGGTCGAAGGCCAGCTGATCCGCTCCGAGATCGTCGTCATCGCAGGCGCGGTCGGCGGAGGCGCGTCCGATGGCGTCCGTGAGGCGCTGGGCGAACTCGGGGACATGGAAGTCGAGCGGGTTGCCATGCACCCCGGCTCGGTGCAGGGATTCGGCCAGCTCGGACGCGACGAGGTGCCCACGTTCCTGTTGCCTGCCAACCCCGTCAGCGCGCTCGTGGTGTTCGAGGTGATGGTCCGTCCACTCATTCGCATCGCACTCGGCCGTCGCCAGCCACTGCGCCGGACCGTCACCGCGCGGACCGTCGCACCGATCACATCGATCGAGGACCGCAAGGGATTCCTGCGAGGGCAACTGATGCGCGACGAGGGCACCGGCGAATATCTCGTCCAGGCTCTCGGCGGTGCTCCGGGCTCGTCGTCTCATCTGCTCGCGACACTCGCGGAGGCGAACTGCCTGGTCGTCATCGATCCCGACGTCACCGAGATCCGAACCGGCGAAGAAGTGAAGGTCTCGTTCCTCGCTCAGCGCGGCTGACGCACGCGCTCACACGCGCAGCGCATACGATCGACTGATGCCGCGAACGTGGTCGAGCCACCCGGGTTGGCCGGCGAAATTGGGTCCAGTGCGAGTGGCCGGGGGAACGGTGACGGTTCGGCCCGTCCGCATGCGCGACGCAGCCTCCTGGAGTCGAATCCGCACCCAGGACCGCGCACACCTCGAGCCGTGGGAGCCGAGCGGTGAGGGCAGTTGGAATTCCCGACACCACATCTCCTCGTGGCCCACACTGTGCTCGGGCCTGAAGTCCGAGGCACGCAAGGGGCACATGCTGCCGATGGTGATCGAGGTCGACGGCGAATTCTGCGGGCAGATCACCACCGGGAACATCGTGCGGGGCGCGCTCCGGTCGGCGTGGATCGGGTACTGGGTGTCCAAGGAAGTCAACGGCAAAGGTGTCGCCACCGCGGCGCTGGCGCTCGGACTCGATCATTGTTTCGGACCGGTCGGGTTGCACCGCGTCGAGGCAACGGTGCGTCCGGAGAACCTCGCCAGCCAGGCCGTGCTGCGCAACGTCGGTTTCCGCGAAGAGGGCCTGCTCTACAAGTACCTCGACGTCGACGGCGAGTGGCGCGACCACAAACTCGTCGCGATCACCTCGGGAGAGGTGCAGGGATCGGTCGTCGATCGATTGGTCCGCGCGGGCAGGGCTGCGTGGGCATAGCGCTCACTCCACGGTGTTCGGTTGCAGATGTTGTCAAAGTGACAGGAGTGTAATTCGGGTCGGCGCGTCTGCGGGGTTCTCGCACCTGCTCCACATAACCTGAGGGCGTCTCGACTGTCGCTGTCGCCTGAGGAAGGAGAACATCGCCGATGCCGAACTCGATCATCTGGATCGGTCTCGTGGCCGTCTGGCTCTTCGTTCTTCTTCCCATGCTGATGACCAAGCGTCCGCAGATCATGCAGACCACGGACGCAGCACTCGCCACGCGCGTGTTGCATCGGGGTGGCACCAAGCGCAAGCAGCGCGGCCCCGCGACCGGCCACCGCAGTGATCCCGACTGGCGGCCGGAGGACGACCTGCGGGTCTCCGCGCCCGCCAGCGAGATCTTCGGCCCGAAATTCGCGTCGATTCGTTCGGACTCACCCGATCTACCCGGTACCGCGGAGGACCCCATGGACACTCACGCAGAAGAAGAAAACGACCTCGAACGCGACGAACCGGTCCACGACGCACCTCGCGCGAGCTCTCCCGCACACGAGCCGGGAGTCGTCGACGACGACTTCGTGCCTCGCCGACGCGGCCGCGGCGGATTCGATCCCGAGGCCGACGCCATCGCCCGGGCCGCCCGATACGCCTTCCGTCAGCGCGCGGTTCTCGGCCTGGTGTTCGCCGCCATCACGACCGCGGCACTGGCGTTCATCATCTCCCCGACGGTGTGGTGGCTGTGCGGACTGTCCGTCGCAGTCCTCGTCGGATACCTGTACTACCTGCGCAGGCAGGTGCAGATCGAAGAAGAGATTCGTCGACGACGACTCACCCGCATGGGTCGCTCGCGCCTCGGTGTGGAATCGGAGACCGACGAAGAGCTCGAACTCGTGCCGCAGCGTCTGCGTCGACCCGGAGCCGTGGTGCTCGAGATCGACGACGAGGACCCGGAGTTCGAGCATCTCGATCATTACGAGGAGCCGTTCCAGGCACGCCGCGACGATGACGGCGATTTCCGTCGGGCACAGGGCGCGTAACAGCGGTCCCGAGGGGCTTTGCTAGAGTTGCCCAGCCGGTCGAGACGACGGCAAACGGGGCTGTGGCGCAGTTGGTAGCGCGTCTCGTTCGCATCGAGAAGGTCAGGGGTTCGATTCCCCTCAGCTCCACCCCGAAACGAAGCCGCCACTCACCTCGAGTGGCGGCTTTCGTTGTGAATCAAGGCAATACAGAGCTCAGTGCACTCATTGCGATCGTGGTGACGGACAGTCCTCCGGTGCCGAATGCCGCTGCGGCGGTCATGCCGACCAACGCTTCGTCCGCCGTCGGCGTCGGCGGTTCGAGCTTCGTGCGCAAGAACGTGAACGGTAGGCCCCAGAACGCGCTCACTCCGCCGTCGTACTCGCGAGTGAGGTCGCCGAACGAGTCGTTGCCGCGGTCCGTGTCGCCGCGGATCAGTGCGCTGGACTCGAGGTCTTTCGCGGCAAGCATTAGTACGCGGTCTCGGTAGGCCAGACGTACTCGATACGAGCGTTTCACGACTCGTGCGGACCCCAGTTGCACCGCAATCGGGTCACCGCCGACCGTCGCGCGAATATCTGTGGACCGTCGGGTGCCTAGGGGAGTCCTGTCCGCGGTCTGCGGTCCGGTGCGAACGAACGTGACGCGGCTGGATGGCGTCGACAGGTAGTAGCCGGCCACGGAGTCGTCCTGATAGACGAGTTCGACGTCGTCGTACAGGGCAGTCTCGATCCTGACCGTGTGCACACATCCGACCCTACCGACCAGCCGGTTCCGTAAGTTGTCGGTGCGGCGTTACGTCGCCGGCGCTTGTGTCACACTTCATACGGTGACCAGCCAGATGACCGTGCATGTCGAGGACACCGAGGCTCATCGAATTGCGGCCCGGATAGTGACGCCTCTCGGCAAAGAGGCTGTGGTGACCACCGCGTCGAATTACGAGTTGGACCATTCGGCGACTCCGTGGCTTCCTCCGATGCTGGTAGCGGGAATGCGAAAGAAGTGGAGTATCGCTTTCGACGGCCCGGTGGATTCGACGGCACTTCGAGGCGCTCCCGAGGCGCAGAAAGTGTTTCTCGACTGGTATCCCAGACGGTTTCATGGGATATCGGTATCGGCTGAACCTTCCGATGCACTGTCCGACGGCCGAGGGGTGGGTTGCTTCTTCAGTGGAGGCGTGGACAGCTTCTATTCGGCAATCACCCAATCCGATCGCATCACCCATTTGATATTCGTTCACGGTTTCGACATCTCCGCCGGGAACGAGGATTTGGCCTCTCGGGCACTGGCCAGTGCCCGAGACGCGGCCGCGGAGCTCGGCAAGCCGCTGATCGAGGTCAAGACCACGTTGAGGTCGGCGTTCGGAGACCGATTGCCGCTCGATTGGGGATACGACCTTCACGGAGCCGCCCTGGCTCACGTGGGGCTGGCGTTGTCGCAGCATGTGAGCACCGTCATGATTCCGTCGTCCAACAGTCGCTGGGATCTGCTGCCGTGGGGTTCCCATCCCGATCTGGACCCGCTGTGGTCGAGTAGCAGTGTCACGTTCGATCACCACGAGTTGGAGGTGAATCGGCTCGGCAAGCTCCGGCGGATAGGCCTGGACGAGACGGCGATGAAGCATCTACGGGTGTGCTGGGAGAATCGCGACGGTCGATTCAACTGCGGAGTGTGCTTCAAGTGCATCAGGACGAAGATCGGGTTGGCCGCTGCAGGTGCGGAGAGTGCTGCCCTTCCAGGACCCATCGATCTCCATGCGGTCAGGTCCTTGACGTTGACGAACCGTCAGTGCCACCACCTGCGAAACGGGCTTGCTGCCATGGAAGAGGCAGGCGTGACCGACGATGGTGTGGTTGCGGCAGTAGACACGGCGATCCGCCGAAGACACTGGCGACAGGCTGCGTCGTATTTACGACGAGCACGATCGATATCCATCGGCCTCATACGTCGTCGCGTGAGCTGAGGCATTTCCGGCAATATGGCGGATTCGAACAACATTCGATTATTAACGGGAATCGAATTCTTTCGAACGTGTTATGAGCACCATTGACCCGAAACGGTCTTTTGGATTGCTTAGCGCCGATAATCGCGTCACGCTGCAGTTTTCGGCGCTCTGAGCTGGGGCTGCTTCTTCGGCTGACTTTAGTGTTCGCGTGGCTGATGTCGTATCTTTATACGCGTGCCTGCGCGTTCGGTAGGTGTCGAATTCAATCAGGGGATCGAAATGAACACTCTCAGTGTGGTAATTCCGGTGCTCGACGAGGTCGACCACATCGGCGAATGCTTGAATCTGCTGCTCGATCAGGGAAACTGCATAGACCGTATCGTCGTGGTGGACAACGGCTCGACCGACGGGACGCTCGATCTGGTCGAGACCCTGTGCGAGGTCAATGACAAGGTGCAGTTGGTGCACGAGCCGAATCGGGGCGTCGTGCATGCCCGGAACACAGGCTTCGATCTCGTGCAGTCGTCCATCATCGGCCGCATAGACGCCGATACGCGCGTCCGGCCCGGGTGGGCACGCTCCATCATCGAATTCTTCGGAGAGCACTCCACGGTTGCGGCAGCGGGCGGGCGAACCTACTTGTACGAGTCGCCGTGGGCCCGGCCTCTGGCGTGGCAACATGCTCGAGCGGAGCAGCGCGACCCGTCGGTGCGCAGCGCCTTGGCGGTATCGGGCAACAATTTCGCAATCCGCGCATCTGCTTGGCACGAGGTTCGGGATGTCGTCAGCGACAAGACCTGCGTGCACGAGGACATCGATCTGTGCTTGTCGTTGGTCGGCAAGAAGTTGCCGCTTGCTCAGAACGGCCGTATGAAGGCTGCGGTCTCCGGCCGGCGATCGGCTACCTCTCCGGTGAAGTACGTGAACTACGCGATCGCGGGCTACCGCTCCTACAAGGAGCACGGGCTCGCATCGGCCAAGCTGGCCCGGATCGTTGCGATCGATTGGCTCCTGCACACGCTGCGCTGGCCCATCTCGAGAATGTTCTCGGCGGTGCCCTCGCGCGCGCTACCCGTCGACGACCGTGCGCTCTCCGACGAACGGATGCGAGAGGCCGCGTGAACCTGCGCTCCCTGATCCCGACCTGGGCGAGCGACTCGTCGAACGTCAAGTGGGCCCTCTTTCAGATGCGTCAGGCAACCCTCGTGTCGGTGGCGAACCTGCCGTTCGTTCCGGCGGTACTGCGGGCGACCTTGCTGCGGCCGGCGGGAGTCCGGACGGACGGGCCGTGCTTGATATACGGCGGCGCGATGATCCAGGGTCGCGGGTCGGTACGGATGGGCACCGGGGTCTTCGTGAATTTCGGGTGCCACTTCGACACTGTTGCCGACATCGTGATCGGTGACGATGTGTTCCTGGCGGACCACGTTCGGATCATCACCAGTACCCATGACGTCGGACCGTCGTGGCGACGGGCAGGCTTGCTGAGGGGCGAGTCGGTCACCATCGGGCGAGGCACGTGGATCGGGTCCGGTGTGGTGATCATGCCCGGGGTCCGCATCGGTGAGGGATGCATCATCGGGGCGAACTCGTTGGTGACCAAGGATTGCGAACCGGACGCGGTGTACGTCGGCAGTCCAGCCGCTCGTCGCCGGGAGTTGAACGATCTACCCGACGCGCGAGCCATAGCGGGCGCGACGCCTGATTTCGAGAGCAATACTCTGACGAACGATCGATAAAGCGCTTGTCGATATCGACAAAAGGCTATTATCGATCCGAAATTGGACGACTTATTTCGTCGAATTGATGATGTAGCATCATCTGCGTCAGAGGCTCGGCACTCTTTGCATTCGCTTCGGAAATTGTCGAGCTACGCATTGCCAAAAAGGTGTCAGGGGTTGGCGTTGTGAACACTCTTTCTGTTGTTGTGCCCGCATTCGACGAACAGGCGCATTTGGGTGGATGCCTGGACGCTTTATTGGCGCAACGTGAACACATTCACGAAATAATCGTGGTGGACAACAATTCCACCGACGATACCGCCGGCGTGGTAGCGAGCTACAGCCGCCGGTTTCCGGAGATAGTTCTGGTCCGGGAGTCGAAGCGAGGCGTCGTTCATGCGCGCAACGCCGGTTTCGATCGGGCCGAAGGATCCATCATCGGACGTATCGATGCGGACACTCGGGTAGCTCCGGATTGGGCCGAGTCGATTCTGGATTTCTTCGACCGCAGACTGGACTACGCGGCGGTGACCGGGCCGATCTACCTGTACGACTCCCCGTGGGCTGCACCGTACGGCGCGTACGTGGACTACTCCACCAAGCGCAAACCCGACGAGTTACGGGTCTCGGCGGCCTCGGGTAACAACTTCGCCATTCGCCGCTCCGCTTGGGAAGCCGCCCGCGACCGCGTGAGTCTGCGTACCGACCTGCACGAGGATATCGATCTCTCGCTGTGCCTGTACCGCGTCGGTCTCCAGATCGCGCTGATCAAAACGATGTGCGTCGAGGTGTCCGGTCGGCGGCTGCTGACTCCGCCCCTCGAATATCGTCATTATGTGCTGAGTTCCTACCGAACATGGGCCCACCACGATTTGGCGAACAAGGCGCTGCGTCGACTGTTGATCGCGGACATGATTCTGCATACCGTGCATTGGCCGTTGACTCGAATTTTGTCCGGATGCGAGCCGCGAATTCTGCCGGTGTCGCATTCGAACGAGGGCGTGACATCGCAACAATATTCGTCACCTGTTCGCGATGGCGAATATGCCACCACGGCGTCGGCCGAGTAAATTCACGGCTGATTCGAGCGGTACGCGACGATTGTCCGGTCGGTAGCGCCGATCTACTCGCTGTATCTGCTGCCGCCCCCGGAACCGGCCCCACGGTTCGATACAGGCCCGCGTGATCGCCGACGCGGTGTTACTGTCTCGTAGTTCTTCGACCCGCGGGTATCCGAGAGTCGAGTCGGGGTGGCCGGTCGGGCGGCCGCATAGCAGGCGGGGGCGTGTCGTGCGCTTCGATGTTCGGACGTTCGTCGTCGGTCTTGCCTTGTCTCTGCTGACGGGACAGCTCGTCGGGACTGCGTCGGCGGACGTCGTCGTCGACAACCCCGTCCACTACGTCGCTCTGGGCGACTCCGGGGCTGCCGGGCCCGCGTGGTTGTCCTATGCCGGCGGAGACGGTTGTGGACGATCCGACGCGGCGTATCCGGCCATGATCGCGAGCGCACTGCACCCTGTGTCCTTCGCCAGCGTCGCGTGCAGTGGGGCGACGAGCGCACACGTCGTGTCCACGCCGCAGAGCACGTACACGCCACTGCCTCATCGTGTCCCGGTTCAGATCGATGCACTGCGGCCTCATACGACGCTGGTGACCCTTTCGATAGGCGGCAACGACCTGAATTGGGCGCAGTTGATCGGGCCGTGCCTGCAACCTGTGCCGCAGGAAGATCCTCGGTGCCGAAACAACCCCGTGGTCCTCCAGGAGATAGACCAGAGGCTGGGGGAGCTGGGGCCGGTGTTGGACGGCGTACTCGACGCGATTACGCAGCGTTCACCACACGCCGTCGTCGTGCTGGTGGGTCACGGTGGTTACTTCGACCATCAGGGCTGTTTCCCGGACTCGAATCTGCACGGTGCCGACGCGGCGTTCGTGCAGGATTTCTTCGTCCGGTTCGATTCCGTGCTTCGAGACAGTGCCGTCAGACATGGGGCGACGTTCGTCGATGTGGCGGGGCCGGCCGTCGGCCACGACGCATGCGCACCGATTGCAGAGCGCTGGTTCACGGGCTCGATGACGTTCGGTCCGACACCGTTCTTGCATCCGACCCCGCTGGGCAGCGCTGCGATGGCGGGATTGGTGCTCGACGCAATCGGTCGGTGACGTCGCTTCGTCGGTCACAATGCGCGGGGACAAGACCCAGTGACACATCCTGTTGAACAAACGATCATCTGCGTACCGGTCGGCCCGGTAGATTGACGGGTTATATCGTGAACCGACGATCCGAGCGCTGGATCTGCCCCTGCAACTTCCATACGGAGTGTGAATGTCGTTCGAGATCGTCGACCTCCCCGAAACGTGGGTCGCCGGTCTCCCCGTTCGCAGTCCCAAACGAGCACTCGGGCGGTTGAACGATCCTGCCCTCAACCAGGCGTGGTCCGCAGTGCTCAATCAGGAGACTGCCGGACCGCTTGCGTCGATCTACACGGACTTCGCCCCTGGAATCGGATCGTACAATACACAGATAGTCGGTTACCAGTGCTCGTCGCTCGGGCAGGTGACGCGTGGGCATTTGATCGCAAAAGTGCCGTCTGCAAAATATGCCCGATTCTCCGCGGTGGGTTACTTTCCCGACGTTCTCACTCGATTGTGGAATCAGATCGATCACGCCGAGGAGAACGGGGAGATAGTGCGATCGTTCACCGGTGATTACGAGTGCTACCCGCACGCCTACAAAGTCGACCTGTATTTGGCCATCACGCAGCCCGGCGGTTCGTGATGAGCTTTCGGATCACCGCGCGCAGTGCCGAATTGTTCGGTGGGTTGGTGGCACCGCGGGTGGAGCCCGGTGCCGAGGCCAGTTGCAGCGAATGGATGGGATTCCTCCGAGATCGTGTGCGCGAGAAGAACATCGACGCCACGGAGGTGACCACCGTGTATGTCCCCGATGCGCACGGCACCGTCAATGCACTCGTCGGTGTCCCGCTGGACTCTCCGAGTGACGTCGCTGTGGGAGATGTGTTCGTATCCATACCGACTGGTGTGTTTGCAGTGTTCGTGCCCAGTGGTGGTCTCGCGGATCCGATCGAAGACGTCTGGGCGCAAGTCGACGAGTGCGTTCGATCCGGGACGCTATTCCGTGCTTACGCCGAGGAAGTAGAAGTCGTTACGAATGCTGGAGAAGTGGAACTTTTCGTTTCGATCGTTTTGTAAACGAGGTCTTCTTCATGTATTTGTCACTTTCGAATCACAAAATCGCCGACGAACCGGTTACTATTGGCGAGCGCTGACAAGCCCGTATAGGGAACGTGAATTCGAGTTCGTGGGTTCAGCACCCGGGAGCCAGCGCGTACCACAAGGTGTCGATGTCATCGCAGGATCGACTGAGCAGGGGTGTAGCAACATGGTGAGACAACTCAGGGCCGAAGCCACTCGCGCGGCGGCGCTGCGCGCTGCAGCAGATCTCTTCCTCGACGTCGGGCATGCCAATGCCACGCTGAGTCAGGTGTCGGCGCAGTCCGGCGTGACCAAGGGCGCGTTGTACTTCCATTTCGCGTCCAAGGAAGAACTCGCTCGCGCCATCGTCGACGAAGGTCACGAGCGCGTGTCCACGGCCTGCGCGGGGCTGGTGGACAGCCGCAGCCCAGCCCTCGAGTCCGTCATCGGAATCTCGTACTCGGTTCTCGAACTGGCAGCGTCGGATCCGCTCGTTCGTGTGATGTACCGGTTGCAGATGGAGATCGACGGGTCCGACACCGCTCGCGGAAGCGTGTTCGGCACCTGGGGCAACATCTTCGAGCATCTTTTCGAGCGGGCCATCGAGCACGGCGACGTCGCCGACCACCTGGACGCAGGCAACGCGGCACTGCTGGTGTGCGAAATGCTGGCCGGGGTTCTGATGGTGTCCGAGGCGCAGTCGCGTCTGGAGGATGCGCCGTCTCGTATGGAGAAGGTGTGGAACACCGTGCTGCCGTCGTTGGTGCCTGCCGACAAGCTGGCCTACTTCCGAGAATTCGCAGCTCGCAGCCTCTCGAGCTTCGTGCGCGAGAACATCGATTCGAGCTCGGTCACCGTCTGACGTTCTCGTCGCCCGGGGTGCTTGCTGCGCGCCGATGCGAGGCGCACACTGTGTGACATGGAACACAGAATGTCGGACAACGAGCTCCGGAAAGCGATCGGCACTCTGCAGCACCGCGCGGACGATGCGCGGAAACGAGGTGCCGACGACGAGGCGACGCGTATCGAGAACACCGTCGCCGATTACCGAGACGAGATGTCGCAGAGATTGTGACGGCCCTGTCGGTCGTCACCGCGTAGGGTCGGAATCGACCTGACACGTGGCAACCGGTGGGGGAACAAGCTTCGATGGCTACATACGATCTGCGCGGCAAGAAGACGTTGATCACGGGAGCGGGCAGCGGAATCGGCCGGGCGACGGCCATCGCGGCTGCAGCGGTGGGAGCTGAACTGTTCCTTACCGACATCAACGCCTCCGGGCTTGCCGAGACCGTGGACCTGGTCGGTCGAGCGGGCGGCACGGTCAGTCACTCCTTGCCCTTCGACGTCTCCGATTTCGACGCGGTCACCGCCTTCGCGGACGATATTCACGCCGAGTTCGGCAGCCTCGACGTCGTGATGAACGTCGCGGGCATCTCGGCGTGGGGCACCGTCGAGAATCTGGAGCATCGGCATTGGAAGTCCATGGTCGATGTCAATCTCATGGGTCCCATCCATGTCATCGAGAAATTCCTCCCGCCGATGATCGAGGCGGGCCGCGGTGGGCATCTGGTCAACGTCTCGTCCGCGGCGGGATTGATTCCTCTGCCCTGGCACGCTGCGTACAGCGCCAGCAAGTACGGCCTTCGTGGCGTGTCCGAAGTTCTTCGATACGACCTCAAACGTCACGGAATCGGCGTCAGCCTCGTCGTGCCCGGTGGGGTCAAGACCGGCCTGGTGCAGACACTGCAGATCGCCGGTGTCGATCGAGACGATCCTCGGGTGCAGAAGCTGCAGCACCGGTTCGAGAAGCGTGCAGTCGAACCGTCGGTCGTGGCCGATGCGATTCTCGCCGGTATCGCCAAACGCAAGTACCTCGTGTACTCCTCCAACGACATTCGCTTCGGTTACTGGATCTCGCGAAAGTTCGCGCCACCGTACGAGTTCGTGCTGCAACGAGCGAACGATCAGTTCTCCAAACTGCTCGAGCCGCGTCGCACCGACGGGGCGTCGAAGTCGACGTCCAGTGTGCGGGCACCGGGGCCGGAGTAGGAGAGCCGGTCGTGTGGGTTGGCCAGAGCGCAGCCGGCCAACGACAGACAACCACAGCCGATGCACCCGGTCAGGTCGTCCCGTAAGCGAACCAACTGCTCGATGCGCGAGTCCAGTTCGCGATGCCACCGCGTCGACAGCCTGGCCCAGTCCTCGCGGGTGGGCGTTCGCTCGTCCGGAAGTTCGCTCAACGCCTGACGGATGGTCGCGAGAGGGATTCCCACCTTCTGCGAGATACGAATGAACGCCACTCTGCGCAGGGTCTCGCGGTGAAACCTGCGTTGGTTGCCCGATGTTCGTCGACTGCTGATCAAGCCCTGTTTCTCGTAGAAGTGCAACGCGGACACGGCGACGCCGCTGCGCTCCGACAGCTGGCCGGGGGTCAGTTCACGGACATTCCACTCGGGCATCGGCACGACCTCGACCTTACTTCAGGTCCGGATGCCAGCGCTGAGCGACGAATGGGTTTACCGTTCGTTCATGAGCGTCGACTCCGCTGCGGGCCCGTTGGGAGCCAATTCCGAGGTAGGTGTGCTCCGCACTGTGATGCTGCACCGCCCGGGCGACGAGCTGCGGCGCCTGACTCCGAGAAACAACGACCAGCTGCTGTTCGACGGATTGCCGTGGGTGGACCGGGCACAGGACGAGCACGATGCGTTCGCCCAGCTGCTCCGCAGCCGCGGCGTGACGGTGCTGCTGCTCGGCGAACTCCTCACCGAAGCGATGACGGTCAGCGGTGCCGCTCGGATGCAGGGCATCTCGGCTGCCGTCGACGCTCGACGGCTCGGACGGGCGCTCGCCGAGGATCTCGCCCAGTACCTGCGCGGTATCCCGGCAGCCGAACTGGCCCAGATCCTGATGGCGGGCATGACGTTCGACGAGTTGCTCGAAGCCGAGTCCGGTGAGGCCGAGCCCAGTGGTGCCTCGCTGGTTCGCCGCATGCATCACGGGTGCGACTTCGTCATCGATCCGCTGCCCAATCTGCTGTTCACCCGTGACTCGTCGTTCTGGATCGACAACCGAGTGGCGATCACCTCCCTGGCCTTGCCTGCGCGAGTACGGGAAACGTCGCTGACCGACTTGATCTACGCATTCCATCCCATGTTCAAAGGCGTGCGACGTGCGTACGAATCCCGTACCGCTCCGGTCGAAGGCGGTGACGTGTTGCTGCTCGCTCCTGGAGTGGTCGCGGTGGGTGTGGGGGAGCGCACCACCCCTGCGGGCGCAGAAGCGTTGGCACGCAGTCTCTTCGAGGACGATCTGGCGCACAGCGTGTTGGTGGTGCCGATCGCGCAGGAGCGTGCGTCCATGCATCTGGACACCGTCTGCACCATGGTCGACACCGACGCGGTTGTGATGTATCCGGCTATTCAGGACACGTTGTCCGCGTTCACGATTCACCGCGAGGATGCGGGCGTCAGTATTCGCGGTGCCGACCCGTTCCTCGAAGCCGCCGCCGATGCGATGGGAATCGGCAAACTCCGGTTGATCGACACCGGACTCGATCATGTGACCGCCGAACGCGAGCAATGGGACGACGGCAACAACACCCTCGCCATCTCCCCGGGGGTGGTCGTTGCCTACGAGCGCAACGTCGAGACCAATGCGCGGCTCGAGGCGTCGGGCATCGAGGTGTTGCGAATCTCCGGGTCCGAGTTGGGCTCGGGCCGGGGTGGCCCCCGGTGTATGTCGTGCCCGGTGTCTCGCGAAAGGCTTTGACGGACAGGCGTTTCTACAGGACGGCCAGGACCTTGTCGGCGGGGCGAGCCAACACGGTTCCCTTGTCGGTGACCACGATCGGGCGTTCGATCAGAATGGGGTGCGCCGCCATCGCCGCGATCAAGGTCTCGTCGTCGGCCTCCGCCAGTTCGAGTTCTTTGTAGATGCTCTCTCGGGTTCGAAGAGCCTGACGTGGTTCGAGTCCCGCGTCGGCGAGCAGCGTGCGGAGTTCGTCTTCGGTCGGCGGCGTCTCGAGGTACTTGACGACCTGGGGGACGATGCCCGCATCCTCGATCATCTTCAGAACGGTGCGGGAGGTGTTGCAGCGTGGGTTGTGATAGATGGTTGCGGCCCGGGTCATGTTTGCAATCCTGTCACGCGGGTAGCCAACGCGACAGATCACGTCAGGAACGGGAGTAGTCGCATGACCGACAAGCGCATTGTCATTGCAGGTGGGCACGGCCAGATCGCCCAACATCTCACGCAGGTTCTCACGGCGCACGGTGACCGCGCTGTGTCGCTCATTCGCAACAGCGATCACGTCGATGCCGTCACGGCCCTCGGTGCGCTGCCGCAGGTCATCGATCTGGAGTCTGCGTCCGTCGACGAGTTGGCCGACGTTCTCTCCGGTGCCGACGCAGTGGTGTTCGCGGCCGGTGCAGGTCCCAACAGCGGTCCCGAGCGCAAGGACACCGTCGACCGGGCCGGTGCGGTGTTGTTGGCCGATGCCGCCGAGAAGGCCGGCGTTCGCCGCTACGTGCTGATCAGTTCCTTCGGGGCCGGTGAGCCGGTCGCGGACGACCTCGACGAGGGATGGAAAGCATACATCCGGGCCAAAACTGCTGCGGAAGAAGATGTTTCGTCCCGCGCGGGCTTGGACTGGACCGTTCTTCGCCCCGGCAAGCTGACCGACGAGGATGCGACGGACTCGGTTTCGCTCACCGAGCCTCCACTCGACCCGGGCGAGGTGACCCGTGCCGACGTGGCAGCGGTCGTCGCCCGTCTGATCGACACCGGCAGTGCCATCGGCAAAACGCTGATGCTCACGTCCGGATCGACGTCCATCGCCGACGCTGTCGACGCGGTTCGATGAGGCGATCGTGCGCGTAAGCATCGATCCGTCGAACACGACCCCGGTGTTCGAGCAATTGCGGATGCAGATTCTGGGATTGGTGCGGTCCGGGGATCTCATCGCCGGAACAAAGATCCCCACGGTACGTGGGCTTGCCGAAGAGCTGAAGATCGCGCCGAACACGGTGGCGAAGACCTACCGGGAGCTCGAACAGCAGGGAATCATCGAGACGCGGGGTAGGTCCGGATCGTTCGTGGCGTCCGGCGGTGACCCGTCACGAGATATTGCAGCCAGGGCCGCAACGGAATTCGTCCGGGCCGTCAGATCTATCGGTCTCGACGACGACCAGGCGCGAACGTTTCTCGAAGCTGCTCTGAAAGGGGCAGGCGGCCGGTAAGTTGACGCTTCAACCTCCTTCTGTCAGGGTGGTGCTGCCCATTCAGCCGCGCCAGAAGGATGCCTATCAATGAACTCAACACTCGTCCGTGACGCCGTCGCCCTCGTAGCCCGTATCGGCCTGGGAGTCGTCTTCATCGCCCACGGGTGGCAGAAGCTCAACACCTTCGGCCTCGACGGCACTGCTGCCAGCTTCGAGGCGATGAACATTCCGGTACCCACGGCGTCTGCCTACTTCGCAACGTTCGTCGAGCTCATCGGCGGCGGCGCATTGGTTCTCGGCATCTTCACCCCGATCGCCGGTCTGCTGCTGTTCGCCGACATGTTGGGAGCTGCATTCCTCGTCCACTTCGAGAACGGGGTGTTCGCCACCGAAAACGGCTACGAGCTCGTCGTCGCTCTCGGCGTCGGCGCCTTGATGCTCGCGGCGTTCGGTGCCGGTCGCATCAGCATCGACGGAATCACCAAGGGCAAGACCGCAATTCTGCAGTAGTCGGTAGCGAGCCGAGTGGGGCGCTCAGCGCCAACTCGGTAACCACAATTGTTCCTGCCACATCTGCGGGGTGATCGGCATCGCGGTGAGGATCGGCCACAGCCACACGAAGTTGGCGATCACCACCGCGATGTACAGGCACACCAGAAGCAGTCCGGTGCCGCGTCTCTCGGCCGAGGCGCTCGCTTTTCCGATGATGTCGCCCAGTACCAGTGCGAAGCCCATCACCATGAACGGCGCGAGCGCCACCGCATAGAAGTAGTACATCTGCCGGTCGAGGGTCGCGAACCAGGGCAACAGTGCGGCACCGTAACCGACGAGAACCGTGGCGTAGCGCCAATCTCGTCGTACGAGAACGGACCACAGCGTCCAGGCGAGCATCGGCAAGGCCAACCACCACATCGCGGGCGTGCCGATCAGCATGATCGCCTTCACGCACGACGACGCCGAGCACCCCGAGACGCTCTCGCCGTCGGCGAAGTAGTACAGCATGGGGCGTAGGCCCATCGGCCACGTCCACGGCTTGGATTCCCACGGGTGCCGATTGCCTGCCGAATTGGTCAGTCCCTCATGGAAATCGAGCACACTGCCGCTGTAGTACCAGAGCGACCGCAGGGCGCCGGGGACGAAGGAGAACGGTCCGCCGAATCCGATTCCGTTGCCCACCTCGTGTCGGTCGACACCGGTCTCGGAGGTGAACCACGCCCAGTACGTCATCAGGTACACGGCGATCGGAACGATCACCAGCGCGTACAGCGCGGGTCCGATGTCGCGCACCGCAGTTCCCCGCCACGGTCGGCGAACCCCGTACGAGCGACGAGCAGCCAGGTCGAACGCCACGCTCAGCAAGCCGAAGAACGCGATGAAATACAGACCCGACCACTTGGTGCCACATGCGAGACCCAGCATGACGCCGGCCCCGAAACGCCACCACCGCACACCCATTCGAGGGCCGAGATCGCTGACGTCCATGCGGCCCTCGGCTCGGACCGTCCACAGTCGCTTTCGCACGTCGTCGCGGTCGACGACCAGGCAACCCAGAGCAGCGGTGACGAACAGGGCCAGGAAGATGTCCAGCATGCCGATGCGGCTGCTGACGAACGTCACACCGTCGACGATGAGCAGAATGCCTGCGATCGCACCGATGAGCGTCGAGTGGGTGAGGCGTCGGACGATTCGAATCACCAGCAGTACCAACAGCGTTCCGGCGACCGCGGACGAAAAACGCCATCCCCAACCGTTGTAGCCGAACAACGCCTCGCCGACGGCGATCAGCTGTTTGCCGACCGGCGGGTGCACCACCAGTCCGTAGGCCGGATTGTCCTCGAGCCCGCCGCCGGTGAGCACCTGATAACCCTGCGGTGCGTAATGCTTCTCGTCGAACACCGGCGTTCCGGCGTCGGTGGGGTACCGCAACATCGTGAAGCGGGTGATCGCACAGATGGCGGTGACGACGAGGGTGACGATCCAGCCGCGTCGTACATCGGTGTCGTGGAACCAGTCGCGCGCGGCAACGGTGGGCCCGGGACTGACCATCGACCGGTCGCCGGAGCGCTCAGAGGTCAGCAAGGTCACGTACCGATCGTAGGCGGTGTTCCGGAGTGGGCGGCAGGCCGCTGCACCGCATGGGAGACACTGGAGACATGCTCATCCTTGCTGCCACCCCGATGGGCGACGTCGGAGATGCCTCGCAGCGCCTGCGTGATGCCCTCGGTAGTGCCGATGTCGTGGCCGCCGAAGACACCCGACGCACCAAACAACTGGCGTCCTCCCTCGGCGTGACGATCGGGGGCAGGGTCGTCAGTTTCTACGACCAGGTCGAAACGGCGCGGCTACCCGCACTGGTCGAGGCCGTCGCCGAGGGAAAGACCGTACTGCTGGTGACCGACGCGGGCATGCCGTCGGTGAGCGATCCGGGCTACCGGTTGGTCGCGGCCTGCGTCGACGCCGACCTGCCGGTGACCTGCCTGCCCGGGCCGTCGGCCGTCACGACCGCCCTCGCACTGTCGGGGCTGCCGGTGGAGCGCTTCTGCTTCGACGGGTTTGCCCCGCGCAAGCAGGGACAGCGGCGCACGTATTTCCAGTCGGTGCTCGCCGAACCGCGTGCCATCGTTTTCTTCGAGGCCCCGCATCGGCTCGTCGCATGTCTCGAGGACGCGGTGCACGTTCTCGGCCCAGACCGCCGCGCTGCGGTGTGCCGAGAGCTCACCAAGACCTACGAGGAGGTCCGCCGCGGCGGACTGGGGGAGCTGCTCGACTGGGCACGTGACGGAGTCCGCGGTGAGATCACCGTCGTACTCGAAGGAGCGGTCGCCGTCGCCGAGGAACCCGAGGATCTCGTGGCCGAGGTGGAATCGCTCGTGGCGTCGGGCATGCGATTGAAGGACGCCTGCGCTCAGGTGGCCGTCGCAGGCGTGTCCAAGCGCGAGGTGTACGAGGCCGTTCTCGCCGCCCGCAAGGATCAGTGACGCTCAGCCCACCACGTGCTGGCGTAGCCCTTCGGTCGCTGCTTCGAGAATGGTCTTGGTGCCCTTCTTGACCAGGAAGCCGGGCAGGGGAGCCTTCGGGTCGACGGTCAGCTCGAATTCGACGTGCGTCCCGTTGCCCTTGGGCGTCAACGTGTATCGGCCTTCCTGGGCCTTCTGCTGGGTGCTCTCCACCAAGCTCCACGACACCTCGTTCTCGCTCCAGGTGTACTGGACCAGCTGCTCGTCGTTGATACCGATGATCGAGACCTTCATCTTGACGTGGTTCGGCCGACCGTCGTCGAAGCGGTCGACCACCTCGCACTTCTTGTGCACGGGAGACCACGAGGGGATGCCTTCGACGTCGGCGAGGACGTCGAGAATTGTCGCTGCGTCCGCCTCGATGTCGACGGACTTGTTCACTGTGACTGCCATGGGGAGAAGGTATCTCAGCTTTCTGTACGGGGGCTGACGTTGCGGGCGAACTCGCCGATGGCGCGTAGTGCGCGTCGGGCTTCGGGGACGAAATCGGCTGCCTGGAACACGTGCACCTGATCCTCGAAGACCTGGAGTTCGCAGTCGACTCCGGCGACGGCGAGGCGCTGAGCCATGAGTTCGGCGTCGGCATAGACCATTTCGGTCGATCCGACCTGGATCAGCACCGGCGGCAGGCCGGCGAGATTACCGTCGACCGGTGAGACCCGTGGGCCGCGTTCACCTTCGATGACGATCCGTGCGTCGACCCGATCGGCGAGGGCGGTCAGTGCGGGAACGGCGTTGGACGGAAACACCGAACACTTCTTGGCGTTCTCGTGAGTCAGCTTGCCGGTGGGATCCATGTCGGTCAGCGGCGACATCGTGAAGATGCCGGCCGGTGCGGGCAGGCCGACGGTCCGCAGAGCCAAGGTGACCATGAAAGCGAGATATCCGCCCGCCGAATCCCCGCCCATGATGATCTGGTCCGGGCGATAGCCGGAATCGAGGAGGAAGCGGTAAGCGTCGACCCCGTCCTCGACGGCGTGTGCGATCGGGTTACGCGGCATCATGCGGTAATTCACCGACAGGACTGCGCCGTCGACGCTCTTGGAGACGCGTGACGTCATCCGCCGATGAGTCCGCAGTCCACAGCACACGAAGGCGCCGCCGTGCATGTACAGAACGACACGATCGGTTCCGCTGCCCTCGGCCCGAATCCATTCGGCCTCGCATTCGGAGAGCATGACGCGACTGCGGGTGGTGCCGCTGATCTGGGGGACGAGCAGACCCGCGTAATCGACCAAACCCATCGGCCACGGCAGTGACGGTGCCTGCGCCCACACCGTCAGGAACGGGCGCACGGTGAACTGCAGGTATTTGGACAGGATCTGCGACTGCAGGCTTGCTCCGCGGATATCGCGGCGGCGCGCAGTGGCTGCCGCGTCGGACGTTTTCACTACGGTGAGCGCCGGATTCATAGCCGTCGCCTCCATCCCCGTTGACTGTTGCAGGGCGCGTGTGCGCCGTGCGTCGGATCCCCGTTCTGTTCGGAACCCCTGGTAACGGACAATAGCGGGTGGGATTTCGTGAGCGCACGTAAGGTCGTGTTCTGAGTCACATTCGGTGCCGTACCGTGACATAAAACAAATGGAAAAAGGACAGCTCATGGCACTCATGCCCATCACCGAATCGATGTTTCTGATCGCCGAATCGCGGGAGCACCCGATGCACGTGGGCGGACTGGAGTTGTTCGTACCGCCCGGCGATCCGCACGAGTTCGCACAGGAAGTGCATCGCAAGTTCACCACTGGTGAAGTGCACGAGCTGTTCCGCAAGCGGCCGGCCCGCCCGGTGCAGATCATGGGAACTCTCGCGTGGGCTTTCGATCAGGACGTCGACTTCGAGTACCACGTCAGGCGCGCTGTCTTGCCCTCGCCGGGACGCATCCGCGAGCTGTTCCAGTTTCTCTCGCTCAATCACAGTGCCCCGCTCGATCGCTACCGGCCGATGTGGGAACTGCACATCATCGAGGGTCTGGCCGACGGCCGAGTTGCGTTGTACACCAAGGTGCATCACTCGCTGGTCGACGGCGTCAGCGCGCTGAAGCTCATGCAGCGCACACTCTCGACGGACCCCGAGGATCGCAGCGGAGTGGCGACCTGGGACCCGTCGTTGTTCGGTCGCGGCAGAAAGAAGGTCGACAAGGCCGAGCCCGGGCGGCTGGCGCAACTGGGCAGCGGCCTGTCCATGGGACGCAAGATTGCCGGCGACCTGGTGGACTTCGCCCCTGCCTCCGCGCGAATAGGGTTGCGCGCGTTGAAGAAAGAAGGCGCACAGCTACCGCTGCGGGCACCGCGGACAATGTTCAACGTGCCCATCGGCGGCGCTCGACGCTTCGCGGCGGAGAGCTGGTCGATCGAGCGTATTCGTAAGGTCGGTACCGCTCTCGATGCAACGCTGAACGACATGGTGCTCGCGATGTGCGCCGGAGCGTTGCGTGCCTACCTCATCGATCAGAACGCGCTTCCCGAGGAGCCACTGATCGCCATGGTGCCGGTCTCGCTGCGCAAGGAGGGTGACAGCAAGGACGCCGGTAACTCCGTGACGACCATTCTGTGCAACCTGGGGACCGACGAATCCGATCCGCTGCTTCGCCTCGAACGCATCAAGGAGTCCACCGTCCGAGGCAAGCAGATGATGGGGGAGCTCAACACCCTCGAAGCGCTTGCCGTCGGTGCAATCACCATGGCCCCGTTGCTCTTCGGGCCGGTGCCGGGATTCGTCGACTACACCCCGCCGCCGTTCAACGTGATCATCTCCAACGTGCCGGGTTCCAAGGAGGATCTCTACTGGAACGGCGCGAAACTCGATGGCATCTACCCGGCGTCCATCGTGTGCGACGGACAAGCGCTCAACATCACCGTCGCCAGCAACGGCGATTCGTTGAACTTCGGGCTCATCGGGTGCCGACGCAGTGTGCCGCACCTGCAGCGGATGCTCACGCATCTGGAGAACACGTTGGAGGAGCTCGAAAAGGCGGCGTAGCCCCATGTGAGTGGAACCGCGTAGTGGGCTACGAAGTTCCACTCACATGGGCTTACTTCTCCTCGTACTTGGGGAACACCGGCGTCGGGGCAGGGAGAGCGGTGCCGGGAACCGAACGTGTTGCGATGTCCGCGAATTCGCGGTTCGACGCCCCGAGCAGGTCGAGGATGCGCGACGCGGAATCGGGCATGACGGGCTGGGCCAGGATGCTCACGATGCGCAACACCTCGATCGTCACGTACAGCACCGTGGCCATGCGATCGGGGTCGGTCTTGCGCAGCACCCATGGCTGCTGCAGCGAGAAGTAGCGGTTGGTCTCGCCGAGTACCGACCAGATCGCTTCGAGCGCGGAATGGATTGCCTGCACATCGAATTCGCGTCGGCAGATCTCCAGCAGCGCGTCCGCACGGGCCAGCATCGCCTCGTCCTCGGCGGTGAAGTCACCCGGTGTGGGAAGCTGTCCTTCGAGGTTCTTCGCCACCATCGTCAGCGAACGCTGCGCGAGGTTGCCCAGTTCGTTGGACAGGTCGGCATTGACGCGGGCGACGATCGCCTCGTGGCTGTAGCTGCCGTCCTGCCCGAACGAGACCTCGCGGAGGAAGAAGAAGCGCACCGGATCGAGGCCGTAGTTCTCCACCAACGAGTCGGGAGTCAGCACGTTGCCCAGAGACTTGGACATCTTCTCGCCCTTGACATTCAAGAACCCGTGCACGAAGACCCGCTTGGGTAGCTCGATGCCTGCGGACATCAGGAACGCCGGCCAGTAGACGGTGTGGAACCTCGTGATGTCCTTGCCGATGACGTGCAGATCGGCGGGCCAGAACTTCCGGTACGCCTCCGAGTCGGTCTCGGGGAAACCCGCACCGGTGAGGTAGTTGGTCAACGCGTCGACCCACACGTACATCACGTGCGCGGGATCGCCGGGTACCGGCACACCCCAGTCGAATGTGGTCCGGGAGATCGACAGGTCGCGCAGACCGCCCTTGACGAAGTTCACGATCTCGTTGCGGCGCGTGTTCGGCGCGATGAAATCGGGCGACGCGTCGTACATCTCGAGCAGTTTGTCCTGGTACTGCGAGAGCCGGAAGAAGTACGACGACTCCTCGGTCCACTCGACGGGCGTGTTCGTCTCGGTCGCGACGCGGGAGCCGTCCTCGGTCAGGGTGGTCTCGGCCTCGGTGTAGAACGCCTCGTCGCGGACCGAGTACCAGCCGGAGTAGGAGTCGAGGTAGACGTCGCCGTTCGCCTCCATCCGTCGCCACAGTTCCTGGCTGGCGGCATGGTGGTCGGCATCGGTGGTGCGGATGAAGCGGCCGTACGAGCTCTGCAGCAGATCGTGCGCCGCCTGGAAGGCGTCGGAATTGCGCGCCGCGAGCTCGCGGACGTCGATGCCCTCGTTCTGCGCGGTCTGCTGCATCTTGAGGCCGTGCTCGTCGGTTCCCGTCAGAAAACGCACGTCGTAGCCATCGAGGCGCTTGAAGCGCGCGATCGTGTCGGTGGCGATGTATTCGTACGCGTGCCCGATGTGAGGTGCTCCGTTGGGGTACGCGATTGCCGTGGTGACGTAGAAGGGTGGCCGTGAGGCATCAGCTGGCGCAGTCATGGTGCGCCTACTCTATCCAGCGTGAGTAGAGAACGTCCCGCGCCACCGCTGCCCGATGCCGTCGGCCCCCTCGTCGACGCCCACACCCACCTCGATGCCTGCGGAGCGACCGATGCCGCGAGCGTGGCCGCGATCGTCGATCGCGCCGAGTCGGTGGGGGTCACCCGGGTTGTCACGATCGCCGACGACCTCGACGCCGCGCGCTTCGCCGTCGACGCTGCATCCTGGGATCCACGGGTGTGGGCGGCGGTCGCGATCCATCCCACCCGCGCGAACGTGCTCGACGACGCAGCGAAGGCCGAGATCGAACGACTCGCGGCCGATCCGCGTGTGGTCGCCATCGGCGAAACGGGTCTGGACTACTACTGGCCCGGCAAGCTCGACGACTGTGCGACGGTCCCGGAGCAGCACGAGGGATTTCGCTGGCACATCGATCTCGCCAAGCGTCTCGGGAAGCCGCTGATGATCCACAACCGCGAGGCCGACGAGGATCTGCTCGCGGTCCTGGTCGCCGAGGGCGCTCCGGAGACGGTGATCTTCCACTGCTTCTCCGGCGGGCCCGAGACCGCCAAGGCCTGCGTCGACGCCGGTTACGTTCTCAGCTTCTCGGGGACGGTCAGTTTCAAGAACGCGCATGCGCTGCGTGAGGCCGCAGTGCTGGTGCCCGACGAGCTGGTGCTGGTGGAAACGGATGCTCCGTTTCTCACTCCGCATCCGTTTCGCGGTGCACCCAACGAGCCGTACTGCCTGCCGTACACCGCCCGGGCGCTGGCCGAGGTTCGTGGCCAGGACCCGGCCGAACTGGCGGCGCATGCCACGGCGAATGCCGAGCGGGTGTACGGGCTCTAGCTCCTTGGGTTGCGGCGGAGGTACTAATTCGTTACCGTACCGTGACCGAACTCGGGCGTTTCGACCCCGAAGTCACGCTTGCAACCGCCAGGAATACGAAACTTGTCGACTATCAGACGCCTCAACTCCGCTCGTTCGACCACGCTCTACCTGGTCATCGCGGCCCTGTTGATGACGCTGGTCGCCGGGGGCGTGATGGCGGTGAGCCGTCACAAAACCGTGACCATCGACGTCGACGGCGACATGATTTCGCTGAGCACGATGAAGACCGACGTCAACAGCGCTCTCGTCGATGCCGGCTACACGCCGTCGGACAAGGATCTGGTCGTTCCCGCGCCCGACTCCGGGCTGAGTGACGGCGACACCGTCGTGCTGCGCCGCGCTCGCGAGATCACCCTGAACGTCGACGGCAAGCCGGAGGAGATCTGGACCACCGCGTTGACGGTCGAGGAAGCTCTGCAGCAGACGGGCCTCGCCGAGGACGTCCACGTGTCGGCGTCTCGCTCCGAGCGGTTGCCCCTCGACGGCACCGAACTGGACGTGGCCCTGCCCAAGCAGGTCTCGCTGGTCGACGGAGGCAGTCCGGCAACGCCGGTGACGCTCGCCGCTCCGACCGTGCGCGAATTCCTCGAAGCAGCGGGCAAGCCATTGGAAGAGGCCGACACCGTGTCGCCGGATCCGGATGCCGCCGTCACCGACGGTGCCGAGATCGTCGTCACGCGCGACCGGACCGTCACCAAGACCGAGACCACCGACACCGATGCCCCGGAACAGCGCATCGAAGATCCGACGATGAACATGAGCAAGACCGTCGTCGAGAACCCCGGCGCTCCCGGCGTCTCCGACATCACCTGGAAGATCAACATGGTCAACGGGGTCGAGGCCGGACGCGAGAAGATCGACGAAGTCGTCAAGGTGCCGGCGCAGCCGAAGACCGTTCGAGTCGGAGCCAAGCCCGGCACCGAGGTCCCACCCGTGGAGAACGGTGCGATCTGGGACGCGCTTGCTCAATGCGAGGCAACCGGCAACTGGGCCATCAACACCGGCAACGGTTTCTACGGCGGCGTGCAATTCGACCAGAACACCTGGGAACGCCAGGGCGGCCTGAAATACGCACCGCGCGCCGACCTCGCCACCCGCGAAGAACAGATCGCCATCGCATCGGTGACGCAGAAGTCGCAGGGCTGGGGCGCATGGCCGGCATGCACCTCGCGTCTGGGTTACCGCTAGTTCCCGTAGAGTTCCCGCCGTGTCCGAACATGTGAGGGGAGCTGCGGCTCTGCTCGGTCCTGCCGAAGTCCGCTCTCTCGCTACCGAGCTCGACGTGCGTCCCACCAAACAACTTGGCCAGAACTTCGTGCACGACGCCAACACCGTGCGACGCATCGTCGCCTCCGCCGGTGTCGGACCTCAGGACACCGTCCTCGAAGTCGGTCCCGGCCTCGGATCGTTGACTCTCGCTCTGCTCGATGTGGCCGACGCCGTTGTCGCGGTCGAGATCGACCCCAAGCTCGCGACCCGCTTGCCCATCACGGTGGCCGACCGCGCCCCCACCCTCGCCGAACGGTTGACGGTCATCGAAGCCGACGCGTTGCGCGTACGGGCCGAGGACATTCCGGGACACCCGACGGCATTGGTGGCGAACCTGCCGTACAACGTCGCGGTGCCTGTGCTCATTCACCTGTTCTCGGAGCTACCCAGCCTGCGGGTGGCCGTGGTGATGGTCCAGGCCGAGGTTGCCGATCGCCTCGCCGCGGTACCGGGAAGCAAGATCTACGGCATTCCCAGCGTCAAGGCCCGATTCTTCGGTGACGTCAAACGGGCCGGGGCAGTGGGCCGTTCGGTGTTCTGGCCGGTTCCCAAAGTGGAATCGGGGCTGGTGCGCATCGATCGATACGCCGAGCCGCCGTGGCCGACCGACACTGCACACCGGAAGTCGGTATTCGCCGTCATCGACGCCGCATTCGCCCAGCGCCGCAAGACTTTACGAGCAGCCCTCGCGGGGTGGGCCGGTTCACCCGTCGCCGCGGAGCGCAGACTTCGCGAGGCCGGAATCGATCCCACGGCCCGCGGGGAAACGATCGACGCGGCAGCGTTCGTTCGTCTGGCGGCTACCGAGGCCTGACGTCTCGTTCTTACAGGTGAATGTCCGACAGTCGCGTCAGTTCGGTCCACTTCGACGCCTCGGCGCGTGCCGCTGCAACAGGTGCGTACCGGTCGGCCTCGGTGAGAATTCCCAGCTTCAAGCCGGTCGCCGACGCGATGTCTGCTACCGGAACCTGATACGTGCGGTACGGGCCGAGCGGTGGGGGATCGGTCTCGACCCGAAGCGGCTTGTCGAGAATCGGGTCGAGTGACGGCGACTGATCGAGCACGTATCCGGTGCACGCCGGTGCCGAATCCTGGGACCACGCGGCAATCTTGAAGAAGCGACGCGGTATGGCAATGCCTCGGTAGATCGGATCGTCGTCGGCGAAGATGCAGCCACTGAACACCGAGAGCCGTTGCCCGTACTGCTCGGCATGGCCCAGTACGTAATCCTCGAGCCCCAGCCACAGAGTTTTCGACTGGTTCAGAGTGGCCGTCTGCGGAGCGCACACCGTGTAGTGGAAGGTATCCGCATTGGCACGCGTCGCGACCGACAGCTCGCCCCACACCGGATCTCGTCGGCGAACGAGATGCCCACGGTCGAGGTCGTTGTTCGAGTACAACTCGTTCCCCGCCTGCTGCGACGCCGGGAGCCGCTCGTCCAGACGCCAATCATCGCCTCGCTCCACGTCTTTCAGACTCGAGCCGTCGATGTTCACGCCGGTGACCGCGGCGAGGCGTCGGGCAGGATCCATGGATACCGAGAAGTGGGTGTACGGAAGTACCACCAGGCCTACTCGACCCGGCAGCGGAACGTCGATGTCGGCCAGGAAGGTCGGGTCGAAACCGAGTGGGGTCGTCATGGACCCATTGACTCACGCGTCGGTTACCGGAGGGTGAACCGCGGCGAGGTATCGCCGTTCGAGGGCCGCGTGACGCGCAGCGACCACGCGGCATTCCTCTTTCAGTTCCGGCGGGTCGAGCACGGTGAAGTCGGTGTCGAACGCCGCCAGCCAGCGGGCGATCGACGGCAGTGAGTCTCCCGAGAGCACCACCGCACACGAGGTGTCGTCGATGGATTCGAGTGTGCCCCAGTGCTCGTCGACCATCGGGGCGATCGTCTCGATCGGCGCATGCAAGCGAATGCGCGCCTGAACCTGGGTGAACGCGCGGTCGATTCCCTGCGAGACGTAGGTCGCCGCGCCGCCCGCAGGTAACTCCCGCGGCGTGAACCGTGGGCCGGTGGGAATCTTCGGAGTGAGCCGATCCACCCGATACGATCGCCAATCCTGGCGCAGCACATCCCAACCCAGCAGATACCACCGCGCTCCCGCCCGAACCAAGCTGTAGGGCTCCACCTCGCGCCGAGACTCCGAACCGTCGTGCTTGCGGTAGTCGAATCGCAGTCGCTCGTGACCGTGGCACACCGCAGCCACCGTCGACAGCACCGCCGCATCCACCGCAGACCGCGGGGTGTGCTCCACCACGTCGATCCGGAGGGCGTCGAGCCGATGCCGGATGCGCGACGGCATCACCTGCCGGAGCTTCGTCAACGCACGCAGCGACGCCTCGCCGATCCCCGCGACCGATCCACCGGCCGCCGACTGCAAACCGAACGCCACCGCCAAGGCCTCGTCGTCGTCGAGCAGTAGCGGGGGCATCTCGGCACCCGGCCCCAACTGATAGCCGCCGCCGACGCCCGGCGTCGCATTGACCGGGTAGCCGATGTCGCGCAGCTTGTCGACGTCCCGCCGCAGCGTGCGAGGCGTCACGTCGAGCCGTTCCGCCAGCTCTGCACCCGCCCAATCGCGCCGGGTCTGCAGAAGCGACAGCAGCCGCAACAGCCGGGCCGAGGTTTCCTTCATATCCACACAATGCCACCGAATGCGGACATCTTCGGTCCTCTTTACCGACCCGACCCGGCCACCGAAGTCCACTCAACGTGACATTGACCCCCGAAAAGTCCACCGAACGTGACATTGAGTACCCCCAGGTGGGCCGCCTGATGGTGAACCCGGCCCCTGTTTCTCCACTACTGTGGTTAAACGTGCTGTCTGTCGTTCCCACGCCCGTTGTCGTTCGGGCCCCGTCGAAGGTGAATCTGCATCTTTCGGTCGGTGACCTGCGTCCCGACGGCTTTCACGAGTTGACGACGGTTTTCCAGGCGCTGTCTCTCTCCGACGAGTTGTCGGTCGTTCCGGCGAAGGCGTTGTCGGTTCGGGTGCGCGGCGACGACGCGAAGGTCGTTCCGACGGATTCGCGGAACCTGGTCTGGAAGGCCGCCGAGTTGTTGGGTCGTCGGGTCGGGCGCGAGCCGTCGGTGGAGATCACCATCGACAAGGGCATTCCGGTCGCCGGCGGCATGGCGGGCGGTAGTGCCGATGCTGCCGCGACGTTGGTTGCGCTCAACGCGATGTGGCATCTGGAGCTCTCGCGTGACGAGCTCGACGAGGTGGCGGCCGAGCTCGGTAGCGATGTGCCGTTCTCGTTGCACGGCGGGACTGCCGTCGGCACCGGCCGCGGTGAGAAGTTGCTTCCGGTGCTCTCGCGTAACAACTTTCATTGGGTTCTGGCGTTGGCGAAGGGTGGTCTGCAGACCCCCGCCGTGTACGGCGAGCTCGATCAGTTGCGGGCCAAGGGCGATCCGCCCAGGCTCGGCGGAACCGAGGATTTGATGCATGCCCTCGCGTCGGGTGATGCGCGGGCCCTCGCCCCGCTGTTGGGCAACGATCTGCAGGCCGCTGCGGTCTCGCTGATGCCGCAGTTGCGTCGCACACTGAGAGCGGGGGTCACCGCGGGTGCGTTGGCGGGCATCGTGTCCGGCTCGGGCCCCACGTGTGCGTTCCTGTGCGCCGACGCCGATGCGGCGGTGTCGGTGAGCGCTGAATTGTCCGGTGCAGGCGTGTGCCGCACCGTCCGTGTTGCGAGTGGACCGGTTCCCGGTGCTCGTGTGGTCACTAGTGAATCGAATGGTTTTTCCTGATGGTCAATCTCGTCAATCTCGAAAACGTCAGTAAGTCCTTCGGCGTCAAGCCTCTGCTCGACGGCGTCTCGCTCGGTGTGCAGGAGGGCGAACGCATCGGCATGGTCGGCCTCAACGGCGGTGGCAAGACCACCACCCTCGAGGTTCTCGCCGGCATCGAACCCCCCGATTCGGGACGCGTCAGCCGAGTGAACGGACTGCGGATGGCCGTCGTCACCCAGCGTGGTGTGTTGCCGCCCGGGTCGACGGTCGGTCAGGTGGTACTCGATCCGCTCGGGATGGCCGAGCACGAGTGGGCCGGCGATTCCCGGGTGCGAAACATCCTGACCGGCATCGGGATTGCCGACCTGGGTCCGTCCGGCAGCTCCGGACTGGACGCGCCGATCGACAACCTCTCCGGTGGCGAGCGTCGACGAGTCGCGTTGGCAGCAGCCCTCGTTCAGGATCTGGATCTTTTGGTGCTCGACGAGCCCACCAACCACCTCGACGTCGAGGGCGTGCAGTGGCTGGCCGCGCACCTGGTGAGCCGTCGGAGCGCGCTACTGGTCGTCACGCACGATCGGTGGTTCCTCGACACCGTCGCCAATCAGACGTGGGAGGTCGTCGGGGGTGGTATCGAAACCTACGAGGGTGGCTACAACGATTGGGTCTTCGCGCGTGCAGAGCGCTCCCGTCAGGCCGACGCATCCGAGGAGCGGCGTCGCAACCTCGCCCGCAAGGAACTCGCATGGCTGCGCCGCGGTGCTCCCGCGCGAACGTCCAAGCCCAAATACCGCATCGAGGCCGCCGAGGCATTGATTGCCGACGTACCGCCGCCTCGTGACTCCGTGGCGCTGTCCTCCTTTGCGCAGCGCCGTCTGGGCAAGGTCGTCATCGAACTCGAGGACGCGCGCCTGGAAACTCCCGACGGCCGTGAGCTGGTCAAGGACTTCACGTGGCGTCTGGCTCCCGGCGAGCGCGTCGGTCTCGTCGGCGTCAACGGATCGGGCAAGACGACGATGCTGCGCACGCTCGCCGGTGAACTGCAGCCCGCTGCGGGCAAGCGCATCCAGGGCCAGACCGTCAAGATCGGTTGGCTGAAGCAGGAATTGGACGACCTACCCAAGAAGCTGCGGGTCCTCGACGCGGTCAAGGAGGTGGCCGAGCGGATCACGTTGGGCGACAAGGAGATTTCTGCTGGGCAGCTCGCAGAAAGGCTGGGCTTCACCCCCGCTCGCCAGCGCACGCCGGTCGGAGATCTGTCCGGTGGCGAACGCCGTCGCCTGCAGTTGACGCGAGTCCTGATGGCCGAGCCGAACGTGCTGTTGCTCGACGAGCCGACCAACGACCTGGACATCGACACCCTGCAGCAGCTCGAGGACATCCTGGACGGCTGGGCGGGCACGCTCGTCGTCATCAGTCACGACCGGTACCTCATCGAGCGCATCTGTGACTCGACGTGGGCACTGTTCGGTGACGGCAAGCTCACCAACTTGCCCGGCGGCATCGAGGATTACCTGCGCAGGCGGGCCGTCCTCGCCGCCGACGCGACGCCGGACTCGTTGACCACCGGCGGGGTGCCGCGGAAGGCAACCCGTGATGCGGCTTCGGAGCGCGCTGCCCGTAAGGAACTCAGCAAGCTCGAGAAGCTCGTCATTCGCCTGTCCAAGCGGGAGACCGAACTACACGCCGAACTCGCCGAGGCTGCCACTGCGCCGGACAAGCTCGTGGCCCTGGACACCGAACTCAAGCAGGTTCTCGCCGACAAGGACGTCGCCGAGGAACGCTGGATGGAATTGGCCGCCGAGTTGGAATGAGCGGCTCCGCCGCATGTGAGTGGCTGAGTAGAGCCTGCGCCATGTGAGTGGTAACTCGTAACCTGCTACGAAGTTTCATGCACATGCGCGCAGCGCATACTGTGCACATGGCATCGGTCGTCGCAGAAGTGATGGGTTCGGATTTCGCTCGTCTGCATCCCAAGGTCCAATGGCGTTTCGGTTTGCAGTCCTCGGATCATCGGGCTCAGTTCGGGGTCGGTGTGATGGAGGAGATGACCCATTCTCGTCTCGTTCCTCCGCCGCTGCTGTGGGCCGGTCGTAAGCGAGGCCTGTTTCCTGCTGGGGTGGGCAAGGACGTGCCCTTCACCATTGCCAACTATGCGTACGTCGACGAATTGGGCCGCGAGACAATGTCTTTCGTGCGTCGCTTCGCGTTCGCCGCGCGTCCGCAGGGGATGAATTCGGTGATGGTGTCGTCCGCCGGATCCGACGCGTATGCGCTCGACTATCTGGGCTTCTCGTCGGACATGGTGGTGCACACCACGTGTGCGGTCGACTCCGACGGTGGGTTGGTGCTCGAGAGCGAGGTGCCGCGGTTTCTGCTCGGTCCCATTGCGCCGAAGTTGCCGAAAGTGGCCTCCGCGGTCACGATCGGCCGGGAATGGTGGGACGCGGCTGAGGAACGGCACCGCATCGAGATCGAAGTCAAGAGCCCGGTGTTCGGCCAGTTGTTCCTGTATCGCGGGTGGTTCACCGCGGAGGAGCGCGAGTGCCGTCCCGCCGACATCCCTTCCGACGCGCGGCCGCGCTCGATCGAATCACGCGAATAGCGCTACTGTTACGCGTCGATCGAAGCAGGTGAAAGGGAGTCCGCAGTGGCCGTAGTCGAAGCCGAGGTAGTCGGTGGTGTCGGGCATATCGTCCTGAACCGGCCGGAGGCCCTGAACTCGTTGAACGAGGCCATGATCCACGGCATTCGCGCGGCACTCGATGCGTGGCGGGACGACGACACCGTCGGTTCGGTTCTGGTGACGAGCAGTTCACCGCGCGCGTTCTGCGCCGGCGGAGACATCAAGGCCATCAGGCAGGCCGTGATCGACGGCGACCGAGAAGCCGGGCCGCGCTACTTCTCTGCCGAGTACGACCTCGACGAGATCATTGCGACGTACCCCAAGCCGTATGTGGCGGTCATCGAGGCCGCGGCGTTCGGGGGAGGGTTAGGTATCTCGGTGCACGGCAGCGTGCGGATCGTGACCGAGAACGCTCTTCTGGCGATGCCGGAGACGGCGATCGGATTCGTTCCCGATGTGGGCTCGAGCTACTTCCTGTCCCGGTTGCCTGATCACATCGGACGCTACTTGGCGTTGACAGGCACTCGGATCACTGGATCCGACGCTGTGACACTGGGATTGGCGACACACTTCTGTCCCAGCGAATCCGTTCAGGCGCTGAAGGACGACATTCTCGGCGGCACCGATCTCGGTGCAGCGCTCGAGCGACACACGACCCCGCCGCCGACGACGGAATTGTCGTTCGACGCGAAGGCGGTGGCCACGGTGTTCGAGAAGACCTCGCTCGTCGACATCATCGATGCATTGGAGTGCGATACCGCGTGGTCTCGCACTACCAAGACTCAGTTGGCAACGCTGTCGCCGACGTCCTTGATGGCCACCGATGCCCTGATCGAGCGGGCTGCGGACAGTACGTTGCGGGAGTGCCTCGATCGCGAGTTGCGGCTGGCGACATGGATCATCGCAGAACCGGACTTCGCCGAGGGGGTGCGCGCAGTGCTGGTCGACAAGGACCGCGCGCCGCAGTGGAAGCCTCTGGTGCTCGAGATGGTGCGACCAGAGGCCTTCCAGCAGCTGCTGTGACCGTCAGTGGGTCAGCGGTAACCCTTGGCGGGATTCTGCAGGTCCAGCACGATGGTCTGGCCGTTGGAACGCACGTGGATCTCCGGGTTCTGCAGACCGCCGGAGACGAGGTATTCGCCGAGGAGCTGAAGCAGCTCGTCAGGGCCGACGGAGGTGTCGGGGGTGCGGATGTCGCCGGTGCGGCTGCCGAGTTCGTTCTGGGTCAGCCGACCCGCGATACGAACCGAGGCGACGCCCATGGCGGTACGACGGTCGGGTGCCTGGCCGCGGCCGAGAGACGGCGACGTGCTGCCGCTGGAGGCGTGAGCGGTGGAACGGCCGTTGGTGGGCAGGCCGTGTTCTGAGATCTGATCGCTGGTGGTCACTTCAACCTCGTTCGATTCCGTGGCGGGCTTCTCTGATGCTGCGGGCTGTGGAGCGGATGCCGTGTCGGTGGACGTGACCACTGCCGCCGGGAAATCGGTGGTGGTTTCGGCCGCCTTCTCGGCGGGTGCAGCTACCGAACTGTCGGTGCGGGCACCGTTGGACGGAGTGGAATCGGACTTCGGCGGCGTCGCCAAACGATGCGCGGGAGCGCCACCGACCTTGATCCCGGCCAATGGGTAGTTCGTTCCCTTAGTCATGTCGTTTTCCACTTCATCGTGATTCTCGGGTGGTTCCGCGCCGAGACGCCATGATCGGAGAACTCACATGACGCCCAACTCGGCGTCGAGCACGCCAAAACGTACTCGAAGTTTGTTCGGACCGCCTGAGAGTAGCATCACGATTGTTTAGATCGCCATTTTTTGGTCCAAAGGCTTGTTCTGAATCCTGAACCACACCACGAAACCCCAGGTCACAAACCCGGCGTATACCAAGTAGAGGACAGCGGACGGGTAGAAACCGGCGATCACCAGCAGCGGGACGCCCACGATGTCCACCGCGATCCAGATGAGCCAGAATTCGGTGAGCCCGCGGGCCATGCCGAACGTCGCCAGCATCGAGCCGGTGAAGATCCACGCATCGGCCCACTTGCCGTAGGAACCGAGGTACCCGAACAGCTGCGCGAACACGATCGTTCCGACGACTGCGACAGTGATCATCACCAGTCGCTCACGAGCAGTGCCCCAGCGTGGAACGACGGCGGCCCCCGAGTTCTTCGAGCCGCGCATCCACCGGGCCAGCCCGTAGGTGCTGACGGCAATGAACATCAGCTGCCGTCCGGCTTGTCCGTACAGATCCAACGCCTGCGGAGTGTGGAACACCCCGCCCATGAAGACGGTGAACAGCAGCGCGTTTCCGATGATTCCCACCGGCCACGCCCACACGACTCGACGCATCCCGCCGACCGCGGAGAGCAGTCCGAAGCCGTTCCCGATCACCTCGCGCCACAGCACCGGGTGGCCCAGCACGCTGAATTCGGCGTCGAGCAGATCTGTCAGCACCGCGACAGGCTACTGATCGCCTGCGGCGACGAGGGGCTCGAGGGTGAGCTCGGGCATCTCCTTCTGGATGTACTGCAGTCGCCACTTGTCGCTGACGAGAGCCAGCAGCGCACCGTCGGTCCGGGTGAAGATCTCGACGCCCCGCTGGCGGCCCAATTCGACGGCCGACGCCGCGTCGGTGCGCCGAGCAAGTGAGTAACCCAACGGTTCCATCCGAGCGTCGACGCCGAATTCGGTCTTCATTCGTGCGGTGACCACCTCGAACTGCATCGGGCCGACGGCCGCGAGAACCGGGGAGGCGTCGCCGCGAATGTCGTTGCGCAGCACCTGAACCACGCCTTCGGAGTCGAGTTGTTCGACGGCTCGGCGGAACTTCTTGTACTTGTCGGCGCTGTCGACGCGCAGTGCCGAGAAGTGCTCGGGTGCGAACGACGGAATCGGTGGGAACTCGACCTTCTTGTCGGTGTACAACGTGTGGCCGGGCGCGAGCGCGGTGGCGTTGACCAGACCGACGATGTCGCCGGGGTAGGCGTTCTCGACCGTTGTCCGGTCACGCCCGAAGACGGTGAGCGCGTACTTGGTGGTGAACGGCTTCTTGGTCTGTGCGTGCGTGACGACCATGCCGCGCTCGAACACGCCCGAAACGACGCGCATGAAGGCCAGGCGGTCTCGGTGTGCGGTGTCCATGCCGGCCTGCACCTTGAACACGACGGCGCTGAAGGGATCGGTCACCGCGCGCACCCCGTCGGAGACGTCGGCCCGGGGCCCGGGTGCGGGGGCCAGCGCCACCAGGGTGTCGAGGATCTGGCGCACGCCGAAGTTCAGCATCGCCGAGCCGAAGATCACCGGTGACGTCTGGCCGGCGAGGAACATCTCCTGGTCGTGATGCTGGCCGCTCGAGATCAGCAGATCGCTCTCCTCGACGGCGGTGTCCCAGTCGATGCCCTCACGCTGCGCGGCGGCCTCGGCCGTCATGAATTCCTCGGGCGCGATCGTGGCACCACCCGCAGTTCGGGTGAAGCGGATGTAACTGCCGTCCTGCACATCGAGCAGGCCACGGAAGTCACCCGCGATGCCGACGGGCCAGTACAGAGGCGTCGGCGTCAGGCCGATGCGTGACTCGATCTCGTCGAGCAGTTCGAGCGGGGACTGACCCGGGCGGTCCCACTTGTTGATGACGGTGATGACCGGGATGCCGAACTGGCGGCACACCTGGAACAGCTTGAGGGTCTGCGGCTCGAGGCCCTTCGCGGCGTCGATGAGCATGACGGCCGCGTCGACCGCCGTCAGGACGCGGTAGGTGTCCTCGGAGAAATCGGCGTGGCCGGGGGTGTCGACGAGGTTGATCACGTTGGTGACCTCGGCGTCGGGGGAGGTCTGGTAATTGAACTGCAGCGCAGTCGAACTCACCGAAATGCCGCGCGCCTTCTCCATCTCCATCCAGTCCGAGACGGTGGAGCGACGGCCGGCCTTGCCGTGAATGGCACCGGCCTCGGAGATGACGCGCGCGTGCAGGGCGAGGGCCTCGGTGAGCGTCGACTTACCGGCATCGGGGTGCGAGATCACCGCAAATGTTCGACGCCTCGCCACCTCGAAATCGAGTTCCCTGGCCGAGTGTCGAGCGGGGCCGGAGTTCGGTCCTGACCCGTCGAGTGCTGCATCGACGTCGGGGGAACTGGGCGGGGTACTCACGAAGGCCTCTATCTCGTAGTCACGGCAACGGCAAAGGTCAAGGATACGCGGCCGGTAACGGTCACCGGTCATCGCGGGATTGCTTAGGGTGAGGGACGCGGAAGGACCGTCGAACGAGGAGATGACGCGTTGAGCAAGTTCACCGACGAGATGTTCGAGACCGCAAGCAGCAGCAAACGTGGTTTGGTCACCGGCGAGCCCGAGGCGGCGTTGCGCCAGTCGTGGGGTGAGATCCACGAGCAGGCGCGGCGGATGGCGGGCGCGTTGGCCGACGCGGGGGTCGAACACGGCGACGCGATCGGTATTCTCGCCGGCCAGCCCGTCGACATCGCACCTGCCTGCCAGGCCACGTGGATGCGCGGAGCGTCGGTGACGATGTTGCATCAGCCCACCCCGCGGACCGATCTGGCCGTCTGGGGCGAGGACACCGAAACCGTCGTCCGGATGATCGACGCGAAGGCGGTGATTCTGGGAGCTCCGTTCGACATCGCCGCGCCGGTGCTCGTCGAGCGCGGCATCACCGTGCTGAAGATCGACGACATGAAGTCCGGTCGCGACATCGATCCGGTGCCGACGGCCGAGACCGACATCGCGCTGCAGCAGCTCACGTCCGGCTCCACCGGGTCGCCCAAGGCCGTGCGCATCACGCACGAGAACTTCTACGTCAATGCGTACGCGATGATCGATCGCATCGAGTTCGACGTGAATTCCGACGTCATGGTCAGTTGGTTGCCGCTCTTCCACGACATGGGCATGGTGGGCTTCCTGTCGGTACCGATGCAGGTGGGTGCCGAGGTCGTGAGCATCACTCCGTTGGACTTCCTGCGCTCGCCGCTGTTGTGGGCCAAGCTCATCGACAAGTACCGCGGAACAGTCACTGCTGCACCCAATTTCGCGTATTCACTGCTGGCCCGTCGGCTGCGTCAGGCGGAGGACGATCTGGATCTGGATCTGTCCACACTGCGTTATGCGTGGAACGGTGCCGAACCCGTCGACCCCGACACGATGATCGCGTTGGCAGAAGCGGGTGCGCCGTACAAACTCGATCCCGCGGCCCTCGCGCCCGTGTACGGAATGGCGGAAACGACTCTCGCCGTGTCGATTCCGGACCCCGGTCAAGGGCAGGTGATCGACGTCGTCGACGCGGATCTACTCGAAACGCTCGGCCGCGCAGTCCCGTCCACCCGCGGCAACACCCGATCTCTGGCCACTCTCGGAAAGTTCGTTCCCGGGCTCGAGGGCCGCGTCGTGGACAAGGAAGGGCAGGTGCTCACCGCGCGCGGTGTCGGCATCATCGAGGTCCGCGGCAAGGCCGTCACGCCCGGATACATCACCGTCGACGGCCCCGTGCCGACACAGGACGCCGACGGCTGGCTCGATACCGGCGACGTCGGCTACATCACCGAGGACGAACTGGTGGTCGTCTGCGGCCGGGTCAAGGACGTCATCATCATGGGCGGCCGCAACATCTATCCCACCGACATCGAACGAGCCGCGGGCACCGTCGCGGGAGTTCGGCCCGGTAACGCCGTCGCGATCCGCCTCGACGCCGGCGACAAACGCGAAAGCTTCGCTGTTGCAGTCGAAACGAACGATATCGACAACCCCGACGAGGTCAAGCGCATCGAGCGTGAAGTGATCCACGCGGTGCATTCGGAGGTAGGAGTGCGCCCGCGCACGGTGGCAGTCCTGGGGCCGGGCAGCATCCCGAAGACGTCGAGCGGCAAACTGCGACGGGCCAATTCGGTGTCGCTGCTGAACTGATCAGCGCGGGTGCACCCGATTCTGGGCGGCCTCGAGACCGACCTTCAGCAGTAGCTCGGCGGCGTCGGCGGCTTCTTCGATCACGACGCCGAGGTCCTTGCGTTCGGGCGTCGAGAAGGGCTTGAGCACGAACGACGCCGGGTCCATCCGTCCCGGCGGCCGTCCGACGCCCACGCGGACCCGCAGGTAGTCCTTGGTGCCGAGGTGCTGAGAAATCGAGCGCAGACCGTTGTGCCCGCCCTCACCGCCGCCGAGCTTGAGTCGCAGTGCGCCGAAGTCGATGTCCAGTTCGTCGTGCACCACCACGATGTTCGCGGGGTCGACGGAGAAGAACCGAGCCAGTGCCGCCACCGGCTGGCCCGAGAGGTTCATGAACGTTCGCGGCTTCGCGACGACGACCGAACGGCCGTCGAGCCGGGCCTGCACGATGTCGGAATTGGACTTCTTGTGCGACGAGAACGACGAGCCGACGCGCCCGGCGAGTGCATCGGCGACCATGAAGCCCACGTTGTGCCGAGTCTTGTCGTACTGCGGACCGGGGTTGCCGAGCCCGACTATCAGGGCGGGGCCGTTTTCGGTGCTCACGGGCGTCATTCTTCCATCGATGGTCCGAAACGAACGGCGCGCCGTCTCCCGAAGGAGAACAGCGCGCCGCTCGAGATGCAGGGGAGAGGATCAGCTCTCGTCGGAGCTGTCTTCGTCCTCGGAAGCTGCTTCTTCCTGAGTCTCGGCCTCGCCGGTCTCGGAGATCGGCTCGGTGCCTTCGCCGTCGGCCTCGAGGTCTTCCTCGGACGGTGCCTCGACGACGTTGACCAGGAGGGTCTCGCCGTCGGAGATGAGGGTGACATCGGACGGCAGATCCAGGTCTGCCGCGGTGATCTGCGTGCCGATCTCGGCACCCTCGACGGAGACGACGAAGTTCTCCGGGATCTCGAGCGCGTCGGCCTCGATCTCGACGGCGGTCGAGTCGGTGGTGACGAGGGTGCCCGGTGCGGCGTCGCCCTCGACGATGATGTTGACCTCGACGGTGACGCGCTCGCCCTTGTTCAGCACGAGGAGGTCTGCGTGCTCGATGCTGCGACGGATCGGGTGCACGACGATCGACTTGGTCAGTGCCAGCTGCGACTTGCCGGCGATGTCGAGGGTGAGCACAGCGTTGGTGCCGTCGTTACGCAGCACGGCAGCGAATGCGCGGGCGTCGAGTGCCAGGTGCTGGGGGTCGGTTGCGTGTCCGTACAGAACGGCGGGAACGAGGCCGTCGCGTCGAGCGCGGCGTGCGGCACCCTTGCCGAATTCGGTGCGGACCTGTGCGGTGAGGTTGTTTACCTTCGATGCCATGGTGCTACATGCTCCTGATAACTGTGATCTGTGGTTCGTGCGGCGTACTTCGTCGGGCTGTCAAACTCGTCGGGGCGGACACGAACGAGCGCGGCCAACGGGGCCGAGCCGCGTCGATAACGGTGGATCCTGATGAGCCGGATCTACCCTCGCCGAGACAACCTGGAAGACAATACACGATGCTCCGCAGTGGCTCGGTTATGTGCCTGCTGGGGCACTTACCCGCGCCACTGCGAGCGCAGCGAGCAACTCGGCGGCCACCGACCGGGCGACGGCGATGGCGTCGTCCCGACCGCCTGCGGTTCCCATGACCACCGCACCTTCGTGCAGCAGTGACAATCGAGTCCCGAGTTCTTCTGAATCGGGGTATCCGGCATCGGCGGCCAGGCGTGCGAACAGCGATCGCGTCCACGCCTTCTCCGACTCGATGATGGCCAACACCGGGCTGTCGGTGCCGCCGAACTCGGCGAATGCGTTGACGAATCCGCAGCCGCGATGGTTGTCGCGCATCCACAGGTCGAGTGCGTCGTAGACCCCGAGTACACGCTGCTCACCCTGGTCGAGGGAGTCGACGTACTGCGTCACGTGCGCACACCAGAGGTCGTATCGCCGCTTCAGATAGCGCTGCACCAGGCCGTCCTTGGAGCCGAAGCGGTCGTACAGGGTCTTCTTGGTCGTGCCGGCTTCCTCGGCGATCAGGTCGACGCCGACGGCGCGGATTCCGCGGTCGTAGAAGAGCTCGCTCGCGACGGCGAGAATTCGTTCCGCTGCGGGGGTCAGTGGCTTGTCGTGCATGACGACCTTTCGAAAGCGCTGGTCGGAGTGGGGTGCACTGCGAGTATACAGACCTGTATGTTTACATCGCTCTCATGACCTCACGCATCGATGTTCTCGCCGGTACGGCTCTGGTGATTCTGTGGAGTTCGGGCTTCATCGGAGCAGAATTCGGCACCGCCGAAGCTCCGGCCCACACGCTGCTGGCATGGAGATACCTGGTGGCAGTCGTGCTCCTCGTCGCGTGGTGCAGATGGCGACGACTCACCCCGACGTGGCACGCGCTGCGTATCCACGCAGTCCTCGGCCTCTTCTGTCAGTTCCTCTACCTCGGTGCCACCATCACCGGCATCGGCATGGGCGTCCCTCCGGGCGTCGCCGCCCTGATCGCTGCTTTGCAGCCGTTGGTGGTCGCGCTGGCCTCGAGCAGGATCTTCGGCGAACGCGTCGGATCGAGAGGAATCCTCGGCCTCGTCGTCGGCATCGCCGGAGTGACGCTCGTCGTCGTCGGTGACCTGTCCGGTGCCGATCTCGCCTGGCCCGTCTACCTGCTTCCTGCCGCGGGCATGCTGGCGCTGTCGGCCGGGACGATCGGGCAACGGCTACTGGATCCGAAAGAACCCATCGCGCTGGCCATGGCCATCCAATGTGGCATCAGCGCAGTCGGTTTCATGACGTGGAGTGCACTTGCCGGCGACGCGGTACCGCCCATGACGACGGGTTTCTGGGCTGCGGTGGCGTGGACGGTGGTGCTGTCGACCTTCGGCGCTTACGGCGCGTACCTGTTCGTCGTACGCCGCAGTGGACCGACTCGTGCCAGCGTGCTGCTCTACCTGACACCGCCGACGACGATGCTCTGGGCTTTCGTGATGTTCGGCGACGCGATCACCTGGTTCGGTATCGCGGGCCTCGCAGTCTCGGGGATCGGGGTCGCCGCCTACCTCAGCGCACATCCGGACCGCAGGGCACGCTCACGCACCGGCGAGCACAGCGAGCATCGTGTCCAGTTCGGCGAAGGTGACGAAGTAGTGCGGGGATGCACGGACGACGGCGTCGAGCCCCCGGCCTGTCATGTCCAGTCGAGTGGAACCGCGATGGCTCACCGTGACCGTCACGTTTCGGTCGGCAAGTCGGTCGCGGACGGCCACCGGCTCCTCACCGTCCACGGTGAACGAGACGATGCCGCTCTTGCGGTCACCGAGATCGTGGACGGTGACCCCGGGAATGCGTCGCATTCCGGCACGTAGGTACTCGGCGCGCTCGGAGATGGCGTCCGCGACGTCGTCGATGCCCAGTTCGAGTAGATAGTCGACGGCCGCGCCGAGGGCGAGGCGGGCTGCGACGTCGCATTCCCAGAACTCGAAACGTGTTGCGTCGTCGGCCATTCGGTAGGTCGACGTGTCTTCCCACTGCGCGCTGTGCAGATCGAGAGCCGGTGGATGCAAGCTTGCAGCCAATTCCGGACGCAGGTACAGGAACCCGGTACCTCGGGGCCCACGTAGCCACTTGCGTCCGGTGGCCGACAGGGCGTCGACGCCGAGTTCGTCCACGTCCACCCGCAGCTGGCCGATGGACTGACACGCGTCGAGCAGAACGAGGGCACCGTGTCGATGGGCGAGATCGGCCACTGCGCGGGCCGGGTTGATCAAGCCTCCGTTGGTGGGCGCATGCACGACCGACACCACCTTGACCCGGTCGTCGAGCATCTGCTCGAGTGCGTCGATGTCGATGCACCCCGACGCGTCGCTCGGAATCACCTCGACCGTGGCCCCGGAGACCTCGGCGCGGTGCAGCGCGGAAATGGCGTTGCTGGCGTATTCGGCCTCGCACAGCAGGATTCGATCCCCGGCCGACAACGGCACCGAGTAGAAGAAGTCGGTCCACGCACGAGTGGCGGAATCGCTCAGAGCGATGGTCGACGCCGGTGCCCCGATCAGGGTTCCGATCGATGCCTTGACGGCCGCGAGATCGTCGAGGCGTTCGCTCGCGGCCCGGTACCCGCCGATCTCCGCCTCGCGGCGCAGATGGGCTATCGCGGTGTCGACGACGACGGTGGGCGGCAGCGAGGAGCCGGCGCTGTCGAGAAATACCCGGCCCGACGCACCAGGGGTGTCGCGGCGAATGCGGTCGTGATCGAGCATCGATAGTCCTTCCGGTAGCGAACTCTCGGGCATCAGGGTTCCACAATCGGTAGCCTCGATACGACGCGGGATCTCGGCGTTTTCGATCCTGGCAGCTGGGTACATTGCGTAGTCGGATCGCGGTGAGTGGGAAAGAAGGAAATGTGTCCTCCAACGAGAAGTCCCTCGAGCTGAGCACGCGCCCAGCCATCGAGGCATACGTGTCGAAGGTGTGTTTCAAGCTGGGGCCACCGTCGCTCATCGGTGCCGAACTCGAATGGCTCACGGCCCTCGACGACGGTTCGCGGCCCTCCCTGTCAGCTCTGGCCGCTGCGCTCGGTGATCACTCCCCGCGCAGTATCGCTCCCGAGTCACCCGCCCTGACGTTGCCGGGCGGAAGTATCGTCACCGTCGAACCGGGCGGCCAAGTCGAATTGTCCAGTTCGCCTTCTATTTCCGTTTCCCAGCTCGAACCGCTGCTCGACGCCGATGCCCGACTGTTGCACGACATGCTCGGTCGCGACGGCATCTCCATCAGCGCAGTTCCCGCCGACGCCGTGCGAGATCCCGAACGACTACTGGTCTTACCGCGCTACTGCGCGATGGAAAACCGTTTCACCACCATCGGGCCTTTCGGCAAGCTGATGATGTGCAACACCGCCGCCACCCAGGTCAGTGTCGACGCCGGACGTGATCGGGCGGAGGTCACTTCGCGATGGCAGATGCTGCACGCCATCGGCCCGGCCTTCGTCGCCGCGTTCGCGCGCTCTCCCGAACTCGCCGGGGCACCGACTGGTGCGTGGGCATCGCAGCGAATGCGGACCTGGCTCGAACTCGATTCCAGCCGGACCACAGTACCGAACACGGGCGATCCGATCGCCGATTACGCGCGGTGGGCACTCGACGTTCCGCTCCTCTGTATTCGGGGAACCACCCAGAACTGGGTAGCGCCGTCCGGCATCACTTTTGCGCAGTGGCTCGACGATCCGAGCGTTGTCGGTCGCCCCGCAACCTACGCCGATCTCGATTACCACCTGACGACACTGTTCCCGCATGTCCGAGCCTGCGGGCACCTCGAAATCCGTTACCTCGACGCGCAACCCGACGGGCAGTGGGTGATACCGGCCGCCGCGTTCGAGGCGCTGTTGTCCACTCCCGGTCTGGTTTCCCAGGCCACCGAACTCGGTGCAGGCACAGCTGGTCGGTGGCTCGATGCGGCCCGGGCAGGTCTGGCCGATGGCGAGCTGCGCAGGGCCGCAAGCGAACTGCTCGATCTCGCATCATCGGCCGGAGGAGAGTTCTCCCAGCAGTTGCGTGCGGCATCTCGGAGATGTCGCGCCGGTATTTCGCCCCACGAATTCGATGCGGTGTCGCCGACATCGCAGAGCCGAAAGGAATCGGTGTGAGCGCCGAAGAACTCAGGACCAGGATCGAGACCGTGCTGACTCGGAGCCGGTCCCGCAGTGCCGCGCTCACCGAGTGCGTGGACGAAACCGAACTGATGGCTCAGCATTCGCCGTTGATGAGCCCGCTGATCTGGGACCTGGCACACATCGGCAGTCAGGAAGAACTCTGGCTCGTGCGCGACGTCGGTGGCCGCGATCCGGTGCGGCCGGACATCGACGAGTTGTACGACGCGTTCAAGCACTCGCGTTCGTCGCGAACGTCCCTGCCGCTCCTGACGCCCGAGGAAGCGCGCGCCTACGTGCATACCGTGCGGGACAAGGCCTGGGACGTGTTGGAGCACAGCACGTTCGAGGGTCGGCCGGTCGAGAAGCACGGGTTCGCGTTCGGAATGATCGCCCAGCACGAGCAGCAGCACGACGAAACCATGCTCGCAACCCACCAGTTACGTTCCGGCCCAGCCGTTCTCACTTCTCCCACACCGCCGACGTCCACGATGCCGGTGGCGGGGGAAGCCATCATTGCCGGTGGGCCGTTCTCGATGGGAACGTCACTCGACCCGTGGGCTCTGGACAACGAGCGGCCTGCGCACGCCGTGCACGTGCCGACCTTCGCCATCGACCGGGCCCCGATCACCAACGCGCAGTACATGAACTTCATCGCCGACGGTGGCTACGAGCGCCCCGAGTTGTGGACGGAGAAGGGGTGGGCGCACCGCGTCGACGCGCAGCTCACCGCCCCGCAGTTCTGGGAGTCCGATTCCGACGGCACCTGGTGGCGTCGGAGCTTCGGGGTGCGCAGGCCGGTGCGTCCGCTGCAACCCGTCGTGCACGTGTGCTGGTTCGAGGCCGACGCCTACGCGCGCTGGGCAGGCAAGCGGCTACCGACGGAAGCGGAATGGGAGAAGGCCGCGCGGTACGACGCGGCGTCGAACACCTCCCGCGCCTATCCCTGGGGAGACGCCGAACCCACTGCAGCACATGCCAATCTGAATCAGCGACATCTCGAACCGGCCGATGTGGGGGCGTATCCGCAGGGTGTGTCCTCGGCCGGGGTCCATCAGCTCATCGGTGACGTGTGGGAGTGGACGTCCTCGGGTTTCGAGGCGTACCCGGGATTCGAGGCATTCCCGTATGCCGAGTACTCGGAGGTGTTTCTGCGCGGCGATTACAAGGTGTTGCGTGGCGGCTCTTTCGGCACCGACGAGGTGGCCTGCCGCGGGACGTTCCGAAACTGGGACCACCCGATTCGTCGGCAGATCTTCAGTGGGTTCCGGTTGGCCCGCGACGTCGAGTCGCACTGAATGTGCCGTCATCTCGGGTACCTCGGAGCAACTACCTCGGTCGGGTCACTGCTGACCCGGGGCGAGAACTCCCTGCGCACACAATCGTTCGCGCCCACCGACATGCGGGGCGGCGGCACCATCAACGCCGACGGGTTCGGCGTTGCCTGGTGGGACGGCGACGACACCGTACGCAGCTATCGCAATCCGATGCCCATCTGGACCGACCCTGCGATCGACGATGCTCTGCCGCAACTGCAGTCGACGTCGGTGATCGCGGCGGTCCGATCGGCCACCGTGGGAATGCCGGTCGAACGCAGTGCCTGTGCCCCGTTCACCGACGAGCGATGGGCATTCAGCCACAACGGCGTCGTGTTCGGTTGGCCGGAATCGTTGGCGGAGCTGTGGTCGGAGATTCCGCCGACCGATGCGTTGATGCTGCCGGCCCCTACCGACGCCGCCGGATTGTGGATCGTGCTGCGAAACCTGTTGCGCACACACGATCCCGAGTCGGCATTGCGCATGCTGGTTCGAGAGGTTCTGGCCAGGTCGCCCAAGGCGCGCCTGAATTTTCTGCTCTCGGACGGCACGTCCATGTATGCCACGGCGGTGCATCATTCGCTGTCGGTACTGCAGACCGAGGATTCGGTCACGATCGCCTCCGAACCCGTCGACGACGATCCCGAATGGATCTCTATCGACGACCGCAGCATCGTCGTCGCGACAGCGACCGGTGTCACCGTTTCGACCCTGGAAGAATGAAGGAGAGTCATGAGCACGGTGGACGTACATCTGACCGATACGACGCTGCTGGACGAATTGCGCAAGGACGTGCGGGAGGGCTTGACGGCCGACCCGAAGTGGCTCTCGCCCAAGTACTTCTACGATGCCGTCGGCAGTGAGCTGTTCGAGCAGATCACGGTGCTGCCGGAGTACTACCCGACCCGCACCGAGCGCGCGCTGATCGAGGAGCATGCACTCGACATCGCCCGGGCCACCGAATCGTCGATGTTGATCGAGCTGGGCTCGGGTTCGTCGGAGAAGACCAAGCTGCTGTTGTCTGCCGGAATCGAACACGGTTCGCTGACAACGTATGTGCCTCAGGATGTGTCCAGTACCGCCTTGGAGGGTGCTATCGAGCAGATCTCGAAGGAGTTCCCGACGCTGGAACTGCACGGCATCGTCAGCGATTTCACCGATACCCTGCACAATCTTCCCTCCGGAACCGGCCGCACCATCGCCTTCCTCGGCGGCACTCTGGGGAACCTCATCCCGCAGGAGCGCGAGGAATTCCTTGCGGCCGTAGCGGACGCACTCGACCCCGGCGAGTTTCTGCTGCTCGGGGTGGGCTTGGTGATCGATCCGGACGTGCTCGTTCCCGCCTACGACGACGCGGCCGGGGTGACAGCGGAGTTCAACCGAAACGTGTTGTCGGTCCTGAACTCTCGGCTCGGCGCGGACTTCGACCCCGAGGCCTTCGAGCACGTGGCACTGTGGAACGCCGAGCACGAGTGGATCGAGATGCGCCTGCGGGCCACAGCTGCGCAGGAGGTGTGTTTGCACGATCTCGACCTGCACGTGCACTTCGAGTCCGGAGAAGATCTACGTACCGAGATCTCCGCGAAGTTCCGGCCGGACGGCATTGCCGGTGAACTGAAGATGGCGGGCTTCGACGTCCTCCATCTGTGGTCCGACGCAGATTCGCGCTTCGCTCTGATCCTGGCCGGAAGGGTCTGAACGGACCGCTGGCATTGCGGGCACCACTGCACACTATGTTCGCCGATCGACGGAATTCCGTCGATCGGCGTCGGTAGTGGGCAACCCTGCCCGTCGATGCCGCGTATTCACGGGAGTCGACGTCCCGTTGCTGCAACCGACTTCCGGCGACGACGCACCACCGTGATGATTTCGTCCACGACGCGATCGAGTTCGGCAAGCGCTGTGGCCGCCGAGTATCGCAGCACCAACCATCCGTCGAGCACCAACTCGTTCTGGCGTCGACGATCGTTGTTGAACGTCGCGGGATCGGTGTGGAACTCTCGTCCGTCGATCTCGACGATGACTCGTGCGGAAAAGTCGACCAGGTCGCCGTAGAACCTACCTACGCGCGCATTGATCTCCATTGTGAAGTGGCGAGCTTTCAATGCCCGCGCCACCACCCGTTCCGGCTCCGACAGAGTTCTCGGGCAACAGGTTCGAAGCTGCTTGCGCACTGCAGCCATCCCGTCCATGCCTTTTGCCGTGTCACACAGTTCAGCGACCCGACGCCACGGCACGTGATTGTCTATGGCGTTGTCGAAGAACTTCTCGAGATCGGGCGTCGACAAGCAGGTCGCGACATCGACGAACGTTTGCTCCAGGGACACCACTCGCATGCCGCGTCGCGTGGTGGTGTCGCCGAGAACTCGGCGATGAACTCGGATCCAGGGCACCGACCTCGACTGGCCGGTCGGGCCGACAGTGACGTCGACCAGACGCGGTTCGTATTGGATCAGTCCCCATAACCATGCCGCACTTTCGTGACTCAGTGCGGCGTCCGGTCTCCACAGGGTGGCCCCGAGGCACAGTCCGAAATAGTCCGGCTTCTCCGTCGCGTAGACCTTCGGCAGCAGTCGCACCAGCTCACCCGACCGCGACCGCCTCGAAATCGTGCTCGTGCTGATTCCTTGTGCGAGCAATTGCTGCACTGTGTAAACCCCCATTGCTACACCGTTGCGGCTGACGGGCCCGCGCAACAGTGGCAATCTCGCAATTGTGGATAACTCGACGACGTTATCCACAGGACTGCCCGGCGGAGCGGGCACGGTTGCACGCTACGGTCGCCGATCGACGGATTTCCGTCGATCGGCGTCGGTAGTGCGCAACCATGCCCCTGGTAGCCAACCCGGAAGCCTCGAGGTCAGGTGTCCGCCAACGCGAGTACCGGCGAGATCTTGTTCGCCCGCCGCGCCGGTGCCAACGATGCTCCGAGCGCCAGAAGCCCGCCGCACAGTACCGTGCCTGCGATGACGGCCCAGGGGAGTGTCGGAGCAGACACGCCGCCGCCGCTCAGCGAACCCAGCAGCGATTGTGCTGCGGCCCAACCGTATCCGATTCCGAGGATCAGCCCGAAGCCCATCGACGCGACCACCATCTGGGTGCTCTCCGAGACGATCATGGAACGAATCTGCTTGCGGGTGAATCCGAGTGCGCGCAACAGACCGATTTCCCGGGTACGTTGCAGAATGCTCAGCAGCAGGTTGTTCACCATGCCGACCGCGGCGATGACGGCGGAGAAACCGATGAGGCCGGTCATGATTCCGACGGTTACCGTCAGCACTTGACCGATGGTCTCCTCGTCGTACTCGTCGACGAGCATCGATCGATAGCTGTACATCGCGACTGCGAAGGTGACCACCAAGGTCACCCCGATGAGCAGGCCCACTGCGGTGCGGGTGCTGCGATCCGGATAGCGAATTGCGTTGGCGGACGCCAATCGTGCGGCCGGCCCGCGGCCCGCCATCTTTCCGACGAGTCGGAGCACGCCGGGCAGAATGCGGTACGCACCCACCATGATGCCGGTGAACGATGCCACACCGCCGAAGAACGCGACCAGTACTCCGCCGGGGTTGACCATCCCGATCAGCACACCGAGGCCGAGCAGCACGACACCGCCCGCGATGAGCACGATCGACAACACCGTCCGTACCCGCCTCGACCGTGGGGTCTCGATCCCGGTGTCGACGGCACCGCCGGTCGCCTGAATCGGAGTGACGTCCAGAACTTTCCGTGATCCGACGTACGACGCCAGCGTCGTCGTCAGAACCACGGTGACGACGGGAAGGACCACGAGCGGTTGTACGGACGTGTACTGCACGTCCGGCAATTGGCGGGCCGATACCGCGACGGCGCGGGCCAGGTGACTGACACCGACACCGAGCACCAGACCGACTGCGCCACCGAACAACCCGACGAGGAAGCCTTCCCGGGCGACCGATCGACGCAGATCGCGAGCCCGGGCACCCAGTAGGCGGAGCAGCGCGATGGTGCGGGTGCGGCCGGCCACGATCGTCGCGAACGTGTTGGAGGTGACGACAGCCGCGACATACAGGGCAAGGCCGATGAACACCAGGGCTACGCAGTACAACGCCACGATTCCGGTGCTGTCGCTGCCGTCGTCGAAGATGTCGACCAGAAACGCAGTGGCCTGGATCAGCACGACGCCGAAGAACGACGCGAGCGCCGTCACCAGAATGCTCGCACCGTGTTCCCGAGACGCCCGAGCAGATGTGGACACGCTCATCGGAGAACACCTTCCATTCCCAGCATGTAGTTCGAGATCTGTTCCGGCGTCGAACGTCCCAGTTCGTCGACGATGCGGCCGTCGGCGAGGAAGACGATGCGATCGGCGTAACTGGCCGCGACTGGATCGTGGGTGACCATCACGATGGATTGACCGTACTGATGTACCGCCGCAGCGAGGAGGCCGAGAACCTCACGCCCGGTGCGGGAATCGAGGTTTCCGGTGGGCTCGTCGGCGAAGATCAGCTGCGGCCGAGTACCCAGAGCTCGAGCGATCGCGACGCGTTGCTGCTGCCCACCCGAGAGCTGATGGGGCCGGTGCCCGACGCGGCTCTGCAACCCCAGGGTGTCGATGAGTTGCTCGATCCAGGCCGACTCCTCAGCGGTGGGCGCGCGGCCGTCCAGCTCGAACGGCAGCAGAATGTTGCCCCTGACGTCGAGCGTCGGAACGAGATTGAACGACTGGAAGATGAAGCCGACCTGCTTGCGGCGCAACGTCGTCAGAGCGTCGTCGCCCGCCGACGTGATGTCGGCTCCGGCCAGCATGAGCTGCCCGGAACTGGGGGTGTCCAACCCTGCCATGACATGCATGAGGGTGGACTTGCCGGAACCCGATGGCCCCATGATGGCGGTGAACCTGCCGCCGTGAATGTCGAGAGAGACGTTGTCGAGCGCGCTCACCGGGTTGGACGAGTCGCCGAAATGCTTGCTGACTTGGATTGCCCGTGCAACAGGGCCTGCTGTGATCGTCATGGCACCAACGCTATGAATTCGCAGGACCGAAGTAATCAGGCGCGAGTCTTCGCGTCGTACATCTGCAGGATGACTTCGGTGTCAGTCTCCAGTCAGTCCGTGCTCGAAGGCGTAGACCACCAACTGCACCCGATCACGCAGGTGGAGTTTGGCGAAGATGCGGCTGATGTGTGTCTTCACGGTGGCTTCGCTGAGATACTCCAGCTCGGCGATCTCGGAGTTACTCAACCCTCGTGCGGTGAGCCTGAACAGCTCCTTCTCCCGCGCCGTGAGAGTGGCGAATTCGGCCGGTGCCTTCGGTACAGCGGGAGTCGGGGTGAAGTGCGCGAGCAGGCCGGTCGTCGCCGACGCGGCAATGACCGAGTTGCCCGCGTGCACCGTGCGGATCGCCGCGAGGAGGAACTCCGGGTCGGCGTCCTTGAGGACGAATCCGCTTGCACCGGAACGGATTGCACGTGCAGCGCTCTCGTCGAGATCGAACGTCGTCAAGACCAGAATCCGGGGCGGGTGCTCGGATGCGGCCAGGATCTGCTCGGTGGCGGCGATACCGTCGAGCACCGGCATCCGTACGTCCATGAGCATCACGTCCGGCGTTGCGGACGCAGCGAGCGCAACGGCCTCGACGCCGTTCCCGGCTTCCCCGACGAACTCGAGGTCGGACTGGGAGGAGATGAGCATACGAATGCCCGCCCGGAACAGTTGCTGGTCGTCCACCAGGGCCACTCTGATGCGCTCGCTCATGACACTTTTCCCTTGCTGGCTTCGGACGCGGCAGGAAGCCACGCAGTGACGGTCCACGACGAGTCGTCACCGGACGCGATGCACGTACCGCCCGAGAGGCCGGCACGCTCCTTCATGCCGGCGACACCGTGGCCGGAGGATTCGGTGACCGAACGGCCGGGATGGACACTGTTGCGGACCGTCAGTTCGACGCCGGCAGAATCGGATTCGATGGTGACGGACACCGGCTCGTCCGGGTCGCCGTGGCGCAGCGCATTGGTCAACGATTCCTGTGCGATGCGGTACAGCGCCAGGTGCGCTCCGGCCCCCAACGACGAGCCGGTGGTGTCGATGGTGGCGTCGATCTGCAGACCGGTGGCCCGCATCGAGGCGAGCAGTCGATCCAGATCCTCAGACGTAGGGTTCGGAAGGTCGCCTTGACTGTGTCGCAGCTGGCCGAGCAGTACCCGTACATCGGACAGCGCGGCGCGAGCGGTATCGGAGATGGTGGTCAGTGCGGTGTCCACCGCGGCGGGATCGACAGCGCGTACGTACCGCGCGCCGTCGGCCTGTGCGATCACCACGGCCAGCGAATGCGCGACGATGTCGTGCATGTCGCGGGCAATTCGGTTGCGCTCCTGCTCGATTGCCACCTCGTGCTCGGCGCGGGCCTGATGAACCTCCGCGAGCTCACGGGCGTGCGCGGATTCGATCGATGTGCGCCGCGCGTAAGCCAAGCGACCCAAGGCCCAGGACAACCCGAGTATCGCCCACAGGCCCGCGAGGAGGAAAGCGAACTGTAGGAGCCGGGGTTCCTGAAAGCCCTCTTCCGTGGGTGGGCCGAACGGATTTCCGTCCACGTAGGCCAGATACACCGCTGCGATCACTCCGCCGCCGACGGCGGACGCGAGCCCGAGGCGTCGAACCACGTTGTCGCCGTACGCGGCCGTGCAATACAGAATCGCGAAGATCGCAGTGTCCGCGGACAGCGGCAGCACTCCGGTGACCATCTGCACGACGGCCAGCACCCAGGCGAGCGCCAAGGACCATCGTGGTGATCGGCGTCGGATGGCCAGTGCAACGCCGAACCCGACCAGAACGCCCACACCTGCGGTACCGGCGACTCCGTTCACGGTGGACGCCAGCAGCAGCAGGACGAACACGACCGCGTACGCGGCGTCGAGTACCTGCCGTGAGATCGAAAGCTTGCGCAGCACTCGATCAGACTACGTGCATCAGTTGGTGCGGCGACGCGCCTTCTCGAGGGCGGCCAGCGTCGTCAGAACGGTCGTCCGCTGCTTCTCGAGGTCCTTCATACGGGCGCGTGCCGGTAGGCCCTGCGCGCCGTCCAGTGCGCTGATCTGTTCGTCCACCGAGGTGAGCTGAGTCAGCAACTTCTCCACCCGCGACTGCAGTTCGATCGCGTCGATCCCGGTGACACCGGCCTGCGACTTCTTGGTGGGTGCTTTCGCCGGAGCGGACCCCGACGTCGTCGCCGAAGAAGACGCCGCTGCGTTCACTGCAGCAGCGGCTCTGGGCCGCAACGCTTTGCGGACCGCGGCCGGGTCGGGGAGCTTCTCGAGTCGAATGCGGTTGAGCACCTCACGCGCATCGCGGGCGGTGACGCGGTACTCGCGCTCCTCCTCGTCGTCGGACGCGAGCGTGCCACCGAGAGGCCGCAGGCCGTACATGCCGATGAAGTGCTTCGCCTCGTCGATGACGGCTTCCTTCTCTCGGCACAGGCCGCACCGCGGCTCGTTACGGAAGGTTTCGACGCTGTCGGTGCTGCCGCACCAGACGCACCCGCCCGGCGTCCATCGAGCGATTCTGACGGTAGTAGTTCCGGCCGGGGCGTTGAGAGAATGTGCGTCGATCACGACGAGTCATCTTAGGTGACAACAAAACCCGCCCCGCACGCCCCCGTCTCGCGAGCTGCATATTCCGGCCACGGGCGTGACGTAGTTCATGCAGTGCAGGTGGGGAGCGGGCGGAGCGGGTTTCGGATCGAGCGAAACAGACCTACTGTTACGCGCTGCCGTTGAAAAGGCTGGTGACCGAACCGTTTTCGAACACCTCGCGGATGGTGCGGGCGAGCAGCGGTGCGATCGAGAGTTCGGTCAGCGTGTCGAAGCGCTTCTCGTCGCTGATCGGCAGGGTATTGGTGACGACGACTTCCTTGGCACCGCAGTTGGCGAGGCGCTCGGCGGCCGGGTTGGACAGCACGCCGTGGGTTGCGGCGATGACGACGTCACCCGCTCCGGCTTCTTTGAGTACCTTGACTGCGCCTGCGATGGTGCCGCCGGTGTCGATCATGTCGTCGATGAGGATGCAGGTGCGGCCTTCGACCTCGCCGACGACGCGGTTGGACTTGACCTGGTTGGGCACCAGGGGATCACGCGTCTTGTGGATGAAGGCGAGCGGTGCGCCGCCGAACGAGTCGGCCCACTTCTCGGCGACGCGCACGCGGCCGGAGTCGGGGGATACGACGGTGATGTGTTCGAGGCTGTACTTGCCGCGGATGTGATCGGCGAGCTGGCTGTGTGCATGCATGTGGTCGACGGGGCCGTCGAAGAAGCCCTGGATCTGGTCGGTGTGCAGATCGACGGTGATGATGCGGTCGGCACCGGCGGTCTTGAGCAGATCGGCGACGAGGCGAGCGGAGATCGGCTCGCGGCCGCGGTGCTTCTTGTCCTGGCGTGCGTACGGGTAGAACGGGAGGATCGCGGTGATGCGCTTGGCGGATCCACGCTTGAGTGCGTCGATCATGATGAGCTGTTCCATCAGCCAGGTGTTCAGCGGGAACGGGTGCGACTGCAGAACGAATGCGTCCGATCCGCGGACCGACTCCTCGAAGCGCACGAAGATCTCGCCGTTGGCGAAGTCACGTGCCGTCTGCGGGGTGACGTCGATTCCGAGTTCCTTGGCGACCTGCTCGGCCAACTCCGGATGTGCTCGGCCAGAGAACAACATGAGGTTCTTCTGGTTGTCGATCCAATTAGGGGTGGTCACTGCTTTTCGCCGTCCTTTAGTTCTTGCCGAGCACGATCTGCGCGCGCCGCTGCCTGTGCAGCTTCGGTTCCGGGCCTGTTGTGAACGACCCAGCCTTCGATATTGCGTTGCTTGCCACCGGACACGGCCAGTGCGCCGGGAGGAACATCGTCCCGAACCACTGTTCCTGCACCGGTGTAAGCGCCGTCGCCCACGTGCACAGGGGCGACGAACGTCGAGTCGGATCCTGTGCGTACGTGGGATCCGATTTCCGTGCGGCTCTTGTTGACGCCGTCGTAGTTGGCGAAGACGTTGGAGCAGCCGATGTTGCTGTGCTCCCCGATCGTGGCGTCGCCGACGTAGGTGAGGTGCGGGACCTTGGTGTGGTTGCCGATCGTCGCGTTCTTCGTCTCCACGTAGGCACCGAGCTTGCCGCCCGTGCCGAGGACGGTCCCGGGGCGCAGGTAGGTGAACGGCCCGACTGTCGCATCCGGTCCGATGACGGCCTGCTCGGCGTGGGTGCGGACGACCGACGCGCGCTCGCCGATCTCGACGTCCCGCAGTGTCGAGTCGGGACCGACGACCGCGTCGTCGGCGATGTGCGTCTTGCCGTGTAGTTGGACGCCGGGTTCGATGCGTACGTCCGCGCCGAGGGTGACGTCGATGTCGATCCAGGTGGTCGCGGGATCGACGACGGTCACGCCTGCGCGCATGTGCCGTTCGATGATGTGGCGGTTGAGCACGGACGTGACGTGCGCCAGCTGAACGCGATCGTTGACGCCCACCACCAGGTCCGGATCGGCGAGCTGGGTGCCGTAGACGGCCTTGCCGTCGGCCTTGCTGATCTTGACGACGTCGGTCAGGTACAGCTCGTGCTGCGCATTGGCGGTGCTGAGCTTGCCCAATGCCGTGCGCAGAGCGACCGCGTCGAATGCGTAGACGCCGGAGTTGACCTCACCGATGAGGACCTGAGCGGGGGTGGCGTCGGCATGTTCGACGATCTCGGCCACCTCGCCGTCGTTCGTACGCACGATGCGGCCGTAGCCGTTGGCATCCTCGGGGAGGAAGGTCAGTACCGTCGCCGCCGCCGGGCGGGGAGCGCTCAGGTGCTCGTCGAGCAGAGCTTTGAGGGTATGGCCGTCGAGCAGCGGGACGTCGGCGGCAGTGACGAGGACGGTGCCCTCGAAGTCGTCCGGTAGCGCCGCAAGGCCGCACTGGACGGCGTGCCCGGTACCGAGCTGTCGGTCCTGCACTGCGGTGTGGATGGTGCGGCCGAACGTGGCGGCCAAATCGTGAACTGCGGCGCTCACCCGTTCGCGATCGTGGCCGACGACGGTGACCAGGTGGTCCGGGCCAAGATCGGCGGCGGCGTGCAGCGCATGGGCGAGCATGGTGCGGCCGGCCAGGGGATGCAGAACTTTCGGAGTCTTGGACCGCATTCGGGTACCTGCACCCGCAGCGAGAACGACCACGGCGGTCTGCACAGGCATTGAGCTCCTCGGGGCGATGACGCGAAACGGGCATGCACGAATGGTCTTGCTCGCTCCGCCGCCAGGACTCGAACCTGAACTATCTGAACCAAAATCAGAGGTGCTGCCATTACACCACGGCGGATAATCGACCAGCGGTGGCAGCAGTGGCCGACGAATCGAACGACGCCTTCGTTAGCCGCTGCGCTCCCACTGAGCGCACCGATCCTCGCATGAGAGGTGGCGGTGAGTCGAACCGCGACGCATAACAGACCACTTGCGTCGTTCCGGCGCGGCCCCTGCGACGGATAAATCGGATGGATCGGGCATCGTTAGTCTGTAGTAGGCGTCGATTCGACGTCCAGATTGCCCACGGTCGGTGACGGAAGCGGTTTTCGATGACAGGCGCAGCCTCCGAGCAGGAACGCACACCTCGTGTCCGCATGACGGGGACACAGAGACGCGAGCAGTTGATCGAGGTGGGGCGCACGCTGTTCGCCGAGCGTGGGTACGAGGCGGCGTCGGTGGAGGAGATCGCCGGACGCGCGAACGTGTCCAAACCGGTGGTCTACGAACACTTCGGGGGCAAGGAAGGCCTCTATGCCGTCATCGTGGATCGCGAGATGTCGACGCTGCTGGGCATGATCACCAGTTCACTCGAACTCAACCGGTCGCGTATTCGGGTCGAACGAGTCGCGCTCGCCCTGCTGACGTACATCGAGGAGCGCACCGACGGATTCCGCATTCTGGTCCGTGATTCGCCGGCATCGGCCGAGGACGGCAAGTACTCGTCTCTCCTCAACGAGGCTGTGGGACGCGTCGGGCACATGCTCGCGGGGGATTTCTCGCGACGCGGTCTGGATCCGGAATTCGCGCCGATGTATGCGCAGGCGTTGGTCGGCATGGTGTCGATGACGGCCCAGTGGTGGCTCGACGTGCGAACGCCGCCCAAGGAAGTGGTTGCGGCCCACGTGGTGAACCTGTGCTGGAACGGGCTGACGAATCTGGAGGCGGACCCTCGACTGACCGAGGAATGACAACTCTGTTTCGGCTCTCACCGAGGAAAAAAGGGGGTATCGTCCCCTTTGTCGGGCGGGAGGGCCGCAACACATCAGGGGCGATTGTCATCCAAACCGATGCATGTTGGCGTCAAAACGTAAAGCTGCTCAGTGGTACCGTTCGGGCGTAATTTGCGCAGTGGAAGTTCAATCGCAGAGGCGGATCCTATGGTCAGGCAGGCTCGCGCTGAGATCACTCGCGACACCGTGCTTGCAGGCGCAGCGAATGTCTTCCTGCGCCTCGGGTACGCGAACGCAAGCCTCAGTGAAATCATCTCTCAGTCCCAGGTCACCAAGGGCGCGTTGTACTTCCATTTCGGCTCGAAGGAAGAACTCGCACGTGCCGTCATCGACGAGGGCAATGCGCGTCTGAGCACGGCTTGCATGCAGTTCAACGACGGGCGCATTCCGGCTCTGGAAGCTGCGATCGGTATCTCCTACATCGTCGTCGACCTCTCCGTCACCGACCCGATGGTGTCGGCGATGCTGCGTCTGAGCCATCAGATCGGTGATTACCGCGGCACCGAGGGCAACGTCATGGCCGGCTGGAGCGTCGCGTTCGACAAGCTCGCCGCCAAGGCCATCGCACAGGGTGACATCGACCCCAGTTCGGATCCGAGCACCATCGGTTCGCTCGTGCTCGAAATCCTCACCGGCGTTCACATGGTCGCCGTCGCCACCTCCACCACCGAGGAACTGCCCTCGCGCATGGAGCGACTCTGGTACTACCTGCTCCCCGCGCTGGTGCCGACGAACAAGTTGGACTACTTCCGCGAATTCGCGGCCCGTCGCGTCATTCGCTTCGGTCCGTAGTTCGGGCCCCCAGTTCCAGGCTCCGATTTCGAGGCCCTGATTCTCGGGCTCGGTCCTGGTTCGACGGCATCTCCCGCGTGTCACGGTGTCGGTGCGCTCCCATAGACTCGACGGGACTGTGCGTGCGCAGCCATCGCCTCGACTCGTTCAGGAGCATTGCTGTTGTCTTCCGATTCCCTGCCTGCCATGACCACGTCCGGGCCGGCCCCGATCGTTCACGACGCGGCGCTTCACCTTTCGGGGCTCGCCAGTGTCGCGTTGACGGATGCGTCGATGGTCGCGGTCGCCGACGCGATCGGAACGGCCGAGCACACGTTGATCGGGCCGCACTCGGTGCGTCCGTTCGTGGCCGCCGCAATCGCGCAGCACACCCAACTTCTGATCGTCACGGCGACGGGACGCGAAGCCGACGACCTGACGAGTGAACTCACCCAGATTCTCGGTGGCGGCGTCGCCATGTTCCCGTCGTGGGAGACGCTGCCGCACGAACGGCTCTCCCCGAGCGCCGATACCGTGGGTAAGCGGCTCGATGTGCTCCGTCGTCTCGCCCGCCCCGGTGACAGCGACTACGGCGATCCGCTGCGTGTCATCGTGACCACCGTTCGCTCGCTGGTGCAGCCGATGGCCCCGGGTCTCGGCGAGATCGAACCCGTCACGCTCAAAGTCGGTCTCGATCTGGACTTCGACGGGCTGATCCATCGCCTCGTCGAATTCGGCTACCTGCGCGTCGACATGGTGGGCAAGCGCGGCGAATTCGCCGTCCGTGGCGGCATTCTCGACCTGTTCTCGCCGACGGCCGATCATCCGGTCCGCGTCGAATTCTGGGGCGACGAGATCACCGAGCTCCGCGCATTCGCGGTCTCCGATCAGCGATCGCTGCCCGATCACGAGGTCGATCTCGTCATCGCGCCGCCGTGCCGAGAATTGCTTCTCACGCAGGAAGTTCGCGATCGCGCGGCCGTGCTCGCCGCCGACAATGCCGGTGACACCGCGTTGGTCGAGATGCTGGACAAGCTGTCGGCCGGCGTCCCGGTGGAGGGCATGGAGGCGCTGCTGCCGCTGCTGCAACCCGGCGAGTTGCAACTGCTCGCCGACACACTGCCCGCCGGAACCCACGTCCTGCTCTGCGATCCCGAGCGAATCCGAACTCGCGCAACCGATTTGGTCCGCACCGGACAGGAATTCCTCGAAGCGTCCTGGACTGCGGCATCCATCGGTGGAGCCGCGCCACTGGATACGTCCGCCCTCGATACGTCCAGCCTCGAGGGGGCCTCGCTCGATCTCGGTGCCTCCGCGTACCGCTCGCTGCGGCAGGTACGCGAGTCGGCCCAGGTGCACGGCCGGCCGTGGTGGACCATCAGCCCCTTGGCGTCGGGCAACGGCGAAGAAGTGGAGCTCGCCGTCGATCCCGTGCCCGAGGTGCGAGGTTCCGAGGAAGCCTTGACGGCGCTGTACGCCACCCTGCGAGCCCACATCGCCACCGGGGGACGGGCCGTCATCTCCGTGGCCGGAGCCGGTACCGCCAAGCGCATCATCGAACGCCTCGCCGAGGCCGAAGTTCCTGCCGCACATCTCGATTCCGGTGCCGTCCCGGTTCCGGACGTCGTCAACGTCCTGTGCGGGTCTTTGCACGACGGTCTGGTGTTTCCCGACGCAAAGCTCGTGGTCGTCACCGAGAGCGATCTCACCGGTAACCGTGTCGCGGCGGCGGGGGAGGGGCGCAAGCTACCGGCCAAGCGTCGCAATCAGGTCGATCCGCTGGCTCTCGTCGCCGGCGACAGCGTCGTGCACGACCAGCACGGCATCGGCCGGTTCGTCGAGATGGTCGAGCGCACCATAGGCGGCGCCAGGCGCGAATACCTCGTCGTCGAATACGCGCCGAGCAAGCGCGGTCATCCCGGCGACCGACTGTTCGTGCCGATGGATTCACTCGATCAACTCTCGCGCTACGTCGGCGGCGAACTGCCGACACTGAGCAAGCTCGGCGGGTCCGACTGGGCGAACACCAAACGCAAGGCGCGCAAGGCGGTTCGCGAGATCGCCGGCGAACTCGTGCAGCTGTATGCCGCTCGTCAGGCGGCTCCGGGACACGCCTTCGGGGCCGACACTCCGTGGCAGCGCGAGATGGAAGATGCGTTCGGGTTCACCGAAACGGTCGATCAGATGACGGCCATCACCGAGGTCAAGGCCGACATGGAGAAGGCCGTACCGATGGACCGCGTCATCCTGGGCGACGTGGGTTACGGCAAGACCGAGATCGCTGTGCGTGCCGCGTTCAAGGCAGTTCAGGACGGCAAGCAGGTGGCCGTCCTGGTCCCGACAACGCTTCTCGCGCAACAGCATCTGCAGACGTTCACCGCGCGGATGGCGTCGTTCCCGGTGACGGTCAAAGGGCTCTCTCGCTTCACCCACGGTGCCGATTCCAAAGAAGTGATGGCCGGATTGGCCGACGGCACCGTCGACATCGTCGTCGGCACGCACAGGTTGCTGCAGACCGGTGTCGCCTGGAAGGACCTCGGCCTGGTCATCGTCGACGAGGAGCAGCGTTTCGGCGTCGAGCACAAGGAGCACATCAAGTCGCTCCGTACTCACGTCGACGTGCTGACGATGTCGGCCACCCCGATTCCGCGAACGCTGGAGATGAGCCTGGCGGGCATTCGCGAGATGTCGACCATCCTCACCCCGCCCGAGGAGCGGCATCCGGTGCTGACCTACGTCGGCGCGTACAACGACAAGCAGGTTGCGGCCGCCATTCGGCGTGAATTGCTGCGCGACGGCCAGGTGTTCTTCGTACACAACCGAGTGAGCTCGATCGACAAGGCCGCGAAGAAGATTCGTGATCTCGTCCCCGAGGCGCGGGTGGCAACCGCGCACGGTCAGATGAACGAGGAAACTCTCGAACGCACCGTGCAGGGTTTCTGGCAACGCGAGACCGACGTGCTGGTGTGTACCACCATCATCGAGACCGGTCTCGACATCTCCAACGCCAATACGCTGATCGTCGAACGCTCCGATTCGCTCGGCCTGTCCCAGCTGCATCAGCTGCGCGGTCGAGTGGGTCGTAGCCGCGAACGCGGGTACGCGTACTTCCTGTACCCGCCGGAGAAGCCGCTCACCGAAACCGCCTACGACCGTTTGGCGACCATCTCGCAGAACTCCGACCTCGGAGCCGGTATGGCCGTGGCGATGAAGGACCTCGAAATTCGTGGTGCCGGAAACGTTCTGGGAGCCGAGCAGTCGGGCCACGTCGCCGGCGTCGGATTCGATCTGTACGTGCGGCTCGTCGGTGAAGCGGTCGAGGCCTACCGCGCTGCCGCCGACGGTAAGCCGATCACGACGGACGAGGCACCCAAGGAAGTGCGTATCGACCTCCCCGTCGACGCGAACATCCCGCCGGATTACGTCACCAGCGATCGGCTCCGGCTCGAGGGGTACCGGAAACTCGCCGCCGCGGCCGACTCCGAAGGCATCGACGCCGTCATCGACGAACTCGTCGATCGCTACGGCCCGCTACCCGAGGAGGTCGGACGCCTGGTCTCCATCGCGAAGCTGCGCCTGATCGCCAAGGAATACGGCCTGACCGACGTCAATGTGGCCGGGACACAGGTGAAATTGGCTCCGATGGACCTGCCCGATTCCAAGCAGATCAGGCTCAAGCGCCTCTACCCGAGCGCGACGTATCGTGCGACCACCGGAGTGGTGCAGCTGCCGTTGCCCCGCGTCGAAGGCGGCGGTGTCGGAGCGGCGCGCGTCCGCGATGTCGAATTGGTGCAGTTCATCGCCGATCTCATCCTATCCTTGGACGGGAAGCCATCTCGGTCCGTCCTGTTGGAGCAAACTGTGGGGGTGTAGCGGTGACGATCGTTCTGCTCGACCCTGTTCGTCCTACTCAGGTACCGGTGGACGCCGTCGAATTTCTCGGTGGCGCAGTGCAGTTCACCGAAGAGGTTCCGGTGAAGGTGCGCTGGTTGTTCTCCGGCACCGCCGCGCCCGACGACGTCGATGCCGTGTTGGTGAGCACCGACCGGACCAATCCCGATGTACAGAACCGGATCGCCCGCGGCGAACGCGTCGTCGCGGCCGAGAAGCTTCCGGGCGACGACGTCATCGCGGCGGTTCAGCTGATGGACCGTTTGCGTAGCGTCGGCGGCTGGGAAGCTCAGCAGACGCACGAGTCGCTGCGCGGCTACCTTCTGGAAGAGACCTACGAGCTGCTCGACGCCATCGCCGCCGGCAACTTGGTCGACCTCCGTGAAGAGCTGGGAGACCTGTTGTTACAGGTGCTCTTTCACTCCCGGATCGCTCAGGACGCCGCCGAGGACCCCTTCGACGTCGATGACGTTGCCGCAGGTCTGGTGCGGAAGCTGACACACCGCAGCCCGCATCTGAGCCGAACCGACACCGGACCGATCGACATCGTCGAGCAGGAGCGGATGTGGGAAGAGAAGAAAGCGTCGGAAAAAGCCAGGGGCTCCTGCCTGGACGGCATCGCGATGTCTCAGCCGTCACTTGCATTGGCGCAGAAGGTGATCGGACGCGCGAGTAAGGCGGGACTGCCCGACGAGCTCGTTCCGGACGGTCTTCGGGTCGTCCACATCGGCGTCGACCATTCGAACGGCGGGGACAGTGCCGAGGACGCATTACGGCGTCGAGTACTCGATTTCGCCGCGTTGATCCGTAATGCCGAGGCATCGGCCCGCAATGCGGGCGTCACGCCGGGAGAGATGAGTGCGTTGGATTGGATCGAACACTGGGGTCTACGGGGCTGACCGGGACGCTTTCTGCTTCCAGGCACGCGAGGACAGCAATCGCATCCCGTTCAAAGCAACGATGACCGTGGAGCTTTCGTGACCGGCCACGCCGATCGGTAGCGGAAGGGTACCGATCAGATCCCAGGCCACCAGCACGACGATGAACGTCGCCGCAATCGCCAGGTTCGCGACCACGATGCGGTGAGCCCGCCGCGAAAGCGCGATGACGGACGCCAGGGCCCCGAGGTCGTCGCGGATCAGGACGGCATCGGCGGTGTCGAGCGCGAGATCGGATCCTCGACGTCCCATGGCGACACCGATGTCGGCCGTGGCCATCGCCGGCGCGTCGTTGACGCCGTCGCCGACCAACAGCACTCGCCGCGGGGTCTCGCCGTCGGTACGTTCGTTCTGCAGTTGTGTGACGGCCTCGGCCTTGTCCTGGGGCAGCAGCCCCGCGCGTACGTCGACAATTCCGGCGCGCGCTGCCACTGCTCGAGCGACGCGGTCGTTGTCGCCGGTGAGGAGCACCGCTCGGGTGCCGACCAGTTCTTCCAGACCTGCGACCGTGGTGTCGGCTTCCGCGCGAACGATGTCGACGAGTCCGATCACCGCGATCGCTTCTCCGTCGAGGTGCACGATCACCGCCGTCATGCCCTCGGCTTCTCGAAGGGCGGCGGTGCGCTCGACCGGGGCGTTCGTGTTGTGCTGTGCGGCTTCGAGTTTGGTGACCGTGACGGTGCGGCCGTCGACCGTTGCCGTGACTCCCATGCCGGGTGTCGAATCGAAGTGCGTTGCCGTGGTGATCGCGACGCCCCGGCTCGTGGCGTAATCGACGACAGCGAGCCCGATGGGGTGCTCGCTTCCGTTCTCGGCTGCCGCTGCCAGGCGGAGCACTTCGAGCTCGTCCAGGGTTCCTAGAGTATCGATGCACTCCACTCGGGGTGTTCCCTCGGTGAGGGTCCCCGTCTTGTCGAAGGCAACCGTGTCGATGGAGCGCAGCTGCTCCATCGCCACGGCAGACTTGACCAGCACGCCGTTTCTGCCCGCGGTGGCCATCGCTGCGAGTAGGGGCGGCATGGTCGCCAGGACCACCGCGCACGGCGAGGCGACGATCATGAACGTCATCGCCCTCAGCAACGACGATTCGAGGTCGTTGCCGAGCAGCATCGGCACCGCGAATATCGCTGCGGTACAGAGCACGACGGTCTTCGAGTAGTACTGCTCGACTTTCTCGATGAACAGTTGCTTCTCGGCCTTGGTCTCGGACGCATGCTCGACCATGGTGACGATGCGCGCGATGATCGTGTCGGACGGGTCGACGTCGATCCTGATCCGTAGTGCGCCGGTGCCGTTCATGGTCCCGGCGAACACCTCGTCGCCCACGGATTTCGAGACGGGTACCGATTCCCCCGTGATCGAGGCCTGATTGATGTCGGATGCACCGTCGACGATGGTGCCTTCACCCGAAATGCGTTCGCCGGGGCGCACTGTCACGATGTCGCCCGGGCGCAGGTCGGATGCATCGACTGTTCGTTCGTGGCCGGGGGCGTCGAGCACGGTCGCGGTCTCGGGTGCCAAATCCAGCAAGCTCCGGATCGAATCGGCGGTGCGTCTGGTGAGCACCGCTTCGAGGGCACCGGACGTGGCGAAAATGACGATCAGCAGTGCGCCGTCGAAGATCTGCCCGATCGCGGCGGCACCGAGTGCGGCGACGATCATCAGCAGGTCGACGTCGAGCGTTCGGTCCCGCAGCGCCCGGAGTCCTTCCAGCGCAGGCTCCCACCCACCGGTGGCGTAGCAGGCGAGGTAGAGCGCCCAGTACGTCCATGTCGGCGCGTCGATCAACTGCGCGAGAAGTCCGAGGGCGAACAGTGCCGTCGCGGCCAGCGCCCATCTGACTTCGGTGATGTCGACGAGACGGGTGCGGCTCGCGCCGGCTGGGGGTCGCACGTCGGCCTGTGCCGGGGCGGTGCTGGTGAAAGTCATGTGGGCCTTCGTTCCTCGGAGAGTGCGAACCTCACCGTACAGGATTACATGAAGACCTTTACATGTGTACATAAACTATAGTTGTCGCATGGGACATGGAGTCGAGGGACGCAGCACGCCGCCTGCGCAGCTCGATGCCGAATCTGCCGCCACGGTGGCCGCGACCCTCCAGGCTCTGGCCACGCCGAGCCGACTGCGCATTCTGACGCAGCTACGGCAGGGGCCGAGCGGGGTCAACGATTTGGCCGAGGCAGTGGAAATGGAACAGTCGGCGGTGTCGCATCAGCTCCGGTTGTTACGCGCCATGGGACTGGTCACCGGGACTCGCTCGGGCCGAAGCGTCATCTATCGCCTGTACGACAACCACGTCGCGATGTTGCTCGACGAGGCCGTCTATCACATCGAGCACCTCGGAATGTCGGCGTCGGATTTCCCCTCCGACGCCGACTCCGCCTGAGATGTTCTCACTTGCCCCAATACTCGCGCTGGCGGGACATTCCTCGTCCCTCGGGTCGGGATCAATGTGGGTTTCAGTCGGTCAGAGTGCAACAATGGCGCATTGATCCGGCCCGGCTACCTACGCCAGAACAGGTGATGAGTCATACCGCTGCTACTCGGGACAACTTCGTGCTCGAATCTGTCGTTCAATTCGTCGGGTGAATCCCACAGCTTCAGGCCCGAGCCGAATTCGATGGGTGCGACGGCGATGTGCATGGTGTCGACCAGATCGGCGTCGAGGAATTCGCGGATACTCGTGACGCCACCGCCGAGTCGCACGTCCTTCCCGTCGGCCGCCTCCTTTGCCCGTTTGAGCACCTCGGCGGGCTCGCCGTCGACGAAGTGAAACGTGGTGTCGGAGAGTGTGATCGACGGCCGTTCGTGGTGGGTGAGTACGAAGACGGGCGTGTGGAACGGCGGCTCGTCACCCCACCAGCCCTGCCACTCGTGATCGGCCCACGGTCCCCGTTGTGGCCCGAACTTGTGTCGGCCCATGATCTCGGCACCGATGTTGTGGGCGAAATCGCGGGCGAAGTAGTCGTCGAGTCCGCGGCTACCGCTCGAACCGGCGTTCCCGGGAAAGCTGGCGGTGGCGAAGTACCACCTCATCAGTGCCAGATGGTCGAGACCGAACGGGCTCTCCAAGCTCTGGTCCTTGCCCGCCGCGATTCCGTCGCTCGAGACGGTGAAATTCTGTACCCGAACCAGCTGACCCATATGTGCTCCCGATGTCGATGACGAAAACATACGACGGTGTAGACCGAACCGCGTGCACGAACTCACCGCCCGCCCGCCCGCGTCAATGGACCATTGCACACCGCGCAGACGTATGCAGTGCGCCCTTCACGCGGACCGGGCTTCCGCGTGAATGAACCCTTGCAGCGGTCAGACGTATGCAAGGGTCCATTGACGCGGACGGGGTGGGGCCGGCGTTCGAATCACTCGAACAGCGTCGAACCCCAGTATTCGGATTCTCCGACGCCGGGTGGGCATGCGAATACTGCAGACCCGACGTGTTGGATGTATTCGTTCAGTGCGTCCTTGCGAGACAGGGCCAACTGCATCGGGACGAATTGGGTCAGGGGATCGCGGCAGTAGGCGATGAAGAACAGTCCGGCGTCGAGGTGTCCGAAGCCGTCCGATCCGTCGGTGAAGTTGTATCCCCGACGCAGGATCTGGACGCCGCCGAGGTTTTCCTTCGACGCCAGACGCACGTGTGCGGTCTTGTCGATGAAGGTGCCTTCCGGTCCCTGTGACTCGAAGTCGAGTGCGTCGAATTCGTCCTTCTGGCCGAGCGGTGCGCCAGTTCCCTTGCTGCGTCCGATCACTCGCTCTTGTTCCTTCAGCGTGGTGCGGTCCCACGATTCGATGAGCATGCGGATGCGGCGGGCCACGAGGTAGGAGCCACCTGCCATCCATTCCTGATCATCGTCAGGGGCAACCCAGACGTTGTCGTCCAGCAAAGACGGGTCCTCGGCCTTGAGGTTGGCGGTCCCGTCCTTGAAGCCGAACAGGTTTCTCGGGGTGTCCTGGGTGGTCGAGGTGGACGAGGTACGCCCGAAGCCCAGCTGAGACCACTTCACCGAGACCGTGCCGAAGCCGACCCGGGCGAGGTTGCGAATGGCGTGCACGGCAACCTGCGGGTCGTCGGCGCAGGCCTGGATGCACAGGTCTCCGCCTGAGCGGCGGGGGTCGAGGTTGTCGGCCGGGAAGTGCTGCAGATCGGCAAGCGACGCAGGCCTTCTCGACGCCAGATCGAATCGATCGAACAGTGCCGGACCGAAACCGATCGTCAGCGTCAGCGACGATGCGGACAGGCCCAGCGCCTCACCGGTGTCGGTGGGCGGGTTGTACTGGCCACCGTCGACAGCTCCGCCGTCGAACGTCTCCTCGCCATGCACCAACCGCTCGGCCATCAGGGTCCACTTCTTCAGCAGCGCAACGAAATCCTCGCGCGAGTCGGTGGTGACGTCGAACGCGACGAAGTGCATGCGGTCCTGCGCCGGGGTGACGATGCCGGCCTGATGGTCGCCGCGGAACTCGACGACGTCCGACGTCGGCACCTCGGCTCCCGAGGCCGTCGCGTGTCCCGCGATGGCCCCGACTCCGACGAGTGCAGCCCCGGTCCCGACGGCACCGAACAGGCGCCGCCGGGAGAACTGTCCAGTCTTACTGTCCGGCAACGACACCCTGCACCTGGCTCACTTCGGCGGACAGTGCGTCGATCTTGTTCGACAGTTCCTGTCGCTGCGGTTCGGTCACGGTGTCGTAGAAGACGAAGCCGTCGCCGCTGCGGTACTTGGCGAGTTCGGCGTCGAGTTCTGCGAAGCGGGCGTCGATCGCGGTGCCCAGTTCGGCGTTGCGCTCGTCGAGGATCGGACGCACGGCCGCGATGGCTGCCTGCGAGCCGTCGACGTTGGCCTGGAAGTCCCACAGGTCGGTGTGCGAGAAGAAGTCCTCTTCACCGCTGATCTTGGTCTTGGCGACCTCGTCGAGCAATCCCTGTGCGCCACCGGCGACCTGGACGGGGTCGATGGTGAAGTCGTCGGCCTTGATCTTGTCTGCGAGTTCGGTGATGTCGGCCTCGAGCTGATCGGCCATCGCGTTGGTGTCGGGCTGCAGTCCCTGCGTCCACAGGTCCTTCTCGATGCGGTGGAAGCCGGTCCACTCCGCGCCGGGCTCGACGTCGGGCTCGCGCAGGTCGATGCGCGGATCGAGATCGTCCGGGAAGCTCTCGGCGACCGGCTCGATGCGCTCGTAATAGCTACGCGCGATGGGGAACTGGGCCTTGGCTGCGGCCACGTCGCCGCTCCTGACCGCGGTGACGAACGACGTCGTGGTCTCCTGCAACGCGTCGATCTGACTGACGACGTAGCGCTTGTAGCCGTCGGCTGCCTCGGTGAGCAAGCCGTCCTCGTCCGTCTGGCGAACCGAATCGCCGGTCACGACGAAATCGGCGCGGACGCCGTCGCCCACCATGCCTGCCTTGCAGGCGGTTTGGTACGTGCCGGGGTCGGGCAGAGCGACGATGAGCTGACGCGTCAGACCCGGTCCGATGTTCTCGACCTCGCCCATGACGCGGTCGCCCTCGCCGTAGACGTAGAACTCGGTGACCTTGCTGCCGTTGTTGGTGATCTGGAACGTGGAGTTTCCGGTGGTGCCCTCGGATGCACCGACGTCGCAGGACGAGTCGGTGGCCGTGACGGCGATATCGCCCGACGCGGCCTCGGTCGAGGACTTCTCGGTGCATCCGGCCAGGGCCATCGGTAGAACCGCGACCGCGGCCAGAGCGTAGGTGGTACGACGCATGGTGGTGGTGCCTTTCAGGAGTTCTGAAGTACAGGCTCGGGAGCCGCGGGAACGCGGACCGGGCGGAGGAAGAGGAACAACACGACGACGATGTACAGCACCCATGCGATCGCTTGGAAGACAGTGGGTTCGGGGCGGAAGTTGAAGATCCCGGCGAGTACCGTGCCGTACCAGCTCGAGGCATCGAAGTGTGCGGTGATGTCGAAGGCGACAGCGCTGCCACCGGGCAGGACTCCGCCGATCTGCAGGGCACGGATGCCGTAGGCCAGGATTCCGGCGGCGACCACGATGAGGAAGATGCCGGTGTACTTGAAGAACACGGCAAAGTTGATGCGCACCGCGCCGAAGTACAGGAACACCGTCAGTACTGCGGCGACGACGATGCCGAGTAAAAGTCCGAGCAGTGGCCACAGGCTGCCGTTGGTGTTCTCGGCGTACCCGACCATGAGCAGTGCCGTCTCGACGCCCTCACGGCCGACGGCGAAGAACGAGAGCGTCAGCACTGCCGCAGGCCCGACGGTAAGAGCTTTCTCCATGTTCGCCCGCAGCTCGCCGGAGATGTTCTTGGCGGCGGTGCGCATCCACAGGACCATGGCCGTGACGATGACGACGGCGACCAGCGAGGCCGCTCCCGCGATGATCTCGGCCGTCAGTCCGGTGACGGTGGACGTGCCGTAGTGGATCACGAAGAAGATCGCCGCCACCATCGCGACGGCCAGGCCGACTCCCAGCCACACCCACTTGAGGGCGTCGCGGCGGTTCGCCTTGACGAGGAACGCCACGAGAATCATCACCACGATGCCGGTCTCGAGACCCTCGCGAAGACCGATCAGACCGCTGCCGAACATCTGGGTAGCGATCGACGGCGCAGATCCTGCGGCAGCCAGTACGGACACGGAAGGTGCTCCTGTTGTGCGTCGAACATTGGTACGCCTTGCCTCGCGAAGGGTAGGCGACCCTCATGCGTGAAGGTTGACAGAAACATACACCCTGCAACCTGGTCCTTATGCACGTTGTACTGGGGTTTTATCGGTCTTTAGCTTTCTATTACCTTCCGTGTGCAGGATGGTGAGGTGATCTCACGAATCTGCGTGCTCGCCACCGCATCGGTACTCCTGGCGCTCACCGCATGTGGCAGCAGCGAGCCGAAGCGTGAGATTCCCGAGGGCATTCCGCCCGGCCCGGGCACGGAGGTGCCGATCATCGACTTCAATGCCCCCGGCCGAACGGCCGATCTGCTCATTGCCTGGGCAGAGCCCCAGACCGATGCGCTCGGTATCTCGGTGACCGCACTCGCGTCGTACGGGCACGCTGCCGCGATCATGGCCGAGACCGACGCGGACTGCGGTATCGCCTGGACGACACTGGCCGGGATCGGGTACATCGAGAGTCGGCACGGCACCTACCAGGGATCTTCCGTGCAACCCGACGGACTCGTCGCACCGCCGATTCGCGGAATCCCACTCGACGGCGGCCCGGGCGTCGCCGAGATCCCGGACACCGACGGCGGATCGATGGACGGCGATGCCGAGTTCGATCGTGCGATGGGACCCATGCAGTTCATCCCCGAGACGTGGAAGAAATGGGGAGTCGACGCCAACGGCGACGGCATCGCAGATCCGGACAACATCGACGACGCCGCTCTGACGGCTGCGCGTTATCTCTGCGCGCGAGGCGGTGATCTGCGGACGGCGCAGGGGTGGGAGAGCGCGTTGATGGCGTACAACCTCTCGGGCCAGTATCTGCGTGACGTGCGAGATCGAGCGGCCGCGTACTCGGTAGGCACCAGGCCGTAGAAACTCCGTGCATCGCGGGCACCATGCAACAGCGGCTAGTCTTGCACCCGGCACAGTCCGCCGGTCCCCGTTACTAGGAGAAGCATTCGTGGCCATCATTGAGCAGGTCGGAGCTCGCGAGATCCTCGATTCCCGTGGCAACCCCACGGTTGAGGTCGAGGTCGCATTGGACGACGGGACGTTGACCCGTGCAGCCGTTCCCTCCGGCGCATCCACCGGTGAGCACGAGGCCGTCGAGCTTCGTGACGGCGGAGACCGCTACGGCGGCAAGGGCGTCGAGAAGGCCGTGAACGCGGTGCTCGACGAGATTGCACCCGCCGTCATCGGCCTCGACGCCATCGAGCAGCGCACCGTCGACCAGGCCCTCCTGGACCTCGACGGCACTCCCGACAAGTCCCGCCTCGGCGCGAACTCCCTACTGGGTGTCTCGCTCGCCGTCGCCAAGGCTGCTGCGGAGTCCACCGGACTCGAGCTCTTCCGCTACCTCGGTGGCCCGAACGCCCACATCCTGCCGGTGCCGATGATGAACATCATCAACGGTGGCGCGCACGCAGACAGCGGCGTCGACGTGCAGGAATTCATGATCGCGCCGATCGGTGCGGCCACGTTCAAGGAGTCGCTGCGCTGGGGTGCCGAGGTCTACCACGCACTCAAGGCAGTGCTCAAGGCCAAGGGCCTGTCCACCGGCCTCGGCGACGAGGGCGGCTTCGCTCCCGATCTCGCCGGCACCAAGGCAGCTCTCGACCTGATCCTCGAGGCCATCGGCAAGACCGGTCTCAAGCCCGGCCAGGATGTCGCGCTCGCCCTCGACGTGGCGGCCACCGAGTTCTACACCGCGGGCACCGGCTACGCCTTCGAGCGTGAGACCAAGTCCGCCGAGCAGATGTCGGCCTTCTACGGCGAGCTCGTCGACGCTTACCCGCTGGTCTCCATCGAGGATCCGCTCGACGAGAACGACTGGGACGGCTGGGTCGCACTCACCGAATCGATCGGCGACAAGGTTCAGCTCGTCGGCGACGACCTGTTCGTCACCAACCCCGAGCGTCTCGAAGACGGCATCGTCAAGGGTGCGGCCAACGCACTGCTGGTCAAGGTCAACCAGATCGGCACGCTGACCGAGACCCTCGATGCAGTGGATCTGGCCCACCGCAACGGCTACAAGACGATGATGAGCCACCGTTCCGGCGAAACCGAGGACACCACCATCGCTGACCTGGCAGTTGCCGTCGGCAGCGGGCAGATCAAGACCGGTGCCCCCGCCCGAAGCGAGCGCGTCGCCAAGTACAACCAGTTGCTGCGAATCGAAGAAGCTCTGGGTGACGCGGCGCGTTACGCAGGCGAGCTGGCTTTCCCCCGGTTCAATTACGAGGGCTGAGTCAATCGATACGTATGCACGAAGTGGAGAGTGAATGATGGCGCGACGCGGGAGGTCCGGGACCAGTCCAGGTGGACGGGACCCCCGACCCCGCGGCCGTCCGTCCTCTCCGAATCGCTCGAAGCCGACCGGGGGTGCGTCTCGCGACGAGACCGCCTCCGGTCGGCCGGCCACTCCACCGGAGCCGTCGGATCAGGCGCGTGACGCCGTGGTGGGTGGCAGAGCTGCTCCCAGACGTGTCGGTGTTCGTAGGCCCAAGATGCCCGAGCGCACCTTCTTCGGGCTGTCCACCGGACGCGCAGTCATTCTCGGTGTCGTGGTGTGCGCGTTGGCGCTGACGCTGGCCGTGCCGCTCAGGACCTACTTCTCGCAACGCGGCGAGCTCGAGTCCGTGTTGGCCGAGCGTCAGACCCTGCAGGATGAGGTGGACGCGCTCGAGACCCAGAAATCTCAGCTCAACGAACCGTCCCGTATCGCCGCCGATGCTCGCGAGCGGCTGCGGTTCGTCATGCCGGGGGAGACGCCGTATCAGGTGCAGCTCCCCGGCGACTACTCGCCGAGCTCCAAGGATCTCGAGGTGGACAACACCCCGACCGGGCCGTGGTACACCGACCTATGGAACACCGCGGTGCAGCCGCAGGGGTCGGACGAGCCGTCGGAGCCCACGTCCGCGCCCATGCCCGTCGTACAGCCAGAACCCGCTCCGGCGCCGCCGGTGCCAGAACCAGAAGGGGGACCCGTCGGGTGAATTCCTCGGCAGTCTCGCAGGAAGATCTCGATGCGGTCGCATCGCAGCTCGGACGTGAACCGCGTGGCGTACTCGAAATCGCGTATCGGTCTCCGGACGGTAGGCCAGGTGTGGTGAAAACTGCCCCGAAGCTTCCCGACGGCACTCCGTTTCCCACCCTGTACTACTTGACCGACCCGCGATTGACGGCGGAAGCAAGTCGGCAGGAATCGGCCGGAGTCATGCGTGAGATGACCGAACGCTTGGGCACAGACCCGGAATTGGCTGCCGCCTATTTGCGTGCACACGAGTCGTACCTGGCTGAGCGCAACGAGATCGAATCTCTCGGAACGGATTTCACCGGCGGCGGCATGCCCGACCGCGTCAAGTGCCTGCACGTGTTGATCGCGCATTCGTTGGCCAAGGGGCCAGGAGTCAATCCGCTCGGCGACGAGTCGGTGGCATTGGCAGCCGAGAACTCGTTGCGCGGCAAAGCTATTCCGGCCGATTGGCCGACCATCGAAGAACTACGTGCGGAGAAATCATGACCAGGGTTGCAGCAATCGATTGCGGCACCAACTCCATCCGCCTGCTCGTCGCAGACAACAACGGTAAGACTCTCGCCGACGTCGCTCGTGAGATGCGGGTCGTGCGCTTGGGGCAAGGCGTCGACGCGACCGGAGCCTTCGTGCCCGAGGCCATCGAGCGCACCCGTGTTGCATTGGTGGAGTACGCGGAGATCATCCGTAAGACCGGGGCCACCGCGGTGCGCATGGTCGCCACCTCCGCCACCCGCGATGCGTCGAATCGGGAGGACTTCTTCTCGATGGTGCGTGAGGTACTCGGCAAGGTCATTCCCGGTGCCGAGGCCGAGGTGATCACCGGAGACGAAGAAGCGCGGCTGTCCTTTGCCGGTGCGGTCGGTGAACTCGATTCTGCGGCAGGGCCTTTCCTGGTCGTCGATCTGGGTGGCGGTTCCACCGAGCTCGTACTGGGCGACGCCAAAGGTGTGAAAGCGGCGTTCTCGGCGAACATCGGCTGTGTGCGTCTGACCGAACGATTCCTGCATTCGGACCCTCCCACCGCAGACGAGATCAACGGTGCGCGTGAGTACGCCCGCGAGAAGTTGGCGGAGGCATTCGAGGAAGTCTCGATCGGCGACGCGTCGAGCTGGGTGGGTGTGGCCGGCACGATGACGACCATCGCGGCCATCGCCAAGGAACTACCCGAGTACGACGCAGACGCGGTGCACTTGTCGCGAGTGCCCTTCGATCAGCTCTTCGAGGTGTGCGAGCGGCTCATCGGCATGACCCACACGCAGCGAAGTGCGTTGGGGCCCATGCATCCCGGACGGGTCGACGTCATCGGCGGCGGAGCGATCGTGTGCAGCGTGCTGGCCGAAGAGTTCGAGCGACGCGGGGCTGTCAGCTCGTTGACGGTCAGTGAGCACGACATCCTCGACGGCATCGCGATGTCGATCAAGATCTGATCTGCAATTCTGCAGACCCGTTCTGCGGCGATGTAGGTTGCATCGCTTCGTGTTTCGGTGAAGCCTGATAGGCGCTGTGGCTCACGTCACTGCTCCCGACGAGGCTAGGACCACCGATGACGACACCCGCCCAGCAGGCCCCGGCCGAGAAAGGTCTGGCGCGCGTAGCGCAAGCGCTCGCCAAGGGAACCGAGAAATGGTTTCCCGACGCGTACATCTTCGCGCTCGTCGGAGTGGTGGTCGTTGCTGTTGCTGCCTTCGCCAACGGTTCGTCTCCGCAGAATGTGGTCGACGCATTCGGGAACGGGTTCTGGGACCTGACGGCCTTCACGCTGCAGATGGCGATGGTCGTGCTCACCGGGTACGTCGTGGCCACCTCTCCACCGGTCGCCAGATTGATCACCCGATTGGCGCAAGTGCCCAAGAGTTCCAGTAGCGCAGTCAGTTTCGTTGCACTGCTGTCCTGTTCGGTCTCGTTCCTCAACTGGGGCCTGAGTCTGGTGTTCGCCGGTCTGTTGGCCCGTGCCATCGCGCGGCGTGACGATTTGCGGACGGACTATCGGGCTCTGGGGGCTGCTGCATTCATGGGACTCGGAGCGGTGTGGGCGCTGGGCATGTCGTCCTCAGCTGCTCAGTTGCAGGCGACGGCCAGTTCGCTTCCGGCGACACTGCTTTCGATAACGGGTGTCCTCGATTTCGGTACGACCATCTTCACGTGGCAGTCGCTGCTGATGTGCGTCATCATCATCGTGTTGACGGTCGTCATTGCACACGTGTCGGCACCCAAGGGCGCAGCCATCAAGACCGCGGCGGATATGGACGTCGATCTCGACGACACCGTCGCGGAGCCGGCACCGCGCACCAGGCCGGGGGAGTGGCTCGAGTACAGCCGCATCCTTCCGCTCTTCGCCGGCGCGATGACGCTGGGATGGCTTGTCTCGCAGCTATTGACGCTGCCGGTGCTGTCGGTGGTCAGCAGCCTGAACGGGTACCTTCTGGTGTTCCTGATGCTCGGTCTCGTGCTGCACGGCACCCCGCGGCGGTTCCTCGATTCGGTCAGCAAGGCGGTCCCCGCCACTGCAGGGATCTTGGTGCAGTTCCCGCTGTACGCCGCAATGGCGGCCATGTTGACCAAGGCAGAGGGTAGGGGAGGCGTCACGATTTCCGAGCACCTCGCCAACTTCTTCACCGACATCGGTAGCGGCGGTGGATTCGCCGTGGTCATCGCGGTCTATACCGTGGTGCTCGGGCTCTTCGTTCCGTCCGGCGGCGGCAAGTGGCTCGTCGAAGCGCCGTACGTCATGCAGTCGGCCACCGACGTGCAAATGAACCTCGGCTGGACCGTCCAGATCTACAACGTCGCCGAGGCGCTGCCGAACCTGATCAACCCGTTCTTCATGCTGCCCTTGCTGGCGGTTCTTGGACTTCGAGCACGAGACTTGATCGGGTTCACGTTCCTGCAGTTCATCTTCCACTTCCCGGTGGTCCTGCTGCTCGTGTGGCTCCTCGGCATGACCTTCGACTTCGTGCCGCCGGTCATTCCGGCGCAATAGCAGCCCGATATGATCATCACCGCTGGAGCGCGACTCCAGCGGTGGCCCCTATAGCCCAATTGGCAGAGGCAGCGGACTTAAAATTCGCACAGTGTCGGTTCGAGTCCGACTGGGGGCACCAGAGTCCATATGGATCCAGATTTCTGGACCAGGACAGTGCTTTTGGGGTGGTAACGTGGACTTCGACGGCCCACCACGGATTTGAGTGGACAACCGAGACAGCGGATTTCAGATCCGCGAGGTTCGCCGATCTCCTGAGCCATGAAAGAGTATTTCCCCAGGTCACGCGCTTGTATGTGGCTCTCTTTGTCGTTCGGTGTCACAACGCTGTCACAACTGCCTCGTGAGGGGCCATCTGGACACAAACCGGCGTACACGGACTCGGCACAACTACTGCGCACGTCACTGTCTTGCCTCAGCAATGGGAGGCCGCGTGGAGACCTTCTTTCATTGGTGCGAGTCAAATGGTCACGTGACGCCTTCAGCACACCCGATAGTTGTTGCCACTTACCTTGTCGATGTGGCCGACACTCGGACCGAAACAAGGGAGCGGGGTCGATCCAGTCGCCACCTTCGGCACATGGATCGCCGCGATTAACCACCAACACCGGACCACCGGCCACCGATCGCCGGCCGTGGACGAACTCGTCGGCGCGACCCTGTCCGGCATCAGACGCGAATATGCCGCGGCGGGGGACCGGCCCCGCACCCCGCGAGATTCCCCTTCTGGTCGACGACATCGAGCTCCTGGTCGAGACAGGCCCGACAGCGGTGCCACGGACGGGCCAACGAGGTCCTGGAACGTCGCGACTCGGCGAACCTGCTTCTCGGGTTCGCCGGTGCTCACCCCCGCCGCGAACTGTCCGAGCTCGTCTGGGGCGATGTCACCATGCATGGCACGACGAACTTCACAACCGGCTACGGAAGTTTAAGACCGACGAGGAGGGTAAGCGAGCGGTGAAGGCCCTGTCCTACAGGGAGTCTCATGAGGCTTATCCGCCCTGCGCCTACGTCCGCTGGATCCAGGTCGTCGCGGCGGTCGACGTCGGCGGACGTCGTCGGTAATCCGACTACTGCGCAAACCTGAGCCGTTCGCCGGGCATGTGTGCCGCGGCGAAGTGCCCCGCACCGCCGCCTGAGCACCACTCTTCCGGGCCGTCGCCAAGAATGGAAACCTCAGTGCAACCGCGCTGTCAGGGGTCGCGATCCTCCAAACTATCCGTCGCCGTGCTGACCACGCAGGCTTCGACCCAGCCGCGCTCGCCAGGCCGGGTGGACACCTCTTCCGGGCCGGATCCGTTACCCAAGGTACCCGCAACGCTGCCGATGGATCCGCCATCAGGCGCCAGACCGGCCACGCCAGCCTCGGCTCCGTAGAGTTCTACACGGCGAGCACGCGCCCAACGATGGAAACGCTGATTTAGATATTGGCTTATAGGCAGCAGACTCACCGAACGAGGGGGAGTACGTCCGGTTTGTCGGTAACTACTCGTAGACTCCAGACAAGAACGCAGGCTGGCTCCGAACAGCGAGGGCACACGTGGCATCTCCAAACACACTTCTCCGAAATTGGCTAAACGACCTTCAAGTACTGAGGCGCGAATTTGATTCCTACGATGAACGCCTAGAAGAGTGGACAGACCCAGGATCGGTCGAGCGTTCCCGCGCGGGAGTGAAGCAGCGGCTCGCGTTCCAGATGGGTATTTTCATGAGATTGGTGGTCGCGAGCGGCGTTCCCTCGCCGACCGATGCATCCGGTGTCCTCGGCTACTCGCACTTTCTGCGTGTCGTACGGCTGATTGCCGATGACGCTTCCATGGAGAAGGCAGTGGCGAGCTACCGGTCGTTGAATGACCAGATGATCACCGTTGGGAGACGTTGGGTCCGTAGTGGTGTGGACGTCGAGGAGTTGGCTGGGCTCCAGGAAGATCTGAAGGCCGAAGCTGACCTCGTCCGCGAACTCGGCGGCGACCCGGAAGTGCCGGAGCAATGGCAAGGATCGGCAAGTGGAGTGCGCTGGTGATGCGAAGCTGATGGGTTCGCTGCAAGTAGCCATTTGTGGAGGACAGGAGTGAGAGCTGAACTATTCGAGCTACTCGCGACAACAGAACCAGTCGTAGTCCTTTGCGGGGACTCGGGCACAGGAAAATCCCTGATCCTCGTAGAGCACCGGAACGAGCAATTGCGACGAGGTCGTCTCGCACCCTCGGTACAGACGTGTGCTTTCGACGACGGTGCTCTGCAAGTCGCAGTGATGGACTCCTTGGCGGAGGCCATCACTACAACAACGGACGCTTCCGGTTGGAGCTCCTTGAGGCGACGCCTTGAAAACGCCAGCCGGGAAGTCGCAGCAGAAGTTGGAAAGAGTTTGGCCAAAGCAGTTACGCATGAGCTACTGGCCCTGGTAAAGGGGCGACTGGGCGAGCACGTCGGCGAGGGGATCGCGGCGTTCGTGAAGGGACTCAGAACCGATCCCCTACAGGAAATCAAGCACGATGTGCGGCGGCGAAGCGACGGCAACGTCGTCAAAGTATTGGTCCGCTTATGCGACGAGGTTGCCGCGGCATTAGAGTTACAGCTCATCATTAGTCTCGATGAGGTACAGAGACTCACCGACGCCGACCAACGGATCCTTGCGTCCCTGACCGACAACCCACCTCGCAAGGCGCGGTTCGTCATCTCGTGGTCCCTCGCTGACCACGCTGCAAATGTAGGCCTAAGCCGATTGCGGACGACTCGAAGCCGGGAGATCAGAATCGGGGGCCTTACCCGCGACGACGTTGCGACTTGGATTGCAGAGGCCGAACTGGATGATTCAATAATTGACCAGTTCATGTTGCTGTCCAGCGGATACCCCTTAATCATTGAGGGGTTGATAAATCAGCTGCAAAACGATGGAAGCATCGCCGAGTACACACCACCAACAGCTTTCACTCAATCGGTCGTAGATTCTATAGCGCGTTTGGATGGTGCCGCAGACTCAGTTGCGAGGCGACTCTCTGCCTTCGTAAGTCCCCCGCCAGAAGACTCCATCACTGAATATCTTTCCATGTCTCCTATCGATTGGGGAAGAATTCGCGACGCGCTCCAGCGTGAACACCTATTGACAGTTGAACGCGACGGCCGCCTCTGGTTCCACGAACAGCGCCGCAAATTTCTATGGAACAAGGTTCTCGACCAACGTCAGCGTGAAGACGTAGGCCAGGAGGCGTTCTCCACCTTGGTCGACCAATTCATGAAGGAGGGTCAGTTCTACACAAGGCTACTTGTCCCTATCTCCCAACTTGCTCGCTTCGCGCGCCAGAGCCAAGCGGATAGCCCCGCGCTACGTCGAGTGGTGGAGTTATCCGAGACCGAACTTGCGGTCATGGCATCGACTATCGAACTCGAACTGAGTACAGACGACGGAAAAAGGTGGACCCAGCCCGAACAGGCGCTGATCTACGCGAACACGGCCTTCGGATGTGACCGCGGCGATGCGATCGACGCACTGCCGGGCTTGATCGAAAAGGGCCTCATTAGGTCACTACCCATCTCGATCCAAGGGAATCATGACACAGACATAGTCGCCGAGGTAGGTGTCGACTTCGCTAGCACTTCCACTCTCGTTCTCCACGGCAGGGTTCAGTCAGTTCTCGGTCGAGCTGTGACCCCCGGTGTCACGGCAAGTGTCATACGTGATCACTTCGACGATCTTCGACTACAAGCCACGTACGTTGTCTCGTCCGTCGGAAGCGCAGAACCCATAGACTTGATTGCGCGAGTTGAAGGGTTCCCATATCGAACCCCACCGAGCCTCGGCCCCGCTAACCCCATGCTTGGAGTATGGGTCGACTATGGTACCGAGACAATCAGTTTGGCAGCCACATTCAGAAATAACTCCGACCTACAACGGGCACGTGAGATTGCCGAGAATGTCACCGGAACGTCATACGGCCAGCGCATTCGGGTCGCAAAACTATTCACCGATCCGAGTCGCGCCCTACCCAGTTGGCGCTTCGTACGTGCGGTGCACTTTGCAACGGGCCGCCAAGTCGCAAAACGACCCGACGGCGAGATCTACATGATCAACAGTCGCCCGGCGCCACTGCGTGAATACGCAGCACGTCAGGTCCTGATCCGTAAAATACTGCAGACGAGTTGTGATGAACTCGAGCGGGCTGTCTACGCGCTTGACAGCAAACCTGGAATGGCATTCGCCGAGCGGGACAACACTTTTCATCTCGTTGAGCTTAGGGGGAGCGGACGGGTCTTCGAAGTAAGCAACGACCTCACTTCGTTGGTCTTCGGACAGCCCTACCGTTTCGCCCGACTTGAACAGGTTCTTGCGCTTCGTCCTTCCGAAACGGTCACACAGTTTCACTCCGTTGGCGGGGCAGTACGCCGACAGCGGAGGGACCCTGTGGTCAGCCGCTTGAACAATCTCCTGCGGACAGCCCGGATGTTCAACGCACACCAGGCACCAGTCGAGATACCGTTGGATGACACATTAGAACGTTACATCTCAACAGCGCATGTTCGAGAAATGGAACTCGCAAAAATCCTGTCCGAGCAAATCACGATTGGTGAACATCGCGGAACCCGCCCTGAGCAATCTCTCCGTGTAGCGGTCTTCAACGGTATGGATCGTCGTATACCACCGCTGGTGGCATTCACGTACATGCCCGGCAACGCGGAAGACGTGATCGTAAAGATCTTGGACGGAGCTCACCCGGCAGATGCGGACGAGTTGTTCCGTAGAGCATTTGGCCCTTCCGTACCCCCGTCCGGTCTGCAGGCGGGGACCGCCAAAGAAGCCCTGGCGTATTTAGCTGGATATCAAATGGATGACGTACAGATTAGTCGAACCATCGTTTGACGTAAGAATTAGTGCTCGCCGTAGTTCGCGCTGCAGGCAGATAGACGCGCAGAGGAAATGGACACCCGCTACCGATAGCGTTGGGACGTCGCTTGGTTTTGCGGTTGGGGGCAGATCAGTCGAGGAGCCCAATGCAGCGTTAAGAACATTGGGCCCGACGTTGCCTATAACGTCGGGACAGTAAACCTCGTCTAGAACCAGACCCCGGCTCGCCTGCGCTCAAGCCTCGAAGAAGAAAGCTGGCAACGATTGTGACGGATGCCAATGAACCGGAGGTCAGCCGACGTCAGTTCACGAGTCCGCCGTACGTGCCAACTTTGCCCGAGTGGCAAGTTGTGAGTCGCCACAGAAACCCTTGGGGACGCGTTCCGATGACCGCGGGCGGCGCAGCGCTCGATGGACGATCGCGGTCGTACATGGACCGGCTATTAGAGACGCAGAACCAGCCGGACCCCATCAGCAGGCGGCACCATTACGTACCGCGGACGTACCTGAAAAGGTGGGGCTTTGGGAAGCTGAAGCGGCGCATTTGGAACCTGGACACCATTACCGGCGAAGTGCGGGCATTGTCGGTCAACGATGTATGTGTGGGTGAGAACTTCTACCGAGTGGTCGGACCAGATGCTCAGGCACACAACAGAGTTGAGTCGATGTTCTCTGTCGCGGACATGGAATTGGCCCGCGTGCAAGCGTTGTTCGAGAACCTACAGGATCCTGACGAGCTCGAATTCGACGACCTGATCGGCCTCGGCGTTACTGTTGCCGTGCAGAGGATGCGAACTGCTCAACAGCGTCGCCTCCGACTACAGCATGACGCCTGGCTCGTCGCGCAGAACCCGAAACAGTTCGAGTCCATGAGTGACCCCATGGACCCGTACCGGGTCGCTGGTATTCATACCGAGCTGCTGTTCAACAGCATGTGGCAATCAGCCGACGTCATGACAACCCGGTCTATCGAGGTGTGGGACGACCCTGAAGGCCGGTTCTGGACATGCGACACACCCGTTCTGGTGCCTTTCCTGAACAACAAGAGACCCGCCCTGATGGCAGCTCCATACATCCTCTGGCCCGTGAGCCCCTACCGCGTGGTCGCGCTGACGAACGCACCCTCGGGCGAGAAGGCAGTGATTCGACAGGCGGCCCCCAAGGACCGTGGTCTGCTGAAAAAGTCGATCGAACAAGGGCGAGAGCGCTGGATTTTCGCCCCGCCCGAGCAGAGGGACCGGCTGCCGAAGACCAAACTGTTCAATCGTCGTACGCAGATGCGACTACGGTGCTCGCAGTACACACCGCAGCACAAATACCTCAAGCCCCCGGGCTGCTGTGTGGAACAGGCTGAAGGGTTCTCTGTCGGTCCAGACGTAGTTCTGTGCGACCGAGGCCTTCACTCAGAGGCCCCAGCCATGTGCGAATACACCTAAACTGAAGCAAAATTCCTGGGGAACATCCATTTTGCAGCAAAGCGGTGGGGAGCAAACAGCGCGCAGAGCAGATCTTGGTTGCTTCGATGCACTCAGGCTGCTGGCACAGCCGTCCGGTCAGGTTCGTGGTCGCCGGTGCCGGTAACTCCCGGCTGAAGCCTGGGCATGGGGTGTGCACGGGGTGTGCACCGGAGTATTATCAATTCATAATGAATCGTCCGAGGTGGTGGGCATGATGGATCTGGATACGCGAGGCGAGTCGTCGGTGGTGGACCGCTTGCGTCAGCGTGGGGCGCTGGAGCGTCTCGGTGAGCGCCGCCGGTACCGCGAAATTGTCGCTGCCAGCAGGAGCGGGGTGTCGCACAAGATCATCAGTGAGCTACTTGGGACGATGTCTCAGGCGACCGTGACACGGGCGCTTCAGCGGTGCTCGGTCGATCCGGATGTTGTGCGGGAGACGCCGGCGGAGGTGATCGATCGGTGTGTCGCAGGTGAGATCACCAGGGCCGAGATGATGGCCGCGTTGTTGAATTGGCGGTACACCTTCGGTGTGGTGCCGACGGTCGGGGGCGTGGCCACCGATGCGTACATCACCGGAGACTGGGACCAGATCGAGGACGCGTACTACAACGATCTGATTTATCAGGACGAGTTCGATCGGCTTTCCGACCGCCAGCTCAAGCTGACCGACGGGTCGAACGTTTAGCAGTGAACGACTCGGACCTACTGCGCGAGGAAGTCGCGCAGCAGCTCGCTGCTCTGTGCGCGCAGGGCGGGTTGCTGCACACCGATGCGCCCGGCAACACTGCGGAGCGGTACCGCTTCGACTCCCGTAACCGTGGGCGGTTTCTCCGAAGCGTTCGAAAGCGCTATCTGGGGTTGCAGGATCCGCCGCGTGAAGGGCGGTCGGCGATCGTCACCGCTGGTGTGCCGGGGGCCGGTAAATCCACGGTCCTCGCTGAACGTATCCCCGACCTGGGTCATTACCGTGTCCTCGACGCGGACATCGTCAAGGTCTATCTCGTCGAGCAAGCTCTCGCAGACGGCATCTACGACGACCTGTTGGGCCGCTCGTTGGCTGACGGGCACAACGTGGCACCGATGGAACTCGCGGCTTTGGTGCACCGAGAATCGACAGCCGTCATCGAAGGTATTCGTCGCCACTGCCTCCGGCGGCGCGAGAACATCGTGATCGAGGGAACCCTCTCGTACCCCGGATACGAACAGACGGTGTTCGACCAACTCGCGGACTCCGACTACACGCAGTTGCAGGTCCTCGGTCTCGAGGTCACCGCCGAGACAGCCCACAGGCAGGCCACGTCACGGTGGTGGTCCGGGCGTGAGCAGTGGAAACGAGGTGACCACGACTTGGGTGGGCGGTTCACCCCACCAGCGGCGATAGACACTGCTTACGATCCGGGTGAGCAGCTGACACGGTGCAGCCGACATGCACTCCGGATCTATGAGCTGGCCCAGCACGGAGCTATCGACACCGTCGACGTTCTGATACTCCGAACTGATCCGTCAACAGGCCCTGTAGTGCTTCACGAGAGAAAATACAAAAGCCAGGGCTGACGCCAGTGCCTGGATGCGCCGGATTTGTGTGTGGCGTGTTTACCTGCGGTTATGTCACGGCCCAGGTTTGGTGTGCGGGTAGCTCGAGGACTGGGCACCGTGCTCGGTCGGGCTCGCGAACATGATTCTTGTGCCTGGGCAGGTCCTCGTTGCACTCGACGGGGCGTCGTTCGCCACTTGTGAGGGGTATGAGCGCTCACGCAGATGAGCAAGCCGGGCCCGGATTGGGCTAGGACCGAGTTCACTTCGATCGGGTTCGCATGCGAGAGAATCGGAAAATGAGCGATTTGGACGTCGAGACCTTGCGGCCGCTGCTGTCCGATCTCCTCGTGGCCGGCACCCACAAAGACATCACCACCCGGTTCGAGAAGATGGGGCTGGTTGGGCCCAGCGAAGAGGTTGCGACGAAAGCCGAGCGTGTGCGGATCCTGGTGGAGACGCTGACCCCGAGCGCGTTGGAAGACGCTGCTGCATGGGTTCTGGACCACATGCAGCCGTCCGCGACGCAGCGCAACGGGCTGCAGGACGTTCTCTGGAGGAACGACGGTCTCGTGATCGAAGAACGCACTCGACGCGAGGTGGCAGCGGCGGTGCCCATCGAGGACTTTCTGCATGACCAGGACCGTTTCGAGGCGCTGCTCGATAGATGGTGGGTGCTTGGAGGTGACGATGTGTTCGGTGACTTCTTCGGTGGTCCGCCCTCGGTACGCAAGCAGATCCAGCAGCACGTCTTCCAGAACCCGGGGGACTGGTCGTGGGAGATGTTGCTCGACCGGTTGGGTGCGTTCGAGACCGTCGACAGGCGGTTCGTCGGTTTCTTGGAGCAGGTTGTCTCCCATGCCGCTCTTCCGACGGAAGAGAATCAGGAACGTGTGGTGTCACTGGTCAACCCTGTGCTCAGGAAGGCGAGCCTGGAGTTGCGTGAGGTAGATAGATCCGGCGGCTATCCCGTTTATCGCCTGGCATCCACCCTGACGCCGTCATCGCGGCCGAAGACCGTCATCTTCGCCTCCTCGAGCAAGCCCGATCTGCGTGTCAGTGATGCGGTGGCCGGTGAGATCGAGATCGTGGATGCGCACGACGCACTTGTATACGACGCACCGATCGGGATAGACGGGCTGCGCTTCGACGCGCTGCGTAGATGGTGGGGCGCGAAGACCCCGGGAATCGACGTCGAGGTAGCCCCGCGGCCCCTGTATGACCGACTCGCTGCGTCCATTCCGGAATCGTCACCTCCGCAGAGCTATCTGTTCTGGATCTACCACAAGCTCTATTGGGACCGGATCGGTTCCGTGCCTGCACTGTTGCCTGAAGTGTGGATGCACTGGGACCCGAAGACCATTCGAGAGCGAGGGGCTAGAGCCTTGCTCGGACAGCGAATGGATTTCTTGATCCTCGGCCCGAACAATCAGCGCATTGTCCTCGAGGTCGATGGCAGCAGCCACTACACCGACGAGGCAGGTCAACCGTCGCCCGCTCGCTATGCCCGGAACACCCAGTACGACCGTGAGATGCAGCTACGCAACTACACTGTGTACCGGTTCGGGGGTTACGAGTTACCGGACCGAGAGCGGCCGATGCTTATGTTTGCCGATTTCTTCGATCGAATGTTCACAAGGCACCACATCACAATCGACCCCTGATAGGTCTCGACGTGCGGCTGGTTCAACCGCCCTAGGAGCCCAGATCGTCGGATGTCTTCGGCATTTTGGCGAATATTTCCGGTGCCACTGCACCGATCATCTTTTCGTCGTGGCCACCCAGCTCCAGCCATCGCATTGTTCCTCGCAGCAAAGCGTGAGTCGCAGCGTCGACGGTATCTGTGATGTAGATGGGGTCCGGAATCGAGGTGGTCCGAAAATGACCTGGTTCGTACTCCTCGGTGGGGACCAGGTCGAAGCCTTCGAGGCCGAACCAGTTTTGTCCGTGGCCGGCTCCACTGGCTGCGTTCCACAGGTACGCCCACTCGTTCGGGTCGCTGCCTGTGGACTCCGCAGCGCCGCGCACCAGATCTTCATAGCCGGGCGGCTTGCGCGTCGGTGTGGTCTCGAACGTGAGATTGGCTGCGCGGGATACGAGATCGGTGATCCGTTGCTCGATTCGGCTTGAATCACTCTTTCTGGCTCCCAGTGCTTTCTTGTGCATTTTGAAGTCGTGGTGCATGAGCCGGACGTGTCGTTGTACGCACTCCTCGAAAGATGTGAGATCGAGGATCCAGAGGGCGTGAGCGGCCGCTTCGAGTCCGGACCGCGCGAGCAGCAGATACGGCCGCGTCCGCACTCTGTTCACGGCACCGGGGACGAATTCATAGGGTGCCACCAGATCGGCCCACAGTGACAGGTTCTCGGCCGAGGAGAGCAGGTAACTACGCGTCCAGACAGAAACCTTCTCCCAGTGATAGATGGCGTCGACCCGATCGAGGGCGCTGTTCGGTACGGGATCGACCGTGCGGGTCAGGACGAGCTCGCAGGCTCGAACCAGGTAGGTGTTTCGCGTCCACACCTGGCTCTGGTCCGGAGGCAGTTGCAGAATGCTCTCGGCCGACCCTGGAGCGTCTCCTGAGGGCGGCGTCATCGGGTTAGGTCCACGACGCAGGCGTCGACGGCCTGAACGTCGGGGTCGCCGGGGGATACGTCCAACTCGGAGCTGGCTCGCGGCCAGCTGGTGGTGTTTCGGGCTCCTCCGGTGGAGGAGTAGACGGTGCCGTTGGCGATTACCCAGACATCGGATCGGTTCTCGACACCACCTGTGGCGGCAAGGGTGGTTCCTCCGATGTAGGTGTAGTCGCCGGCGTCGATGACGGTGCCGTTGGTCAGGGTCAGGCCTGATTCGGAGAAGCCGGAGGAGACCAGATCTACGAGGGACTGATTCGCGGGTGCGCATCGGGGGTCGGAAGTGTACTTCGCGGGAGCTGGGGGAGCTGCGGCCATAGCTGAGGTGGTCGTGGTCGGCGGGACGGTGGTGGTGGCCGGCGGTGTGGTTGTCGACGGGGTGAGCGTGGACGTTTCTTGTGCCGCGGCGCTCGATGTGGTGGACGGAGCAGCCGCCTGAGGGTCGTCGGCGGGCTCGTCCTCGCCGAAGATGGCAGCGAGCACGCCGATCACGACGAACGCGGCGACGATGCCGCCGATGATCTTGACCGCGCGGGGTACGCCTGCCCGGTCGGGCTGGTCGGGTTCAGAGGCACCGGTGGGCGCTGGTTCCTCTGCTGTCGGCTCGGTGGCGGGTTGGGTGTGTTCGGTCCATTGTGTTCCGTCCCAGTACCTGATCAGTCCTGGTTCGCTCGGGTCTGGGTGCCATCCGGGCGGGGGTGTGGGGCTGGTCATCGGGGTGTCCGTTCGTCGTTCTCGGTGATGCTGTCGTGGGGTGTTCCGTCGTTACGGATGAGGCGGAAGATCCGTTCTTCGACGTCGACCGGTGTGTGGCCGGTTGCCGTGCCCCATGCGGTGAGGTGGTCGAGGTAGGCGGCGTAGTCCGCGGTGCGGCCGGCGCGGATCCGGACGTGCGCGTGTCGGCGCAACCACTCGATGACCAGGGCGTCGAGCACGGGAGCGGCGTGTGGAGAGGTTGGATTGCCGCGGGCGGTGACGAAGTACAACCATTTCGTGAAAAACGCCGGGCCGAGCCCGGTGATTCTTCCGTCGTTGTTCAGGTACCGGTATCCCGAGACCGCGCCGCTGTTCTGCGCAATGTCGACTGAGCGCGTGAGCTTTTCGAGCGCGTTGGGGGAGAGTGGTTCACCGGCAGGATCGGCGGCTCCGGCTAAGATTCGTGCGGTGCGGAAGGGGCCGTATCCAGACGAGCCGTGGCCCCACATCATCGCGACGACGAACGCTGCCGCGGTCTTGTCGCCTTGAAGCAGCTCGTCGATTCGTTCAGCCGCGATGGACCGGTCGAGCGCGGCCGGCAGCGTCCCGAGGGCCTCGTCGATCCCGTCCAGGTTGTTGAGCCACGTGGACCAACGCGCGGCCGGGTAGTGGAACGCCCTCTGTGGGACGAATGTGCCGCGGAGCTGATCCTCGAGATCAGCAGGAATCGGTGGTACTGAACCGATGTCTGAGCGATGCCGGTCCATCTGGACAAAGTACGTCAGTCGGTTCGGTCGTACGGTAGTTCCCGGACACGAACCACGTCGCGCAGATGATCGCAGGCCGCTGGCGGCACGGCACGGCGTCGGCGGAGTGAATTGGGTTTCGTATGTCGGCGGTAGTTGCGAGACACTGAGTGTGGGGACCGGCCCGGTTTCGGCGGGCCGGTCCCCACAACGTCAGGTCACGCGTCCGCACGGTCCGTGCGGTGTTCGAGCATGTTGCTGAGGTCCACGCCGTTTCCGACATGGACCTGAGCTAGTGAGGCTCGAGCGTGATCGAGATGGACCCGCGGGCCCATTTGATCGTGAGTCGTACACCACGCATTGCGAGATCCTCCTCCTTTCTCGGTTTATTCAGGAGGGTGGAACTCGGCACGCTCTGCCCTCTCGGTACTCACCATGATGGTCCCGATTTACGGCCGGGCACAAGGGGGTGCGACCCACCATGTCAGCGTCTAGATTAGCTCGTTGTAGCGGAAAGAAGCTACCGTATTAGCCGTCTCAGAGAACTGCATTGGCTGGTTGTCAGGACCATTTGAGCAGACTAGTATTGCGTATCTAACTGGGGATTTGCATAGAGCTCTTACCCCATTATCGCATTACTCCGCTACTCCAGTCGAGACCGCTGAAATGGTAGCAACCGAGAAGATGGCTTGGAGGCGGCACATGGGAACAGTGACCCCAACGGCGAAGCACCTGTTGGAGAAGGCTGTCAAACAGTCGGGCCGGAGGTCGACCGTGCAGCTGCCGGCGGAGTTCGCGCGGGTTGCGAAAGCGGGGCAACCGTCGACGCCTCTGTCGAGGCTCTTCTCGGAGGGTGAGGTCGCGTTCAAGGTGTATCTGACGCTGGTCTTGCTGACCCGTAAAGATCCACACGAGCTGTATCGAGTAATTCCGGATCACTACTGGGCGGAGCTTCTCGGCTACGAGGAACTCAATCCCGCCGACCCCATCGCAGGACCAGGCACCCGGCGAGTCAAACGAGCGATGAAAGCACTGGAGAAGCGCGGTGCCCCCGACGAGAACGGCTGGATTACCCGCACCCCTGAACGGGGCCGCGGGTTCAAACTCACCGTTGTCCATCTGCCCGAACCGAAACAAGCGCCCTACATCACCATCCCGATCGAACTCTGGTCCAAGGGATGGATCTGCGTGATGTCCGCGCGCGCCTTGTACGTGTACCTGTGCTTGCGGCTAGTTCTCGCCGGCAGAGAGGACAGCGTGGGGGCCCACGTTTCGGCGTCGGACCGAAAAGACTTTCTCGTCAAAGACGACACCTGGCAGCGGGGTATGAAAGAGCTGGAAGCTCTACGCCTCGCCCGGAGTGAGATCACCCGGGTCGCGGAAGACAGATGGACGTCGGACCTACGCGAGCGCAAGGTCTACTACCTGAATTCCGACTACCTCAAGAGCACCAACAGTTGGGACTGACAACGACGAACGGAACGGGCGACTCGATGTCTGCGGCCACCCCTTCGTTTCCGAGGAGGCGCTAGTGACCCCCAGCGGTTCTGTCAAGCCAATTTCCTGCAACCGGCCATACCCGGGTCGCAAAGAAGGCCTGTAGGGCCGTTGAGAGGCGTGGAGGCCGTCTCTGTCGTGCCCCGACGTCGTTTGTGTTTTCGACCGGCATCCTGGGGCGATTTTGTGACCCCCAGGACGGTCGTGGTCGTGCGTTGGCCCCAGAACCCTTACTGTGATTCACCGACTGAAACGGGGTGGTTCGGGTGGGTCCGGAGGCAATAGCGGCGGCGTACGCGGTGAAGGACGGGTTGGTCGCGGGGGTTACCGAGACCGCGAAACAGGCGGTGAGTGACGCCTACAGGGAATCAAAGCGATTCTGCGGGAACGGTATACATCGGCGTTGTCGAGGCGGGCCCTCAGATTCCGGCCCGGCAGGCGGTGCTGGCCGGTGAACTCGATCATGCTGGCGCAGGCGTGGACGTCGAACTCGTGGGCGCTGTGCAGGTGCTTCTGACTGCGCTCACGCAGCACACACCCGCTGTAGCACAGGTGGTGGGCGTGCAACTCACGCGCCTGGAGGCCGGCCGGGTCGAGGTCAGTGGAATCCGCGCCGCTGGTGCCAGCGGTGTCGTCGCCGGGGACGTGACCGTTGCCGGGGAGTTGTCGGTGACCGACGTCGACGTCGTCTCGGAGCTGCCGGGCCCTCACTAGGCGCGCCGGCTTCGGGTGGGCGTACACCCGCCGCGCGCGCCCCGGTCTCGTTCTCGGCCCAGCACGTCGATGTCGGTGGTGATTTCACTACCGCGATTACCTCCACCACACGGGTGGTGCAACTTCCACCGGAAGCGTTCCACCCGATGTCGGAGATCGTTGCGCCACCGGGAATGGGCAATCTGGAGTCGTGGCCTGACCGGTTCGTGGGGCGGGAAGTGGAGTTGGCGAGGCTCGACGACGCGCTCACGAGCGGCCGGACGGTTGTGGTGGCGGCCGTGCACGGGCTCGGTGGGGTCGGCAAGTCCAGTCTCGCCGCTTACTGGGCGGGTACCCGCGCGCACGGATTGGGCCCCGTCGTCTGGATCCGAGCGGACTCCCGCGCCGGTGTCGAGCAGGGTCTGGCAGCGTTCGCGACTCGGCTGCAGCCCGCTTTGGCCGAGGTGCTGACCGTCGAGGCCTTGGTCGAGCGCGGATTGCAGTGGCTGGCACTCACACGGGGTGGTTGCTGATCCTCGACAACGTGGAGAACCCGGCGGACATCGCTGTAGTCCGGGCGCGGGCTCGCGGTGGGCGAATCATTGTCACCGGTCGATTGTCGATGTTGTGGGCGTCCGATGCGGCGGTGATCTCGTTGGATGTTCTCGATGCAGACGACGCCGAGGAGCTGTTGACTGGATTGGTCACCGCCGCCGGACCTCGCAACCTGGACGGAGCCGCAGACTTATGTGAGGCGTTGGGCTACCTTCCTCTCGCAATCAATCAGGCCGGGGCGTATCTGGCGCATCAGCGGTTCACCACACCGCGCGCCTACCTGCAGTTACTCAACGACCAACCCCGCCCGACCCTGGACCGCGCTGCCACTGGCACCGATGCCGAACGCACAATTACTCGGATCTGGCGTGTCACGTTGGACCGCATCGCCGAGACTGAGCCCTACGCGGTGGAACTGCTCCGCATCCTTGCCTGGTACGCGCCCGACAACGTTCCGCTCACCCTTTGTCGCGACGAGACCGATCAAGCCCGTGGTGACGCTGCCATCGGGATGCTGTTGGCTTACAACATGATCACCGCAGATCCGGCCGGTGAGTCGGTGTCGATCCATCGGCTGGTGCAAGCAGTTTCCCGCACCCCGGATCCGCTGGACCCTCACCGCGACGGCGTCGCGATCGAACGCGCTCACGCCACCGCAATAGACGCGATGTGGCGCGCTCTGCCCGACCATAAGAAGCCGGGCAGCTGGCCGGTCTGGCGAAATCTACTGCCGCACATCATTGCACTTGAGCGGACCCTCGACGACCGTGAGCGGCTGCTGGGCGGCGAGCACCCCCGCAGCTTGGCCTTCCGCGAGAATCTTGCGTTTGCCTACGAGTCTGCAGGGCAGACGGGTGAGGTGATTTCATTGTTTGAGCGGACGCTCGTAGACCTGGAGCGGCAGTTGGGTGCCGAGCACGCGCATACTTTGACATTCCGCAAGAATCTGGCGGAAGCCTACTGGTCGGCGGGGCGGACAGATGAAGCGATTGAACAGTTCGAGAGGATCCTCGCTGATCGTGAGCGGGTGTTGGGCGACGACCATCCGGATACCGTGAAGTCCCGCGAAAATCTCGCCCACGCCTATACGAACAACATGAAAGCGGCCGGACTGTACGAGAGCATCCTGGCTGATCGTGAGCGGCTGTTGGGTGCCGAGCATCCGGACACTCTGAGGTGCCGCGACAATCTCGCCAGTGCCTACTTTTGGTCGGGGCGGCGGAGAGATGCGGTCAGAATGTTCAAGCAGATCCTCGCTGATCGTGAGCGGCTGTTGGGTGACGAGCACCCGGACACCTTGGAGTCCCGCCGCACTCTCTACCACTATGGGTGGGGCGTACGGGATACGTAAGTGCGTACTCGGCGAAGGAAAGTTCCAGCGCGGCCTCGGCCGCTGCGCCAAGATTGGTCCGGGTACGCGTGGCTTCTTAGCTAAGCATCGCTCGTTCGCGTAGCCACTCGTCGCGCCACTGGTGAAACTCGACGGCGAACGCTGAGCATCGTTTGAGCTCTGCATGGACGTTGTCCCGTTGTTTCTTCGACGCGTGCTGCTCTACGGAGGACGGTCCGCAGAGCACTGCCATCGATTTCGGGCACGCCTTCCACTTCAGCACCAGCCGCTTGCTCACGAACGTCAGCAATTCCGATGCCGCCGCATTGGAGTTCTCCGACTCTGGTTCCGATGGAGCGCGTCCGGAATGGATCACGCTGTTGCGGACATCGACGATGTGCTCTCGCCAGCGACTCACTGGACCGTCACCGTCGACGTGCCAACTGCCTCCGAGGCGGCCCGCATATAGGGTTTTCACCCGTGCGGTGATCGAACTCGTGGCGGCCCATACCTGTGCGGCCTCGGCGGGCGTTCGGCCTTCTTCCCAGAGCAACGCGGCGAGGGTGCTGTCGAGCATTAGCTCACACGTGATGGCAAGACTGAGCACTGACGCGCGGCGGTCACCAGCGGAGTGCTCGGCGTACGCGCGAGCGAAGTGATCGCGTACCAGCGCGCTGATGCTGCCGCGAGTAAGTTCATGGAAGATCTTGCCGATCGCAGTTGGGTCGACCGGCTCCGGTGAGTGGAGCATCGAGGGAAGGTGGTCCAGCAAAATCGCAGTCTGTTTCTCATTGAAATTGATCTCTCCGGCTTCACTGATCACCCCAAACGTGGCTGGAACGATCGGGTTCAGCGATCGGTAGCGAAGCTCTGGTATCGGCACCATGGAGGCTATCCGTGACGATCGCGCGGCATCAGCGATCAGCCAGTGTGCGAGCGTCAGCGGATCTACTTTGCCGTCGCGCGGTGGGGTAAAGGCGGCAGCACGGTTCTTGACGGGGATGAGAACGACTACAGTCGAGCGCTTCTGTCCGAAGTCTTCGCTGAGCGGTGGGGTGGGGTGGGGGTCCTGACCGGTGATCTTGGCCAGCGCGGCGGATGCCACCGTTGTGTCCTCGAAGACGGGATGGGTTTCGTCGGTCACCACAGACCAGATCGCCACGCAGCTGCACGGCATCTGCATCCAGGACCGGTCGAACTCGGCCGGTGCCACGCCGCGGATACGCAAGTACTCTTCGTCGACGCCGATCGGTATTGCCTGCGGTTCCAGTGGAAGCAGGAACGGAAGCACGAACGAGAACGCCACCACGCCCTCGACCCGATCAGGGTCGTCGCAGTCGGGGTGGGTCGGTTGCTGAGATGTAGCAGCGTCGTCAGTCACAACCGCCAGCGTCGCACGAAGCATTGTCGGCTGAGGTTTACCCCGGTTGGTGGACACCGAGATAGCGGGACCGAGGGTTCCGCTTGAAGGGTGTCCTCATGTCCCGCAAACGCAGGTCGTTCACGACCAAGTACAAGGTCGAGGCCGCCCGGAGGGTGATCGATTCCGGCCGCACCATCGCCGAGGTCGCCCGCGAATTGGGCATCAACGAAGGACTGCTCGGCCGCTGGGTCGCCGACGAACGCCGCCGGATCGAGGCCGCCGCCACCTCAGGTGATCAACCGCTCACGGCAGCCGAACGCACCGAGCTGGCCCGGTTACGCCGGCAGGTCTCCGAGCAGGAGAAAGACATCGCGTTCTTTAAAAAAAGCGTCCGCGTACTTCGCAGCCAATCAACAAGAGTAGAGCTCTACTCGTTGATGGCCGCGGGGTACGCGAACTCCGCAGTCCACCGGATGGCACGACTGCTCGAGGTCTCGACATCCGGTTTCTACAAACACCAAGGACGCAGTGTGACAACCAGATTGGCAGAGAGAGAACAACGACGCGCTGATCGGAGGTGAAGATCCTGGCGATCCACCGGCAGTCGAAAGGCGTCTACGGAGCACCCCGAATCACCGCCGAACTCCATGACTGGGGCGAGGTGATCACCGAGAAAACCGTCGCGAAGATCATGCGCTCCCTCGGCGTCGTCGGGATCAGCCCACGCACGTTCGAGATCCGCACCACCGTGGTCGACCCCTTCGCCTCGTTCCCGAGGATCTGGTGCAACGCCGGTTCGATCAGGGCACGTCGATGCGCTGTGGACCTCGGGCATCACGTATCTGACCTGCGGAGAGGGCGATATGTACCTGTGCGCCATCAAGGACGAGCACTCGAAAAAGGTCCTCGGGTGGGGCGTCGCCGATCACATGCGCACCGCACTCGTCCTCGACGCTCTGGACATGGGAGTTGCAGGACGTGGCGGCGATGTTGCGGGCACAATCATGCACTCGGACGGGGGAAGCCAGTACACCGCTGCGATCATGAAGGAAGCGTGCGAACGCTACGGGTTGCGGCGCTCGATGGGCGAGACCGGCATCTGCTGGAACAACGCCGGCGCGGAGAGCTTGTGGTCGACGTTCGAGCACGAGTACTACTACCGCCACACGGTCGCGTACAGGACCGAATTGGTTGCTGCAGTTGACAACTGGATGAACTTCTACAACACTCGACGACGGCACTCCACAATCGGAATGCTCAGCCCTCACAGTTACGAATAGTCACTGAACGCGCCCATCATGGCCGCGTAGCCACTGTCCACTTTTCGGGGGGAACCTCACTTTTCTAGCGCTGAAACCGAGCTATTGTTCGGCCTTGTCGGTGATCACGCCAACTCACCTATGCCTTGGACTACACGGATCTCGCCGACATCGAATCGATAGGCGACAAGGCCGGTCACGAATAGTGACGATCTCATCGCTTCGATTAGCCGTAGTCGCGGTGCACTGCATTTTGCTCGGGAATGCGTCGCGTGGCTGGCACTATCGTGACGGGTTCATTGTGGATGTTTCGCGAATCGTATTCGCGGTCGCAGGCCGAAATCCGTGTCACCGGACGGCTCTGTGCCTGCTCGATTACAGGGTCTCGCTGTCGCGAGTCCGCACAAAGTGTCTTTACAATCTAGCGCTCTGCGTCCACCCGGTACCGTGGCTGTCCGTGACCGATCACGGCCGTCTTGCGTTGACGAACCCGCGGTGTCTCGGTGTCACGAGGGTGTCACAAGTCGGTACGTTCGGACCCGGACTGGGCTGGACGGTCAGGCACGAAAAACGTTGTGAATAAACAAATATCGAGTCCAGAGGCGTTCAAGTGGATCCACTTCCAGGGACTTAAAATCCGCACAGTGTCGGTTCGAGTCCGACTGGGGGCACCAGTGCCGCCGAACTCGAAGTTAGGGATGGATTTCGGGCGGATTTCGTCCCTAACTTCGAGTTCGACTGAGTTGAGTTGACATACGGGCCAAGGCGTTCCTCGCCGCGTCTGTCGGCTGTCGGCTGTCGGGTGTCGATCTCGGATCGTCCCGCACCCTGTTCACGTATAGGGGTAGGGCAGGTCGGTGTCGACGTCTTCGTCGACGAGTAGCTGGCGTCCGAGTTGTGGGAATGCGCGTTGTGAACACGAGGTGCGTTCGCACACCCTGCATCCGGGACCGATGGGAATCGATGCGCCGGGGGAGTGCAGCGGTAGGTTGTCGGCGTAGACCAGTTTGTGAGCATAGGCGATGTCACATCCGAGGCCGATCGCGAAACTTTTCCGTGGTGATCGGTATCCGAGTCCGCCACTGTCGGTGGCGCGCGCAATCCACAGATAGGAGCGGTCGTCGGGCATGGTGGCGATCTGTGTGAGAATTCGCCCCGATGCCGCGAATGCGTCATGCACAACCCACAGTGGACAGCTTCCACCGACACGTGAGAAGTGGAATGCACTGGCGGACTGACGTTTCGAGATGTTTCCGGCTCGGTCGGTGCGGATGAAGAAGAACGGAACGCCCTTCGCCCCTGGTCGCTGCAGCGTGGACAATCGGTGACACACGGTTTCGAAGCCGACCTCGAAGGTCAGCGACAGCAGATCGATGTCGTATCGCAGCGACTCCGCAGCGGCGAGGAACCGTCCGTAGGGCAACAGCAGGGCTCCGGCGAAATAGTTGGCCAGCCCGACGCGGGCCAGCTCTCGGGCCTGAGTGCTCAGGTTCGTATCGGCATCGACGATCGTGTCGATTGTCGTCGACTGCGAGAGAAATGCCAGCTGGGTTGCGATCTGGTAGGCGCGTTGCCCGGCGGTCAGTCGACGCGCGAGCAGGAGAGTCCCGCCGGTGTCGTCGAAGATTCGTTTGGGGCCGAGTGCGCCGGGATCGTCGTCGCCGATAGTCACCGTGATGCCGTGGTCCGCTTCGATGACCCGTGCGAGTTGTAGATCGAGCGCCCCGATACTGAGCCCAGTTCGCTCGAAGAGTTCCTCAGCCGCAGTATCCAATTCGGGGATGTGATTGCGCCGGTCGTAGAAGAAGTCTCGGACTTCCTCGTAGGGCATCGGGGCGTGACCGCCCGTCGGGACATCGGGTTTGGGCCCGTCGAGTCCGACCGTGAGCCGATCCACCTGATCGGTCGCTGCATGGAGCTTGCGGTGCAGCGACACGAGGGTGCGCCCGATGTCCGGCATGCGCGCGACCAATTCCTGGATGTCGGACATCGACACCTCGCCTCGGTCGGAGGTTTCGGTGAGTACATCGTGCAGGTCGGCGACGAGGCGAGCGTCGGTGTCGGTGGCGAAGAACGAGGGGTCGAGCTCGAACATTGTGTTGAGCTTGAGCAGTACCTGGACGGTCAGAGGTCGTTGGTCGTTCTCGAGTTGGTTGAGGTAACTCGGCGAGAGCTCGAGTGTCTTCGCCAGCGCGGACTGCGTCAGCTGTCGTTCCTCGCGTAGGCGACGCAGCCGCCCGCCTGCGTAGATCTTCTGCATCTTTGTCGCTGCCTCCTTCGGGTGTCGACACTGTAGCCGAACTGGACTTCGCAACATTTGCCGATTTGCAGGAATTGCCTCGCAAAAATAGGCATTTGCGATGTCTTCCGCAGGTCCGGACTCGTGCGTAGCTTGTGAATGAAGCGTAGTAAGCCCTTTCATCAGCACGGAGGATTTTCTGTGAAGACCCATCTCGTACGCACCCGTACATCCGCCGAGGACTTTCCCCAGTCCGAGCACCTGGCTTGGAAGGTTGCCGAGGTCGCCACCGACGCAGTGGAGGTACCCGAAGCGACGGCCGAGATGATCGTCAACCGGATCATCGACAATGCCTCGGTGGCTGCGGCCTCGCTGGTGCGCCGTCCAGTGACGAGTGCTCGCACACAGGCGCAGGCGCACCCGTACAGCCCCGGTGCCACTGTGTTCGGAATCGGTGGAAAGTACTCACCCGAGTGGTCCGCGTGGGCCAATGGGGTAGCGGTGCGAGAACTGGACTTTCACGACACGTTCCTCGCCGCCGAGTACTCCCACCCGGGGGACAACATTCCGCCGATCCTCGCAGTCGCCCAGCACGCCGGGCGCTCGGGGCGCGATCTGATCCGCGGTCTGGCCACCGGGTACGAGATTCAGATCGACCTCGTTCGCGCAATCTCGTTGCACGAGCACAAGATCGACCACGTTGCCCATCTCGGTCCCTCTGCTGCCGCCGGTATCGGCACCCTGCTCGGCCTCGACACCGAAACCATCTACCAGGCCGTCGGGCAAGCGCTGCACACCACGACAGCCACCCGTCAGTCCCGCAAGGGGTCGATCTCGAGTTGGAAGGCCTACGCCCCTGCGCTCGCAGGGAAGGTTGCCGTCGAAGCCGTCGATCGAGCACTGCGCGGCGAGGGTGCCCCGTCGCCGATCTGGGAGGGTGAGGACGGGGTCATCGCGTGGCTTCTCGGGGGACCGAACGCGGAATATCATGTGCCGCTTCCCCGCCCGGGTGAAGCCAAGCGTGCAATTCTCGACAGTTACACGAAGGAACACTCCGCCGAGTACCAGAGTCAGGCCCCGATCGACCTCGCCCGACGAATGCGGGAAAAGATCTCCGATCTCGAACAGATCGAGACGATCGTGTTGCACACCAGTCACCACACGCATTACGTCATCGGCACCGGCTCGAACGATCCACAGAAGTTCGATCCCACCGCCTCCCGGGAAACCCTCGATCACTCGGTGATGTACATCTTCGCAGTCGCGCTCGAGGACGGAATCTGGCATCACGAGCACTCGTACGCCCCCGAACGCGCGCAGAGGCCGAACACCGTCGCGTTGTGGAACAAGATCTCGACCGTAGAAGACCCCGAGTGGACGCGCCGATACCACTCTGTCGATCCGGACGAAAAGGCGTTCGGTGCACGCGCGGAGATCACGCTGAAAGACGGCACGGTCATCGTCGACGAACTCGCGGTCGCCGACGCGCACCCCCTCGGTGGCCGCCCGTTCGCCCGCGAGCAGTACATCGCGAAGTTCCGTTCGTTGGCCGATGGTGTGATCGCACCCTGGGAACAGGATCGCTTCCTTCGCGCAGCCGAGCGGGCTCCCGAGCTCGCCGCAGGTGAACTCGATCAGCTGACCTTCACCGTCGCCGACGATGTCCTCGGGAGGGCTCCTAAGACCCCGAAGGGCATCTTCTGATGCCGGGCCTCATTGCGGCCTCGACGTCGGCCGCGGACAAGCGTATTGCGTTGCGCGCCACGCTTGCGTCGACGTCGATCACTCGGCTTCCCGGCGCTATCAACCCGCTGACCGCAAAGTTGATTCAGGAGATCGGCTTCGAGGGGGTCTATATCTCCGGTGGCGCATTCTCTGCCGGGCTCGGTCTGCCCGACATCGGACTCACCACGTTGACCGAGGTCATCACCCACAGTGCGCAGATCGCGGCCGTCACCGACTTGCCGGTACTGATCGACGCCGACACCGGATTCGGTGAGCCGATGTCCGCGGCACGCACGGTGCTGGCGGCCGAGGATGCGGGGATCGCTGGGCTGCACCTCGAAGACCAGATCAACCCGAAACGCTGCGGGCACCTCGACGGCAAAGCGATTGTCCCGATAGAGGAGATGGTGCGACGCCTCCGCGCGGCCATCACCGCGCGGCGAGATCCGAACTTCGTCATCTGCGCCCGCACCGATGCAGCGGGTATCGACGGAATCGACGCCGCGATCGAACGAGCCAGATCTTATGCCGACGCCGGAGCAGACCTGATCTTCACCGAGGCGCTCGCCGAGGAAGCCGACTTCGTGAAGTTCCGTGCTGCAGTGGACATCCCACTGCTGGCGAACATGACCGAGTTCGGCAAGTCCGAGCTGATCTCCGCGCAGAGACTCGAGGACATCGGCTACAACGCCGTCCTGTACCCGGTCACCACGTTGCGACTGGCCATGGGTGCCATCGAAACCGGAATGCGTGAAATCCACGACCGCGGAACGCAAAAGGGACTCCTCGACCGGATGCAGACCCGCTCACGTCTGTACGAACTGCTCGAGTACGACAAGTACAACGAATTCGATACCGGAATATTCAATTTCACGTTAGGGACGAAGTCATGACCGAAGCCATCTACAAGGGGCTGGCCGGTGTCGTGGTCGACACCACCGCCATTTCCAAGGTCGTCCCCGAGACGAACTCGCTGACCTACCGCGGATACGCCGTGCAGGATCTCGCCGCGCACTGCAGCTTCGAGCAGGTCGCGTATTTGCTGTGGCACGGCGAGCTCCCGTCCCTGCAGCAACTCGAACTGTTCGTTCAGCGCGAGCGGGCCCAACGGCGAGCAGACCGCTCGTTGCTCTCGCTCGTGACGAAAATGCCCGACAATTGTCATCCGATGGATGTCGTGCGCACCGCGATCAGCTATCTCGGTGCCGAAGACCCTGCCGAGGAGGATAATTCGGTGTCGGCGAACCTGGCCAAGGCGCTGCGCATGACGGCAGTGTTGCCGACCATCGTCGCCGCCGACCATCGCCGCCGACACGGCCTCGATCCCATCGCCCCTCATTCGCATCTTGGATTCGCGGAGAACTTCCTCTACATGTGCTTCGGCTCCGTTCCCGAACCGGAAATCGTCAAGGCCTTCGAGGTTTCCCTGATCCTGTACGCCGAGCACAGCTTCAACGCCTCCACCTTTGCTGCCCGCGTGGTCACCTCGACACTGTCGGATATCTACAGCGCCGTCACCGCCGCCATCGGAGCGCTGAAGGGTCCGTTGCACGGCGGTGCCAACGAAGCTGTCATGCGAGACATGCTCGAGATCGACGACCCCGAACGGGCCGCACAGTGGCTGCAGAACAAACTCGCAGCCAAAGACAAGGTCATGGGGTTCGGTCACCGTGTCTACAAGAACGGCGACTCACGCGTACCGACGATGAACGCAGCATTCCGCGACGTCGCCGCGGTGACCGGCGGAGACAAGTGGGTGCGCATGTACGATATCCTCGAAAAGACCATGCACGGTGCCACCGGCATCAAACCCAACCTCGATTTTCCTACCGGTCCGACGTACTACCTGATGGGCTTTGACATCGACGTGTTCACACCGATTTTCGTCATGAGTCGCATCACCGGTTGGACGGCTCACATCATCGAGCAAGGTGCGTCGAATGCGCTGATCCGACCACTGAGCCAGTACTCGGGAGTGCCGCAACGCGCTGTCGTCGCCTGACGCCGGCCAACCCGTTGGTCCGATTCCCCACTGCACGTCGGGTGGCCGCTGTTCTCGACCTGGTCGCTGGATCGAGCCCGCTTTCGACGGCTCGGGTGCGGAGAGATGAACAAGTGCGATGATTTCTGTCATGGCACGGGACGTCACGGGCACGGTGCGAGGCATTACCCTTCAGCAGTTGCGCTACTTCGTAGAAGTGGCCGCCGAGGGGTCCATCAGTGCCGCGGCGGACTTGCTCTACATCGCGCAACCGACCATGTCGGCCGCATTGAAAGACCTGGAACGTCGCGTGGGTCGGACCCTCTTCGTTCGCTCGACCCGTGGGGTGACACTCACGGAGGATGGAACCGAATTTCTCGGCTACGCGCGCCAGGTGGTCGAGCAATCAGAACTCTTGGAACAGCGGTACCTCGGCCGCGGGCCCGCTCGCCGACTCTTGGCCGTCTCGACTCAGCACTACTCATTCGTCGTCGACGCTTTCGTCCGCATGGTGAAAGCCTCTGAGGCTCCGGAGTATTCGTTCAGTCTTCGAGAGACCCGTACGTGGGAAATCATCGAGGATGTCCGCACGCTCCGCAGTGAACTCGGTGTCCTCTATCGCAACGAGTTCAATGCAAGCGTGATCGACAAGCTGATTCGCGAAGCGGGTCTTGTTTTCACGCCGCTGTTTCTGGCATCGCCGCATATTTTCATCGCTCGCACGAATCCCCTGGCGGGGCGAAAGAGTGTGGAGCTGAGTGATCTCGAAGAATTTCCGCGTCTCACGTTCGACCAGGGCGCGAACAATTCCTTCTACCTCTCCGAAGAAATACTCTCCACCCGTTCGTCCAAACAAGAAATCCGGGTGAGCGATCGTGCCACGATCTTCAACCTCATGATCGGTCTGGGCGGATACACGATCTCCACCGGCATTGTCTCGGATGATCTCGATCCGTCCATTGTCGCTGTTCCGCTCGATGTCGACGATCGCATCGAGATCGGTTGGATCGGTCATGCCTCGGTGTCTTTGACCGTCCAGGCTCAGCGCTTCGTGGCGGAGATGCGCGACGTCGTGTCTGGTTTCGGCGTCGACTTATTGACATAGCCATTGCCTATGGCCAGACATAATCGAGAGTGATTAGGCTATGTCGACTGGTCGATTTAGGCTGATGCTCAGGCCGCTTCGGACAGCTGCCTCCCGGTTCTATGGACCTGAGAAATCGGCCCGACCATCGAGTAACTCGGTCGAAGTGTTGCGAGGGCTCAGGCAGTGAACCCGTGTGGTGACGCGTTCGTCACCACATTCACCGCACGTGATTGGGGTTACTAATCAGCATGAGGAACGACTGCACTTTCAGCATCAGCACGACGCGCTTCGGCGAGGATTACACCCCGTCGACGAACTCGCGTCGCACGACCAACTTTGCGAATCTTGCACGCGGCGAGGATGGTCGACAGAACTTGCGTAACGCGGTGACGATGATGAACACCCGTCTCAACGAGGTGGTTCACTGGGACAATCCACGTGGTGACCGCTACGCACTCGAACTCGACATCATCTCGGTGGATCTGCAACTAGTATCCGTCGGGGCCGACGCCGCATTTCCGGTAATCGAAATTCTCGATGTCGGAATAGTCGATACCACTACCGGCACCCGCACAGAGGGCATCGTCGGAAACAACTTCTCCTCATACATTCGCGACCACGATTTCGTTGTTCAGCTCCCGAAGCACCGAGCGACGGGAATTCCGAACGACTTCGGCGATGTACATGGTCAGGTCTTTCAGCGTTTTGTCGATTCGCCCGAGTACCGTGAACGGTTCTCGCAACCACCTGTCATCTGTATCAGTGTGTCGACTTCCAGTACCTACCGTCGCCTCACGAATCATCACCCGATCGTCGGGCTCGAATACGGGGCAGAGGACACCTCGATCACCGATCAGTACTTCGGAAAAATGGGTCTCGGGGTTCGCTACTTCATGCCCAAGGGATCCGTCGCTCCCTTGGCGTTCTACCACTGCGGTGACTTGCTCAACGACTATTCGGTCCTGGCACTCGCGGGCACGATCGCGACGATGGAGACTTTCCAAAAAATCTATCGGCCTGAAATTTACAACGCGAATACTGCTGCCTCGGAGGTCTACCAGCCGAGTCTCGACAACGAAAACTATTCACTTCCGCAGGTGAGCTACGACCGTGTCGAGCGCAATCGACTTGCGACGACACAGGCAGAGTTCGCCGACGTGAATCTGATGCAACCGTATGGGTCAGTCCTGAAGCGGTGGGCTACCGATCGATGCGCCTGACCGAGCGAGACCGAAAGGTATAAGAGATGTTCCCACTCCTGCCCACCTCGATCGTCGGAAGCCTACCCAAGCCCTCGTGGCTCTGTGAGCCGAAGAAGCTCTGGTCGCCGTGGAAATTACGAGACGACGAACTGCGCGAAGGAAGACTCGACGCTCAGGCGCTCGCAGCTGATGAGCAGCGTCGTGCCGGTCTCGACATCATCAGCGATGGTGAACAAACGCGTCAGCACTTCGTGACCACGTTCATCGAGCATCTCGAGGGTGTCGACTTCGATCGACGCGAAACTGTGCGAATTCGGGACCGATACGATGCGAGCGTTCCGACGGTTGTCGGTGCGGTGAGCCGCGAACAATCAGTGTTTGCCGCAGATGCGACGCGCCTTCGAGCAGTGACCGACCAGCCGATCAAATGGGCACTGCCTGGCCCTATGACAATGATCGACACGCTCTACGACGACCATTACAAGAGTCGCGAGAAGCTGGCATGGGAGTTCGCGACTCTTCTGAACCAAGAGGCAAAAGACTTGGAAGCGGTAGGCGTCGACATCATTCAGATCGACGAGCCCGCATTCAACGTGTTTTTCGACGAGCTCGAAGACTGGGGAATCGCGACACTCGAGCGTGCAATCGAAGGGCTGAATTGCGGAACAGCCGTACACATCTGTTACGGCTACGGCATCAAAGCCAACACCGACTGGAAGGCAACTCTCGGGGCCGAGTGGCGCCAGTACGAACGGTCATTCCCACTGTTGCAACAGTCTTCGATCGACATCGTGTCGCTGGAGAGTCACAATTCGCGCGTACCTATCGACTTGATCGAACTGCTTCGAGGTAAGAAGGTCATGCTGGGTGCGATCGATGTAGCAAGCGACACCGTCGAGACTGTCGAAGAAGTCGCTGAAACCCTCAGTCGCGCACTTCCGTTCGTCGACGCAGACAAGCTCTACCCAAGTACGAATTGCGGTATGGCGCCACTCGACCGACGCGTCGCACGAGACAAGATGGTCGCGCTCACCGCTGGCGCGGAACTCCTGCGACGTCAATTGTCCAAGTAGCTCTCTGCCGGACTCGAAGTTGTGGATGGATTTCGGCCGGATTCCGTCCACAACTTCGAGTTCGACCGACGGTGTCAGGTTGCCCGGTTGGTTTCGTGTACCTCGATGTCGGCGTGATCACCGGAGTCGTCGCGTTGGCCTGCTGGGATCTTCCGCATGATCAGCCAGGAGGCGCCGCCTGCGACGACCATCAAGCATGCGGCGATACCAGACGTGATGGTCACGCCACTGGTGAAGGCGTCTGCAGCCGAGTCGAGCAATCCACTGGCCTGTTCGGCCGGCAGTCGGTCCGCTACGGCTTGGGCACCGCCGAGGGTTTCTCGCGCCGCGGAAGTGTCGAAACCGGCGTTCTCGGGCGTGACGACATTGGCACGGTACTGCGCCAACAGGATTGCACCGAGCACGGACGTACCGGTGACGGCACCGAGCTCGTAGGCCGTCTCGGAAATAGCGGCCGCGGCACCGGCCTTTTCCGGGGGAGCTGTGGACAAGATCATGTCGTTCGAGATGGTCTCTGCAACTCCGATACCTGCTCCGAGGGCCGCGAACGCCGCGACGAAGGACCACACCGATGTCGGCTCGGCGAACACCGCGATCGTTGCGTATCCGAACGCCGCCAACATCATTCCGCCCGAGATGATCATGGCAGGCCGCAGCATTCGTGCCAGTACGACTGCCAGGAGGCCTGCGGTGATCATCGCCAGAATGCCGGGCAGCAAGCGGAGCCCAGCTTGCATCGGGCTCAACCCGACGACGAGCTGAAGGTGTTGCGATACGAAATACAAGAATCCGACGAGCGCGAATATCGCGAGCAGGTTGACCAACACTGCGCCGGCGAAGGCAGGCACGGTGAACATGCGAACATCGAGCATCGGGTCGGGTCGGCGGAGCTGCCTGCGTACGAACATCCAGACTGCCAGTGCTCCGATCAGCGCGGGTAGCGCCGTGCCGAACAAGCTTCCTCCACTTGCCAAATCCTTGATTGCATAGACGATCGGGGTCAAGGCGAGTAGGGACAGGGCGATGCTGATGCCGTCGATACGCGCAGGATCGGGGTCCTTCGATTCGGGTACCAGAACCGGTGCCAGTATCAGCAACGGCACCAGGAGTGGAATCGCGAACAAGAACACCGAACCCCACCAGAAGTGCTCCAACAAGAATCCGCCGACGACAGGTCCCATAGCCGCACCCGCTCCGATGGAGGCCGACCAGATCGCGATCGCCAGACGGCGTTCGGAGCGATCGGTGAACAGATTGCGCAATAGAGACAGGGTCGCGGGCATCAAGGTGGCACCGAAAAAGCCGAGGCCGGCACGTGCGGCTATCAACATCTCGGGCGTCTGCGAGTAGGCCGCAACAACGGATACCGCTGCGAAGCCGGTCGCGCCGATGAGCAGTAAGCGTCGTCGTCCGATTCGGTCGCCCAGGCTACCCATCGCGACGAGCAGCCCTGCCAAGACGAGGGGGTAGGCGTCGATGATCCAGAGTTGTTGTGCGCCGGATGGTTCGAGAGTTTCGGCGATCGAAGGTAAAGCGAAGGACAGCACTGTGTTGTCGATCGCGATGATCAACACGGGCAGCATCAGGACAGCGAGCGCGCACCATTGGCGAACCCCCGCCGTTCTGTCGTGCGAGAGGTGGCCCGGAGTGGGCGGACTTGTGAGTTCAGGCATGTGCCGTCTTCCGATGAGGTTGGGCGGGACTTCGTTACTGTACCAACCAGACGGTGCAGTAACGAAGCCGAAGCCGCGTTCGCCCGTAAACTCGCCCTGTGCCTCCTCCTCCTGTAGCGCGTGACAAGTCGTTGAACGCTTTCGTCAAGCTCGTGCTGGAGCAGGGGGAGAAGGCGGCGACCCTCGATGCGGTTGCCGCTGCTGCCGGGATCTCGAAGGGCGGCTTGATGTACCACTTCCCCAGCAAGGAAGCCTTGGTGGAGGGTTTGATGCGTGTCGTGGAGGAGCTCGCGGCCGAGGATGTTCGACGGATGAGGGAGCATCCAGAGGGCCCAGCGGATTACCACATACGCACATCGACGTTCCACGACACTGCTGTCGATCGTGCCGTGGTTGCCACGATGCGGCTGAGCCAGGGTGCGAACGAGGTTGCGCAGCAGACCCTGGAGCGAATCCGGCAATCCTGGTTGGATGCGTTGAACGAGCAGATCGCTGATCCGGCGGTCGCAGAAGCGGTCCTTCTGATGGGCGACGGCCTCTACTTCGCCGCAGCATCGGCCGGAACGGACCACCGATCGCCCGACCACATCGAGGCGTTGGTAGGCGTTGTACACAGGCTCATCGACTCTCGTCCCTGAAGGAGCCACGTGGCTCATCGCCCGACGCTGCATTCACACCGTGCTCGCAGTGCTGGGTGGTGACTTCAGAAGGGCGTCCCTCCCGCTTGCGGGGCGAACGCTGCCCGATGCACGCCATGAATGTGGACAAGCACTGATCGGGTCGAATTCCGCAGCACCCCTGACCGCCGTCTATGGATTGGGGCAGATGCTAGGACCGCTGATGGTCGCGCCGGTCATCGGCGATGGCTACCGAGTTGCATTCACCATTGCGTTCGTCGTACTCGCCTGTGCTACCGCGCTTTCCGTGATCTTCGCACGGAAAACCCTTCCCCGGAGATCAGACTGGAAGGCGGTCGGTCAGTTCAAGCATTTTGCCAATCGGTGAAAGCAACGTCGAGAAACCAACGAACGGCTCGTGGCGGCATCGGTCCATCACGCCACGCCAGCCGCACCTGGGTCGGCGGTGCGCCGTCGATAGGGAGAAACCGTAATCCGGGGTGAGAGATCCGTCGTGCGGCCAGTTCCGGAACAATGCCGATTCCGCGTCCAGCAGCGATATTCTCGAGCCACTCCTCGAAATTTCGGCAGGTGATCACCACTCGCGGTACACCGTTTTCGGCAACCGGAATGGAGTCGGCTGTTGTGGAACCGGACAGCGTGTTGACCACCAATGGACCGGGTGGGAGCGAGTCCCACCGCACCTCGGTGGCATCACCGAAGGAAGGGTTCGACCGGCTCACCGCAAGAATTCGTCGTTCGGTGCCGACCTGACGAGTCACCGTGCCGGCGGTCAAATGATGTGGGCAACTTCGGTAGAGCGCCACATCGACGTGGCGCGCATCCAGAGCTGCGAGAGGGTCGTCGACGCGGCGCACGTCCACGTCCGCGGCGTATTGACGTACGAGAGAGGCACGCGTGGCAGCGAACCATCCGTCGGGGAGCAACCATGCAAAGCCCAACCGCACGACCGGGTGGTCGTCGAGATCTGCGATCAGTGAATCCACCTCTCCCAGGATTCTGCGTGCACGCCCCAGCACGACCAATCCGTCCTCGGTCAGTTCGGCAGTACGGGACTCGATCAATCGACGCCCGCAACGCTGTTCGAGTTGACGAACCGAACGCGTCAGTGTCGGCTGCGAAACGCGCAGTTCGGCGGCTGCGGCGGTGTGAGTGCCACAGTCCGCCAGAGCGACCAACGCGCGCAGGTGTCTCAGCTCGACCTCCATACGTCCAGTGTATATCCACCGGTGCTCGGCGTATTGGCCTGCTGCGCCGATGGCTCCTACTCTCGGACTCACTGCCTCACCCTTCACTAGGAGTTTCGATGTTTCGTTACGAGTCGTTGCAGGTGCCTATCGTCGGAGCGCCGATGGCGGGAGGCCCGACGACGCCTGACCTGGTTGCAGCAGTACGGAATTCAGGTGGGCTGGGGTTCCTTGCCGCGGGTTATCTCACCCCGGAAAGGTTGACCGCGGACATCGTTGCCGTTCGCGGTGCTGGCATAGAAACGTTCGGGGTCAATCTGTTCGTCCCCGAGGACGGGCAGGTTGTCGACACCGAGGACATTGCGCGGTATCGCGCGCTGCTCCAGCCCTACGCCGATGATCTCGGCGTCGAACTCCCCGCCGACAGCACCCTTGCCGAGAATATCGACGACTACTGGGAGGAGAAGCTCGACATCGTCGTGGCCGAAGCCATCCCGGTCGTGTCGTTCACCTTCGGGTGCCCGAGTGCCGACATCATCGCCCGCCTGCACGACGCCGGGAGCGCCGTCACCGTCACCGTCACCGATGAAGAGGACGCGCGCGCGGCGGTCGATGTAGGTGCCGACTCCCTGTGCGTGCAAGGCCCCGATGCCGGCGGGCACCGCTCGACCTTTCGCATCGATGCCGAGAGTTCGGACATTTCCCTCGACGAGTTGATTCCTGCGATACGCCGAGCAGTGTCGGTTCCCCTCGTGGCGGCTGGCGGGATCACCACCGCGTCCGATGTCCGTCGAGTCCTGGGCTACGGGGCAGTGGCGGCTCAGGTCGGAACCGCCCTGCTCCGGTCGCCGGAAGCCGGGACGAAGCCTGCCCACGCCGCCGCCTTGGTCGATCCTCGGTTCACCGAAACGGTGGTCACTCGAGCCTTCAGCGGCCGTCCCGCCCGAGCCTTGCGCAACAAGTTCGTCGATCGGTTCGATACAGGATCGTCACGCCAGTACCCCGCCGTGAACACGCTGACCGGCGGCATCCGCAAGGCCGCAGCGAACGACCCTCACGGCATCAACCTGTGGGCCGGTGCCGGGCACCGCAGCGCTTCCGCTGACCCGGCAGCGCGAATTATCGAAGAATTGGCCTCGGAGTTGTGAGGAATGTCCAGGTGTAAAAACCGCACGGATCGTGGTGTTTGAACCCACGCTCCAAAACCCGCATCGGGTGTACGGGATTGAGTACCGTCGTAGACATGCAACTGACTCGCTTCAGCGATCTGGCCCTACGGGCGATGATGTTGCTGGCAGCCGCCGGCCCGGACGGCCCACGGATGACCACCGGAGCCATTGCAGTTCGAGTCAACGCGTCGGAACACCATGTAGCGAAAGCGATTACACGCTTGGTCGGATTGGGCTGCGTCCGTGCGCAGCGCGGCCGCACCGGTGGGCTCTTCCTCACCGACACGGGCCGATCGATATCGGTTGGCCACCTGATCCGTCAACTCGAAGGCGATCGCGAAGTCGTCGAGTGCGTAGGGGACCAGCCCTGCCCACTTCTTGCCGCTTGCCGATTGCGGCATGCCCTGGCCGTCGCCAAAGAAGCGTTCTATGGCGAACTCGACCGCTACACGATCGACGATCTAGCCGCGTCCCCGACCATTCCACTCGCAATGGTCGCTTTTCCCTCACCCTGACCTGCCATTTCGACGTCGGCGGTCCATTGGAAGGAATACCTGTGTCCACGTTCGGTCCCCTCACTGTCGAGCACGAGCTCCAACCCGATCACGTCGACGTCGTCAGAGCGACGTTGCCGTTGGTGGGTGCCAATATCGACGCCATCACAACAAACTTCTATGCGCGCATGTTCGCCGCACGACCGGAGCTGCTGCGATATCTGTTCAACCGCGGGAATCAGGCACAGGGAGCGCAGCAACGAGCTCTGGCCGCGTCGATCGCGACGTACGCCACTCATCTGGTGGACCCGACGCTGCCGCACCCGGACGAAATGCTGTCCCGGATCGGACACAAGCACGCATCTCTCGGAATTACCGCCGACCAGTACTCGATCGTGTACGAGCACCTCTTCGCTGCGATCGTCGACGTACTCGGTGCCGAGACAGTGACGACTAAAGTCGCGGAAGCCTGGGACCGGGTGTATTGGATGATGGCCGACACTCTCGTCGATCTCGAGAACCGCCTTTACGAGAGCGCGGGAGTGGTTGCGGGACAGGTCTTTCACCGCGGAATCGTCACTACGCGCACCGAAGATCCGTCCGGGGTAAAGGTGATCGGTGTGACCGGCGACTGGCCGGAGCTTCGAAAAGAGCACCCGGGTGGGTACGTCTCGGTCGGAGTGACTCTGCCCGACGGCGCGCGACAGATCCGCCAGTACAGCCTCATCTCCGGCAGTGACACAGGCGAATTGACGTTCGCCGTCAAGCCTGTCGTCGCCAGCGGTGGCTGCCCGGCAGGTGAAGTGTCGAACTGGATCTCGAGCACGCTACGCCCGGGAGACCTGGTCGACATCAGCATCCCGTTCGGTGATCTGCCGACAGCCGACATCTCTGCGGGGCCCGCCGTATTGATCTCGGCCGGCATCGGCATCACGCCGATGAACGGGATCCTCGAACACCTCGTTCTGGCGGACAGTCGATCCGAGGTGCTGGTTGTCCACGCAGACCGTACCCCCGTCAGCCATCCGCTTCGGACGCGTCAGCGACAACTGGTCGACGCCTTGCCGAACGCCGTCCTCGAACTCTGGTACGAGGAGCCCGGCGATGTGGCCGATGCACACCATGGGCGGTTGGATCTCACTCTTGTCGACCTTCCGCAGGGTGCGACGTTCTTCGTCTGCGGCGGTATCGGTTTCGTGCGGGCCGTCACTTCGCAACTCGTCGACTGTGGGGTCGACAAGTCGCGTGTCCATTGCGAACTGTTCGCCCCGGACGAGTGGTTGCTCGGCGCAAGCGTCGGCCGGTAGCCGCGCCGGCGTCCCGGGCTACCTTCGGTCAAAGTCCGTACTTGCCGTCGGCCCAGTACGGTCGCACAGTAACGCTGCGCCTTGCCAAGCCGAGCCCCTCGATGAGTGCTTTCCTGTGGCGTTGGATCGATTGGGCGTGGCCGAGCAGCCAGGCTCCACTGATATGCCCGAGGTCCCCGGCGACGATGGCGGCCTCCAGCCATGACTGCAGTGCGTCACCGGGTGCGTCGGTTGCGGGCACGAAGCGATACTTCGGCCATCGGATTGCCAAGTAGGGGAGAGCTTTCGCTCTCACTTCGATGACTATGTCGGCCACTGGGTTGTCCTGGCCGTAGGCATCGAGCGTGCCGAGAGAGCACGAGTCACCGAGACACAGGCGTCGGGTTCCATTCCTGAACGACGAACGGTGCCTGCCCGCCAGCAGGGTCATGTCGTCGCCGGGCCGCAGCCGGCTGATCCATGCGGCTCCCGGTCCCGATGGCGTGGTGTCCACGAGGATTCCGATGCGTTCCAACTCTTGGCTGTTGTTTACCGTTCGGACGGTGTAGCGGCGTCCGAGAGTGGGGGTCACTCGAAACTGGATCTCGTGGCCCGGGTGCCACCCGCCCGGTGGCGCGTCCGCAGCCAGCTGTAGTTCGATGAAGCCGGGGGCCGGAGCACTCACGTCGAGCACGCGAGCCCGTCGACCCAACGCCGATTGTGCCAAATTTCCTATGAATGCTGGTGATTGGGGCACGGGGGTCCTCGAATCGACTGGGTGCGCCGATGCTTCGTGGCGCGGGGTTGGTTGACGGGTTTTCACTCGACCGACGCAGAAGGTGCCGGTTCGTTGCTTGTTTCGGCTGCCGGCAGAAAGAAGGCGATGAGTAGGGGGACAGCACTCAAACCTATTGTCCACCAGAAGCTATGGGCGAAGGCCGCGAGCTGGCCGGCCTGAGTCGTGGCATCGTCGAGCAGATTTTGGAGGATGATTGCGATGACTGCGACGCCGAAGGGTGCCCCGACACGTTGGACCACGCTGAATGCAGCACTGCCTCTCGGCGCTTCGTCGTGACCGAGGCTCGCGAAGGCGAGGGTCATCACCGGGAACGTTGCGGCGCCGAAACCGATACCCTGCAAAACCTGGCCGGCCAGCATCAACGCAGTCCCGCCTTCCGCACCCGCGAGAGCGAACGGCAGGATCCCGATCATCGTCATGAGCACCCCTGCGGCGACGACGATCCGGGCGTCCACGGCGGCAGCGAATCTGCGTAGGACGAGGAAGAACAACATCGTTCCGAGCCCCTGCGGGATGAGCAACAATCCGGTGGCGAGCACCGACTCGCCACGGACCTGCTGATAGAAGAGCGGCAGCAAGAACATGACTGCGTACACCGAAAATCCGCTGACGAAAGTGATGATGCTGGTCAAGCCGAAGCTGCGTCGCGTGAACAACCGGACGTCCAGCAGCGCTGGGCGTCGGGCGCGCAGCGAGTGGAATGTGAATGCTGTCAGTAGTGCAATCCCGCCCGCGATGGGCGACCACGCTGCGACGGCGAGGAATCCTCCGTGTTCCGGTGCCTGGCTGACGCCATAGGCGATCGCCACAATCGCGGGGGTGAGCATAGCGAAGCCGAGTAAATCGAACCGATGATGACGGCTGCCCGAAGTGGCGGGCAGAACCCACGGTCCCAGTGCGAGTGCAGCGAGGCAGAAGGGGACGTTCACGAAAAAGAGCCAATGCCAGTGCAGTGACTGCAGAATCAATCCTCCGAGAACCGATCCCAGGATGGGCGCGAGTTGGGCAGGCAGTGCCACTGCGATCATCGCGCGACCGATTCGCGGTTTACCCGCCGCGCGCGTGAGGATCGAGATCGTGATGGGGAGAACCATGCCTCCGCCGATTCCTTGAAGCACTCGGAATCCGATGAGCGCCGGCAGCGAGTCGACCACTCCGCAGAGGATCGAGCCGGCCAAGAACGTTCCGACCGCAACCATCCACGCATTTCGCGAACCGATTCTCTCGGAGAACCATCCGCTGACGGGTATGACCGCGACGAACGCGAGTAGGTATGCGGTTGTCACCCATTGGGTTTGCGCCACCGATGCGCCGAAAGCCGTATGCAGGTGATCGAGAGCGATATTGACGATCGTGGTGTCGAGAAGCGTCGTGAAGGCACCGAGGACCAGTACCAGGCTGATGGCATTCAGTCTGCGGTCGGTTACCGCAGCAGAAGGGGGAGAGAAAGTTGTCATGCAGCTAAACTAGACGGTTCAGTTTAGTAGCGCAAGACTGTACGGTACAGTTCACTTCGCAGGCCGATTCGAAGGAGATGACGCGGGTGAACGACAGCAAGGCTACGAAGCCGGTCCGTGAAGGATCCCCACTCAAGCGCGCGGCGATCGTCGCCGCAGCGCGCGAGCTTTTCGTCCAGCAAGGAGTCGATCGCGTCAGCATGGATGCCGTTGCGTCCAGTGCGAAGGTGTCCAAAGCGACTGTCTACGAATACTTCGGCGACAAACGCCGCCTTTTCCTGGCCATACTCGCCGATGTTTCGCAGTCCCTACTGGCGACAGTTCAGCTCACGCTCGACAAGCATCTGTCGGACACGGCGCCCATCACGACCGTGCCGCAGTTACAGCAGACGCTCACCGAGGTTGCCATCGACTTGGGGCAATCTGTTGTCGATTCGGCTGACTACAGCGACGGATTCGCACTCGTCGCACAAGAACGACTGCGTACTCCATCGACCGAAGACGACATCGCAACGGACGCCGTTGTTCTGGCCCTCGCCGAGCGTCTCGGGCATTTCGTGGACGTTGGGTTGGTAGAGACCGACCGTCCAGAATTGGCGGCAGAGCATTTCTTCGCATTGACTGTTCTGTTGGCATTCGACCGACACCCCGGCCCAGCCAATCGCGACGCTCAGGGCATTCGCCAGACAATGATCGACGGTGTGCACGCCTTCGTTCGTGCGTATTCCCCGCGTTAGAGACCGTTGCTGTCCAGTCGGGTCCAGTCGTCAGATGGAAACGCCGTGGCGGCGATCTCCGAGAACGCGTTCGGCCACAAGAGCTTCCATAGCGGCCGAGAAGGGCTCATGTCTGCCCTCCGTGACGGCAACATTGCCTGTGTATTCCGAGTCGTTGTTCGTAGTCGAGGTCATTGTCGGGCATCTCCATCTCGTTCGGTGTTCTTCACAGGATCGACGAAGACGTATGGATGCGCAAGAAAGTTTGCTGTTTGCGCAAAGAGGGGAGGCGATGTGAGACTTCGGTGCGGCGTTGCCCGACGCGCGAAATCAGGTGGCGAGTTGCACCTTCCGTAGGGTCATGTGGTGCAGTGAGCATATTCCGCCCAATGAGGAAGGCTCGCACATGTTCTCGTCCTTCATCCCGCCGCGCCAAGTCACGATCGGGGCAGCCGCCGCCTTCGTCGGCACCACTCCGCGAGCGATTCGCCACTATCACCAGATGGGTCTGTTGCCGGAGCCCGAGCGGGGCAGCGACGACCGCCGCCGCTACGGCTACGACGAGATGATTCGGCTGATGTGGATCCGCCGAATGGCGGACGCCGGCATTGCCCTCGACGATATCCGCGACGCGTTGGCCGACGCGTCCGGCACCTCCGACAGCGACGTCGCGCGCATCCTTGATCGGCTCGAAGGGGTCATCGTCGCCCGGCAGGCCGAACTCGAGCGGCAACGGACCGCCGTGCAGCGCATGCGTGCGCGGGGGAGCAGGTTGGGCCTGCTCTCCGATGTGGTGAGTGAGCGCCTCGTCGACTTGCCCCAGGGAGCGGTGCGGCAAGACGACCTGGACACCCTGCTCGTGACCGAGCGGATCTTCGGCGAGCTCGGCGCGTCGGTCCAGGCATCGCGTGTCATCGCCCTGGCCACCCACCTGGACTTGCGAGAGTATTCCGACCGAGTCGACGCCGCTGAAGGGGCGCTCGACGACTCGGTCTCCGTCGACGACCCCCGCGTGGCGGAGGTCGCGGCCGAACGGCACGCCTTCGAGACCGCCCTCCATGCGGTCATCGAGAGCTCCGGCCTGGCGCAGGCCGACGACGCCCGGTTCGACGCCTGGGACGAGTCGCACCCCGCTCCCGCCGACGCCGGTCCGGCGTGCGGGTCGACGAGCCTCACCGAGGCCGTCCGGATGATGCCGTACGACTTCTCTCCTGCACGCCTGCGGTGCATGGAATTGGCCCTGGAACTCGACGAACCCCGGTAGCGCTTCGGGAATCAGGTGATGGGCGCAGAGGAATTCAGGTGTGTTGGGGCGCTCTACGCAAGGGCTGCGCGATACGGTCGGAAGAACTCGCGTAGTTCTCGAGCGTACAGCTCGGGCTCCACGAACGGAGCGAAGTGCCCACCGCGCGGAAGTTCTCTTACACGAACGACATTCGCGACGCGGTCGAGCCACGCGCGGGGCGGATTCGTGAAGAGGTCACCCGAAAAGAACGAGAACCCCGACGGCACCTCGACGCGGCGGGCGTGCTGCTCCGAGGGAATGGACGCGTTGGCGTTGTACATACGCATCGACGAGCCGATGGTCTCGGTGAGCCAGTAGAGGGTGACGTTCATGAGGATCTCGTCCTTGGTGAAATTGCGCTCGATGTCACCGTCGCCGTCGGTCCACCCTCGCAGCTTCTCGACGATCCATGCGGCCAACCCGGCCGGGGAGTCGGTCAACCCGACGGCAGCGGTCTGCGGTTTCGTGCGGTGCATCGCAGCGTATGCACCCTCTGTACTGCCCCACGCGGCGGACCTGTCGAGAAAGTCCTGCTCCTGCGGTGACAGTTCGGCGCGGTCGCCGGTGAACACGGGCAGTCCCGCATCCATACGGTGGACGGCCACGACAGAGTCGGGGTGATCGAGTGCCAGGTAGCGGCTCACGGCGCTTCCGATGTCGCCTCCGGCAGCCCCATAACGGGTGTACCCCAGAATGTGCATCAGCTCGGCCCAAAGACCGGCAACCGCAATCGAATTCAAAGGGGTGCCTGCCGGTGTATCCGAATAGCCGTAACCTGGCATGTCGGGCACGATGACGTCGAATGCATCGGCGGGGTCGGCACCGTGTGCGCCCGGATCGGTCAGTAGCGACACCACTTTCGAGTAGCGCCAGAACGAGTCCGGCCATCCATGGCTGAGAACCACGGGAAGAACCGGGCCCACCGGTGCCACTGCCCGCGCGTGCACGAAGTGGATGCCCAGATCGCCGACGTCGACCCGGAATCGAGGATGTCTCGACAGGGCAGACTCCTGTGCTGTCCAGTCGAATTCGTCGGCCCAGTATTCGACGAGTTCACGCAGGTACTCGACGTCGACACCGAGCGACCACCCAGCATCGGCAGGACTGTCCGGCCACCGTGTTGCGCGAAGTCGTGTTCTCAGGTCATCCAGCGTCGCAGCAAGAGTCGTCGAAACGAATGGTTCGGGACGCGTCATGAAGGGGAGTCTACGTCCTGATGTGGCCGGGGTCAGGGGAGTCGGTGGGACCAAGTGGTCACGTCCGCCGCTGTGCCAGAGTCAGTTTCGTCGCTACAGAGCTTCGGCCACTACCGACCGATTCGATACCGAAGGGGTCGAAGTCCTCGGCCATCCAGTTCGGCGATAGGGGCCCATCGGGTCGTCGGTCACATTGGTTGTCCCGTTCACGCTCCGGCCATTGTTCGTTCACTGGTGCGCCCGATTCGGTTCGGACCATGGTCACAGGCGGTAGCGAATCGCCGCGAGGAGGACGGGACCATGCCATACCCACCAACCACGGAACGGGCAGTCGCCGCAGCGCGACGAACCCCGTGGTACCGACATCTGTACATCTGGGTCCTGATCGCCATGGCCCTCGGCACCTCGGTCGGCCTCCTCTGGCCCACGACCGGCAAAGCCCTCAAACCACTGGGCGACGCCTTCGTCAGCCTTCTGACGATGACGCTCGCACCATTGGTGCTGTGCATGGTCGTCGCAGGCATCGGCGCGGTCGCAAATCTCGGTTCGGTCGGAAAGGTCGCTCTGCGGTCGCTTCTCTACTTCGAAGTTGTCACCTCGATCGCACTCGGCCTCGGCCTCCTTGCCGTCAATATGATCGAACCGGGCGCGGGCCTGAACACGGACGTCGACTCGCTCGAAGTGACCGACAAAGTCGCGGACGGCATCGCCGCCGGCCAGGACCTCTCCTGGTACGACTACATCCTTCAGATCATCCCGTCCAACATCATTGCCAGTTTGGCAGACGGTGCCATCCTCCCGATTCTGTTCTTCGCAATTCTCTTCGGCATCAGCCTCCAGCTGATGGGGGAGCGCGGACGCGACATCGCTCGCGGTGTGGAACGGCTGAGCGAGGCGCTTTTTCAGGTCGTCAGAATCGTGGTGTGGGCGGCACCGGTCGGTGTATTCGGGGCCATGGCCTTCACCGCAGGAAATTTCGGTGCCGCTTCGTTGGGTGCGCTGGCCAAACTGATTGCGACGTTCTATGCCACGTCCCTGGTGTTTGTCGTCGTCGTCCTGGGCGGCATCCTCATGCTGGTCGGTTTGCGGCCGTGGCGAGTGCTGCGTTACTTCAAAGATGAGGTTCTGCTCGCTCTCGGTGCGTCGTCGTCGGAGGTCGCGTTGCCGGGGATCGTGCGCAAACTGGAGAATATCGGCGTCACGAAAGGCACGGCAGGCATCAGTGTCACCGCTGGATACTCCTTCAACCTCGACGGCACGTGTATCTACCTGACTTTGACGACGGTATTCATAGCTCAAGCACTCGGCATCGACCTTTCGTTGGGCCAACAGGTAATCCTGATCTTGGTAATGCTGTTGGCCTCCAAGGGAACTGCGGGGGTCACCGGCGGGGGATTCGTCATGCTGACCACCAGTGTTTCCGCGACGAACCTGATACCGGTGGCCGGTGTCATGCTGGTGTTCGGGGTCGACAGGTTCATGTCCGAGTGCCGCGCGGTGGTGAATTCGCTCGGCAATGCGGTGGCGGGCATCGTCGTCGCCCGCTGGCAGGGTGAAATCGAACCGGACAAGGTGCACGCGATCATGGCCGGACACCAGCCGGGCTTCGTGCTCGAATCGAACAAGATGACAAAGGGTTTCGACACCACTGCACTCGTGCCGGATCAACAACCTGTCACCTCGGCACGATGACGCTCACCAGTCTGCAACGGCTGCGAGTGTACGTGGGCATCGTGGATGCCGGCAGCGTATCCGCTGGGGCGCGCGCTCTGGGCATCACCCAATCCACGGCGTCGACACACCTCCGGCAGCTCGAAGTCGAAGTGGGATCACTGCTCATCGAACGAACCGGCCGGCGCTTCGCGCCGACCGAGGCAGGCAACGTCCTGCTCGCACACGCCCGTCGCCTGATCGTTGTCGCCGACGAGGCTGTGGACGATTTGGCCAAGATGAGCCTGCGGCCGTTGACCGGGGCCCTCGTCGTAGGGGCGACGACGACAACCACCGAGGGCTCTTTCCTTCCCGCTACGTTGCGAAAATTCACAGCTGCCTACCCGGAGGTCACTCTCGATCTGCGGGTGGAGAACTCGACCACATTGCTACGCAAAGTGTTCGACGGTGATGTCGGAGTGGCAATTCTCGCCGACGAGGTGGACAGCCCTTTGCTCACCGTCGTGCCACTCGCGCCGGAGGAACAAACAGTCATCGTCTCCCGTGCGCACCCGTTGGCAGGGTTGTCGGGTGATTCTCGAACCCTGCGGGGCTCGGTTGTCCTCTTGCGTGAAGAGGGATCTGCAACAAGGCGATTCCAGGAATCGCTGCTGGAAAGTTGGAAAATCCCACTGGTTCGCACATGGACTCTGGCGAGTACCGGTGCGATCGTATCCGCAGTGGCGGAAGGTTTGGGTATGTCCTTCCTGCCGCGAGTGGCATGCCAAGATGCGTTGGCGTCGAACAGGATTGCCGAGCTGAACCTGGACCCGCTGCCATCGCCCCGGCCGGTCTCTCTGATACATCGTAACGACCGCCACCTGAGCCGAGCCGAAGAGCATTTCCTCGCTCTCGTCGCCGACGGCATTCCCACCACGACACATTCACAACAAGGAGTTACACCATGAAGTCCCGTACGTTCAGCGTCAATTCCCGTACCTATGTCCTGCCGGAGGCGCCGGTGGTGGTGATCTGCATCGACGGCAGTGAGCCCGACTATCACGTCGAGGCGATGAAGGCCGGACTGATGCCGTGGCTGAGCAACATGCTCAATGGTGAGTCGAGTTCGTGGCCCGCGCACTGCGCTATGCCGGCGTTGACCAACCCGAACAACATCTCCATCGCCACCGGACATCCCCCCAAGGTGCACGGAATCAGCGGCAACTACATCTACGACACCGCGACCGGCGAAGAAGTACTCATGAATGACAAGCGGTTTCTCCGGGCACCCACCGTCTTCGCAGCAGCCAACGACGCCGGCCTCGACGTCGTGGTGGTCACCGCGAAAGACAAGCTACGACGCCTGCTCGGTGCCGGGCTCGTCGAAGAGGGACCAAGCATGAACGGCAGCGGGACATTCGAAATGCCGTCCCGGACCGGCATCTGCTTCTCGGCGGAGAAGGCCGATCAGGCAACTATCGCCGACAATGGAATCGACAACGTCCTCGAACTGGTCGGAAAGCCCTTGCCGCAGGTGTATTCGGCGGACCTCTCGGAATTCGCGCTCGCCGCCGGAGTCGAGATCCTCGAATCCCGTGGTGCGGACCTGATGTATCTGACGTTGACCGACTACATCCAGCACAAGCACGCCCCCGGGACCGACGTCGCAAACGCCTTCTACGCGATGATCGATTCCTATGCAGCGCGACTCGACGCGTTGGGAGCAGTTGTCGTGCTGACTGCCGACCACGGAATGAGTGCAAAGACCGACGCCGACGGTGTCACGCGTGTGGTCTATGTAGAGGACGAGGTGCGTCGCATTCTCGGAGTCGCTCCGACAGATGCCAATAGCGAGGGCGCAGAGGGCATTCGCGTGATCCTCCCGATCACCGACCCGTACACGGTGCACCACGGGGCACTCGGTTCGTTCGCCAGCATCTACCTGCCGGCCGACGCGAACAGGAATTTTGTCATCGAACAACTGCGGAAATTGGACGGGGTGCAGGCAGTCCACACCCGAGATGAAGCGGTGGAGATCTACCACCAGCCGGCGGACCGGATCGGAGACATCATTCTGCTCGCCGAAGCCGGGACGGCGGTGGGTCGATACGCTGACTGGCACGATCTCAGCGGATTGGATGCACCGCTCCGCTCGCATGGAGCGCTGGGTGAACTGCAAGTCCCGTTCATCGTGAACCGCCGATTGCCGCAGCCCGAGCAGCTGGACGAGCCCTACGGCGAGCCGGCGGTGGTGCACAACTACGACGCGTTCTGGATAGCAACAACATTGGTTGCCGAAGCAGAGGCTCTCGCCGCCGGCTGAGCAGCAGGCAAGCAACGACTCGAGGACCTCGTTAGGCCGATCACGCCGAGTGCAGAGTCTCGGAGGCGCCCCGTCGGACACGTCATGCCCGACGGGGCGAACCAGCATCCGGCCATGGCCCGTCCCGCCGAGTTCATGCCGGGTTGAGCGCTGGCCTCAACTTCGACAGCCCCGGGCTCTATTGTCAAGCAGTGTAGACAGTTTCGCCATCGATCAAGGTGCGTAATATTCTACGGTCGAGCAGCGATTCGACGTCCTCATCACTCGGCCATTCACCCTCGAGCACTGCCAAGTCGGCGCGTTGCCCGACAGCCAGCGTCCCGCGCCACAGTTCCGCACGGTCTCGGATGGCTGCACCGCCGGTCAACAGCGCAAGGGCGTCCACGGTGGTTATGCCTTCGTGGTCCTCTGCCGGCACAGGGCCTTCCCAGCAATGGGCACGTGTCACAGCATTGACAACTGCGGGGCGCCAGTCGGGCGGTACCACTGGAGCGTCCGAGGTAATCCCCGGACGAACGCCGGCGTGAAGGGTCGATTTGATCGGCTCCGTACGCAAAATTCGATCTTTGGCAAGAAATCGCACGAAGGTGCCCATGATCACAGGATTGAAGCACGCACCAATTCCGTTGGCAGCCAGCGTTTCCCATCCGCTTGGGTACAACTCGGTGGTATGAATGAGGTAGTGCCGCAACGGGCTGTTCGGAGCAATTTCGGCGATGGTGTCGATAACGGTTTCGACTGTTTGATCGCCGATTGCGTGAATGGCGACTTGAAGTCCGGCCTCGTCGACGATCTTGATGATCTCGCGCAGCTCTGCGACCTTGTCGACATCGGTGTCGCCGGTTATTACCATGTGTCCGCAGTGATGCCCTGGAGGGTTCTGCTCGTGAACGGGGTCTTTGTGCCAAGTGGTGCCGTTCTGCGGTGTGCCGTCCGCGAAAACCTTGACGCCGGCAATCGTCAACCTTCGTGGGTCGACGTCGCGGTCCTCGTAGCGATGGGCGAGACCCGCGTCCAGGTGAAATTTCACGTCTGCGGCGTTGGCTCCACCTGTTCCATTGGGCAGGACCAGTACTGAAATTCGCATAGTCAAGTCACCGGCCTCGGCAAGGTCGGCCAGCGCGTCCAATGCCTCGACCGAACCCGATCCGTCCAACAGTGCCCGATGGCCAGGACCGAGACCAGGTTCGGTAAGGGCCGTGATTCCGAGTGCGTGCAGATCGGCCTGGCCCGCGCGGTAGGCATCGAGTAGCTGTTCTCTCGGCACTGGTGGAACCACTGCGATCAACAATGAAATCGCTGAGTCGGTGAGAAACCCTTCCGGGTTCCCGTCAGCGTCGCGTTCGATGACACCGCCGGCCGGGTCGGGTGTGTCGGCGGTGATACCTGCGAGCGAGAGAGCAATGCTATTCGCCGTGAGCGAATGACCGCTCCAGTCGAAAAGTACGACGGGGGTGCCGGCGATGCCGTTGACCGTAAGGACGCTGTCGATGTCGGACGCAGTCAGCTTACGGCCGAGGGTGAGGGCGTCCCAGCCGTGCCCGCGAATCCAGCCGCTTTCATCGATCCGGTCCGCGGTCAGGAAGCCGGCCAGCTGATCGACATTGGTAAAGATGTCGGTACCCAGTTTTACATAGGTGTGGCTTGTGACCGAGTAGGCCGTGAAGTGCAGGTGACCGTCATTGATTCCGGGAATCACAGTATTGCCGTTCAGTTCGACGACCTGCGTATCTGGCCCGATCAGATCTTCCGCGGCGGTTCCGAGCGCGACGATATTGCCTTGCCTGATCGCAATTGCGCGAGGCCGTTCTCCCCGCCAAGGCTGAGTTACGCGATCGCCCGGCTTCCAATCGGACAGATCGAGCACGGGGCCACCCCGTAGCACTGTATCGGCGTAAGCAACTTCGGTCACGAGTGCAGTCATAGGTACATAGTGCGCTCGTCGTCACCGGCGTCAAGCGAGAGAGTTCACTGATCGGACCGTCTGGCGAATAAGTCGATCGGTTCGCTCACCGAAACAATCGGGCCAGTATTTCGTGCCAGGCGTGCAACGTGGCAGCGGTATGGTTCGTGAAATGTGCGAGTGAACGCGATCGAGTAACGAAGTGGTAAAGCGTAATTCGGGCGAGACGGTTGGATTTGTACGTCATGAGCCCTAGCTGTGCACAACTGCGAATCGACACCCGACTGCCATGAACGAAATGAACGGGAGAAGTTTTTATGCAGAAGGCTTACGTGAATGCGGCCGTATACACGGGGCAGTCACCCGCATCTTGGGCTTCGGTTATTCTCGAAAGCGAGGGCAAGATATCGGCTGTCGGTGACTCGGCTTCACTGGCGGAGGAAATCTCCGAGGCATACGAGGTCATCGACTTGGGTGGACGTATGGTCATGCCGGGAATTCATGATGCCCATACCCACTTGGTCAGTGGTCTGAATCGCTGGGAAGTAGCGCTGCCGCACGGCGCGGGAGAGGCCGAAATTTTGGACGCCCTCCGCAGCTGGAACGGGCCGAGACCTGTTGATCGTCAGGGTAACCGGTGGCTGATCGGTGGACGGTATTGGCCTGATTCGTTTGGTGACAAGGGCCCTGGCCGTGCCTTCCTTGATCGCGAATTCCCGGACGAGCCCGTTGTTCTCCACGACAGATCGGCGCACAATGTGTTGGTCAATTCCTGTGCGCTGAGGCTTGCGGGCATCGACGACGGAACACCGGATACCGAAAACGGTGAAGTCATCAGAGATGCAACGGGTCGGTTGACGGGTGAGCTTTACGAACAGGCCCGTTGGCCGGTGTTTCGTGCGCTTGGCACACATGCAGACAGTGTCATGTCGCAAGCAATTCGCTACGCCCGCGATCTGAACCACAGGTACGGGGTGACCTCTGTACAGGATGCCTCGTCAACGGAGCAGCTGCTCAGGGTGATGAGCCAGCTCGACTCCGCCGACGAACTGCAGCTTCACGTGGCAGCGCATCTTGTTTGGCGGGAAGAGTCCTTCGGAATGGCCGGGCTTGATGTCCTCGATCATATGATCGATCATCACGAAGATTTCGCGTCGAACCACGTCGACACCCGCTTCGTGAAGTTCTGGCTCGACGGGTCACCGATTCCGCCTTACTGGACTCAATCGTGCATTCACGACGATGGCACTGTCGATGAAGAGAACCTACTGATCCCGCAGGATGAAATGAATGCTGCCATGGTGCGGTTCGACGCTGCGGGACTGATGGTCAAGGTGCATTGCGGCGGCGAAGGAGCCATCCGGCGAGCGCTCGACGCTGTGGAACATGCTCGTTCCGTCAATGGACCTGATGGACCGCGGCATGAATTGGCGCACTGCTGCCTGGTCCACAAAGACGATTTCGAGCGTTTCGCGGCGCTACGGGTGGGTGCCGAGATGTCGCCCGCCGTATGGCATCTTCCGGAGCACGGGGTCAGTCACCTGTACGAATTCGACTCGGTGGCACGAGCTGGAGCAGAGATGACCTTCGGCACAGACTGGAGTATCGCCGACTCGCCGAATCTATTTCCAGCGTTGCAGGGTGCCATCGAACACGGAGAACAGTCGATCGACCTCGCGAGGGGGTTGGCGGCGATGACGATAAATGGGGCCCATGCAGTGGGACGGAGCGAGCACCGTGGCACCATCGAAGTCGGCAAGGATGCCGACTTCATCGTGCTCGACCGCAACTTGTTCGACATCCCGACCAGCTCGATCGGCGGGACACAAGTGCTTCGCACGGTCTTCGCTGGACGTACCGTATACGAAGCCGAAGCCGAAGCCGAAGCCGAAGCCGAAGCCGAAGCCTAGGTTGGAGTCGATGTCCCGACAAGAACTACGGCGTGGTCAATTTCCGTGCGCAGTCACAGGATTTCGGCGATAGACCTGCTTTTGTACTGTCCCACGTCGTGACGGGGACGTGTTGTTCGTAGTCCCGGGGCACGACTTCTCTTCGAGCAGGTGCGTCCAACGAACAGGGTCACGTGGGTCGTTGCGGCCTTCCCGTTGGGCTGTAACGCAGCGCGCACATGGCTCTACGGTCATCGAATTCACCTCGGTGTCGTTGTGTGCAAACGGGGTCTGCCGACGAGCACACCGCTCTCACAAGACGCCGGGTGAGGCTCGCGGCCGTGGAGCTGCTTGTGTCGCCAGCTCCACAGCGAGCGGCACCAGGACGCCCGATGACTGCCCATCGACGAGGCGGCAGTACCCGAGAAGTCTGCCGAGCAAAATGCGCCCTCGGCGTAGTCGCACAGAGGGGGTGTTCGCTGTTCTGCCGTCGTGTCGGGGCGCGGTATCCACTGTCGTCCTCCGTTCTTCGGCCCGTCATGGTCGCAAAGATGCCAAAGGTCGGTGTGCCGGCCTCGGATAAAGGCTTGGTCTGCAGGTTCGACTAATCCATCGACGGATTGGAACGAATCGCGGCTGCAGATCCACCTGGCATCGTCATGCGGTCGATCCAAGACCCTGTTCCGGGTTGTTTCGTTCAGCGAAACTTCGCCATAAACCGGTCACGGACACATGTTGTACTCGTCACACCTCGACCGCAGTTTTTTCGCTCAGAGTGACTCGCATACCACCGGAAAACGTTACGGCTCTTTGGAGGAACCAATTGACGAAAACAACCCGCCGCTCTGTAGCCACGATCGCGCCGATCGTCCTCACCGCAGCGTTGGTCTTGGGTGCCTGCGCGTCCAATCCTGGCCCCGAGGGAGACTCGAAATTCACCGTGGGAATCTCGAATCCGCAGGGTGCCCAGCCAATTCTGAAGATGACTCAAGATACGTTCACTTCGGCTGCTGCCCGGGACGGCATCGCGGTGAAGGCCCTCGATGCGCAACTGGATCCCGCGAAGCAGGTAACGGACGTAGACCAGCTCATAGCACAACAGGTCGACCTGATTGTCGTCTATCCGTTGGACGCAAATTCGCTGAAGCCGGCTCTTCAAAGGGCGAACGCCGCGGGCATCAAAGTTGTCGGTTGGGCCGGTCTGGAATCGCCAGAGTCCGATCCAGGAGTCCTCACGTCGAATGTAGATACCGGCGGCAGCTATCGCGGTTCCAAACTGCTGTCCGATTTTGTCAAAGATAAACTGGGCGGCAAGGGAAATGTACTGGGAGTTGGCCTTGGTGTGCCGGTTCCCATCCTCGAGACGATGATGTCACAGTACGAGAAGAACACGACAGAGGGCAGCGCCATCCACTGGCTCGGCCGTGTCGACGACCCTACCGATGATATCGCCGGCGGCCAGAAGGTGGTCGCGACTGCTCTCACGAAGTACCAGAACGATATTCAGGGAATCATGGCTTACAACGATGCCGCCGCGATCGGAGCTGCTGTTGCAGTCAAGGCGGCCGGTCTCGACGATGTGGTGATCGTGGGCCAGAACGGCGACGAGGATGGGATCAAAGCAGTCGAGGACGGTCGTCTCAGCGCGACGATCGACCTGGTCCCGTGGCGCACCGGACTGATACTCGAGTCGATCTCGCGTGCCGTTCTGAACGGACAGGAAGTGCCTGCGTTCGTGGAAAGCCCAACCGAGCTCTACACCGCGGGCAACGCTGGCAATCGTCTGCCGTGGGCCGACGCGGCGGCACAGATCGAGTCGGGCGAAATCACCTGTGCACAAGGCGGCGGTTGCCCGGAAGACGTTGTACGACTTGCCAACTAATCTCGAGCGAGCATTGGAATGATTCCCCAGGAGACACGCATGGAACCACCGCTCTTGCAGATGCAGTCCGTCCACAAACGCTTTGGCCGAACTCATGCCCTGAAGGGAGTCGACTTCGAGATCCGCGCTGGAGAAGCGCACGCATTGTTGGGCGAGAACGGGTCCGGTAAGTCCACCCTGATGAAGATTGCCTACGGTGAAGTCACTGCCAGCAGCGGTCATGTGCTGCTACGGGGTGAGCCGGTGAAGTTCGCCAACCCACTTCAGGCATCCCGGGCCGGCATCGCAATGGTTGCGCAGGAGGTGCCCGTTGTGGAAAGCCTGACAGTCGCGGAGAACATTGCGTTGGGGAATTTGCCCGGCTCGCGATTCCGAATCGATTGGACCAAAGCTCACCGGAGCGCGACCGAGGCCTTGGGCGAGCTAGGTTCCGGGATACGGTCCGATCGAATAGTAGGCACTCTTGGTCCGGGTGATCGTCAGGTCGTCGCGATTGCCCGGGCCATTGCGTCGAAGTCTTCGGTTGTCATTTTCGACGAACCTACGAGTTCGCTCACTGCGGAATTGACGGAATCGCTGTTCGACATCATTCGTAAAATGAAGAGTTTCGGTTTGGCCATCGCATTCATCTCTCAGCGGCTTCAAGATATCGAACCCGTGGCAGACCGCGTCACCGTGCTACGTGACGGCGCGCTGGTGAAGACGATGGACCTGGCCGAAGCCGATGAAGGCACAATTACTCGATTGATGGTCGGCAGGCCTCTCACAGACTACTTCCATCGAGAAATTGCCAAGACTCGATTCCCATCGGACAAACCGGCCCTATCGGTCCGTCACCTGTCGGCTCCTGACCGCGTCGAGGACGTTGGTTTCGACATTTGGCCCGGGGAAGTCGTCGGACTTGCGGGTTTGGTGGGTTGTGGTCGAGTCGAGGTCGTCCGGTCCATCTTCGGTGCCGATGCAGGTACAGGAGATGTGACGGTTGAGGGGAAGGCCTACACCCGTCGGACACCTCGTCGGTCCATCCAGCGGGACCTGGCGTTCGTCACCGGCGACCGTAAAGGCGAAGGGCTCGTTCCGGGCGCAAGCGTGTTCCACAACTTGAGTCTCATTGCAAACAACAGGCTGAATCTCCTGCCCATCAACAGAGGAAGTCAGCGCGTCGCTGCTTCCAGCGCCATGCAAGAACTGCAGGTTCGACCAGCTGACATGAGTCTGCTTGCGGGAAGCCTGTCGGGTGGCAATCAGCAAAAAGTGGTCATAGGCCGATGGCTGTCGAGCGCGCCCAAAGTCTTGCTGATGGACGAGCCCACGCGAGGTGTGGATGTAGGTGCCAAGTCCGAGATCTATCGGCTTCTGAGGGAGCTCGCGTCGCAGGGCGTGGCTGTTCTCATCAGTTCTTCCGAAAACAACGAGCTGCTCGGTGTGTGCGATCGCGTACTGGTGATGTTTCGTGGCCGGATTGTCGCCGACCGCCCATCCGATCAGCTCGATGAATTGACAATTGCTGAACTCGCCGCAGGAGTTATTAATGTCTGAACCAACCGTTGCCGCGCCAAAAGATTCGTCCGACGCGGAGATGCCTACGCCCGACCGTGCGGAACGTCCGGGGATGTCGACGTCGGCGGGTGCTGTACTGAAGAACTTCCGCGGGTTCGGTGGAGCATTGGCCGCGCTTCTCATCATGGTCGTCTACCTATCGGTAACGCAGGAGTTCTTCTTCACGAAAGCAAACATCCTGAATGTGCTGTCCGGCAATAGCGCGTTGATGATTACGGCTATTGGTCTTACGTTCGTAGTATTGTCTGCAGGTTTCGATCTTTCCGTTGGAGCAATCTACGCCGCGGCCGGGTATGTCGCGTACCGCGCCCTGGAGTCCGGACTCCCGGAGGTGATAGCTCTTGTGCTGGGCGGTCTTACGGGAATTCTGCTGGGTGGAGCGGTGAACGGAGTGCTGATCGGACGTATTCGCCTCAACTTCTTCGTTGTCACTCTCGGCACCACGTCCCTTTTCACCGGTGCGCTGAACGTTGTGACGAACGGTAAGACCAACACGATACCCATCGAGGAGGGGAGCCTTCTATACGCGCTCGGAAACGGCACTATCATGACCATTCCCGTGCCGGTTGTCCTGAGCCTCGCGGTCCTGGTGTTGAGTGGCTACTTGCTCCGCTTCACGTCGTTCGGGCGCGCCGTCTATGCGGTGGGCGGTAACCCGGAAGCCGCACGATTGGCGGGTATCAACGTCTCTTGGGTATACGTGTGCGTGTACGGTCTCGGCGGACTTTTCGCTTCGGTGGCGGGCATGGTGGATGCAAGTCGACTCGCATCAGCGTCACCGACCGCTGGTGCGAGTTTGGCTTTGACTGCCGGTGCCGCCGTTCTACTCGGGGGAACCAGTTTCTACGGCGGCCTGGGTGGAGTCTTCGGGACAGTAGTAGGAGTGCTTCTCATTGCCGTCCTGCAAAACGGACTCGGTTTGATGGGAGTTTCCGCATTTTGGCAGGGGGTTGTTACTGGCACCGTTCTGGTCGTGGCTGTGCTGCTCGACAAACTTCAGTCTCGATCGACCTGAGGACGCCGCGCGCATTTACGGACGGTGCTTTTGCATCCGCAATGGGGTGTGCGTGGTGGGATGTCGACGACACGAATCTCTTGGCAATCGGATGCCATGCTCGGGATCGAGTCAGGCTTACAACATGATTCGCGGCAGTGTGCACCACGCATCAGCTCTTTGTTTTCGGATATCCGACGCCGATCGGAAGCCAATATTCGAATCTGGGGAGCTGATCATCGTGGGGGACAGTATCGGGGCACGTCACGCGACGATGGAGGCACCGATGATGCGTTCGGTTTCGTTCCAGAGGAATGCGCCCAATTCCGGATCACGGCTTGTACGAACGGGTTCGGTGATCACCGGTGGGCCCGAGGCATTCCTTCGCGGACCGAGGTAGACCTGCCCGAGCGGTAGATCGCGAGCTGCGATTGCCGCTACCGCTGATTCGGCAGCCGAGTCCTTGCCCTGCACCACGGACGTGAATGCGGGCCCGAGGACCCGGGCAGCTGCTCGGAAAACGACAGGTCGAGTGTGGATCCCCGGCCGATCAGCGGTCAATGCGTCGATTGCTCCGCCTGGATGGGCAACGATCGACGCGACCGAAGAATGCCGGCTCCGAAGTCTGCGGGACAGCTCGAAACCCAGAATCTCCGTCGCGTGTTTTGACATGGCGTACGCCGCACGTGGGCGATAGGACTGCTGTGACAGCCAGTTGTTCGGATCGAACGAAATGCGCTGCGTCAGCATGCTTCCGATGCTCACGACTCGGGCACCCGGTGCCCGTTCCAAGGATGGAAGGGCGAGACGGAGTAGTTCCACATGTGCGAGCGCATTCGTGCCCACAGTCAGCTCTACGCCGAAGGGACCACTCTCGAACGACGCGGGTGCAGCAACCAAGCCTGCATTCATGATCAGACCATCGAGTTGTGCGGTGTTGCTCAACTCTTCCCCCGCCCGACGGACAGAGTCGATGTCCGTCAGGTCCATCTCCAGGAACCGGTGGCGATCGGAGTGGGGTAGAAGGCCGATTGCATGTCGTCCTCGTTCCGGAGATCGGGCCACCACGATCACCTCGGCACCCAGGCCCGCCAGCCGTTCGGCAACGAAATATCCGATTCCCGACGTAGCGCCTGTGACGGCGACCGTGCGCCCGTCGAGTCGATCCAGTTTCAACATCCGCATCTCCTTCAAGTCTTGAACTATCAAGGTACTTCAAGACTTGAAGGAGTGCTAGTCTGCTGATGTGGACATTCTCGAGGCGACCCTGCGCTTGCAAGAACTTGCGCTTCGGATCAACGACGATTTTCTGCCGTATGCCACGCGGGAGGGCCTGACACTCGTTACGGCGCATGCACTCTGGAAAGTTCACCCGGATCGAACCGACCTGACGATGTCCGAGGTTGCCGCACAACTGGGATGCAATGCCTCCAATGCCACATTCGTCGTCAAGCAATTGGAAGCCCGCGGTTTCGTCGAACGGACCCCCGACCCGGTCGACGGGAGGCGCAAATTCGTCGGATTGACCGATGACGGAGCGCGCGCACGAGGACGCCTCGGCCAGGCGCTGACGTCCGTCAGTCCGCTGAAGAGCCTGGCCGAGGAGGAACTGGCGTTGTTCGTGAGCACTCTGGATGCCCTGCGCGGTTGAAGCCGGGAGTCAGGCTGTCTGTGATCTCAGGTTGCTGCACATGCGTGGGATCGCTGCTGTCGAATGTGGTCTTATCGGGGTGCACTCAGGACGTGGGCGATACTGACTGCGCCGATTCCAACCAAGTGGGCAAGTCCATATCGTGCCGACGGTTGCTGGCGTTCTCCTGCCTCGCCGCGCAGCTGTCGCGTGATTTCGACGATCTGTCCGACGCCGGTGGGTCCGACGGGATGGCCCATACCCAGGAGCCCGCCGGAAGGGCTGATTGCGACTCTGCCACCGATATCGAATTCACCATCGCGCAGGCGGCCAGGAGCCTCGCCCTCTGCGCAGATACCCATCGCCTCGACGTATTGGAGTTCCTCGATCGTGAACGCATCGTGCAGTTCGACAACGTCCAGGTCCTCCGCGCCGATGCCGGCCTCGGCGAGAGCCTCCGCAGTGGTCACACGTGTTAATTCGACGTCATGGCTCTTCGTGCCGTAGAGCTCCTCCGATCGCTGAGCGCTCGACAGAACTCGGACTGCTCTGCTCCTGTCCAGTTCGAGGCGATCGATCGCATCCTCGGATACGACGATCACGGCGGAGGCACCTTCACCGACGGGGCAGCATTGCAACCGTGTCAGTGCGCCGGCAATAGGGCGATCGTCGAGTATCTCGTCGAGCGTTCGTTCCGTTCGCCGTTGCGCGAAGGGGTTCTTGGCCGCGTTGTTGTGGTTCTTCACTGCGACTCGGGCCAAGTCGGAAACGTCGGCGCGGCGAGTGCTGAGATATTCCGCCGCAAGAAGTGCGTAATGCACCGGCGGAGTGAGGATCCCATCGTCGTAGGGAGTTACACCCGTCAGGCTTTCCGCCCGCACGCTCGCGCCGACCTTGTCGACCCCCGCTGCCAGAACCACATCTGCGAAGCCGGCCGCGACATCGCGAATGGCACATCGGAATGCCGAGGAACCGGACGCAGACGCGTTCTCCACCTGCGTCATCGGAATTCCGGTGACTCCGAGATGGCGAAGGATGGGTCGAGACACGGCCATTCCGATCCGCGTCGTCCCGGTATAGGCCGCTTCGACCGAGTTCCACGGCACCCCGGCATCGGCAAGTGCCGCACGGACTGCGGTGAGGCCGAGATCGACGAAGCTCGTATCCGACTTTCGCTGGTACGGATGCAGACCGATCCCGACGACGTACACCGGGCGCAACGTGCTCATGTTCTCGCGACTCACAGTTCGCCCTCCGTCTTGTAGAAGACCAATGCGCCGTCTGCCTCACGTGCTTCGACGCGATCGCCCGCGCTGCATCCCGGTTCGAGTCGAGACCGCACTGCGATTCCCTCGTCCAGAACCACCGTTCCGATGGCGAGCGGGGTCGACAGAGATTTGTTCGGATGTTCGCTGACTGTCACCGCGGAACGTACCTGTCCGTTTCCGGACAGAGTCGTAGGCATGAAATCAGGGGAGACGCTGCCGCATCGCTCACATCCGAAGGTCTGAACTGGCAAGCAGATCGTTCCGCAAAGACGACATTTCATTCCCGACAGGGGCTGTGCATCTGTTTGCATTCGTAGTCTTCTCTCTGAGCGAGGAAATGCATTGAAGTGTTGGTAGAGAGCGAATGTGCACGTGCAACCGAAACCAGATCGAGGTGCAATCCGTTTCTCGACGAAGACCGTCGCGCAACACCAAGTTAGCAACTTGCTGTACAGACAGCAAGTAAAATGAAAAGATCGAGCGATGGGTATACCAGTGGACTTCCGCCTCGGTGATCTGGTCGATCTCGATGAGCTCTCGTCGGTATGCACATCGGCCGAACAGGGGCCCTACGCGGGACTTCAAGCCATCGAGGCACGCCACGATCCGCTGGTGCAACTCACGGTCGCGTCCACGGCAACATCACAGATCAGGCTGACCAGTGCGGTAGTGGTGGCGTTCGCGCGCAACCCAATGAGCACGGCAATCGCGGCGGCGGACCTGGCGTCCCTGTCTCGAGGACGGTTCGTCCTGGGTCTGGGCAGTCAGATCAGGCCGCATATCGAACGTCGCTTCGGTATGCCCTGGAGCCGCCCCGCACAGCGCATGGAGGAATTCGTAGACGCCGTTCGTGCAATCTGGCGTTGTTGGGAAACCGGTGACGCGCTCGATTTTCGCGGTGAGTTCTATCGGCACACGTTGATGAACTCGACGTTCCGACGTGAGATGCCCTTCGGTTCCCCAAAGATTTCGGTGGCTGCGGTCGGACCGGCAATGACACGCGTGGCCGGCCGAGTCGGTGACGGACTGCTGGTTCATCCGTTCACGACTCGTCGATACCTGTCGGAGGTGTTGCTGCCCAGGGCCTTCGAGGCTCGGCGCGCAAGTATCCGCGCCGACGAGCCGTACGAAGTCAGCGGCGGAATCCTCATTGCCACCGGATCGTCCGACGAAACGTTCGAGGCTTCCGTCCACGCGTTGCGCCGTCAGATCGCACTGCACGGCTGGGAAGCACTCGGAGAGGAGCTGCACCGCCTCTCCAAGACCGACGACTCGCGACGCTGGGACGTGATGACAGCGCTGATCGACGACGAGGTGTTGACCACTATCGGCGTCGTTGCCGCCGAGCGCGAGCTTGCACATGCTCTCCGCGAGCGCGTCGACGGCGTGTGGAATCGAGTGGCGCTGTATCCGTGCGCCCCGGTTTCGGCGACGTCGATGGCGGATGTAGCTACTGCATTGCGTGAGAGCACGTAGCCGACGCGAATCCATGGCAGGCTCGGGGCGAGGCTGGAACGACCTTAGGATTGTTGGAGATGGCAACCACAGACGCGCGAAGCAAAGACAACGGTAAACGCTCGATGACTCAGGAAGAACGCAGTTCGAATGCTCGGTCCGCGTTGATCGATGCGACCCTGTCGATCCTCGTCAACGAGGGATTTCGGAACGCGACCTTTACACGCATCCAGCAGGAGGCCGGCGTGAGTCGGGGGCTCATCGGGTACCACTTCGGAACCAAGTCGACCTTGATGGAGAGCGTGATTCACGCGGTGCAGGACCGCTATCACGCTGATACGGAACGATTGATCGGCGACGACGTAACCGGCATCGATGCTTTGCGTAATGTGTTGAGTTCGTACTTGGGCAGACTGGCAGTCAATCCGCTTCCCGCACAGGCGATGTTGGTGTTGGCGACCGAGTCGATCAGTGAAGCGCCGGAGATCAGGCGTGCGGTGCGAGAAAGTTTTGCGGTGATGCGTTCGGAATTCGGCGAACTGCTCGCCAGAGGCCAGCGAGACGGAACGATCCGAGACAGTGTCGATCCGGTCGGTTACGCCGTGGTCCTCGAGGGTGTACTCCGAGGAGCGGCTCTGCAGTTTCTCGTCGACCCGCAGGACGTCGACCTCGACGCCGCCCGTACGGCTGTTCTGGGGCTTGTCGACGGTATAGCCGCGTAGGCAGATTTCAGGTGTGCGTTCCATGGTCGAACAGGGCGGGGAAGTGCACGAGCGGGCCGGCTGTGGGGTCGTCGACCACCAGAGAGGTGCTCCTCTCTCGTACCGACTCGACCGCAGCGTAGGGCGCGAGCACCGGGGCCGAGGGCACCCCGGAGCTCGTCAACAGCCGCAGCGCGTCGAAACTCGGTATGGTCGAGAGACGTTGTGCAAGAGCGCTGTTGATCTCGTCGACGCACAGGGAACGGGCCGAGAACGTGGCGTATCGGGGTCCTGCCCAGTCGTCCAAGTCGAGGCTTTGCACCAGTCGACTCCAGAAGTGGTCCTCGATAGCGGCCACTGTGATCAGAGCGTCGTCGCTGCAGCGGAATACTCCGTACGCGGGCCGCTCCAGGGCGGCCACGCGTTGCTCGGTGACACTCTCCACCGCTCCTCCCGCAAAGGCACCCAGTCGAGGATTCAGCCAGTGAGCCAGGCAGTCTCGGATAGCGAGATCGATGAAGCATCCTTGCCCGGTTCTCTGCCGTGCGACGAGGCCGGCGAGCACGGAGCCAACGCCGTACGTTGCTGCCGCGAGGTCACCCACCGGAACGCCGGGGCCCCAGACGGGGTCGTGTCCTGCTTCGCCGGCCAGGGCGAGTACTCCGGATCGGGCGGCGTAGTCGATGTCGTGTCCGGGGGTCTGCGCAAGCGGACCCAGTTGCCCGTATCCCGACAGTGACAGATAGACCATGTGCGGCAACTGCGCCCGAACGGCATCAGGTCCGAGACCCAGCTTCGCCATCACTCCGGGGCGGTAGCCCTCGATCATGATGTCTGCGTCTCGCAACAATGTCCACGCAGCCTCGACGTCGGCGTCGGTCTTCAGATCGAGAGTCCGTAGCTCCTTGCCGCGGTTGACAGCCGCGAACGCTCCCGCACCGAGGTGCCGGGCGTTGTCGCCGCCGGGACGCTCGATCTTGATGACCCTGGCCCCCATGTCCACCAGGGCCTGAGTCAGGAAGGGACCCGGAAGCAGCTCGGTGAAGTCGACGACGACAACGCCCTCCAGAGGCATTGTCATGCCGGGCTTTTCGACATGGTCGTGGTCACCACGAGGGCGTCCAGTGCGACGGATCCCGGCCCCGACGAACCGGCAGGTCGCACTATTACAGGATTGAGGTCGACCTCTTCGATGCTGCTTCGATGCGCACTCACGCAGTCGGAGACCGAGACCAACAAGTCGGCGAGCGCGTCGATGTCGTAGGTTGCGCCGCCACGCATGCCGGCCAGAATCGGATACATCCGCAGAGACTCGATCAACTTCAATGCCGTGCTGCGATCCAGAGGAAGAAGATGGCGCGCAGTGTCGTTCAGCAATTCGACGAATACACCGCCGGCACCCACCGTGATGAGGTGACCGAAGACAGGGTCGCGGTGCACGCCGACGATCATTTCCACCGAATCGCCGGTCATCATCTCCTCGATGAGTATGCCCCGAACCGATGCTCCCGGAGCCTTGGCCGCGACTGCGGCGAGGATGTCCTGTCTTGCCCGACAGGCGGACTCGGCGTCCTGTAGGCCGACGACGACACCGCCGACGTCTGTTTTGTGGGCGAGGTCGGTGCTCACCACCTTGGCGACGACGGGCGCACGGAGTCCGCTCATCGCAGTGTGAACGCCCTTGTCGTCGTGCACGGTGAACCCCCGGGGAACGGTGACCCCGTGCTCGGCGAGCCACGCTTTGGCTTCGGGCTCGGTCGCGACCGAGCGCGGCAGATCGAGTTCGTCTCGCGCGGGTTCGACTGCGAAGGGAGCCGGGGTAGGAGAGGTGCTCTGTCCGTCGCGCCAGCGCCCGTATTCGGCCCATCGCGCGACTGCGAGGACCCCCTTGGACAGCCCCCGCGGGCTGCAGAACCCGGCGTCGGCAAGGATGTCGTACCCCTTGCCGTGCACGTCGCTCATCCAGATCGGAACTATTGGAACGGTGACCAGCTTCTGCACTGCCGCAAGACTGAGCGATGTCCCTGCGGTGCGCTCGCCGTAGTCCAGCGCCAGGGGAGCCAGAATCACGTCGACTCCAGGGTCTTCGGCGAGAATCTCCAAGCTCTTCTGTTCGATCGACGAATCGGCGATGGCAGCAGCGGTGATGTCCACCGGGTTGGCTGTGGAGGCGAAGCTGGGAAGGATGGCGGACAGTCTTTGGACGGTATCTTCCTGGAGCTGTGCGAGTGTCAGGCCGGCTTGTCCCACGTGATCGGCACACAGAGATAAGGCACCGCCCGACGCGCCCCAGATCGCTACCCGAGTCGACGGGGCGGGCTGTGCCCTCGACAGGAGCCAGCCGACGTCCATGAGCTCGTCCGTGTCGTCGACCTCGATCACGCCGAGTTGTCGCAGTACCGCTGAATTGACCACAGCAGAGCCTGCGATCGCTGCGGTGTGCGACTGAACTGCTCTTGCGCCGTATTCCGATCTTCCGACCTTCAGGGCCACCACAGGTTTGTCTGCTGCCGCGGCTATGCGCGCTGCCCGGATCAAGGCCGGTCCGTCGGCGATTCCTTCGAGCAACGTGGCGATTACCGCGATGCGCGGGTCGTGCGCGAAATACTCGATGACATCAGGAACATCGAGATCGGCGGCATTGCCCAGAGACGCCCACAGAGACACACCTGCACCTCTGGCTCCGGCCTGAAGCATGTTTCGGCCCAGGCCTCCTCCGTGGGTTGCCAGTCCGATCGGTCCGACACTGCGGTCGTTACGAAAGGACGGGGAGAAGGTCATTCCGATGTTGTCGGCAATATTGCACAGCCCAGGGCAATTCGGGCCGATGACTCGCATCCCGGTTCGCTGTGCGATGTCGCTGATCTTCTGCTGATCCGCGATCCCGGTATCTCCTGTCTCTGCGAAGCCCGAGGTCAACACCAGGGCGAACGAGACATTCTTGGTGCCGCATTCTTGCAGTGCAGCTATTACGTGCGAGGCAGGAACCGCAACGATGGCTACGTCGACGGGCTCGGGTAGCGATGCGACGTCGGGAAGCGCGGTGATCCCGTCGATCACGTTCTTCTTCGGGTTCACCAGGTACAGCGCGCCTTCGAAGTCGGAATGTTCGAGGAGGTTCTTCACCACCCAGTTGCCGATGCTGCCGGACTTCTCCGATGCGCCGACCACAACGATCGACTTCGGGTTGAACAGGCGGGTGAGATCACTGGTTGTCATGAAAGCAGAACGTCCTTCAACGAAGAGCCGAGATGCCGAGAATTTCTCGACCGGCGATGAGTGTCTGAATTTCGGTGGTACCTTCCGGGATGCTGCTTCCTCGGGTGTCCCGAAAGATTCGCTCGATCGGGTATTCGGTGGAATAGCCGATCGCCCCGTGAACCTGCATAGCCGCACTCGCCACTTCGTGGGCTACTTCGCTCGCATACAGCTTGGCCAACGACGCCTCGAGTGTGGCCGGTCTTCCGTTGTTCATCGCTGCTGCTGCCATGTACGACAGTGACCGGGCCGCGTCGATCTTCATTCGCATCTGCACGATGTGTTGCTGCACCAGCTGAAACGACGCGATGCTCTTCCCGAATTGTGTGCGCCCCTTGACATATTCGACCGAAAGATCGTATGCCTTCTGTGCGGCACCGACAGCACCCATGGCGATGTTGATACGGGCCCCGGCGAGTCCGGCCAACGTCGATCGGAGGGCGTCACCCTCCGTGCCGATGAGGTTCCCACGCGGAATACGCACGTTGTCGAAGGTCAACTCGGCCGTCCCGGTCGAATGCAACACCATGGTGTCGATCGCCCTGACCTCGAACGGCGATTCTCTTCTGTCGACCAGGAACAGTGACAGGGCGCCGTCGCACGTCGGGCTGAACGTACGGGCGACGACCGTTCCCCAATCTGCGAAGGCTCCTCCGGTGATCCACATCTTGGTACCACTGAGGACCCAGTGGTCTCCGTCGAGGTCGGCACGGAAGCGAACACTGGACACGTCCGAACCGACATCCGGCTCGGTGAGACCGTTGAAGATCTTTGCTTCTCCGGCAAACAGCGGTGTCAGATATCGGGCCTTGAGCTCGTCGGAACCGGTCCGAGCGAGTTTCTCCATCGGAGCATTGGTGATGTTGACCATGGTGCGCAGCGATGGCCACGTGTACCCGAGTTCCTCCATCATCATCGCCCAGGTGATGTGGTCGATCCCCATGCCTCCGAGGCTTTCCGGCAGCCAGCCACCGAGGTAACCGAACTGCGCAAGGCGCGGCAACAGGTCATGGGGGAAGGTCTTGGACCGCTCGTGCTCGGCGATGAGAGGTTCGACCTCCGATTGCATGAAACCTCTGATGCTGCGCAGCAATTGGCGCTGTTCTTCGTTCGGCTCGAAATCCATGTCGAAACCTTTCCTGTGACGGATCGCCTCTGTACATCTGTGACCTACGCCATCTAGAATACTTGCTGACCGTCCAGCAAACAAGGAGTTGACATGTCTGATCTTTTGGCTTTGAAGGGGCGTACCGCATTCGTCACCGGTGCAGGGCAGGGCGTCGGCCGTCGGATAGCGCTGCATTTCGCGGAGCATGGGGCCGGAGCTGTGGTCATCAACGACTACCGACTCGACCGTGCGGAGGCCGTTGCCGCGGAGGTCGAGGCGGCGGGGGCGAAAGCGTTGGCCATCGCCGGCGACGTGTCGAATTTGGAATCGGTCAATGACGCAGTTGCACAGTCGCTTCAGATGTTCGGCAGCATCGACATCCTCGTCAACAATGCCGGCAACGCCGGTCCCAACCCGACAGACGAGATGACGCGTCCGTTCTGGGAGCAGACGCCCACGGAGTGGCACGGCTACCTGGGGACCAACCTGTACGGACCGCTGAACGTGTGCCATGCGGTGGCTCCGGCGATGATCGAGCACGGGTACGGCCGAATCGTGAACATGATCTCCGACGCGGCTCGATTCGGGGAGCCGGGTAGGGAAACGTACGCCGCCGGTAAAGCCGGTACGGCAGGCTTCACGCGCTCGCTGGCCGCCAGCCTCGGAAGGTTCGGCATCACCGCGAATTGCGTATCTCTCGCCGCTACCCGAACACCTCGAACGGAGAAGGGTATGGAGAACGAGGCCGCGGTCAAAAAGATGATGAGCCGCTACATCATTCGTCGTCCCGGCGAGGTGGACGACGCGGCGAACATGGTTCTCATGCTCGCCTCCGATGCTTCGTCCTGGGTAACCGGTCAGACGATTCCCGTCAATGGCGGATACTCCTTCGCGCTATGAGTGCATCCGAGAGCGTGCCGAGGCGTCAACCCGACCACCGACCACGAGGGGAGCGATCGTGACGAACGAGGTAGTACTGAGCCGAGTGGAAGGCGATGTCGCATTGGTGACCTTGAACCGGCCCGAGGCGAAGAATGCCCTGAATCTGGAGTTGCGCACGGAACTCGACGCGGCGCTGCGCAGGTGTGACACCGACCCGTCCGTTCTGGTCGTGATCCTCACCGGGGCCGGTGGGTCGTTCTGTTCGGGACGCGACCTCAAGGCCGCCAAAGACGGTGAGCCGATGTACAGCTCGCGACAGCAAGCGCAGAACCATTTCACCCGAACGTCGATTGCGAAGCCCGTGATCGCTGCGGTCGAGGGCTTTGCTCTGGCCGGCGGACTGGAACTCGCTCTCGCGTGCGATCTTATCGTGGCGGCCGACGATGCCGTTTTCGGATTGCCGGAAGTGCGTCGAAACCTGGTTGCAGTGGGCGGGGGTCTGATCCGGATGCCCGTGCGGATTCCGTACCATCGAGCGATGGAATTGGCGCTGACCGGCGAGAAGATCTCTGCGTCGCAGATGCACCAATGGGGAGTGGTCAGTTCGATCGCGCAACCTGGGGAAGCGCTCGATGACGCGATGGTTCTGGCGCGCACGATCGCGGCGAACGGGCCGAGCGCGGTGCGGGCAACCAAAGAGATTGTGCGGCGGTCAAATTCGTGGGCGACCGAAGCCGATGCGTTCGATGCCCAGTTCACGATCGCAGAACCTGCTTTGTCGTCTCCGGATCGCCACGAGGGCATTGCGGCATTCCTGGAAAAGCGTCCAGCGCGGTGGACCGACCGCTAGCTGTGGGTCGACGACACTGAAAGGCCCGGGTCGGCAGTTGCCGGCCCGGGCCTTTCAGTTGGTTCAGTCGAGTTGGATATGACTGTGACGCTGAGTGATTGCGTCTCGAGGGTCCGCAGGTGGAGACAGTGGTCGACCCGCCTTCACCATGAGGTGTAAGCGGGTCGACGGTGAGAGCCGTTACGAGTCGGAGCTCGCAGCCCTCGTATCCCTCAGGTCCTCCGATTCGATATCCACATCGCGGCTCTCACGCAGTGTGAATGCCGCGATGAGACTGATTGCCGCGGTGGCGACCACGTACCACGCGAAGTAGTTCGAATGACCGGCGTCTTCGAGTGCGGTGGCGATCAGGGGGACAGTACCGCCGAAGAGTGCGATCGACAGTGAGTAGGGGAATCCCAGCCCGGTGACGCGCACTCGCGCAGGGAACATTTCGACCATCACTGCCGATCCTATGGAGGTGGCGAAGCTGAGCATCAACATTCCCGTGGCTTGCACGAGTACCAGGACTGCCAAGCTGGTTCCCTCGATGGACAGGAGCGGAACGGTCAGCACGATAGAGGAAATGCCGTAGATGTACAGGCTGGGTTTACGACCGATCTTGTCGGACAACAACCCAGCGAGTGGCTGGATTGCGAGGTAGAAGATCAACGAGATCAAACCGGCCGCCAACGCCGTCGACGAGGCTGCACCGTTCTTGATCTCGAAGTACGCGGTCAGGTAAGTTGCCCAGAAGTATTGACCGACCGCCAAACCTGTTGTCAGGAAGAAGATCTGAAGAGTCTGTTTCGGGTATGCGCGGATCGCATCGAACGGCCTCGGTCGCGATGATTTCTGCTTCTCGGAGGAGACGTCCAATGTCTCGACGGTGCTGCGTCGAATCCACCACGCGACAACGGCCCCCAGTCCACCCACCGCGAATGGAATTCTCCATCCCCACTCGGTCATGGTCTCCGTTCCGAGGACGGTGACCAGTAACGTGATGAAACCCAAGGCGAAGAGTTTGCCGGAGGTGGACGCGACGAACATGAAGCTGGAGTAGAAGCCTCGTCTGTTCGCAGGCGCGGACTCGACAATGAACGCCGATGCACTGGTGTACTCGCCGCCCGCACTGAGCCCCTGTAGCAGCCGGGCGGTCACCAGGATGATCGGCGCCAGAATTCCTACCTGGTCGTAGGTCGGACTGACCGCGATCAGCAGGCTTCCTCCGGCCATCATCGAGATCGTCAATGTCATTGCCTGACGGCGTCCGAAGCGGTCGGCGAACAGGCCGATCACCAGACCGGCGATCGGTCTGGCCAAGAACCCGATGGCGAACACACCGAATGTCTGGAGCAGCGGAAGCAGCCGCGAATCCGACTGCGGGAAGAAGGATGTAGAAAAGTAGACCGCAAGATAGGCGTAGGCAAGGAAATCGAAGAATTCGATACCGTGACCCAGAATTCCACCGAACAACTGACGACGGTGGTTGATGGGCGCGGTGCCTGTCTCGGTCGGAGCGGTCTGCAGTGGTGGTTCCGATTTGTCGGTGTTCATCTTTGCCTTCGCTGGAGCATCGGTCGGATGGTGGAGTGCATCGAAGCGCGGACGGTGCCACCCGAGCGCGCGGTACCTATCGCGCCGACGTGGATGCCGATCCGGAAGTAGTGTTGTCGATCACACCGTAACCACTTACTGGCCGTACAGCAAGGAAAAGTTTTACACCGAGATCACCGGCCCCTCCCGCGACCGCGTTGTGGAGCCACACCGACGCCGATGACCATCGACGTCCAGCTCAGCACCGGCTACAGCGTCGATCGTCACCTCGTGCGCGAGTGCCCGACCCCACAACTGAGGTCGGGCACTCGAGCCGTTCTCGGGCCTCGGCTATCTGCCCGCCAGATCGCTTTCGTCTCGCAACGCGGAAGTATTGCGATCGAGTGTCTTGCCCTCGAAGAATGCGGGATGGCGGAACCTCATGACGATCATCAGCACAGCGCCAAGGACGAGGATGCCGAAGCCGAGGAAGAACACGAGTCCGATGCCGCCGATCGAGGCTCCGCTGGCGTTGTCGGGATTCATGCTCTCGCCGAGTGATATGACGAAAACGGCGAGCAGCATGAGGCCACCGAGGAGCGGAAACAGGAAGCGGAAGACGGTGTTACGGACGCTGTCGAACAGCCTGCCGCGGAAATACCAGATGCATGCAAAAGCCGTGATGCCGTAATACCAGCAGATCATGATGCCCAGTGCCGCGATGGTGTCGATCAGAGTGCGCTCGGACAGGAACGTGACCACTGTGTAGAACCCTGCGGTGATGGCCCCTGCGACGACGGTTGCGTAGGAAGGCACCAGGAAGCGAGGTGACACTTCGGCGAATTTCTTGGGGAAGGCACCGTAGGAACCCATCGCCAGCATCGTTCGCGCAGCCGGAAGGAACGTGGTCTGCAAACTCGCCAGTGAGGACACCAGCACGGCCAGGAACAGCAGCAGTCCGCCCCATTTACCGAGCACCGGGTCGGCCAGAGAGCCGAAGACGTTCTCGGCGTTGTCCGGGTTACCCAGGCCCAGGCCGTCCTCGCCTACCCCTGCATACATCATGGCGGCCACCGCGACGAGGAGGTACGTGAGCAGAATGGTTGCCACGCAGAGCAACCCGGCGCGGCCGGGCGTCGTCTTCGGGTTCTTCGATTCCTCGCCGAGCGTCAGGCACGTATCCCAACCCCAGAAAGCGAAGATGGATCCCGTGAGTCCGATGACGAACGCACCGACAGCCACGCCGGTGAACGGGTTGAACCAGTCCAAGTCGAAAGTGACCTCGCCCGGGGCGTCTCCTGCTCCGACATGAATCAGCGCAACGACGGCGAAGACGACGAGAAGCACCATCTGAAAGCCGACCGTGACGATCTGCAGCTTTTCGCTGGTGGTGATGCCCCTGCTGGCAATCCAGGTGGCCGCTGCGATGAACACCAGCGTCGTACCGACATTGACGAACTTGTTGCCCGGTAGATCGGCGATCGACGGTGTGTCGAACAACTTCGCTATGAACAGATAGAAGAACTGCACCGCGATGGCCGCAAGATTGGACAACACGATGATCGTCGCAATCACCATGCCCCACCCACACATCCATCCGACGTAGGGTCCGAATGCTTTGGTCGACCACGTGAACGACGCGCCGCAATCGGGAGACTCGGAGTTCAGCTCGCGGTAGGCATAAGCGGTGAGAAACATCGGAACGAAGCCCGCGATCAGGATTGCCGGCATCTTCAGACCTACGGCCGCGACGATCAGGCCGATGCTTGCGGTCAGAGTGTAACCCGGTGCGACAGAGGAGATTCCGAGTATCGCACCCGAGAAGGTGCCGACTGTGCCTGTCGCCAACCCCTTGGCGCTGACTTCACCGGCAGTGGGCGAGGGCCCGCTTGCGTTCTTGCCCATATTCGAGCCTTCCGTCGACGAATTCATGATTCGAACTCCTGCTTGGGGACGACCACCATGGGAACGGGCAGGACGCGAAGCATCTTTGCGGCCGTCGAACCGAGAAAGAGTCGGCGCGGTTGGGCAAGACGGCTGGAGCCGACCATGACGAGGTCGCCGTCCTGCCAGTCGAGCGTCCGCACCGCAGACTCGACGGACGACCCGTCCGCTATGGTCACCGATATCGGAAAATCCTCCGGCAACGTGGATTTCGCTTCGTCCACAAGGGCACGTGCGTGCGCGACGGCCCGGTCACGCGCGCTGTCGTAGCTGTCCCGGGCATCGCGAAGATCGTTGCGGGGGTCGAGCGCAACCAGGGACACGAGCCGCAGTGGAGTGTGCATTCTTTCGCAGGTGCGTACCGCCGTCCGCAGCAATACATCCGCTCCCGTCCTGGTCCCGAGTGCGCAGGTCACCTGACGAATCTCCCGAGCAGACGAGTGCCGGGTGCCGCGCGGCGCGAGTGCAAGCGGTACGTGTGCCGAATGCAGCAGTTCGGTCGAGACCGAGCCGACGGAATGCCGTCCGAGCAGGCCGTCTCCGGACGCACCCACGACGATGGCCGAGGCCCCCAGCCGAGCCACCTCGTCCAGCAGTCCCTGGGCGAACGAGTCGTTGAAACTCGCGTGCACGGCGACCTCGATGTCGGACGGCACCAAGGATTTCGCCTCGTCGAGCCAGCCTTGCGCTCGTGTGACCAGGACGTCCTCGTACCCGGTTTCGGCGGGGACTCTGGACGCAACGGTGCGGTCCGGTGGTAGGACCATGCAGATGTCGAGTTGAGCACCCAGACTGCGGGCGAGCTGCACCCCGAGGGTAAGACCGTCCTTACCGCTGGGGGTGGCGAGATATCCGACGATCAAGCGCATGGGGACGGCTCCTTCGTTTCGATCGAACAGGTAGAGGTAGTGCGAATCATCGGCACCGAGACAGGGCGAGCGACAGCTCTGCGCTCACCACGCACACTTGCGAATTGCTCAGCCCTTCCACGCTGTGGAGTTCACCGACCATCTGGGCCAATCGTTCGACGGAATTGGTGTGCACAGACTGCCACGCTGCAACGGCGTCGGTAGCAGAATCGGTGTGTACCGCCTCGGACAGGACCTGTTCGGTCATGTTGTGCCAGTGCTCACGAATCGCATCGACCAGAATCGCGCTTGCCATGGCGTCCCAGTAGTCGGCTCCACCGGAGGCGACAGAGGAGCGTTCCACCAACCGGTCGAGACCCACGACGCGGCCGAATTCGAGATACGTCTGCGCCACGTGCGCTATCGGTCGGGCAAGCGACCGGGCCGTCGTCTCCAATGCGAATGCCTCGGAGAGGATTCGAAGTGTGTTCTGATCGACGACGAGATCGCCGGTCAACTCCGGCAACGATTCTCGGAGTTCACGTACCGGCCGCGTTAGGCGTTCGATCGTCTCCAGAGGCGTCGAATGTTCGTCGCGGTTCCGCAACAACCACGACGTGGTCCGCTCGATCAGATCCTGAACACCGAACTGCAAAACCAGCCTGGTGCTCTGCGGGATTCCAGGTAGATCGGCAACGACGTCCCACAGGTGGTCGATGTCGAAAACCTGGCGCACGACGGCATACGCGACCGCGATATCGGCAGTGCTTACGCCCAGCCTCTCCTCCAGCCGGTGAATCATGCCGGGCCCGACGCGGTCGATCATGTGTCCGGTCACGACGACCGCCACGATCTCCCGCGCCAGTGGATGCCTGCGAATGTGGTGAGGAACCAGGACACGGATCGATTCTGGAAAATAGCCGGCGAGTACCCCGTCGAACACCGGGTCGTCCAATAGGGGAGAGGCGAGCAATTCGGTGGCCACCAGGTTCTTCGACTGCGCCAACAGCACCGCGATCTCGGGCCGAACCAGTCCCTGCCCCAAGCGATGTCGAGCCCGCAACTCGGCAGGCGAGGGAAGAACCGCAGCGACTCGACTGATTCCCGCGTCGCGTTCGAGGTTGTCGATCAACCGTTCGTGCCGGCCCAGCAGGAACGGCGCGTGGGCCTCGGCGAGGCTGATCGCCAGGGTCTGCGATGCAGCATCTGCAAGCACCGACTCGGCAACCTCGTCCTGAACCTGGGACAGCGCTCTGTTGCGCTCGGTGACGGACAGCTCGCCGTCCGCGACGGCCGCATCCACCGCGATTTTCAGATTCACCTCTCGATCGGAGGTTGCGACGCCCGTGGCGTTGTCGATGAAGTCGGCGTTGACGCAACCCCCGGCAAGGGCGAATTCGATTCGAGCACGCTGCGTGAGGCCGAGATTGCCACCCTCGCCCACCACCCGGGCCTGCAGTTCGGACGCGTCGACGCGAACGGAATCGTTGGCCGGATCGGCGGAGTCGGAGTGTCCCTCGGTCGAGGCCTTGACGTAGGTGCCGATCCCTCCGTTCCACAGTAGATCCACCGGGGCGGTGAGCAGCGCCTCGACGAGTGCATTGGGGGAGAGGGAGCCGACATCGATTCCGAGTCGTGCCTGCATCTGCGGTGACAGTTCGATGGACTTGACCGAACGGGGCCACACCGCACCGCCCGACGACAGTGCCCTGGTGTCGTAATCTGCCCAGCTGCTTCCGGCGATCGATGCCAGCCGTTCCCGTTCGCGGTACGAGACCTCGGAGTCGGGGTTCGGATCGAGAAAGATGTGCCGGTGATCGAACGCGCCGACGAGTCGGATGGCGTGGCTCAGGAGCATTCCATTGCCGAACACATCACCCGACATGTCTCCGATACCGACCACCGTGAACGCATCGGTATCGACGTCGATCCCTTTCTCGGCGAAGTGGCGTCGTACCGACAGCCACCCGCCGCGTGCGGTGATTCCCATGGCCTTGTGGTCGTAGCCCGCCGAGCCTCCCGAGGCGAACGCATCCCCGAGCCAGAAGCCTCGGCGGACTGCAATGCTGTTGGCGAGGTCGGAGAATCGGGCAGTCCCCTTGTCGGCGGCGACGACGAGATACGGGTCGTCGCCGTCGCGGATCACCGTGCGCGTCGGATGCACCACCGCGCCGTCGACGACGTTGTCGGTGACATCGAGCAGTGCCTCGATGAAATCGGTGTAGGCGTTGCGGACACCTTCGGGAGTCGTCTCCGTTCGAACCACGAAAGCGCCCTTGGCGCCCATCGGCACGATCGGTGAATTCTTGACGTGTTGCGTCTTCATCAGATCGAGTACTTCGGTGCGGAAATCGTCGTGCCGGTCCGAATGACGCAGGCCCCCGCGAGATATCGCACCGCTCCGAACGTGACTTCCTTCGACGATCGGAGAGTGCACGAAGATTTCGCGGTACGGGGTGACGGCCGCAGAGAGGGACAATCGTGCCGGGTCGATCTTGAACGCTGCGGGTGGGACGCCTACCGTGCGGTCGTGCTGAAACCAATTGGTGCGCAACACTGCCGAGAGGAAAGAACGCAGTCCTCGTAACAAGCGATCTTCGTCGAGTGCCGAGGTGCGCTCGACAGCGGTGTCGAGAATGTCCTCGGCGGCAGCCGTCAGCCTGTCGCGGTCGGTCACGTCGGGATCGAATCGTGCATGGAAGAGTGCGCAGAATCCTCGGACGAAGTCGCTGTGCCGCAGCAGTATCGAGACCACAGTGGGTTCGGATAGCTCCAGCCCTACCTGGCCCAGATAGCGGGCTGCGGCGCGAATGAGAACGGCGTCGGTGAACGGGATGGACGCCGATGCGATGAGGCGAGTGAAACCATCGACCTCGAGATCGCCCGATGCAGCGGCCTCGAATGCGGCCCGCAGCAGGTTCGGAGTTGCTGCGGACCAATCGATTTCATCGGTACTGAAACCGAATCTGTGAACGAGGGCGTCGCTGTCGTCGCCCGAGGGCAACAACTCGTGGTTCGCCACACGCAGCCCGAGATCGGCGAACAGTGCGACCAGATCGGCGAGAAGTGGAGCGCGACGCTGCCACTCCAGGATGGCAACGGGCAGCTGCTCGTCCACAGTGTCGATGAACCGCAGCCGCACACCGCTGTCCTCCCGGACTGCACCGGCACCGCTCATTTGTTTCTCCTGACCATGCTCGACGAGGGTGAGGCGACGCTCACTGTCGGCTAAGTCTGGCTGAACGAGACGCACGACACAGCTGACGAAATGGACAGCCGACGTCCTCGGACCGCTCCATTCCGGTCCTTGTGCTGCTTCATCACCCGTTCCGCAGCGCCTCGTCGATTCGTGCTCCCACGGCGGCGGCACCGGCCGAGGTCATGATCGTGCCGGCATGGTCCAGTTCCATCATCGGGGTGATCGAGGTCAGGTCGAGCGCATCGATGTCTTCGGGCGAGTACATCGGTGCCGAGTTCTTACCAATGCTCCACTGCGCGTGCAGGAATCGGATCGGCATCGTCAGTTCTCGGAACCGTGACTCGCCGAAGAACACATCCTCTGCGTCGGAGACGACTGCATCGGTCGACAGTCGCACCGACCCGTTGACCAGATCGTGTTCGGCGTACGTCCGCAGGAGTGGATCCGCCGGGTCGAGAAGCGGCAGCGACGTCGAGACCAAGAAGTCGACGTAGTCGTCGACGGCGTCGAAATGCTTCTGAGTTCGAGCAATTCTGTCCGCGAACACAGCTCCGACGGTCTCGCGGGTGAGACCGGCGGGCGGTGCCACCGGAACGCCTCCGTCGACGAGAACGAGACTCTTCACTCGAGATGGATACCGGGCCGCGAACTCGACTGCCACGAATCCACCCATGGATATTCCGCACACGTGTGCAGCGTCGAGTCCGAGGACATCCATGACGGCGTCCAGGTCGTCTGCGTGCCGAGCGAGCGACGACGGCCCCGTGACCTCGACGCTGTCGCCCCTGCCGCGCAGATCCGGTGCGACCAGTGTCAGGTGTGGCGATTCCGCCCGCAGCCAGCCCCACAGCACGCGCTGGCTGGACACGCCGTGCACCACGAGGACGGGCTCGCTGGTGCCGGTGTGTGTTTCGACGACGAGATCTCCGCCGGGTACAGGTACTCGATCGATGGTCATGGTGCCGACAGTAGGGGAAGCAGGCTTCAGGGGGGATGGATTCTTCGCCCACTGCGCACGCCGAAATATGGATGAGTCGTCCGCATCGGGGAGGGAACCGTCGCCTGGACGGAGTAGGGGATGCAGAACACCGAGCGGTACACGTCCGGGCCACACGACCAGGCGGTACGTTGCTGGTGTGGACCACCCGGGCAAAGGATCGAGGTGCACGTAATTCCGGTCAGCGAACCGCTGGCCAGCGGTTCGAAATCGTCGAAACCGGGTGCTCATGGCGGGTTCCAGCTGGGTCGAGGCCGGCCTCGGTGTCACTGAGCGGACCTTTCACATGGCGACCAGGTGAATATCTCTCCACACTGATCGCTATTCGACGGCGCTCGTCGTCCTTGGTGTTCGCAGGAGGAGTTGAAATCTATGGTGCCACGTACGCAGAGCAGCGCATCGACGACTGAGGGGTCGACCGAGCTCGCGCAGGGAAGTCTCAATGTCGCGCACATCGTGTTCATGGTGATGGCCACGGTTGCGCCCGCCGGAGGCGCTGTGGCAATTCTGCCGCTCGCCATCGGACTGGGGGTAGGTATCGGTACACCCGGAATGTACGTGTTCGTACTCGTCATCATGCTTCTGTTCGCCGTCGGTTTCACCCGGATGGTTCCCTATGTGCAGAACGCCGGAGCCTTCTTCGCCTACATCGTGCGAGGGCTGGGGCGTCCCGTCGGCTTGGCCGGTGCCTACATCGCTACCAGTGCCTACATCGCGCTGGCATGCGCCACCAGTGGCGCGATGGGTTTCTTCGCCTCGGGTAGCGCCAACAAGATTTTCGGCATCGATCTTCCATGGTGGGTCTATACCTTGGTGGGCCTGGTGATCGTGTTCCTGCTCGGCTATCGCAAGATCACGCTTGCTGCAGGCGTACTCGGAGTGGCCCTCGTCGTCGAGCTCGTGGTCATTCTGGTGCTCGACATTGCGATCATCGCGCGAAACGGGATCGGCAGCTTTCCGATGGAATCGTTCAGTCCCAGTCAGGTTTTCGTTCCCGGAGCCATCGGCGTCGCGATGATTTTCGCGTTCTCGTGCTACCAGGGCTTCGAAGGGACAGCGATCTACGCTGAGGAAGCACGCGATCCGAAACGCACCGTTCCTCGTGCGACGTACATTTCGATGGGATGCATCGGCTTCTTCTTCGTCCTGACGTCCTGGGCATTCCTGGCCAGTTCGAGTGGCGCCACCGCCGCGGCAGCCGCAAGCCCGGGCACATTCGTCTACGACCTCAGCGACGAGTTCGTCGGTTCCGCGTGGACAACGACACTCGAGGCGTTGATCGTGACGAGTTGCTTCGCCGGAGTGCTTGCCTTCCACAACGCAGCGTCACGGTATTTGTTCGCACTGGGCCGGGACGGCTTCCTGCCGCGGTCGATGCGAACCCTGCACCCGCGCCATCAGTCGCCGGTGGTTGCCGGTTCGACGAGCTATGTGATCGAGACGGCGGTCGTCGTCGTCTTCGCCGTCGCCGGGCTCGACCCTCTGACGACCCTCACGTCCGCGCTGACCGGTTTCGGAGCGGTCGGTCTGATGGTCTTGATCACCACGACATCGCTGTCAGTGCTGGTGTTCTTCGCTCGGCAGCGTCGATTCGGTTGGGGCCACACGGTTGCGCCGGCCCTGGCGCTGATCGGTTTCGGAGCAATCACATATTTCGCGCTGTCCAACTTCTCGGCCATCACCGGTACCGATTCGGTGATCATCAACGGTCTACCGTTGCTGCATCTCGCGACGATCGTGGTGGCAATCGGGGTTGCGCTGTACGCACGCAAGAACCGGCAGGACACCTACGCGAACATGGGCCGAACCCTTGTCGACTGAAGCCGTGCTCGACGACACCACGACCCTCGTGCGCTTCGGCTACGCCGACACCCCGCTCGGTCAACTGCACTATGCAGAAGCCGGAGTCGAGGGAGTCCCGTTGATCTGCCTGCACCAGACCCCGCGTTCGTGGGACGAATTCGCCGAGTTGATGCCCCTCGTCGGCCCGTCCCGTCGCATCATCGCCATGGACATGTACGGATTCGGTCAGTCCGCCAAACCTGTTGGCCCGCAAACGATCGAGCAGTATGCCTCGGGTGTTCTGCATCTAGCGGATGCGTTGGGTCTCGATCAGTTCTCGGTGATGGGTCACCACACCGGGGCCGTGGTCGCGGTGGAGGTCGCCAGTGCGGCACCAGGTCGGGTGAAGTCCGTGATCCTGTCGTCGCCGTCCTACACCGGCCCCGAATACCGTGCCGGTCACGCTGACGGCCCCGGCGTCGACGTCGCGGAAATCGACTCGCACGGTGGCCATCTCACGACGTGGTGGGGCCAGCGAGAACCGTATTATCCGCCGAATCGTCCGGACCTACTCGATCGCTTCGTGCGCGACGCGCTTGCGCCGGGGGTGGATCCGGCCGAGGGACATATCGCGTGTTCGCGGTACGTCATGGAAGATCGGATCGGCGAGGTGACGGCCCCGGTACTCATCCTCGGTGGCGACGCGGACCCGTTCTCCTTCCCCGATGTCGGCCTCGTGCGGGACGGTCTCGTGCAGGCAGCGACGGTCGACATCGTGGTCATCGAGGGCGGCACCATTCCCATGGTGGAGCAACTACCGACACCGGTGGCCGACGCGGTCGTCGGCTTCCTCGACACGCACACGCCCAAGGATCGCTGAAACCGACGTCGACAAGCTCGAACGCTGGTGTGCACAATGCACACCAGCGTTCGAGCTTGTGCGCTGCGACGGTCAGGGGATTTCGGAGTCCCATTCCTGCACAATGAATTCCGCGGTTCTGCGTGCGTAGGCTTCGATCGACACCATGGGGTTCACCCCAGGCGCAGTGGGTAGCGCGCTCGCATCCGCGACATAGACTCCGGAACAATCGTGGAGGCGACCGCGGCCGTTCACCACCGATGTCGTCGGGTCGAGGCCGGTAGGGCAGGAGCCGCTCTGGTGTGCCGACAACGTCAGGATGTCCGTGGCGTCCAGGCTGCCGAGCGTGTCGAGAAATGCATCGAAGTCATCGCCCTGACGCCAGCGAGGGTCGGACGGAAGAAACGTGAAAATTTCTTCGGCACCCGATGCCCGGAGGATGCGCGCGAGTTCCTGATGCGTACGGCGGACGACTGCCAGGTCGACCGGATCGTCGAGACCCCATGTGACGACCGGCATTCCGTGCGCGTCGCCCTCCACCCGTCCGGAGCCGTGATCTCGAACGAAGCCCCAGACCCCGGAGACGTGTTCGAGGCGTAACTGCTCCTGCTTGTGTTGCTCACCGGAGTGCCACGGTGTGAGACCCGTCCAGAAGCCGAGGCCCATGGGCGCGGCTTCCACGACGAATCCGTGTTCGCCTTCCACGTGCTCGAAGTCATGACTGACGCTGGTGAGAATCTGCCCGGCCCAGCCCTTCACGACCTCGTCGTACACTCCGCTGACGAAGTACGAGGGGTGAACGTGCAGGTTTCGACCGACGCTCGGCCCACCCAGCCCGGAACGTTGCAGCAGAACGGGCGAGGCGAGCGCGCCCGCGGCGACCACGACGATCGGTGCCTCCACGAGTACGTCCCGGTCTCCGTCGGGAGTGTTCACCACCGCTCGGACGCCGACTGCGCGGCCATCGGCGTGCACGATTTCCTGGACGTCGCACTGGGGTAGCAACTGCGCACCCGAGTCGCTTGCATCTTGAAGGAAAGTTTTCATCGTGGATTGTTTGCATCCTACGAGGCAACCGGCATTGCACTCGCCGCAGAATCGGTCGTCGTTGTCTTTGGCATTGCGTGCCAGGGTATTTCGTCGGAGTCCGGCAGCGTCGAGGCCGCGATTGAGAATTCGGTTGACGCTGTTGTGCACGGTATTGGCGGGTACAGCGTTGATCCGCTGCATCACCGATTCGATGTGCGGGCCGAACTCGTCCGAGGACGCGCCCTCCATGCCTGCCTCGACCCATTCGTCCAGTACGTACTCGGGCGTCGGGAGACACGCCATGGAGTTGACCGTGGTTCCGCCACCGACAGTCGAGCCCGCCAACAGGCCGACGCTGGCATCGGTCGACCAGACGAAGCCACCGCCGAGATACAGATTCGGAAACGACAACGCCTCCAACTGAGGTAGATCGGGCTCGTTGCGATAGCCACCTTTCTCCAGTACGAGAACCTTCATACCCGCGGCCGCAAGACGGGCCGCGGCAACGCCGCCGCCCGCACCGGAACCCACGACCACCGCATCGACCGTCAACGTGACCGACCCGTTGTCGGGTAGCTCGGCCACGGTCAAGGTCTTCGGAAACTGCACTGCGGTCGGCGGTTCGAGCAACGGACCGGCAAAGCCGAGGGCCGGCCACGTCGGGTTCTTCGACGCCTCGTCCGGCACGGTGTAGAACATTGCCAACACCGTGCTCTGCACTATCAGAGCGCCAGGACGAGTCGACGGGTCGGCGAGCACCGTCAGCCACTGCTCGTCGCGTCGATCGGGCGAGCTGTCCGCGAACGATTCCGACAGGGCGTCGAGGGTACGGCCTACGAGGATGTGCACATGTGGGGCCCAGAGTGGGAGGACCGAGTCGAGAATCCGGTCCACGGCGAGATCGGAGGCACTCGTGCTCCAGAACACCTGCTCGTCCGTCGAGGCCGAATGTGGCGCAGAGATTCGCGGAATCAGAGTGTCGCAGAGTGCGGCCAAAACACGGCGGTCCCAGGATGATCGTGCGGAATCGACAGTCACCAGAACTCCTTTCAGTCAGAATTCGCCAGTGTCCACCTCGACCATCGATCGCAGGGCCCGCAGTCTCGGTGAGCGAACCGGCACAGCGTGATCGGGGCAGATGCCCCGCGATACTGCGTGCGGCGGCCGCCCGGGCGGAGCTCGCGACACAGAGGCCCGGCTGTCTCGAGGACCGCTGAGCAAAACATCGAGCTGCGCGCTCGACCGCACACTGGTTGTGTAGGAAGCACACGCTGGCGACTCGAGATCTCGACCAGATGAATGCTATGAAAGGAACACCCGTGCGTCATCCGCTCTTCGATTCCCTGACATCCGACGAGTTTCGCCGCGTCGCAGATGTCGTTCGTCGTGAGGCCATCGCAGAAAGGCCGGGGTTCGCCGCGGTCTACACCGACGAGCCGGACAAGCGACTGCTCCGCGAAGGTCACGAGATCGCCCGTCGCGCAAGGGTTCTGTTGGTCGATCGTGCGTCCGGAACGACGCACGATGTCGTCGTCGATCTCGATGCCGACGCCGTGGTCTCGTCCTCCGTTATCACCGACGGTGCTGCACCCGTCCTGCTCGAGGAGTTCGATCTTGCTCCCGACCTGATCAAGCAGGATCCGCGGTACGTCGAGGCGCTTGCGCTGCGCGGCATCACCGACATGGACAAGGTCCAGATCGATCCGTGGGGCGTCGGCAACATGGCCGTGCCCGGCGTGCTCGATTACCCCGTCGACGGCAGGCGTCTGGCCGGCTCGGTCTCCTACTACCGCGATTTTCCCGACGACAACGGGTACGCGCACCCCATCGAGGGTGTCATCGCTGTGGTCGATCTGGTGGCGCTGAAGGTCATCGACGTCCACGACTTCGGCGTGCGGCCGATGAACGTCGAGCAAGCCAACTACACGGCGGACGCGAACGAGCCGATGCGCTCCGACGTCGCCCCGCTCGTCATCACTCAGCCCGAGGGCGTCGGATTCAAGATCGACGGCCGCGAGCTCACCTGGCAGAAGTGGCGCTTCCGGATCAACTGGCATCCGCTCGAGGGACTGGTGCTGCATGCGGTGGAGTACCTGGACGGGGACGAGTACCGCTCGGTTCTGCACCGCGCGTCCCTGGGCGAAATGGTCGTACCCTACGGCGACCCTTCCAAGGAGCACTTCTGGCGCAGCGCATTCGACGCCGGCGAGTTCGGCCTCGGAAAGCTCGCCAATTCGCTTCGACTCGGCTGTGACTGCCTCGGTGAGATCGTCTACCTGGACGCGGAGAATGCCGGCGAGAACGGTGAACCGACCACTATCGAGAATGCGATCTGCATCCACGAAGAGGACGCGGGCATTCTGTGGAAGCACACCGACTGGATGACCGGCAAGGTCGACGTACGTCGCTCGCGTCGCCTGGTCGTCAGCTTCATCGCCACCGTCGGCAACTACCACTACGGCTTCTACTGGAACTTCTACCAGGACGCCTCCATTCAAATGGAGGTCAAGCTACTGGGGATCGTGCAGACCCGCTCCGTCGAAGAGGGTGAGACCTCTGCGCACGGCACCCGGATCGCCAAGAACATCGTGTCCAGCTACCACCAGCATCTGTTCTCGTTCCGGCTCGATACCGAAATCGACGGATGGCAGAACACTGTCGTACAGAACGATGCCTACGGGGTGCCTGTCGGCCCGGACAATCCCTACGGCAACGCAATCGGAGTCAAGAAAACGGTCATCGACCGCGAATTGACCGGTGACGACCACACCAACACGCAGTCGTCTCGCAGTTGGCAGATCATGAACACCGCCAAGAAGAACGCCTGGGGCAATCCGGTCAGTTACAAGTTCCTGCCCGGTTGGTCGTCGGCAACGATGCTGGCGCAGGATCCCTCATTGATTGCCAAGCGAGCCGGTTTCGGCACCCGCAACATGTGGGTGACGCCGTACTCGCCCGCTGAAATGCGCCCCTCGGGTGACTTCCCGAACCAGAGCCGCTCCGGTGACGGTCTTCCCCGATGGACTGCGGAAAATCGCGCGACCGACAACACGGATGTGGTGCTGTGGCACACCCTGGGAGTGACACACATTCCGCGCGCCGAGGACTGGCCGGTCATGCCGACCGAGGTCGTCGGTTTCCACCTGCTGCCGGTGAACTTCTTCGACAAGAACCCGGCGCTGGACGTGCCTGCTTCGTCGAGTGCACACGGCGGGAGCACTGCAGACGACCAGCCGGGCGAAGCGTCGTGTCACTGACCCTCGGGCCTGTGGTGGGCATGCCACCCGGGCGCGAAAGAACCAGGGCTGGAGTCGATCTCGTCGATGCCGTCCTCGCCGCTGTTGCGATTCTGTGTCTTGTGGTGCACGTCGTGTTGCTCATCGTCACGGGCACGGCGATGCTCGGCATGGTTGTGCCGATGCTCGTTCTGTCCGGCCTGTGCGTGGCGTTCACGTGCAGGAAGGGCAACGGCCACCGCGTACGCGAGTACGCGGTGACCGCCGGTTTCGGTATCGCGATGCTCACTGTGCACTGGGCGTTGATGTCGACGTCGCTGGGCCACTCGAGCCACACGGCGGCGGAAAGCGGCGCCATGGATCACGCTGCGATGGGGCACGGGGCGATGGACATGGCAGGCTCCGGCAGTGTTCTGTCCGCGCAGTCGTTCGAGGGATTGATGCAGGCCGGGTTGTTCTTCGCAGCCCTTCAGATCGTGTTGGCAGTGGGCGCATCGGTGCGTGCACTGCGTGCCGGCGGTGAGTAGATCCATCGCCGCGACCGAGAGCGAACACGGAAACTCCGGTGCCGACGGCACCGGAGTTTCCGCGTCCGCGGTGACGGCACCGTCGGGTCGGGGCCGTCTTCGCTTGGTCGTGATGCTCGGTGCGCTCACCGCACTCGGTCCGTTCACCGTCGACATGTATCTCTCGGCTTTTCCCGTCATCGCAACCGAATTCGCGATATCGGAGACGGCGGTGCAGTTCACCCTGACCGGCACTCTGATCGGCTTCGCCGTCGGCCAATTGGTGATCGGTCCGATGTCGGACGCACTGGGTAGGCGACGTCCACTGATCGTGGCGTCGCTGCTCCATGTTGCGGCCTCTCTCGGGTGCGTGGTCGCGCCGGGTATCGAGGTGCTGGCAGTGCTTCGGGTCCTGCAGGGTTTCGGAGGTGCAGCCGGGGCGGTCCTCGCCATGGCCGTGGTGCGAGACCTCTACCAGGGCAACGCCGCTGCGGTCATGATGTCCCGGCTGATGCTGGTGATGGGCGTGGCACCGATCCTGGCACCGTCGATCGGTGGCCTGGTCGTCGAAGTGTCGACGTGGCGCGTGATCTTCGTGATCCTCGCGGCTCTGGGACTGACGGCGGTCGCGATCGGTGCGTTCGCGATGCCCGAGACCTTGCCCCCGGCGGCGCGGCAGCAGAACAGTGCACGCACGGTTCTGCGGAATTACGCGCGCCTCGGCACGGATCGAGCCTTCGTCTCGATGGTGCTCGTATGTGGCCTGGGCCGGGTGGTGATGTTCGCGTACATCTCTGCCTCGCCGTTCGTCCTACAAGGTAGCTTCGGACTCACTCCGCAGCAGTTCGGAATCGCTTTTGCCGCAGGCGCAGTCGTCTTGATCGGAGCTTCGCAGCTCAACGTCGTCGTTCTTCGTCGATGGACAACTCGAACCGTTCTGCTCTCTGCGCTGCTGATCGGCACCGTCGTTGCCGTCGTGTTCGTGGTCTTGGCGGCGACCGATACGGGTGGGTTGATCGGTTTCGGGGTGCCGGTGCTGCTGATCTTGGCGGTGATGGGCACGGTCCTACCGAACGCTCCGGCGCAAGCACTGGCCGGCTACGGATCCCTGGCCGGTACCGCGTCGGCCTTGATCGGCGGCGTCCAATTCGCCTTCGCAGCGGCAGCCGCACCCGTCGTCGGTCTCCTCGGCAACGACGCCCTCGCAGTGGCGACCATGATGGCTTTCGCGGCGTCGGTTGCCTTGGTGCTGGTTGTCGTCGGCACCGGACCGACGGTGAGGACCGCTGAGCGAGACGCAGTTGTTGCCGGTGACGCCCCCGTGTCCGAAGCTTGCGTCGTGACTGTGAGCCAGAACAACATCGAGGCCGCCGCCGAGCGGCTGAATCACGCTGCGAACAGCGGCGAGCCCTGCGAGCCGGTCCGCGACCTGATCGGCCGTGACGACGTGACGGCGGCCTATGCGGTACAGGAGATTCTCAACAACGAGCGTCTGGATTCCGGAGCGGTCGTGGTCGGCCGAAAGATCGGTTTGACGTCGAAAGCCGTTCAGGCGCAATTGGGTGTCGACCGTCCCGACTTCGGAATGCTGTTCGACGACATGGCCTACGGTGCCGACGCCGTCATTCCCGCCGAGCAGGTGTCACAGCCGCGTGTCGAGGCCGAGATCGGCTTCGTATTGCGCGAAGATCTGGCCGACGGGCCTCTCGACGCAGATCGCGTCAGACGAGCCACCGATTACGTGGTCGCCGCCCTCGAGGTATGTGGTAGCCGAATCAGCAACTGGGACATCAGCTTTGCAGACACCGTGGCCGACAATGCGTCGGCGGGTGCCTACGTACTCGGTGATCGGAAAGTGTTGCTCGGGGATCTGGACCTCACCGAGGTGCAGATGACCATGTCGATCGACGGAACTCAGGTGTCCGAGGGCACCGGTGCCGCCTGCCTCGGCGATCCGGTCGCAGCCGTCGTCTGGCTGGCGCAGACCGCGGCAGACCTCGGTCGGCCGCTGCGTGCCGGCCAGGTCGTTCTGTCCGGAGCTTTGGGACCGATGCGGGCGGTCGCAGCAGGACAGTCGGTCACGGCCACCCTGACCGGCCTCGGATCGGTGAGCGCTTCCTTCCAGTAGTAAACCGGGACAACCCTTCTCCGTGTATCGCGCTACGGAAGCGGGTTGTACTCGCAACGTGTCACGTCAGAAGGAGAACAATGTCGTCCATTCTCTCGTCGGAAACAGCCCGCGCGGCTTTCGTCCCCAACGGGGATTATCAGCAGTTCATCGGTGGCGACTGGGTGAGCGCCCGTAGCACCTTCGAAGCGGTCGACCCCAGCGTCGGAAGCCCGTGGGCGGTCCTGCCGCAGGGCACGGCCGAGGACGCGGAGTCCGCCGTGGCGGCGGCCGTCCGCGCCTTCGGGCAGTGGCGCAGGACGACGCAGGATCAGCGACAAGCAATCCTGCTGTCGATCGCGGATCGCTTCGAGGCCGACGGCGAACGTTTCGGTGCCTTGTTGGCGACCGAGAACGGCCGACCGGTGCGCGAAGCAGGAATTGCCGACATCCCTACGGTGGTGGCAATTTTCAGGTTCTACGCCGGCGTCATTCGCGCATTCAACGGCGAGCAGATTCCGCTGTCGAACCCCGACACCCTGCTCTACACCAAGCGCGAACCTCTCGGGGTGGTCGCGGCGATCATCTCGTGGAATTCGCCGTTGATCACCTTCGCCAACAAGGTGGCACCCGCGCTGGCCGCCGGGAACACGGTCGTCGTCAAGCCCTCGGAGTACGCGTCTGCGAGCATTCTCGAGTTCACCCGGTTGATCGGTGACCTCCTGCCGGCCGGTGTGCTGAACATCGTCACCGGTCTCGGCCCCGAGACGGGAGCGGCTCTGGTCTCGCACCCCGACGTCGCCAAGATAACGTTCACCGGTGGTCCGGACACCGCACGGGCAATTCTCGGTTCCGCAGCGCGCACACTGCGGCCGAGTTTGATGGAGCTCGGCGGCAAGGGACCGATGATCGTCGCTGCCGACGCGGACCTCGAACTCGCGGTTCAGGACGCGCTGATGGGGATCTATCTGGCCAACGGTCAGGCGTGCATCGCAGCCTCCCGTCTACTGCTGCACGACGACATCCACGACGAATTCGTCGAGCGGTTCGCGGCGGTGGCCCGAAAGATCAAGGTGGGCGACGCGACGGATCCGAGCAGCGAGATGGGACCGCTGGTGTCGGGTCGTCAACTCGAACTGGTCAGCGCACACGTCGAGCGGGCGCGCGCGGAGGGTGTCTCGGTGGTCGTCGGAGACGAGCCACTCGACCTGGACGACTCTTTGCACGGTGGGTTCTATCGTCGTCCGGTACTGCTGGCCGATCCGAAGGGCCAGGCCACGATCGTGCGGACCGAAGTCTTCGGTCCGGTGACCGTCGCGGAACGCTACCGAACCGACGAAGAAGCGATCACTCGCGCGAACGCATCGCCGTACGGCTTGGCGGCCGGAGTCTGGACACAGAACCTGCGCCGCGCGCATCAGTTCGCAGATCGCCTGGACGCGGGAATCGTGTGGGTGAACCGATGGTTCGATCTGCCGCCCGGGATGCCGATGGGCGGCCGAGGTGACAGCGGGTTCGGACGTGAGTTGTCGTTCGAGACGCTCCGTGAGTACTCCGCAGTCAAGTCGGTCAACATCGATCTCGGAGGCGACCGACCACCACTGTGGGGATTGGCCGGGCAGTAGCGACGCGGTCGTCGGTAGCGTGGTTTGCTGTGAGGATGAACGCTGCCGACGACTCGACGGAACATGAATCCGATCAGTCCACCAGGGATCGACTGCTGGATGCGGCCATCGATATCGCCGGTGAGACCGGTGTACAGGCCGTCACCTACCGGGCCGTGGCTGCCCGTGTGGGGATGGCGCACGGCTTGGTCCGGCACCATTTCGGCACCCGGGAGCAGTTGCTGATCGAAGCGTTTCGCCGAGCGGCGGAACAGGATTCGGACGACGTCGGGCTGGAGGCGAACTCGATCGACGAGTTTGCCTCCAATCTCGTTCCAACACTGAATATTTCGCGTAAGCGCCAGTTGCTTCAATACGACGAGACCACTCAGGCGGTCCGCGGTAATCTACCGATCGAAAACGTGCGTGGACTGTACCGGCGGTATGCGGCTCAGGTCCGACACACGCTCGACAATGCCGGCGTGCCCGACCCCGACGGCAGCATCTCGGAGCTGGTGTTCTCGGCACTGGACGGACTCGTGATGCAGCACATGGTCTTCTCCGACGACGACAGGACCTCGCAGCTGCTGGAGCAGCTGCGAGAAGTCCTCCGGCGTCTGGTCGCGAGCTGATCGCTCAGTGATTCGCCGTGAATTCGGTGTCGACGCCCAACGGTCCCAATTTCTGAGACCCGCCCGGATCACCGATCGGCTCGCTTCTTCCCGGCAACGGCTCGTTGAAGAAGGCGATGGAATCTGCGACGAATTCTGCGAGCTCGGGATCCTTGCGCGCTTTTCGGTCGACGAAGACGGCGTCCACCGGGCACTCCACTTCGCATGCCCCGCAGTCGATGCACTCGTTGGGGTTGATGTAGCTGCGGCGGTCGCCGATGTAGATGCAGTCGACGGGGCACACTTCGATGCACGACCGATCGAGCTGATCGATGCAGTTGATTCCGATGACGTAGGACATGCTTGTTCCTCCTGGTGTGGTGAGGTCTGGTGTGGTGAGGCGCTCAGGCGCCGTCGGTCGAATGTCCGGGGAAGAGCACCAGGTCGGGATCGAGGTCGACCGCAACGTGATTCATCGCGGTCGCGACTTCACCGAATCCGACCGACATGAGCTTGACCTTTCCGTCGTAGTCGGTCACGTCACCGGCGGCGTAGACGCGGGGCAGGTTGGTTCGACCCGAACGGTCGACGGTGATGGAACGGCCTCGCAGTTCGAGGTTCCAGTCGCGGATTGGGCCCAGATTGCTGATGAAGCCGAGAGCGGCGATCACATGATCGGCCGCGACGACGGTTTCCTCGCCGTTCTTCGCCCGAAGCGCCACCTTCGACAATGACCCGGTTTCCAGATCGCCCACCAGGGCAAGGACTTCGGTGTCCGTGTGGATGGCGACCTTGCCCGAACGCACGCGTTCGAGAGTCGCGGCGTGACCTCGGAACGTGGCTCGGCGGTGGACCAATGTGACCGATCGGGCGATCGAGGCCAGTGCATCTGCCCAGTCGAGCGCGGAGTCACCGCCACCGACGACGACGACATCCTGGTCGGCATGGACCGTGGGATCGGTGACGAAGTAGGAGAGCGCGGATCCGAGCCATTCGGTACCGGTCTCCATCGCCCGCGGCGTCGGGGTACCGATACCGGCGGTCAGCACGACGGCACCGGCACGAACGATCGTGCCGTCGTCGAGGGTCAGGACCGGCAGGCCGTCCTCGTGGGTCAGCTCGATGGCCTGACGGCCGAGTAGATAAGTCGGTGAGAAGGCACCGGCCTGCTCCACGAGATTGGCGACGAAGTCACGACCCCGTATCGACGGCAGCGCGGCCACGTCGCGAATCTGCTTCTCCGGGTACAGGGCCATCACCTGCCCTCCTGCCTGGGGGAGAGCGTCGATGACTACGGTCTCCAGCCCGCGAAAGCCGGCGTAGTACGCGCCGTAGAGTCCGGTCGGGCCAGCACCGACGATGGCGACGTCGGTCGTGACGACCGAGGGCTGAATGGTCATCGGGTCTCCTTCGAGTTCGTTGGGTCCTAGGGACAGTAGGCGCCGCCGTCGGATACATCACGTGGATTGGACCGCTGAGCGGAACCGGGCGGGGTTCTCGGTCCGAGAAGGCCGGGCGCGTGGACAAATTCCGGTAGGCGGACCGCTTCGATTGTGGTGTCCGCAACGCAGTGATGTGCTGTGCCGACTCGGAGCGATCGGTCGAGAAGTCGATCGCTTCCCACGACACGAGTGAACTGCACCTGGAGAGCACATATGAGCGAGACGCTGGAACCCCGCGCGGCGTCGACGGTATCGCGCCCTACCGTCGCGACACCGCCGAAAGAAGCGGACCGAGTGAAGACGCCGGCCCAGAAGAAGAAGGACGGCAACCTGCCCGGTAGGCAGGACTGGTCGAGTTGGCCCCTGTATCAGGCAGCCGGAGCAGGCTTTCGCGGCTACTGGTACCCGGTGGTGTTCTCGTCCAAGGTCGGCGAGCGTCCCGTACGGGTCAAGCTGCTCGGCGAGGACATCTTCGTCATCCGCGACCGCGGTGTCGTCCGAGGCATGGCCAATCGGTGCCCCCACCGCGGAGTGCCGCTGAGCTACGGCAACAAGCAGTTTCCCGGCACGATCTCGTGCGTGTACCACGGCTGGACTTTCGATCTCGAGACCGGCGACCTTAAGGCCGCCATCACCGACGGTCCCAAGTCGCCGATCTGCGGCAAGGTCACCCAACCGACCTACCACGTCGAGGAACGACTGGGAATGGTGTGGATTTTCGTCGGCGACGGTGAAGAGCCACACCCCATCGACGAGCAGCTGCCCGAGGAACTCGTCAGCAACGCTGCCGTCATCGGATCGCGAATCATGCCGCGAGAAGGCAACTGGCGCTTCGCCTGCGAGAACGGGTACGACGAGGGACACGCGAAGTACCTGCACCGAACGGCGCTGTGGCGGCTGTTCAAGGCGATGCCGGTGTGGAACACCACCAAGATCGTCAAGCGCGGTCGCTGGATCTACCGAGTTCAGCTGGAACAGTTCTGGGATGCGGACTTCCCCGGCCTCGGCAAGTGGACCGGGAAGGCGTGGTTCAAGAGCAACCCGCCGAAGACCACCACGAACATCGGCAACACCGGTTCACACCGTGAGGTGAACCCGGTGATTGCGGCACAGGAGTTCCCGGGTTTCGCGTCGGTGAGTATGCCGGGTGTTCTGCGTATCGCCTACCCCACCTTCATTCACTACGAGTTCTACGTACCGGTGGACGAGGACAACCACCTCTACGTGGGAGTGATGGCGGATTTCCAGAAGGGGCTCAAGACCATTCCCTTCTACTTCAAGTACCTCGGAGCGGTCCGTTGGCTGTTCCACGGTCAGTTCTCCAGCCAGGACAAGTGGATGGTCGAGGTGACCGATGCACCGCCGGAGAAGCTGTACCGGCCCGACGACTCGCTTCTGCAGTGGCGCAAGCTCGCCGAGGACACGACAGAGGATCGGATCGACGCGTTGGCCGAACAGGGCATCGACGTACCGACCCCGAACTGATCTCACCCTCTGATTCGAGCTCGACCGAAGGAGCAAAACATGTCAATCGTGCTGGGAATCGGGGCATCTCACTCCACGTTGATGAACACCCACTGGGACAAGGTCGTTCACACCGAGCGTGCCGAGGCGTTTCGAGACGGACTCGCGACGGCCCGCGACCGCATCGTCGAAGCACGTCCGGATGTCGTGGTTCTGGTGGGATCCAATCACTTCCGGGGGTTCTGGCTGGACATGATCCCGTCCTTCACCATGGGCGTCGGCGAGGTCGTTGCCGCAGGTGACGGCGGAACACCGAAGGGCCCGCAGAAGACCGATCCCGAATTCGCTCGTGCGTTGGCTCAGTACCTCGTCGATGCCGGCACCGAAGTCGCCATTTCGGCACGCCTGCAGATCGACCACGGTCAGTCCCACGCAATTCAGTACCTGCTCGACGGGATCGACGTCCCGGTGGTGCCGTTGGTGGTCAACGTGTTCGCCGCGCCCCTGCCGACACTTCCTCGTGTCGCCGAGCTCGGTCGCAATATCGCCGCGGCAATCGAGAGCTTCGGTGACCGCCGCGTCGTGGTCGTCGCCTCGGGCGGACTGTCACACCAGTTGCCGTGGCCCAGTGACTGGACCGCTCCCGAGGGCGAGGACGAGGAGTTCCTGGTCGAAGCCTGGTTGAACGGGCGCGGCGAATGGGAACGCTACGACAAGCGGCGACGGGAAATCATCGTCGGAGCGAAGCCGACCATATTCCCGGAATTCGACGAACAGTTTCTGCGCGATCTCGAACACGGAGATCTGCAGAAATACACACAGTGGACGTCCGAGCAGATTGCCGAAAACGCAGGAAACGGTGGCCAGGAGCTACGAACGTGGCTGATGATGGCTGCTGCTCTCGGCTTCGCGCCGGGCAAGACCCTTGCGTATTCGCCGATGCCCGAATGGTTGACGGGAATGGGCGTGGCAGTGATCGAACCCCACACCTTGCCAGGAGAGAAGAACTCATGACTGTCGCATCACCGGTTGCGGTCGGGAAGTCGCCCGCCGCTTCGGCACCCCCGGAAAGCCGCTTCATCGAAGCGGACGGTGCCACCTACCACTACTATGACATCGGCACCGGGCAGGACACGATCTTCCTGCACGGCGGCGGCCCAGGATGCACCGCGTGGAGTGACTTCGGCCCCGTCGCACCGTATTTCGAGGAAGACCGACGTTGCGTGCTGGTGGATATCCTGCAGTACGGGCAGTCGGAGAAGTGCCTGATCGATGGCCCGATGTGGGACTTTCATGCGGCCAAGACGGTGGCGCTGATGGACGCACTCGGCATCGAGCAAGCCGACTTCGTCTGCAACTCGTGGGGTGGAACGATCGCCCTGAACTTCGCTGCCCTGCACCCCGAGCGTGTTCGCTCATTGGTGATCACCGGAAGTATGCCGGTGTTCTACGGTCCACTGGCACCACTTCCCGAGCGCGGTCATCGGGGACGGACCGCACGGGACGTCTACTACGGCGGCGAAGGACCCACCCGGGAAAAGATGCGGACGCTGATCACCCGCCTGGAATGGTGCGACCCCGATCGTCTCCCCGAGGAGACCCTGGACATGCGCTACCAGCAGAGCCTCGATCCCGAGGAAACGGCACTCGCTGCGATGTCGGACAGCCCACGCGGCGAATGGCAGGACCTGACACAGCAATTGGGCCTGATCGAGGCGCCCACCTTGTTCATCTGGGGCCGCGAGGATGCATTCCTCACGCCCGACTATCCAATGATGCTCGCGCGCATGATCAAACGCGGCAATCTGCATGTGATGGACAACGTCTCGCACCATCTGCAGGAAGAGCGGCCCGCTGCGTACCACGCGGTGGTGTCCGGATTCTTCACTGCCAGCCAACATCCCTGATCGAGCGAACGAGGACACCGTCGTGAAGATTCTGTACATCCCGCTGGCCATCGGTACCGGGATCGGCGCGCTGCGCTACTTCAGCGGGCGCCTGGCCACCCACCAGCGTCTGATCCCGAACCCGTTGGCACGCGTCAACACCCAAGTACATCGCATCAATCAATAGCACCGTATCGACTGAGTAGGAGCATCCAACGTGACGCAGGAACTCGCACGAACAATTTGGACGGAACTGGCGGGGCTCGACTTCAGTGTCAGCACCATCGACGCAGGTGGCATCCCCACCCGATCGCTTCGGGCAGGTAACGGTGCCGAGCACATCGTGTTCTTGCACGGCACCAGCGGGCACCTGGAAGCGTTCGTCCAGAACATCAAGCCGCACGCGGAGCGCTACACCGTTCACGCGATCGACATGCTCGGCCACGGGTACACCGGAAAGCCGGACTACCCGTACGAAATTCCGCGCTACCGGGATCACTTGCTCGCGTACTTCGATGCCGTCGGTATCGACAAGGCGCACATCGGCGGAGAGTCACTGGGCGGTTGGGTGGGCGGTCGGACCGCAATCGACAACCCCGATCGTGTCGCTTCGCTGCAGATGATCGCGGCCGGTGGAACAGTGGCCAATCCGGAGGTCATGGATCGCATTCGCACGAGTACGCGAAAGGCCGTCGAGACCGACGACGTGGAGCTGACGCGCCGTCGGATGCAGTTGCTGATGCACGATCCGGCCAACGCGAGCGAGGAATTGATCTCGGTTCGGCACACCATCTATCACCAGCCGGATTTCATCGCAGGTATCGACAATCTCCTGTCGCTGCAGAACATGGAGACTCGGCTGCGGAATATCCTCACACCCGAGGACCTCGCTCAGATCACCGTTCCCACCCTGGTCGTGTGGGGGCGCAACAACCCGTTCGGCGACATTCCGGAGGCACACGCGATGCACCAGAACATCGCCGGATCCGAGCTTCTGTTGTTCGAGAACTGCGGCCACTGGCCCCAGCGTGAGCACGCGGACGAGTACAACGCGGCCAGCCTCGCGTTCCTCGAGAAGCACCCGATCGCATGAGTGCGACGATGCGCGCAGCCCGGGTGCACGCGTGGGGCGAAGCGCCGGTCGTCGAAGACGTCGACGTGCCGGTGCCGGCAGCGGGCGAGGCACTCGTCCGCGTCGAGGCCGCATCGGTAGCGCACCTCGACGTGACCGTCGCCAGTGGTGAGTTCGGTATCAAGCCGACGTTGCCGTACACCGGAGGCGTGGAGGGCAGCGGCGTCGTCGTCGAGTCCGCCGTGTTCGAGCCCGGCACCAAGGTCGTTCTGCGCGGCGGTGGCCTCGGACTGTTCAAGAACGGAACGTGGGCCGAGTACGTCGTCGTCAAGGACAAGGCTTTGGTCGAAGTGCCCCACGGTCTTTCACCCGAGGTCGCAGCGACATTCTGGGTTCCGACGACGACCGCCCGCGCTGCACTGGTCGACGTCGGTCGACTCGGTTCGTGGTTGCCCGACGTCGGCAGTGCTGCCGAGGAACACGTCATCGTGGCCGGTGCCGCCGGTGCCGTCGGCTCGATGGTCACCCAGCTGGCCCTGCGGTACGGAGCCACGGTGACGGCCCTCGTAGCCGACCGCGAGCAGGCGTCGCGGGTCCCTGCCGGTGCCACCGCATTGGTCGCCGGTGACGACGAGCAGTTCGCCGTACTCGCCGAGCAGCGCGCGGCCACCCTGCTGGTGGACACACTGGGCGGGTCGAATCTCATCGTGAGATCCCGTTGGGTGCGCCCCGGCGGCCGCGCGGTATCGATCGGATACGTCACCGGCAACGACGTGTCGATCGGGCTGTCCAACTGGCTGCTCGACGACGTTGCACTGTTGCCGGTCAACATGATTCGGCGCGAGGAGTCTGCGCGTGCCACGGTTCCCGAACTCGCTGCACTGTTGGCTGCAGGAGATCTGACGCTCGACTACGAGAGTTTCTCGTTGGACGAGACCGGGATTGCGCTCGACAAGCTCGGCGCGGGAAAGGTCCGTGGACGAGCGGTGGTCATTCCCCAGTGACGACCGTGAGCAGAAGGGACTCCGCCGACGAGGCCATCGAGCGCGTTCTCGCACATCTCACGCGAGAACGACTGCTCGCTGCCGTTCGGGCAATGGTGGACATTCCCAGCCCCACCGGCGGGGAAGCACCGCTGGCCGAGTGGATCACGTCGGATCTGGCCTCGGCCGGGGTCGACGCCGAGGTCCAGCGCATCGACTCGAGCCAGGCGAATGCCGTCGCGACCATCCCCGGCGGCGACGGACCGTCCCTTCTGCTCTACGCCCCGATCGACACGTTCACCACCGGTGATCCCGCGCTGGACATCCCCGGCGCGGCCGTGTCGTGGCGGCCGGATCTCGCACCGCGGTCGGTGGTCTCGGGCGACATCGTCGAGGGACTCGGAGCCGGTAATCCCAAGGGCCACGGCGCAGTGGTGCTGGCTGCACTGCATGCGTTGCACGCGGCCGGCGTCACTCCGCCCGGAGACGTCGTGGGCGGCTTCGGAGCCGGCGGCATGCCGAGTTTCGCGGTGTCGGGAGTCGGTGCGCCGGACCGCACGAACACCGGTCACGGTGTCGGCGCGGGGTTCATGCTCGAACGTGGGTACACCACCGACTTCGCCGTCATAACCAAGCCCGGTTGGACGGTGCTGCACGAGGAGGTCGGGCTCGTGTGGATCGACGTGACCGTGCACGGTGGACACACTTACGTCGGCAGTCGCCACCGCATTCCGTACAGCAACGCAGTTGCGTCGGCCGGCCGCGTGGCCGTCGCCCTCGAAGACTGGCTCGAGGAATACGCACAGCGCCATCGATATTCGACGATGACGCCCCAGGGAATTGTCTCGTCGATCAGCGGCGGCCTTCGCCGGCTCGCGGCGTCGACCCCTGCGGCAGTGACGCTTCGGCTCGATCTGAGGCTGACGACCCGACAGACGCCGGCCACGGTGCTGCGCGAAGTTCGCGCCATGCTGGCCGGGGTGAGCGAGCAGCTCGGCGTGGAGGTGTCGGCACGAGCGGTGGCGGCCATTCCGGCGACCCACACGCCCCTCGACTCACCGGTGATTCTGGCGGCTGTCGATGCCTTCGAGACGGTCTCCGGTTCACCGCACCAGATCATCATGGACAACAGCGGTGCCACCGACGCGAACATTCTTCGCATGCGCGGTGTGCCCACGGCTCGGGTCGGAATGCCGAAAGTGGCTGCCGTTCCCGATGGTTCGAGCATCGACTTCACGCGTGGCATGAACCTGGTGGACGTCCGAGAGATGCAGCGGTTGGCAGAAATTCTGATCCGTACCGTGTTCCTCCTGCCCTCGAAAGACGACAGTGCCCGAGCAGGATGACTGCGCCACACCCAGCGTCGCGAACTCGGTGCTGGGCAAAACGCGGTTGATTCTCGAAGCGTTTCGACTCGACGACGACAGCCTCACGTTGACCGAATTGGCGCAGCGCACCCAGATATCGAAAGCATCGGTACACAGGCTCAGCCGGGAACTCCTCGAATGGGGAATGCTCGAGCGGTCCGGTCTCGAATATCGCCTCGGCATGCGGGCTTTCGAGTTGGGGAGCCGCGTCCCGAGATTACGTGTTCTGCGTGACGCCGTCCGGCCGTTCATGGAGACCCTGCATCATCGGACCCACGAGACAGTGCATTTGGCGGTGCTCGACGGCCACGAAGTTCTGTACCTCGAAAAGGTCGCCGGCGGCCCCGCTTCCGCCCGCCCGTCACGGATCGCGGGTCGGCTTCCGCTGCACTCGACGGCCACCGGGAAGGTGCTGCTCGCATTCGGGCAGCCGAAGCTGTTCAACGATCTGCTCGCCAGGGGCCCGCTGGAGCGGGTGACCCCGGCGACGATCGTGCTACCCGGCATGTTGGCCGAGCAACTTCGCCGAGCGAGGGCCGACGGGTACGCCTCCGAACGGGAAGAGATGACCGCAGGCTACTGCTCGGTCGCTGCGCCCATCTTCGGGCCCACCGGCCTGCTGTTGGCGGCGGTGTCGTTGACTGCGCCGGCCGCCCGATCGGACCTGCCGCAGTTGGCCACGCTGGTGAAGTCGCTGAGCGACAGCGTCTCTGCTACCGGCGTGGTCAACTGACCCCTAGCTCATCGACCCTCGAACTGCGCAGCACGCTTGTCGAGGAACGATCCGATGCCCTCGGCGGCGTCGCGTAGCTCGAGGTTGGCCATGACGTGTTGCTCCTCGACCGCCATGGCCTCGTCGATGGGCAGGTGCAGGCCGCGATCGATCACGGACTTCACCAAACCGATCGTGGCGGTGGGACGGTCGGCGAGTCGACGTGTTTCGCGAGCAACAACGTCCTCGAAATCGTCACCGGCGACCACGTCGACCAAGCCTTCTCGTAGAGCTTGCTCCGCCGTGAACTTGGTGGCGTCGATGATGAATCGTTTGGCCCGATGTGCGCCGACCAAACGGGGCAGCCGTTGCGATCCACCGGCACCGGGAAAGATCCCGAGATCTGTCTCCGGGAATCCGAACACGGCCTTCGCGTGCAGGATTCGCAGGTCGCAGGCCAGCGACAGTTCGGCACCTCCACCGAGTGCATGGCCGTTCAGCGCTGCGATCACCGGTTTGGGAGCCAGTTCGAGCAAGCGTTGCACCACCACCCATCGACGCATGTCCCGATAGGTATCGGGATCGAGTCGTTGCATGACCCGCAGATTCGCTCCACCGACGAAGATTCGGTCCTTGCCGCGAACCACCACACATCGCACCGTCGGGTCGTCCAGCACGGTGGGAAGATGGGTGATCATCGATTCGATCAGTTCCGGATCGACGATGTTGATCGGCCCGTGGTCGATCACCACGGTGACGATGTCGCCGTCGCGCTCGTAGCGGTGGCCGATCGGTTCGGTACTCATGAAAGAACTCCTTCGTTGTGCAGGTCGACCAGCTCGTCCGGAGTCAGACCCAGCTGTTCGACGAGGATGTCGTCGGTGTGTTGGCCCAGAAGTGGTGCTGCTGTGCGTAATCCGCCCGGGGTAGCGGACAGGTGCGCGACGAGACCCTCGTGCGCCACCGATCCCGCCAGTGGGTGTTCGAGGGTGGGGTAGAAATTGCGGGCGCGCAGCTGTGGGTCCGTGTCCACCAGGTCTCGTCCGTCGCGGACGGGATATGCGGCGATTCCCTGGCTCTGCAGGCGCTCCGCGAGCACGTCGGGGTCCGTCGTCGCTGCCGTCTGCGTGAGCGCTTCCCATGGATCGTGCTCGACGGCTGTCCCGATCGCAGTGAGCGCGTCGTTCAGCTCGTCGGGAGTGCAACTCCCGACCGCTATCCATCGATCGTCACCGAGACTCTTCAGGATTCGTGCCGAATCGGTCGGAACATCTCCTGCCACTTGACTTTCGAGAGCCGCGGTGCCCAAATTCGAGGCCATTGCTTCGAGCTGCGACAGGTCGACGTGGCCACCTTCACCGCGATAGAGCAGTTCGAGTGCGCCGATGACAGCCGAATTCGCAGCGACCATGTCGCCGAGTCCGAACGTCAGCCCCTGTGGATCGCGATCGGCCCGTGCTGTCTCCGCTGTCAGTCCGGACATGGCCGCGAGGGTGTCGGCGAAGGTCACGGCATCGCGCCACGGTCCCGTCTGGCCGGTCCCGGCCATGGACACCAACACGACGCCGGGGTTGATCTTGCGAAGTTGTTCGTAGTCGAGCCCCCATCGCGCCAGGACGCCCGGGCTGAAATTTTCCACGACGACGTCGACATCCGCGGCAAGGCGACGCAAGAGATCCTGGCCGGCTTCGGTTTTCAGATTCAACGCAACGCTTCTCTTGTTGCGGTTGAAGTTGAGGAAGTAGCCACCGTCGTCGAATCCGGCGTCGGGGCGCAGTCTCATCCCCGGCGAGAAGCGGGTGGGGTCCTTTCGGTGGTACGACTCCACCTTGAGAATGTCGGCACCGTGTTCGGCGAATGTCTTGGTGACGTACGGACCGGCCAGAACCCAGGTCAGATCGAGAACGCGGACTCCGTTCAGTGCGCCGGTCGTTCTCGCCCCGTCGGCCGGTGCGCGCTCGTCGCGACGTACCTCGGCCGCGTCGTCGCTCGGGTTCGGTCGCGGAACGGCCCAGGCCTCGGCTGCCGTGACATCGCGAGGCTCGGCGAGGCGGACGGGTCTCGGTAGCGCGGGTGACTCCCAGCCGAAGCCGACGTCCCGGTAGCTGCCCTTGCTTCCACTGTGTACGAAGAACTGTCGATCCAGCAGCTGCGGATTGTCCAGCAGCGCAGGCCCGTTCGCCACCTCGGCCCAGGGCAATGCTCGACGACGGGCCTCCTCGGCGAACGGTCCGGCCGAGCGTCGACCGGTGAAGCGGGAGACCACTGCATCCACGTGTGCTCGTTCGCGCCACCGAATCTCGTTGTCCTGCCAGCGGTCGTCCGCCAGATCCTCGGCCTCGCCCTCTTCGACCATCCAGGCCAGAAGGTCCGTCCACATGCGGGGGGATCCGGAATAACCGCCGGCGAGGAACCCGTCGGATGCCCGGAACACTCGGTGGGCGACGTGACCGTAGATGCCCGAGGTGCGCCCGGGAATCGTCCCGCCGTGGATCCACGAGATGGCACCGATCTCGAGGGTGGCCGCGACGGCCTCCTGCGCAGAGATCTCGACCAATTGTCCTGCGTTCGTTCGACGTCGTGCAATGAGGGCGAGCAATGCGCCGATGGCACCGTGGGTGCCGGCGAGTTGAGTTCCCTGCTCGCGTGGCGGTGGCTCGGGGGCCTGTCCGGCATCTCCGCAGAGCCACGCCATCCCGCCTGCTGCGGTGATCACGGTGTCGTCGCCGAGCCACTCTCGGCGTGGGCCCGAATTGCCGAACGGGGTGATCACCGTGTGCACGACCGCGTCCCACAGCGACGGCCTACTCTCGCGCAGAGCAAGGGTGCGAAGCCTGGGTGCGGGGCCGGACTCGAGCACCACGTCGGCCTGGGCGATCAGTTCGATCAACGTGGTGTCCGAGACGGTCCCCGAATGTCGAATGACCTTCTTCCCGGCGTGCCAGTGCAGTCGGTCTGCCGCCGAATCCGAACTATCGTGGAGGGCTACCCGTACCACGTCGGCACCGAGGCCGACGAACACACGCGCGGCCTGGTATCCGAGCCGGTCGGTGAGGTCCAGTACGCGAATCGCAGGAACGGACAAGTGAAAGCTCCTAATCTTGTTGGTGCGCTTCGGCATCGAACGCGGAGGTCGGAATACCGCGATCGCGCAGTGCGCGCCGGTTCAGTTTCTTACTGGCCGTGGTCGGCAAGGCCGTCTCCACGTTGACGTACCGGGGGACCGCATGGCGCGGTAATTCCTGCGCGCAGTATCGGAGAAGATCGCGCGGGCAGATGTGTCGTCCGTGACGGGGGACGACGGCGAGCAGAACCTCGTCCTCGGTCAGCTCGGACGGCACGCCGACCGCAGCAGCCTGGGCAACGTCCGGGTGGCCGGACGCCACCCACTCCACTCGTTCGGCATCGACAGTCAAACCCCGGCGTCGGATCGTGTCGGCGGTTCGCCCCTCGTAGTAGAGCCACCCGTCGACCAGACGCCCGCAGTCACCGGTGACGAACCAACCGTCACGCCAAGCTTTTCGGGTGATCTCGGGTTCTCCGACGTATTCGGTGAAGGTCAGGTTCTCGCCACACGGCCGTACCTCGAGCGAGCCGGGCGTTCCGTCGTCCACCGTACGTCCGTCGTCGTCCACCACGCGCACTCGATAATCGTCGACGACTCGACCGGCCGCGCCCGGGCGCGGCGCCACATCGGTCGTGGCCACGTCACCGAGCTCGGTCGATGCATACGCCTGCCGTAGCTCGACACCGAAGCGCTCCGCGACGCTGTGGAACATCCAGTCCGGTGCAGGCCCGCCGTAGGCGCGCGAAATGGTATGAGCGCGATCGTCTTCGGTGGCGGGGGAGCGAAGCAGTATCGCGCACACCGCACCCATGAAGTTGAAGGCGGTGATGTGCTCTTCCCTGGCGGTACGCCAGAACCGTCGTGCGGAGAAGTCGTCTACCACCAGGCGGGCCCCGGACATCACCGCGGGTAGGAACGCGGCATGACGGGCATTGACGTGTTGCCAGGGAAACACATTGAGCAGCACGTCGTCGGAGCCGTAGTGCATGGCGCGGCAGACACGTCGGGCCTGACCGAGCCCGACGCCATTGCCCAGAAGAGCGCCTTTCGGACGCCCTCCGGTACCCGACGTGACCATGATCGCGGCCGGGTCGCCCGGGGACGTCCGATGACGCGACGGTGTGGTCCCGGTTCCGTCCGTCACCGCAGCCAGGCCGTCGACGTGGCCGTCGACAGTCATCGTTGCGACACCGACGGATTCGCCGAGCCGAATCAGATGCGGCTCCATGGCCAGCCGCGCCGGAGACGCGACAACGAGCACAGCGGAGCCCGCAGTCATCAGCTGACGAGCGACATCGGGATCCAGTGCCGTCGGGATCGGCAGCTCGATCGCTCCGAGCCAGGAGATGGCCGTGGTGAGTGTCGCGGCCGCGGGTCCGGACGAACACGCGGTCGCGACAACGCTGCCGGCACCGACGACACCGGCCATCGAGCCGGCCATGGCCAGGGCGTCCTCGAGTAGCCGACCGGCGCTGATGCTCGGCCCGCCGACGCGACGGATCACTTCACCGTCGGCGTCGGCGTGGGCGCGGAGCTCGACTGCCTCGGCCCACGAGGTCGGGTCGATCACGCCGGGAGTGCTTCCCTTTCGGCCACGAGACCGAGAGCGATGTCGATGATCATGTCCTCCTGGCCACCGACCAGTCTGCGACGGCCACATTCCATCAGTAGGTCACGCACGTCGACTCCGTAGGCACTCGAGGCAGCCTCCGCATGCCGAAGGAAGCTCGAGTACACGCCTGCGTAGCCGAGCGTCAGCGTCTCGCGGTCGACGCGGACCGGTCGATCCTGAAGCGGACGAACGATGTCGTCGGCGGCGTCCTGCAGCGCGAACAGGTCGCTTCCGTGAGTCAGTCCGGTCAGATTCGCAGCAGCGATGAAGGCTTCGATGGGGCAATTTCCTGCCCCGGCACCGTGTCCGGCCAGCGACGCGTCCACTCGATACGCGCCGTTCTCGACCGCTACCAGCGAATTGGCAACGGACAGAGACAGATTCTCGTGGGCGTGGATGCCGATCTGGGTTTCCGGTTCGAGCACGTCGCGGTAGGCGCGAACTCGAGCCTGGACGTCGCCCATCGTCAGGCGACCACCCGAGTCGGTGACATATACGCAGTGGGCGCCGTACGACTCCATCAACTTGGCCTGCTGTGCCAGAGCCTCGGGTTCTGCCATGTGCGACAGCATCAGAAAGCCGGACACATCCATCCCGATCTCGCGGGCCGCCGCAATGTGCTGGGCGGAGATGTCTGCTTCCGTGCAGTGAGTGGCAACGCGTACCGACCGGACCCCGAGCTCGTATGCCCGTTTCAGATCGTGGATCGATCCCACACCGGGGAGCAGGAGAGAGGTGAGGGTGGCGCGCTGGATCACCGACGCGGCAGCCTCCAACCATGCCCAGTCGCTGTGCGATCCCGGCCCGTAGTTCAGCGACGAACCTGCCAACCCGTCGCCGTGCGCCACCTCGATCGCGTCGACGCCGGCAGCGTCGAGCGCGACGACGATGCGGGCAACGTCGGTGGGGGACATGCGGTGCCGAACGGCATGCATACCGTCCCGCAACGTGACGTCCTGGACGTAGATGGGGGTGCTCATCGGAGTGCCACCTTTCGGCTTGCGATGCGTTCGGCGACCTGGATGCCGGCGGAGGTCATGATGTCGAGATTGCCTGCGAAGGCGGGGAGATAGTCTGCAGCGCCTTCGACTTCGAGAAACACCGAGACCTGATGTGTGGGCCGCGGTGCGGACGGGTCGGCGAGCAACGTCTCGACGGGCTGATCGTCGGGGACCGCGACAACCTGGACCTCCTGCTTCAACCGATAACCGGGCACGTAGGCGGAGACATCGGCCACCATCGCGGACACGGATTCGCGGATACGTTCGGTGAGAGCACCACGACCGTCGTCGGTCACGAGGGCAAACACGGTGTCGCGCATGATCAATGGCGGCTCGGCCGGGTTGAGCACGATGATTGCCTTACCGCGTGCTGCGCCGCCGACGGTCACGATCGCCGCGGATGTGGTCTCGGTGAACTCGTCGATGTTCGCGCGGGTTCCCGGCCCCGCAGATCGGGATGCGATCGACGCCACGATTTCGGCGTAGGCGACGGGAACGACGCGGTTGACGGCCGCGACCACCGGAATGGTTGCCTGCCCACCGCAGGTGACCATGTTGACGTTGCGCGCGGCGATGTGGTTTTCGAGGTTGACGGCCGGGATGACGTACGGCCCGATCGCGGCCGGGGTCAGGTCGATCATCGTCTTTCCCAGTGGTTCGAGCCGAGCTGCATTGGCCTGGTGGGCTTTTGCCGACGTCGCGTCGAACACGATGTCGATCTCGTCGAACCCGTCGAGCTCGATCAATCCCTCGACTCCACGATGGGTGACGGGTACGCCGAGTGCTCGGGCACGCGCGAGGCCGTCGGAGTCGGGATCGATCCCGACCATGGCACCCATCTCGAGTACCTCGGAGCGGCCGATCTTCATCATCAGATCGGTCCCGATGTTCCCAGATCCGATGATGGCGACTCTGGTGGCGATTGGCATGGGCTTACCTCACTCACGGACTGCGGCGTCACTGCCGTTGTGGCAGAACTGCTCCAGCTTCACAGCTGAACGGCGATCGACGCACGAATCGGGTCCGTTGAGCGATACGGCCTATGCCAGACGTTGCGCAGGGAAGACGCTCGGCGTGCTCATGGCCGCGTGGGTGTGCTGCCGCGTGATGGCGTGCGAGGCGAGCCGCAGTGCGTTGATCAATGCGGCGTCACCGGTGTGGTCCACCGGCACGGTCAGGGACAGTGCCGCAATGGCGTTGTCGCCGGAATCGTAGATGGGCACGGCGAAACTCTTGTATCCGACCAGAGCCTCTTCGCGCTCCGTCGCCAGGCGCTGATTACGGATCGACACCATCTCGCGGCGGACGGCGTGCATGCTTCGCGCGCTCTGCGCGGTCAGCCGTGGAAAGTCGCTCTCCACCAATTGGTCGAGCAGCCGATTGGAGTCGGGAGCCATTGCCAGAAGCAGCTTTCCGGACGCTGTACACGTCAGTGGGAGACGGCCGCCGACACGGGAGAGCGAGTGCACGCTTCGCGTTCCTCCCAGCTTTTCCAAATAGCACGTGTGCGTGCCCTCGCGAACCGCCAGGTGTGCGGTTCCCCGCGTCGACGCGACGAGATCGACGAGGACCGGCCGGCCCACTCGGCGAAGCAGAGATGTGCTGCCTGCGCGCTGACTCAGGGCGAACACGCTGAACCCGATTCGGTACTCGTGACCGACCCGCTCGAGCAAGCCGAGTGCCACCAACTCCTGTGCCAACCGATATACCGACGGCTTGGGAACGCCACTGCGCTCACAGAGGTCGACCAGACGAAGCGAGTCGCTGTCACCGTCGAAGGCCGAGAGTATCGAGAAGGCCTTCCCGAGGACAGAGTTGGGCGGAGCCAGCGATGAGTCCTCATCCAGGTCGAACGGGTGTGCCAACACGGACATGGTTGCCTCCTGCGCTCACGGGTGACGGATGTGCGGCCCATCACATCCACCATCATTATCCAGATGGATAACAATGTCCAGCCCGGTGAGCGGATCGAAACGCGGTGTTTACGACGCGTCGAATATCTGGGGTCGGTTCGGTCACCGAAACTCCCCGATACGGCGTCGCTCCGCGGCTGGCACATTGGACCGTCGAAGTCCGATATGGCGCTCGCCGAACGAGATGTTGAGGGAACACATGCACAACACGCAATTGCTCATCGCAAACGAGTGGGTCGATGCCTCCGATGGCCGTACCGGCGAGACCGTGGACCCGGCTACCAGCCAGGTGATCGGACGGTTCGCCGAGGCCACGATCTCGGACGTCGACGCTGCGGTGGCCTCCGCACGTGTGGGGTTCGAGTCCGATGCCTGGCAGGGGATGAGCCCGGATGCCCGAGGGCAGCTACTGTGGCGGATCGCCGACTTGCTCGACCGAGATGCCAAGGAAATAGCGGCACTCGAAACCGCCGACCAGGGGCAGCCGACGTTCATGAGCGTCGGCGTCAACCTGCCGCTGACCGCTCAGGTCTTCCGGTACTACGCGGGCTATGCCACCAAGATCGAGGGCACCGTCTCACCCGTGTCCATTCCCGGGAACCTCAGTTTCCAGCAGCGGGTACCGGTAGGTGTCTGCGCGCTGATCACCCCGTGGAACTTCCCGCTGGCCATTGCTGCGTGGAAGTTGGCACCGGCACTGGCCACGGGCAACGCGGTGATCCTCAAGCCTGCCGAACAGACGCCGCTGTCGACCATGAAGCTGGTGGAACTGTGCCTCGAAGCGGGAGTGCCCGCGGGCGTGGTCAATCTGTTGACCGGAGGACCCGAAGTCGGTAAGGCGCTGGTGTCCCATCGCGGTGTCGACAAGGTGTCGTTCACCGGATCGACCGAAACCGGGCAGCACATCGTTCGAGCCTCGGCCGGAAATCTCAAGCGCGTATCGCTCGAGCTCGGGGGCAAAGCCCCCAGCATCATCGCTGCCGACGCCGACATCGACGCTGCCGTCGCAGGCAACCTGCAGGGCGCTGTGTTCAACACGGGTCAGGCCTGTGGTGCCTACACCCGGTTCTTCGTACACAGCTCGCGCGCAGAGGAATTCACTTCCAAGATCGCCGCGGCAGCCGACGCGTTGCCGATCGGTCCGGGATTCGACCCGTCGACGGTCATCGGCCCCCTGGTGTCCCAGGAACATCTCGACCGAGTGCATTCCTACGTCGAATCCGGTCGGTCACAAGGAGCCGAATTGGTGACGGGCGGAAGCCGCGTCCAGGGCGATCTGGCCGACGGATTCTTCTACAAGCCAACGGTATTCGCCGGAGTGCGCGACGACATGACCATCGCCCGAGAGGAAATCTTCGGGCCGGTGCTGTCGGTCATGGCCTACGACGACGAGGACGAGGTCATCGCTCGGGCGAACGATACCGAGTACGGGTTGGCTGCGGTGGTGTGGACCAAGGCACTCGACTCCGCACTCACACTCCCGCCCAAGTTACGCTTCGGCACGGTGTTCGTCAATCAGCTGCCCCTGCTGGACCCGGCATCACCCTGGGGTGGTTTCGGGATGAGTGGCTGGGGCCGTGAATTCGGTTCCCATTCGATCGATGCCTACACCGAAGTCAAGACGACGTTCATCAACCTCGCCTAGCCGGCCACGTCCGCACGGCGGTGGGCCGAAGCCTCGTCCATCGCCGTGAGTGAGCGGCTTCGCTGCACGTGCACGGAAACTCGGTCTCTACTACGAACTTCCATTCACATGCGGCGAAGCCGCTCTTCCCAACTATTTGCCGCAGCCGTTGAACGAACACACGGTGGGATGACACGTTCCGTCTCCGCGCGCAGCGCCCGCCGGCTGGAGGCACCGCATGGCCTGCAGGCTGCGGGAGATGCCGATTCCGGCGGTACGCAGCGCTCCGGCAACGCGATTGACGTTCATCCTCGAGGTCGGTGCGGTGACCGACAGTGCGCCGGCCAGAACAGCGTTACCGCTGAACACCGGAACTGCAACGCTCATGTAGCCCAGTCGCGTTTCTTCGACCTCGACGGCCAACTGGTCCCTGCGCATTCGCTCGAGTTGCTGCGCCAGGACTGCGACCGACATCGTCGTGCGTGAGGTGTGTGCGACGAAGCCCTGCGCCACGACCTCGTCGAAGACCTCTCGAGGCGAGAACGCCAACATGATCTTTCCGGTTGCCGTGCTGTACAGCGGAAGTCGTCCCGCCACCCGCGAGTTCTCGTTCAAGCCCCGATGGCCCACGATCTTCTCGATGTAGAGAACGTCGAAACCTTCACGCACAGCGAAGTGGACGGTCTCCTGGGTGGCGAGAAGCAAGTCCTCCATGTACGGCAGGGCAGCGTCGCGAAGAATGCGCTGTCGGGGGACCATCTGGCCGAGCTCGAACAGCCGCAGCCCCAATCGGTACTTCGTGCCTGCACGTTCGAGCAAACCCCATTCGACCAACTCGCCGGCCAGCCGATGCACGCTGGCTTTGGACACACCGCTACGACGGGTGAGTTCGGTCAGCGAGAGGTCGGTATTCGTACTGTCGAACGCGTCGACGATCAGCCTGGCCTTGGCCAATACCGAGGTCATGTCCGCAGTCGGCTCGATGTCCAGCGGTCGCGGACTGGTCGCAGATCGTGCGGAGAGTGCGGAAGACATGCTCACCTCTATCGTCGAAATGTCTGAAACCCCCCCTCGACTTCGACGTTATGCCCTTGTTCACCTTTTGTTCGGGTTTCGGGGTCCACTGGGTGAACCTGTTTCGGGGTGTTAACAATTGCGGGCGACAGCGATCATTCGTCGAACAGAGGTCGAGCATCGAAGATGTCCGGCTCTGCTGCAGCAATACTCTGAATGATGGTCGAGTAGGCGAACCAGCCCACCTTGTCCACCCCGACCGCCTCGAACGTCTGCGCCGCGATCTTGTCGTGCAGAACCACCGGATCTCCGGCGGCACACGCCGCCAACTCGGCCTGCATCGACCGTTCCATCGAGACGTACCACCACACGGCCGCCTCGACGGATGTTCCCACGGTGAGGTGGCCGTGATTGGACAGGATCACGGCCTTGTTCGTACCCAGCGCCGCGGCAATTCTTACCCCTTCTTCGGCGTCGAGAGCCACTCCGTGGTACTCGTCGTACAGTGCGTGGTCCTGGTGAAAAGCGCAGGCGTCCTGGGTGATCGGCTGCAGTAGCCGGTGCAGGGACGAGAACGCTTTTCCGTGCAGCCCGTGTGCGTGCACGGCTCCGATCACGTCCGGGCGGGCTTCGTGCACCGTGGAGTGGATGACGAAGGCTGCTCGATTCAACGGTCCCGATCCGGACAGAACGGTGCCGTCGGCACCGACGTGCAACAGCTCCTCGGGCCGCACCTGGGAGAAGTGGCGTCCGAACGGCGCGGTCCAGAAGGTATCGGGATCTTCGGGGTCACGGGCGGTGATGTGGCCGGAGATGCCCTCGTCGAGGCCGAATTTCGACAATATGCGATAGCCGCCCACTACCGCGATCTTGCGACGCGTCCGCTCTTCTGCACTGCTCAGGCCAACGGGTGCATCCGGTATCGAGGCGAGTTCGGCAATCGATGCTGCCGAGCCCGGCATCACTTGACTCCGTAACGGCCGAGGAACCGCCTGGACAGCAACCGCAGTACGCGGTCGAACAGAAAGCCCATGATTCCGAGAGTGATGATCCCGACGAACGTCCAGTCGATGCGGCCGTAATTGCGCGCCTGCCAAATCATGGAGCCGATGCCGGCATCGGCAGCGACGATTTCGGCCGACACAATGGTCAAGAAGCTGTTACCCATGGCCAACCGAGCTCCGGTCACGATTCCCGGGACCGTGGACGGCAGGACGACCGTCTTCATGATCTGTAGCCTGCCTGCGCCGAGGTTCGTCGCCGCCTGCAGCTTGTTCTCGCTGATCGCCACTGTCGCAGCGATCGTACTCACGGTCACGATGAACACCGAGGTGTAGAAGATCAGGACGACTTTGGACGTTTCGCCGATGCCGAACCACACCACCGCCAGCGTGACGAACGCGATGGGCGGGATGAACCTGAAGAATTCGATGTACGGATCGAGCAGCTGGCGGACGATATTGATGCGGCCCATGAGGATTCCCACCGGCGCGCCCACGATCACACCCAGAACCCACCCGATGAGGATGCGTTGCCCGGACGCCTGAATCGATGTCCACAGGACCCCGGTGTCGGACAGTTCTTTCGCAGCCGAGACGACAGCCGCGGGCGACGCCATCGTCGTCGGTCCGTACCACCACGCCAGGAAGGACCAGAGTGCGAGACCGATTGCGGCCGAGACGACGAACAGAGCAGCGGTGCGCATCGCAGACTTTCCCGCACCCCACGCTCGATTGCCTCGACCAGGCTTGGCCGGCGACGCAGCCTCGGTGCGTCCTGCGATCACGGCGGTCATAGCGTGTCCTCCTCGATACCTTGATTGCGAAGCGAGGCAACCACTTCGGCTCGAATGTCGTCTCGTAGTCGTTCGTAGAGTTCTACGACGGCGGGATGATTGCGGTCACGCGGACGTGGAGCATCGACCTCGTACACGCTCTTGATGCGAGCGCTCGGACCGGCTGTCATGACGACGACACGGTCGGCCAGGGTGATCGCTTCGTCGATGTCGTGGGTGACGAACACGACGGTGCATCCCGTACGCCGCCAGATTCCGTCCAGTTCGGTTTGGAGAACTTGACGCGTCTGGGCGTCGAGGGCACCGAACGGCTCGTCCATCAGCACCAAGCGGGGTTGATTGGCGAGTACGCGCGCGATCTGGACACGTTGCTTCATGCCACCGGACAATTGCGTCGGGTACTTGCTACCCGCGTGCTTCAGGCCGACCATGGCCAAGTACTCGGCTGCGATACGCGCCTGTTCGGACTTGTTCGATCCGTGCATGCGGGGGCCGTACGCAACGTTCTGGCTGACGGTCATCCACTCGAACAATGCTTCGGAACTCTGGAACACCATGCCGGCGTGGGTGTTGTTTCCTTTCACCGACTCGCCGTCGCAACTGATGTCGCCTGCTGCCACCGACACGAACCCGGCCAGGGCCGACAGCAGGGTCGACTTGCCGCACCCACTCGGCCCGAGCAGGCAGACGAACTCGCCCGGTCGGATGTCGAGGTCGATGCCGCTGACCACCTCCAATTCGCCGAATCTGATGGCTACGTCGCGTGCCTCGATCGGAACGCCCTCTACTGTGTCCACACTCATCGTGATCCCTCCGTCGACCAACCGACGAGGAGCGCCGTGTTCAGGTCGGGTTGGTTGTTCATGGCACCGATCTCGGTGTAGAAATCGACCACGCTCTGGGCATCGGCAACGCTGGTCGGCGTCAAATCCTCTACTGCGTAATCGATTTCGTCGATCGACTGCACCGTCTGGGCTTCGTCGACGTTCACTGCGGTCTTCGTCGCCGCCGCCGCGGCCTGCGGATCTGCTTCGACCTCTGCCGTTGCCTCCGACAGCACGTCTCGAACGGCGCGTGCGGTGTCCTCGTTGCCATCGAGCCACGACTGGGTCGTGATCGCCCAATGGTGGTAGAACCAATCGAAGTCGCCGGTGGTCGCCACGACCTTGCCGGTTCCCTGGTCGATAGCAGCGCTCGGCCAGGGCTCCCACATCACGTATCCGTCGATGTCACCGCGACTCAGGAGTGCAGGCATGTCGGTCGGGGTTGCCGAGATCATCTCGACGGAGTCGGGAGAAACACCGTTCGCTTCCAGGTACTTGACGGTCGAAATCTGGCTGAGTCCGGCGACGATGCCCAGCTTGCGTATCGATTGCGGACCGTCGACGCCGTTGCGGAGTACGACTTTGATGTATTTGCCCGACGACTCGTACGAATACATGGCACGCAGCGCCGGGTTCTGTTGGAGCTGGGCGATCGTGGTCGTGTCCGAACTACCCGCCATCTGTACCTGGCCGGTGGACAGTGCATCGACGGCTTCGCCACCTCGGCCGAACTGAACCAATTCGACGTCGAGACCGGCTTTTTCGAAGAGGCCTTGCTCGTCGGCCACGAAGAACGGCGCGTACGACGCGTCGATACCGACCGCGATGCGAATGCTGCCGGTGGAGCTCGTTGCAGCCGCGGATTCGGTCGCCGGGCGGGTGCACGCACCCGCGAACAGTGTGGTGATTGCGGCGAGTGCAACAAGACTCGATGTGGTCACTGTCGATCGTGGGGCCATGGGCGCACGCTTTCCTTGCTGTGATCTGGACCGCATTTCGCGGCGGTGTGAGGCAAAGCTAGTGGCGGTCCGACCCTGCGCCCACCAACGCGGTCCACCGTGCGGACCCGACCGATGTCTTAACGTGGCCGAAACCCAGCGCAACGATGTCGGATGAATTCGTAGTGGGGTCTGGTGGCCGGACCGTCGGACGTACAGGTCAGCGCGAACACCGACATCATCATGTCTTCCGATACATGGGACTGCTGCCGCATCCGTTTGGACCGCACTCCACATCGAAAGGCACAACATGCTCTTGAAACGCACTTTTCCGACCGCCGGTCGGGCGCTGGCCGTCGTCGTGGCCTCGGTGGTCGTGCTCGCCGCAGGCTGCTCGCGACCGGCCACCGAAGCAGCGGCGACCGCTGATCTGGTACGGATCTCGGTCGGTGTCGATCCGTCGTACGCGCCGATCTTCCTCGCCGACAGTGAGGGAATGTTCGAAGCCGCAGGCCTCGATGTCGAGGTCATCCAGACTGAGGGCGGGGCGGCCGGTGCGCAGAACGTGGTGGCGGGAACGTCGGAGCTGTCCGGCAACGCCGATTCCACTGCGCTCACTGTCATGGCCGCGAACCCGAGCCTTCGCGCACTCGGAGTGTTCCAGGATTCGGATCGCTACTTCCAGGTCGTTCTCCGGGACGGGGTCGCACCGGCGGACATCAAGACAATGGGGGTGTTTCCCGGAATCGGTTTGTACTTCACCGATTTGTACCTGCGGAGCCTGGGGATCGACCCAGCTGCCGTGACTCTGGTGACCACGAGCCCGCCGGAGCAGCCGGCGCTGCTGGCGCGAGGTGACATCGACGGGTTCATCTCCTTCGACCCGTGGGTCGGGCAAGCGGAGGATGCCGGGTCGACAGTCGTCGCGACGACCGGTGATTTCGGCGCGAAGTACTCGCAGTGGATCATCGCATCCGAGGGTTGGCTCGCAGCCAACGAAGAACTTGCAGGCAAGGTGTTCTCGGTCATTGCCGAGGCATCTGCAATCGTCAACACCGATCCGGCTCGTGCAGCGAGGGCGGTGTCCTCGGAAATTCAGATGGATGCCGCCGAAGCGCAGGATCGGGTGTCGCAGATCGACTTCGGCGGTCGAGACTTCACCGAAGCCGACGTCCAGCAAGCTGGGAGCCTGGTCGACTTCTTCACTGCACAGGGCAAGTTGGCAGGTCCGGTCGACCCGTCAACGGTGCTGCTCAGCGGCTGGGTTTCGCAGCACGCAGGCTGACAGCGCTGCCGCGGCCTCGACACACGCGGGGCCGCGGTAGTGCCGCGCTTCCTCTCGGTCTCAGATGCTCGAGCGGAATGTCACGCGTCGTACGCGACGTAGTGCAATTCTGCGTCGCGGCGCTCGTCGTACAACGTCGTGTATGCCTTCGCAATGACGTCCGGTTCGGCCTCCGGATGACCTGCCCCGATGAGGGCAGTGATGCCGACGTGGGCAACGTAGACGCCCTTGGGTTCGAGAGCGTTGTGCAGATTCAGCACCCAGTTGCGAAGGCCCGCAGCGGCGATGTTGACGTTCCCCAGGAACGGCATCGGACTGATCGAACCGCCACCGGTGGTCACCAGGATCGTTCCGTTGCCGGCGGCGACCATGTCGGGGAGGACGTCGCCGATGGCGCGCAGCGCACCGCCGATATAGAAGTCGATCTGCGGCTGCAGGTTCTCAGGCGACACCTCGAGCACGTCCACGGGAACGAGTGTCGGATCCGCCGGGGAGAATTCCAGCACGTCGATCGGTCCGAGGTCGGCCTTGATCCGGCCGAGGGCGGCTGTGATCGTGTCGGGCCGGCTCACATCGGCGGCAAAGCCGCGAGCGCGGAACCCTTCACCGGTCAGAGTGTCGGCGAGGGCATCGAGCTTCGCCTGGGTGCGAGCGACGAGGGCGATGTCGAAACCCTTGCGGCCGAACGCGCGAGCGATTTCCAGACCGAGGCCGGGACCGGCTCCGATGATGGCGATGAGGGGCATGAGGGTCCTTTCGAGAACCGCCGAGTAGTCGGTGCAGACGGGTGATGGGCTAAGTTGAGGTCAACCTCATCTAATTCATACCCTAACTTGAGGTCGTACTCAACATCTAGGAGTTGGCATGGGTCCCGAGAAAGGCCTTCGGCGAGACGCACAGGCGAACCTGGACAAGCTCCATTCCGCAGCCCTACGGGTGTTCGCCGAGCACGGGTTGGGGGCACCTCTGGAAGACATCGCTCGGGAAGCAGGCGTGAGTATCGGCACGCTCTACAACCGCGTCGGATCACGCGAAGCGCTGATCGACGCCGTCGTTCCCGCCGTCGCGGGCGAGAAACTCATGACGCTCACCGAGCACACACTGGCTCAGGGATCGCCCCGTGCAAGACTGCAGACATTCGTCGACACCATGATCGAGCTCCAGCTGAGCGACCCGGCGCTGAACGACGCCATGCTCCGACGGTTCCCGAACGCGACCACGTTGATCGACGCCTGCGAGCGCTCGACGGCTCTGGGTGCGAAACTCGTCGACGAAGCACACGCCGCCGGCGTGCTCTCGACGTCGTTCACGGCGGACGACCTCATGGCGATGTTGTGGATAGCAGGCACGTCGAGCCGCGACGGGGCGGCACCCCCCGGCTGGCGTCGCATCGTCGACCGCGGTCTCACCGCGGCCTGGACGACCCAGTTGGATTAGTCGCTGCGCTGCACGTTTCCGCGCGGCGTCGAGACCATCACCTCGACTCGTCCAGGTAGATCTGCGTCAGTGTTCGCAGGCGATTCCCATCGAAGCTGTCCCCGTGCCCGGCATAGGCCCTGGCGACGTCGAGGGCCGCGAGCTCTGCCATGGATCGGCGGTAGTCGGCGACGTTCGAGCCGTGGCAACGATCGATCAGAATGTCGTCGTACACAACGTCTCCGGAGAAGAGTGTGCCGTCGTGTTCGGAGTACAACGCGATGCCGCCCGGAGTATGACCCGGTAGGTGCAGGACCGTGTAGGTGACGTCGCCCAGATCGATCGTCGCGCCGTGCTCCACAGGGAGAACGGTTGACGCGGGCCTGAGCCGATAGAGGTCGATGTCGTAGTCCGGTTCGGGTAGTGCATCGAGAAGGATTGTGTCGTCGGTGACACCGAACTCGCGCAAGTCCATTCCGAGTTCGACGCCCAGCGGGGCACCGCGCAGACTTCCCGGTGGTGGAGACGTCAGGTTCTCGTCGGCGTGAGCGAGGCACGTGTCGAACTCGTGTGCTCCTCCCATGTGATCGAGGTGTGCGTGTGTGACGACGACGATCGGATCGCGATCGAACAGGTGGGGGAGGTGTCCGCGCAGAGATGCGACACCGAGTCCGGTATCGACGATCAGATCTCGATCGCGGCCGCGAAGATGCCAGACGTTCGCCTGCAGGAGTGGATGAACAGAAGGTTCATCGATCCGCGTCAACGTGGCCGTCTCCGAGCGCGATCTGAACCAGGGGCCGACACCGGGGCTGTCCTTCGCGGTGCCGGCTGCCGGCGTCGACAAGCTGGTCGGCATCAGATCTGTTCCTTTTCTCGTACCCCGGTCGTCGTTGCGGCGTTCCGCGCCGGCTGTTGTGCCCGTTCCGGGCGCGCTGGTGCCGGTTCGGCGGCATCGGTGATTCGGGGGCGATCCGTCAGTGCTGAAAGTGACAGGTAGACCGCGGTGGTCACGACCGGTCCGACGATCCAGGACACGTCCGCTCCGCCGAGAGCCTCGGCGATCGGCCCGGTGAAATCCGTCGTACTGACGCACAGGAGCGCCGACGCAGCTCCGATCAGGAAGGCACTCATGCCGGCAATGCTGAATCCGCGGTGAAACCAGAAGCGGCCACCGGGGCTCAGGTCGTTCAGTTCCCAGCCGTCGTAGGCGTTGTGGCGTCGCAGCTGATCGACGACGTAGATCGTGATCATCGGGACCAGGAGAACCACGGTCAGCTCGAGCAGTGCGCTCAATGTATCGGTGAAGTCTGCGACGAACAGTGCGTAGGCCGCGAATGCCACACCGAGTGCGCCGTCGAAGAGCACCGTGACCGATCTCTTCAACTTCAGGCCCACTGCCTGCAGGCACAGGCCCGAGGAGTACATGGTCAACACGTTGTTCGCCATGGAGCCGATGACGATGACCAGCAACAGAATCGGGTAGAACCAACCGTCGACGATGGTCCCCAGGCTGGTCTGCGCGTCGGACATGTCCACGGCAGTGCCGGCGAGCGCACCCACGGCACCGAGTGCCACAGAGGGCAGGTATCCGCCCAATGCGGTCCACGATGCGACTGCCACGCGGGAGGCGTCCGGCGGCAGATACCGTGCGTAGTCGGGACTCACACCCCAGGACAAGGGGCATGCAGCGATCAGAGCCACACCTGCCGCCATGGTGGCCAGGGTTGCGCCGCCGGTCAGAGCTTCCGGCGGCTGGTAGCTCCAGTTCGTGTTCGCCACCACGAAGACCCCGAGTACGACCATGGCGACAGTCAGGGCAAGGGTGATGATTCCGCTGACGCGCATGATGGTCGCGTGTCCGTACACGCTGACGACCAGCGTCAGGGCAGCGATGACGATGAGGATCGCGGCCTCGCCCCACAGGGGTAGATCGACTCCGAGCTGATCCAGGATCGCGACGCCGGCAAGGGTGCCCAGACACAGATTGATCGCCTCGTAGGCGATGAACACCGGCCACGAGAACACGCCCAGGCTGATGCGATTTCCGCGGGTACCGAACTGTGCTCGGGTGATCACGCTGCTCGGCGAGCCCGACACCGGACCGCTCGTGGCCATGAAACCGATTGCGGCCCAGAACAGGTTGCCCACGGCTACGACGACGATGGCTTGCCACAGGTTCAGTCCCAAGACGATCAGGAGTCCGCCCAGAACTACGTACAAGAAGTTGATGTTCGATGCCGCCCACACCGCGAACAGGCTCCGGGGGTGTCCGAAGCGTTCGTCGTCGGGTATTCGGTCGATGCCGTGTGCTTCGACCTTGCCGACATCGTTCGTGCCTGGCCCACCGCGGGTGTCCGTCACGCGTTGCTCCTTATTGTCACCACCACCAACAGCTTGTTGGTGGTGGTGACAATACGCGTGACCCACGTCTCCGCAACCCGAACGATCGAACTCCTCGCGACGAATTTCGTTGGGTCTCGATATCCTCCTGGCGCGCGCATCTACCGGTGGTAGCGTCGTCGTCATGACGCTGTCGGCGACCAGCACGCACCGCCGGAAGGATCCGCAGTCCAGGCGTCGGGAGCTCGCAGAGGTGGCCGGGAGGCTGGCGATGTCGGAGGGGTTGGGGCAGCTGACGGCCAAAAAAGTTGCCGACGAGGTCAAGGTGTATCCCGGCCTTGTCAACCACTACTTCAAAACCTCGGACGGGCTGATCGCTGCCGGGTTCGCGGCAGCGGTGGAGGGCCGTCGCTCGCAGCGAGTCGGTGCTGCAGCCGATTCCGCCGATGCACTCGACCGTCTCAGAATCTTCCTGGACGAAGCGACGGACCCGAGCCACGATGAATATGCGCTGCTGTGGCTCGACGCTTGGCGTGAGAGCACCCGCCGCCCGGCACTGCAGCAGGAGGTCGTGAGCCAGATGGAAGTCGATATCGACACCCTGATCAGAATTCTCGAATCCGGTTGCGAACAGGGCCGTTTCGCGCCGCTGGACTGCGCTTCGACTGCGATGCGCATCCTCGCCCTCATCGACGGAACCTTCGCGCAGAGTGCCGTCAGAACAGCGTTGTCGGAGACCTCTGCCATCAACTACCCGATCGCGACGGACATGGTCTTCCGGCACACCGAGCTCGAATTAGGGCTTGCGCCTGGAACATTGGTCTCCAGCTGACCCGGTCGTCATAACGAATCGGATGTTCGCGGCGTCGTGTCGTTCCGGTTCGCGTTCGACGCATCGACCAGATTCTCTCGGAGAAAGCGGGTCGACAACGCCGACCAGTGTTCGGCGTTGCCCATCGCGCAGTGGTCGTCGTCGGCGTACAGAACCAATTGGGCGTTCGGTGCGTCGACGGCGAGTTCGATCGAGTCACGGGTGCTGGCCAACGTGTCTGCGGCTCCATTGATCACCAGCAGTGGGATGTCGATATCCCGGTAGCGATGCCGTAGGGACATTTTCGAGGTCTTGCGCGCCAAGTCCAGGTTTCCGGTCGCACCGAGTGTGCGGATGAGCGTCGATATCATCACCTCGGGCATCCCGATCGAGTTGATCGCACCGAAACTGCGGTGAGTCAGCGGACCGTTGGACACCGCCACTTTCAATCGTGGATCCGACGCGGCCATGCGTGCGGACCAGTATCCGCCGAAACTGAAGCCCATCATGCCGATTCGGTCCGCGTCGATGCGCGCATCGGCCGCGAGGAAGTCGATCACTGCCGAGTACACGTTCTCGGACGCAGCTGTCATGGGTTCGTCGTACGAGTAGGTTCCGGGCATTTCCATGACGAACGTGCCCAGTCCTGCATCCCGTTGCGTCAGTAGGGGTAGCAATGTTTCGGCAATGGTCCCTTCCAGACCGTTCGTAACCAGGACTGTCGGAATGTGTTTCGCATTCAGCGGTAACGCGAGAATTCCGTGTACCCGGTCGGAGGTACCGGGCAGGGCGATGTCGACCACCTCCACGACGTACCCCATAACCGGTGCGAGAGCGAGCAACAGCGACTCCGACAATCGAGTCGACCTGCGATAGGCGTCCTGGCGTCGCGGCGTCCCACCCGGCCATGCGGCGACGAAGTAGTACACCAGCGCCTTGATCAATCCGTCGACAGCGATGGCCTCGTCGGATGCGTCGGGATGCTCGGCGATGAATCGTGCGGTCGCGTGTGGATCGGCGACCGTTCCGCGGTCGGCGAGGATCGACGCCGCTGGGGCGAGTGCGCCGCCCAATTCGGACAGTACCGCGCCGGTCGGAGCCTCTGTGTCGAGCAGCCGTGAACTCACGGGCGCACGCAACCGTGACAGGGCCGCATCGGCGCGTTCGAGGTGCTCGGTGGCGAAAGTCGACCAGTAAGAAACCCACCTGTCGTCCTCGAAGGAGCGGCATCGAGCCAACTGGCCGCGGAACTCGTCATCGGGTATGCCGCCGAGGTGGGTGAAACGGTCGACGAACAGACGAGGCAGAAACGGCGCGACACCGCCTCTGCGCGAGGCCCTTTCGGTGGTGTGGGTCAGTGCTCTCGCGCTGACTGTTGCCCTCTTTCGCCATTCGATCAACGATGCCATCGTGTAGCTCCCCGTCCCTTAACGCAGATCAATCTGCTTTAGACGCACGGTAAGGCGCTCGATCGGTAAATGCAAGACTTTCTGCTTTAGCCTTGGGGTGTGGAGCACACACCTACCGATCCTCGAATACGGCGGCGACCCGGCGGTCGAGCCGCGCAGGTGACGGAAGCTGTCCACGAGGCTGTGCTCGCTGCCGTCGTGGAGGTCGGTGTCGACAAGGTCGGCATTCCCGATATCAGTCGACGGGCCGGAGTGCGTGACACCACGATCTACCGGCGGTGGGGGACACGCGAAAACCTGATTCTCGACGTCATGCTCACCGGGAGTGAGCGGATTCTTCGAGTGCCCGACACGGGCGCGCTGAAGGACGACTTGACTGCACTCGCTACTGCGCTCGACGGATATCTCGCATCTGCATTGGGGCAGGGCCTGATTCGAGTGCTCGCCTCCATCACCGACTCGCCTGCCACCGCAGAAGCGCGCACTACGTTCTGGTCGCAACGGTTGCGGTCCGTACAGGTGATCATCCATCGCGCGGTCGAGCGTTCCGAGGTGCCAACTGATGTCGATGCCGGCCTCGCGATCGAGCTACTGATTTCACCGATTCACTTCCGCCATCTGCTGACCCGGCAACCATGCGACCGCGAGTTCATCGACAGCCTGGTGAATGCCGTAATAGGTTGCTGCCAGTGTGCTCCGGCAGATGCGACGCACGAGTGATCGCAGCTAACCCAGGACGGTCCCGGTCGACTCGGTGTTGAATTCTCTTCGGCGAGAAAAGGACCCGAGATCGACCTTCACCCCGGTGTGAGTTCCCGTGTATACGACGGGGTCGACGTCGTGGTCGTGTCCGGCCTCGACCCTCTCGATCAGAGTTGTCAGCATTCGGCCGACGACGGGTGCATTCTTGAACTGATTCCCGCTGGTGCCCATGGCAACGTAGAAGCCTGCCCGATCGGTCCGGTCGTAGATCGGGGTCCAATCCGAGGCGGCGTCGTACACGCCGGCAATTCCCTTGGGCTGGAACGGGACCGACAATCGAGGTAGACGCCGAGCGGCTCTGGTGACCTGCGCCTGGAAGCGCGCGGCAGTGCGGCTCGGGTTGGCGCTGTCGGGGTCGTCGATCCATTCCAGGGGGTCGCATTCCGGTTCGGTACCGCCGATCAACAGGCCCCCGCCCCGCTCCGGTCGCATGTACGTGCCCAGGTCCAGATCGGCGATCATGGGTCCGAGACGTGCATCCTGGTTGTAGCCTTCCGGTGCAGAGACGTGGTGGACCTCCTGCCGCAGGGGGCGTACGTCCACAGTGAAATCGCTACCTACCCCCGCCATTGCGTTGAGTGCGCCCGACCAGGGGCCGGCTGCATTGACCACTATCGGGGCTTCCACGGTATCTCCGTTGTCCAAGTGCACGATCCACCTCTCGGAGACCTGCTGCTCGATACGAACCACCCGTGTCCGGAAGGTAAATCGGGCCCCAGCAGAGGCCGCAGCAGCTCCCAGGTTGGCCGCAGCGAGTCGAGGGTCGTCGACAAAGCCTGCCTGCGGCGTGAACACCGCTCCGAGCGAGGTAGCAGCATCTGCGTAGAAAGCGTCGCTGTCAACAGGTTTCGGCGGAAAGTAGGAGCCGACATCGATTCCAGGGACTCGATCGCTCAGAGTCGTCGAGTCCCAGAGTTCATATGCGACGCCGATTTCGTCGAAGAGTCGGACCGTTCGCTCGCGCGGGGCCAGGTCCACATCGAGAAACACCATGCCGCACTCGTGGAAGCGGGCCAGGTCGGTCGACGCCGAGTTGCCCAGGTGCTCCGGCCAGTTCTTCCAACACTGAGCGGACTCCCATGCCGTAGCCATACCGTCGAAGGTCGAATAGTTGAACCGAATGATCGCGCTGGAAGCGCTGGTGGATCCGAATCCCGGCCCACCTTCCTTGTCGACCACCAGAACTCGATATCCGCGTGCAGAGAGTTCGTAGGCAATGGAGTTGCCGATGACCCCCGCTCCCACGACTACCACGTCGGTCGATCGGGGCACCGTTCCTCCAGATGATTCGGTCGCGTCGTTGTCCGGAACGTGGTTTTGTTGCACAACAACAGTTTTGCTGAAGCCGACGGGCGACGCTATCGACATCTGTGAACACTTCGGCCACCCGCAGCGCATCTCGTGTAGCGCATGCCGGAGGTCACGGAACCGCCCGCCCGGACGACGCTTCCCGGGCCGCAGTCAGCGACGTCAACTTCAATCCCAGATGCAAGGTAAGTCGATCATCGCCGTTGTCGAGACTGCACTCGGTGATCTGCTCGATGCGTTTGAGTCGTTGGTAAAGGGTCGCACGATGAATGCACAGCTGGTCTGCTGTTCGCCGAATATCGCAGGCGTTGTCGAAGAATGTGTTCAACGTGCTCACGAACACGTGCTGCCGGTCCGCTGCCTCGAGTACCGACACCGGAGAATTGCGTGCAGCACTGGCGATGTCGTCGTTGGACATTCGTAGGAGAGTGTCGTAGGGGCCAAGATTGCCCCATCGTGCCATGTCGCCGAGCGAGGGGACCAGCAGCGCGGCGCGAACCGCCGTGAGAGCGTGTCGATAGGCGCGAAATATCAGCCCAGGTTCGTTCACGACGTCACTGGTGCCGAGTACGAACCGAGTGTTGTTTCCGCTCAGCTGCCGGAAACGAGAAGTCGCACGCGTGGTGACGGACTCCAGCTGATGCGGTGTCAACGGTTCCGTCGTCGCGAGCAGCAACCATATTCGCGATTTCTCCACAGCGATCGAGCCGGTGCCGCTCGGGAGAGCCTGTAGCCCCTCCTGAATCGCCACTTCCATTGCTACGTCGTCCGATGTTTCGGCAGGGTTCGCACTCTCGCGCTGTGCTGCGACGACCTGATAGTGGCCAGTGTGCTCCGCTATCACTTGCTCGGCGAGCGCGTCCTCGACTGCCTGCTTCCTGACGTCGTCGGCCGAGTCGACGAGGTCACGCAGAATTGCCGCGCGACGCTCGTTCGATCGCTCGCGGACCAGAAGGCGTTCGTACAGAACGATTCCCGCTCGCATAGCGGTGTTCTCTGCCTTCTGGATATCGGACGCGGTGAGAGGATTCTCGGCGGAGTCGATGAGCCAGAGAAAGCCCAACAGAAGACTCTTGCACCGCACAGGAACACAGAGCCTTTTCTGGCTCCCGGGCACATCGGGTTGGGCGAGGCCGGGTTCGATCCACGTACCGATGCCGGAAGCGAGCAGGGGGCGGGAGACTTCCTCCGGTACCGCTCGGTTCAGGATGGAGGTGATTCTCAGCGAGTCTTCGTCGCCGAAATGTCGACTTGCTGCGAGTAGGCGAATCGAGGGGTCGTCGATGGCCACAGAGCGGTGAAGCTGCGCGGCCAGGTCGTCGACGAACGTCTGCAGATCGTCGATGGGCATGACACCCTCCTCACGACGTCGATGGGCTCCACCAAATGTTAGAGCAGCCACTGCACACGATTACCGGACATGGCACTCCTTCAGGTAGCTCAAGAACGACGCCTGTACACCGGTCACGTGCGTCTCGTCGAGCATCGAGGTCGACACGACGTCGGCGCGTCCTTCGGCTCGCAATTCCTCGAGCGCGCGCAGGACGTTTCGAGCCAGACCGCGGTAGACCGGGACATCCCCCCACAGTTCGACCTTGTTCAGGGTGACGTGGAGACGAGGGTCGCGCTCGTCTCTCTCCGGAAGAGCGCGGATCAGTTCGAACAATTGGCTCTCGGCACTGCTGATTCCTGGAGTTCCCGCACCGACCGTCGCGAACGGTGTTCCGCCGCGAAGCCACGCGTAGAGCGCGAAGAGGCCACCGTACGAGTACCCGAACAGGCCGTGACCGTACTCGCTGACGCGCAGGCGCGATTGCAGTAGAGGGTGCAGCTCCTGAACGAGGAAGTCGAGGAAGGCACCTGCGTTGCAGTCCGAGATCTGCGCTATGTACGCATCGATGTCCGTCTGGCTCATCGTGCCTGCTTCGCGAGCCGACTCCAGCGCGGCTACGACGTCGTCGCCGATCGGTTCTCCGGGCGGAACGAGGTCTCGGTTGCGGAGCTGCGACCAGTCCGACGCCTCCTGACCGGCGTAGCCGACGGTGATCTGGATGTAAGGCGCGATACTCAGAAACGGATCCTTCTGCGTGACGATCAACGGTGCCGTGAAACCCACTGTCCAATTGCCATCTAACACATAGATCAGGGGCACCGTGTCGGTGGATTCGGCGTATCCAGGAGGTGTGGTGATCCACACCGCGTAATCGAGCCCGGATCGGGACGTTACTTGGATGTACTCGGTGTCGGGAAGGCAACCGTGCAATATCGTGCTCATCGAATGTCCTTTACTGTCGAACCGCTCTTGACTACGAGAACGGCCATTTCCGGATTTGCAAAGACGCTGGGATCTTCGAAGGGATCGCGCTGCCACACCGCGAGGTCGGCTCGCATTCCGACGCGCACCATTCCGACGGTGTCGCCCACGCCCAGAATGTCCGCGTTGACGCTCGTCGCAGACACCAAGGCCTGCATCGGTGATTCCAGCTCGGATCGCACGCGCAATTCTTCGCCTCTCCGTTGCTGGTTGGGGCCGATGAGGTCGGAACCGAGACCGATTCTCAAACCGCTCGCGCGAGCGATCGCGAGGGCGGCTTCCATGCGCTCGCGGATTCCGGCCGCCCTCGACGCAGTCACCGGATTCACGTCCGTCACTTCGTCGTTGGACAGCAGATCGAGGACGGAGAACGTGGGGACCACGGCGACGTCGTGTTCCTTCATCGAAGCTGCTGTCTGCTCGTCGATGTCGGTTCCGTGTTCGATGCAGCGCGCGCCGGCCTGTATCGCGTTGCGGATGCCTTCTTTGCCGTGCGCGTGGACCGTGACGTAGGTACCGCGGGCAGATGCTTCCTCAACGGCCACTGCGATTTCCTCGACGGTGAACTGAGTATCGGAGAGCCGGTCGTGGCCGCCGACCACCCCGCCGGTCACACACAACTTGAGGAAGGTGGCACCTCGGCGGAACGTTTCTCGAACGTTCTTCCGAAGTTCGTCGGCATTGCCCGACATCAACGACAACGCGCACAGTCCGGGGATGTGATGGTCCGTCCACATGGCCGTCGGTTCCCACTCGGCACCGTAGTACCCGTGCCCGCCCACCTGGCATTGGACGGGTCCGCACGACAAGACATGTGGACCACGTACCTTGCCCTTGGCGAGAACGCCCACGACGCCGCCGTCGATGCCGCCGGTATCACGAACGGTCGTGAATCCGGCGTCGAGCGCGAACCCCGCCGTTGTGAAAATGTCGGCAGCAACCTCTGCGGCAGACAGTTCGAACCCGAACTGCGCGCGGATAGGGCTGGACAGGCCGAGGTGGACGTGTGCATCGATCAGGCCAGGGGTCAGTAGTCTGCCGTCCAGGTCGACAGTCGTCGCACCCGCCGGAGCGCTGCCGACCGCGGTGATGATGCCATCCGTCACGCACACATCCACAGCGGATGGTTCTCTACCGGAACCGTCCGCGACTCTTCCTCCTGCGTACCACGTCTCCGTCACACAACCTCCCGGTCTTCGTCTCGACCGATGTCTCCGAGGCACGCCGACATCGGCGCGTAATGTTGGGCCGTCGAATACATCATGGTGTCTAGTAGCCGGAACCGACAGTGACCGTGCGATGCGACTTCGGCGACCTGCAATCGACAAACGTCGTGTCTACGTCTTCGATTCCGGTATTCCGCGCCACAGGACGGGCAGAGAGATCACGGCGATCGCCGTTGCGTAGAAGGCCGGTGACAGGGTGTTGCCCGTCGCGTTCACCAGTGCCTCGCACACCAACGGTGCCGTACCGGCGAAGAGTGCATAGGCCACGTTGTACGGGAGTGCCGTACCCGTGAATCGTGCATGTGTGGGCATCATTTCCAGAACCGCGAGAAGGGCGGAAGCCAGCAAAGCTTGGACGATGACCAGGGCCAGCAACGCAAGTGCGATCGCAACGATGTTTCCCGTTCCGATGAGTAGGTAGCTCGGTATCGCGACGAAGATCGACGACACCATGCCGATCCGGACGAGTGGCCGCCGGCCGACTCGGTCCACCGTGGCTCCGAAGTAGACGTACAGGGGAACTGCCACCACCAGTGCGCTCGACGTCAGTAACAGAGCAGTCGTGCTCGAGACTCGAGCCGCATGAACCAGGAACGTCGGCATGTAGCCGATCAGCATGTGAGTGGCAACGCCCAGCGCGGCGAAGTAGACGAACGCGGTGATCAGGGACTGCCGGTGATGGCGGAGCAGATCAGCCATAGGACGAATCGGGAGAGATTCTTTTTCCTTCATTTCCGTGAAAGCCGGAGTTTCCTCGACAGCAAGCCTCAGAAACAGGCCCGCAAGTGCGACAATTCCGCCGATGACGAACGGCCAACGCCACCCGCCATTCAGGAAATACTCTGCACCAACCGAATTGAACGACAGGACCGTCACCGTTGCGAAGATGCTTCCGACGAACGACGAGCCGGCGATTATCCCCGCGTACAGGCCGCGACGGTGGTACGGCGCATGTTCGACGACAAACGTAGCTGCTCCGGTGTATTCGCCTCCCGCCGAAAATCCCTGTACCAATCTGCAGACCAGCAACAACAGCGGTGCAGCGGCACCGATCGATGCGTACGTGGGAAGCAGGCCTATTGCGGCCGTCGAGCACCCCATGAGAGTGATGGCCAGTGAGAGCGATCCCCGTCGACCGAATCGGTCACCGAGTCTTCCGAAGAAGACTCCACCTGCTGGTCTGGCCAAGAAGGCGACTCCGTACAGGGCAAAGGTGGCCAGCAGTGCGCCACTCCCGAATTCCGCCGGAAAGAACACTGTCGCGAGAACAACCGCGCTGAATCCGTAGATGGTGAAATCGAACCATTCGACGATATTTCCTGTTGCACCGGCAATCAATGCTTTCCGACGAGTGAGCGACAGTGCTGTCGACCCTTCTGCCGGGGTCTTGACGGGAACATCGGCTGCACCGGTCATCGCAGTTCCTTCGGTGGTAGGTGGACATCGTGCAACGACGGCGGAACTCCGAAGTATCCTGGAATGCACGTGAGAAAACCGTTGCTACACAGTCGAACTCACGAGGTCGGTTCGACACGAGGAAAGCCTATGGCAGGCAACCTGGGCTGCGACATCGTCATTTGTTCACGGTAGCCGGGTGAAACCGCGGCACGTGTCGCATACGAATCTGCGCGGGGATGGCGACAGTCGGCGTCAGCTCGGTCCGAAACGCTCTGTTCGAATGTTCCCAGCCGAGTGACCCCGCGCTACCAGCATGTCCGCCACCGTGTCGACGAAGCTCGTGGGCCCGCAGATGTAGCAGCGCGGCTCGAATTCCGCCGGCCATCCGTGAGCGTCGATGTCTTCCAACGTGATTCGACCGAGGGGCCGTGTGCTGCCGGCAGGAGCACGCCGCGTGTGGATCATCGTGACGTCCACTCCCGCCGGAGGGTGAGCCCACTCGTCCGCGAAGTACACCTCTGCTGGTTCGCGCACGGAGTACAACACTCGGAAGGGCACCCGCCCGCCCGTCGCAGACGCCTGCGCGCGAACCATGGCGCGGAGCGGGACGATGCCGGAACCACCACCCACCAACAGAATCGGCGGAGACGGGGTCTCCGACGGTTGGGACGGCCGCCAGACGAACCATCGACCCACCGGCCCGCGGATTTCGATGCGATCGCCGACCTCGACGGACTCGACCAAGTAGGGCGACACCTCACCGTCCGCGACGTTCTGCACGGCGATCTCGATACGCGACGTGCCGTCGGGTGCCGAGGCCAAGGAGTAGCTGCGCTGTGCGCTGTAGCCGTCCTCGGCGGTGAGCTTGACGTCCACGTGCTGCCCGGCGAGATGGCCGGGCCAACCGTCGACGTCGAGAACAAGGGTGGACGCGGTGGGTGTCTCACGCCGCACGGCCGCAGCCGTGGCAACGAGCCAGGGTTTCGCCCCAGCCGCCGAAGTCACGTCAGTCGCCCTGGTAGCGCTGCTCGCGCCACGGGTCTCCGTAGTCGTGGTACCCACCACGCTCCCAGAAACCTTGTTCGTTCTCCAGGGTGAGCTCGATGCGTGAGATCCACTTGGCCGATTTCCAGAAGTACAGATGAGGAACGAGAAGCCTTGCCGGACCGCCGTGTTCGCGAGCCAAGGGAGCGCCGTCGAATTCGGTGACCAGCCAGGCCTTCCCGTCCCTGAGATCTTCGAGGGGGAGATTGGTGGTGTAACCGTCGAAGCCGTGCACCACGACGTACCCGGCATCGGTGTCGAGACCGTCCAGCAGAACGTCCAGGCTCACGCCCTTCCACGTGGTGTCGAGCTTCGACCACTTGGTGACGCAGTGAATGTCGACGGTCGGAGTCTCGTGTGGAAGTGCCGCGAATTCGTCCCAGGTCCAACTGCGAGTGTCGCCGCGTTCGGTGGTGACCGAGAACGACCAGGTGTCGATCGCGACCACGGGCGCAGGCCCGATCGCGAGGACGGGAAAATCCTTGGTCAGATACTGACCGGGGGGAGTGCGCCCGTCGTCGCCGCGCCGTCGGCCCACGAAGCCCTTCGAGATCAGTGCCATGGTGAAGAATTGTGCGCTCGTCGTCGGGAGTCTGACAAGTCGGGTGACGGTGTCGGCTACCTGCGCTTCGGCGGGAGCACATGGGATCGATGCGGAGTTCGCCGTGCTTCGTACCGGTACGGTCGAGGTGTGGACACTTCTATCGTCGACGCACCATGTGGTGCGTCATGAGTATCTCCGCCGCCGACCGTGCATTTCTGGCGCGTGCTGTGGATCTGGCGGCGGCCGCAGTGAGTACGGGCAACGATCCGTTCGGTTCGGTGCTGGTGTCGGGAAGCGGTGAAGTGCTTGCGGAAGATCGCAATCGCGTCGGCGATCGACACGATCCCACCCAGCACCCCGAGATCGCTCTGTCACGGTGGGCTGCGACCAATCTGAACCCCAGTGAGCGACGATCGTCGACGGTATACACCTCCGGTGAGCACTGTGCGATGTGCGCGGCGAGCCACGGAATTGTCGGGCTCGGACGTATCGTCTACGCCACCTCGACAGCCCAATTGCTCACGTGGCTGGAAGAATTCGATGCTGCGCCGCTCGCGATCACGCCGCTCACCATCACGCAGGTCGTGCCGGGAGCAGTGGTCGACGGGCCGGTCGCCGAGTTCAGCGACGCTGTCCGTGACCTGCACAGGCAACGTCACACGTCCACGGCGTAGCTAAGGGTGAGCAAAATTTTCGAAGGCCGGCGAACGAGAACGTCGACATCGGCACTCGTGATGACCGGTGGTATCGGTGTTGCACTCGCGTGGCTCCAGTGTCTTCTGATCCGTCAGCAGTTCGCGGTGGGATTGTGGGTCATCGTGGTGGCCGTCGTGGCCACCTGTCTCGTCGCGTCCGATGCCAGAAAGCATGTAGCCGTAGGAATTTCGCTCGGTGCAGTGACCGTGGTCGCTCAGGTCGCCTGGTTGGTGACGCCCTTTCACGCGCTGTGGGTCGTGAGCGCAACCGCGGGGACTGCGCTCGGGTTCTTTCTGCTCGGATCGGCGTGGGCGGGCTCCTCGGATGGCACTCGCCGGGTGGTTCTCGCCGTACCGGCCGGCCTCGCTGCCTCGATTGCGTTGGTGGTTTCCGCAGTGACGATCACTACGGCCGCCAGTCCGGCGCCGCTGGTTCGAGCGCTGCACTCGTTGGGGCAGAGTAATTCCTTCGTTTCTGCCGCGCCGACAGCGACGTCGGTAGTGAACGGGGCAGGTCGCACCAGTGACATCGAATACGGCTCGACGCTTCCCAATTCGTTTCTCGACATCTACATCGCCGACAACGATCCGTCGGTCAGCCGTCCCACGTACGTCATGGTGCACGGCGGGGGATGGATAGCGGGGGACAAGGCCGACGGTGATTCCGAACTCGGCGCGGACGACCCGTACTTCGCGTCGGGGGCGGGCCCCGTACTCGACGCCGGTTTCAACCTGGTGTCGGTGAATTATGCCTTCGCACCGGAATACCGTTTTCCCACACAGACGATCCAGCTGGGTGAGGCTCTGCAGTTCTTGGAAACGAACGCCGACCGATACGGCTTGGACATGAGCCGCGTCGTGCTCGCCGGAAGCAGCGCGGGTGGTCAGATCGTGGGTAGCTACGCCAATGTTCGGACCAACCCCGACTACGCACGGGCGCTGGGCATCGAACCCACGATGGATCGAAGCGCTCTCAAGGCCTTGGTGTTCGACAGTGCAGTCCTCGATGTGGGGAGGGCCGGCTCACCGCAATCTCCGAGTCCGTCGAACGGCTTTCTGTACGACATCGGTGCACGCAGCTACCTCGACACCACCGATGCCGATTGGCTGGCGCGCGCAAACGTCACGGAGAACGCCACCTCCGACTTCCCGCCGAGCTTCATCGCCGACGGAAACACCGGCACGTTCCCCGATCAGGCGGCCGAACTGAGCGCGAAGCTGGACAGAATGGGCGTTGCCAATCGCTTGAATCTGTACAGCAAGAACGAGGGGACCCTCGAGCATGCATTCATGACCACGGGCTCGCAGTGGACCGACGAGTACAACCGGCTCAGGATCGAGTTCCTCCGCGGCATCGTCGGATAGCAGAGCAGTCGCTGACGCACTCGACTGGCCGCTACTGCACTGGCAACCGCAGCTGGTCGACGGACCCGGAAACGGCGGCCAACCGGAGTTTCGTGTCGTCCTCCGATCCGGGGGCGGCTGTCATGATGACGATTTTCAGCTCCGCGTCTCCGTCGGTGAGTACGTCGCAGTCGACGGTGATCGGTCCGACGGTCGGATGGTGGACCACTTTGTGATCCTCGCGATGTGAACCGACAGCACCGACCGACCACAGAGACTCGAATTCTGGACTGCCGGTGCGTAATTCTTCGATCAGACCCCTCAGTCTCGAGTCTCGGGGAAACCGCCCGGTGGCCCGCCGAAGGTCCGATACGACTGCTGCGCGGACCGACCCGTCGCCGCCGGACGGCGTCACCGGCCATGCGGACATTCCGGGTGCATCCGTGCCGACAGGGAAACAGTCACGAGCGAAGTTGCGCTTCGAGGGTGAGACGGACGACGGATCACCGACCAGCGCGGCCCAACTCCGGTTCCACCAGAGCAGTTGCCAATCGGCGGCGAAGACGGCAACCGCACCCTCGTCGAGTCGGCCGACAACCCGCCTGACCCCAGGCGGGATGTGGTCGGAAATAGTCCCGTCGGCCGGCGGAATGTGGCCGGCCAAGCGGTAGAGATGGTCTCGCTCGGGAAGAGTCAGCTGGAGAGCCCGCGCCACGGACGACACCACCTGCACCGACGGTGTCGTCGCTCGTCCCTGTTCGAGCCGCACTACGTAGTCCACGGAAATGCCCGCGAGATCGGCGAGGTCCTCGCGTCGGAGCCCCGTGGCCCGTCGAGAGCGTCCGGTCGTCAGTCCGACAGCATCGGGTGAGAGTCGATCACGCCACGATCTGATCGTCGCGCCGAGTCCGTCCGTTGTCGAGGTCACGACTCCATTGTCACTCTTCGAGCGGGTGTGAGGGTGGTACCGATTGTCCTACCGTCCAGGCGTGCCTGGAACACGCGCCGGTCGACCTGAACACTGGGGCCATGACCATCACATTCATCACCGGAGCAAACAAGGGCCTCGGTTACGAAACCGCGCGCCGACTGATAGAACAGGGCCACACCGTGATCCTCGGAGCACGTGACGCCGAGCGGGGTAGGAATGCAGCAGCAGCGTTGGGCGCTCGGTTCGTTCGGATCGACGTCACCGATGCCGAATCCGTCGCATCGGCAGCTGCGGACGTACAACGGCAGGAGGGGGTTGTCGACGTACTGATCAACAACGCGGGCGTTCCCGGACCGCACAGCGCCATCGAAGAACTGACCGCCGAGGATGTGCAGTCGGTACTCGATGTCAACGTCCTCGGAATCGTCCGCACCACAACAGCATTCCTTCCACTACTGCGCCGCTCCACCGATCCCGTCATCGTCAATGTCAGCAGTGGAATGGGTTCGTTCGCGGCGACACACGATCCGTCTCGCGTCGAATCCAGCGTGATTGCTCCGGCCTACACCGCGTCGAAGTCGGCTGTCACGATGTTGACGACGCAGTATGCCAAGGGCCTGAGCGACATTCGCATCAATGCCGCCGATCCGGGCTACACCGCAACCGAATTCAACGGAAACAGCGGGCCGCAGACCGTCACCGAGGGGACCGACGCCATCGTGCAGCTCGCCACCGAAGGGCCCGGCCACGGATCCGGGCGGTTCATCGACCGCCACGGAACCGTCAGCTGGTGACCTGTTCCGTGGCAGTCGGAGTCAGCCGATCACACTCCGCAGTTCCATCCCCGCAGGCTTCTTCAGCGGAGTGAACGTTCCGACGCTCTGCTCGACGGCCCGGGCCGCCGCGAGTGCGATGTGGTCGCCGTTGCGCGGAGCGATCAGCTGAACGCCGGACGGGATGCCGTCCGAGTCGAGCCCGGTGGGCACGGCGACAGAGGGCAGGCCGAGGAGGTTGACCGTCACCAGTAGCCGGTGATCACGCCACAGTTGCGTGGTCGCTTCGGGACCGGACAAGTCGTAGCCGATGGCAGTCATCCGCCGCGCCGAGACCGGGCCCAACACGATCGGGTACTGGGCGTGAAACCTCTCCCACGCTGCCGAAATCAGCACACGCTGACCCCACGCAGCCTTGTACTCGGCGATCGACTCGTAGACCTCGGTCTCCGAGGAGTTGTCGAGGAAATACTGCGTTGCGCCCGCGCCGAGGGGCTCGGCACCGCTGTCGGGTTGGAAATTGCCGACGAACTCGGTGACCGAGAGTCGACGCCACAGCACCGCAGCTTCCTCGATCATGGGTGCCTCGGCCTCGACGACCTCCCACCCCGCAGAGGCCAGTTCATCGGCAGCTACCGAGATTGCCTCGGCCACTTGCGGATCCACACCCCAGCCGGCGGGATCGCGCGTGACGGCGACGCGACGTACGCCGTCGTAGGTGGTCGGGTGAGGAATCGAGGACGCCATCGGATCCAGGCCGTCCGACCCGTGCATCAGCGAGAAGGCGGTGTCCAGGTCGTCGACCCGGCGAGCGATCGGTCCGTTCACTGCGAAGAACTGTTCCGTCAGGGGCCAGGCCTCGACGGGTGAGGGTGCAGGCACTCGGCCCGCCGACGGTCGCAGTGCGCAGATACCGGCAGCGTAGGCGGGCAATCGTAGAGATCCGCCGAAGTCGTTGCCGAGTCCGATGACGGACATGCCGGTGGCCACGGCGACGCTGTCTCCGCCGCTGGAGCCGCCGGCGACTCGGTCACGATCCCATGGGTTGTAGGTCCGCCCGAAGAGTTCGTTGTCGGTGTCCCAACGCAATCCGGTGTCGGGCATGTTTCCCCGGCCGATCGGGATCGCGCCTGCTTCCATCAGCCGTCGGACCATTGTCGAATCCGACGTCGGAATCGCATCCGCGAGGAAGGTCCAGCCTTGCGTCGACGCAGACCACGTCAGGTCGATGTTCTCCTTCACGGAGATCGGTACCCCGGCGAGCTCACCGACATCCTCACCGTCGGCGATTCGGCGATCGATGGTGTCGGCGAGTGCGCGTGCGCGGTCGTGGAATACGACGGTGAGAGCGCCGAGGTGACCGTTGACCTCGGCGATGCGGTCCAGGTGCGCGTCGATCACCTCGCGTGCGGTCACTGCGCGAGTTCGAACGAGTCGCGCTATCTCGCGGGCGCCGAGCGTCCAGAGAACGGGGTGTGCCTGAGTCATGCTGTGCCTCCTGTGGCGTGGGACGGGGAGCCGAGTGGTGCAGGTGCCGCGAGGGCGAGGCCGAAGGCCGGGCCGCCGGGGACCGAATCGATCAGTGTGCGTGTGTATTCGGACTGCGGATCGGCGAATACCTGCTGCACCGAGCCGGATTCGACTACGTCGCCGCCCAGCAGCACGACGATGTCGTCGCAGATCTGGCTGACGACGGCAAGGTTGTGCGAGATGAAGAGCACGGTCAGCTGCAGTTCCTGACGCAATCGGGCGAGTAGATCGAGAATCTCGGCCTGCGTCGAGACGTCGAGAGCCGACGTGATTTCGTCGGCGATCACCACCTCGGGATCGGTGGCAAGTGCACGGGCGATCGCGATCCGTTGGCGCTGGCCACCCGAGAACTCGTGTGGGTACCGGGTGATGGCCGAGTCGTCGAGGGCCACCATGGCAAGTAGGGAGGAGACGCGCTCGCGATTCGGCCCGACCCGTGCCAGTACCGGATCGATTGCCTCGGCCAGTGTTTGTCCGATGGTTCGGCGTGGATCGAGAGACGAGTACGGGTTCTGCGGAACGAGCTGAATCCGACGCCGCACAGATCGACGGGTTCGGCGACTCGCACCGACCAACTCGGTCCCGGCGAATCGGATCGATCCTCGATCGGCTCGATGAATTCCGATGACGGTCTTGGCAATCGTGGATTTGCCGGATCCCGATTCGCCGACGAGAGCGACCGTCGACCCACGTTGGAGGGTCAGGTCGATCCCGTTCAGGATCTTCGTCGCCTTCGATCGCTGTCCGAGCGTGACATCGAGTCCGTGCACCTCGAGAATGGGGTTGTCGCTCGTGGTCATTGGGAGACCTCCTCGGCAGCAAGGGCGGGGGTGGGCAGTGCGATCGTCGGCGTCGCGGCCAGGAGTGCTGTGGTGTACGGATGCTGCACGTCCCGAGCGGCAAGCTGTGCACCGGTGAGCCGTTCGACTATCTCGCCCTGCTCCATGACCAGAACTCGGTCGCAGAAGGCCTCGACCACACCGATGTCGTGCGAGATGAACAGGATGGCGGTGCCCTCGCTGCTGTTGATGTGCTTGAGCTGCCGCAGAACCTCGGCCTGAACCGTCACGTCGAGTGCCGTCGTGGGTTCGTCGGCGATGATGAGCTTGGGGTGCGTGACGAGTGACGAGGCGATGATGGCCCGCTGCAGCATTCCTCCCGACAATTGATAGGGATGCTGGGTCATTCGTTCCTCGGGCTTCTTGATCCGCATGGCGCGCAGTGCCTCGACCAAGGTCTCGTTCGCCTTCGTGCGAGCCATGCCGAGGTGCACCTTCGCCACCTCGGTGAGCTGAACACCAAGCCGCAGAGCGGGATTGAACGTCGAACCCGGGTCCTGGTAGACCAGCCCGATCTCCTTGGCCAAGCGGCTCTGCTGTGTGCAGGAGCGGAGATCGAGATCGCCCAGCCTCATCAGACCGACGTCCACCGCGACACTGTCCGGGTGCAGGCGTGCCAGGCTCATGGCCGTCATCGACTTACCGGAGCCCGATTCGCCGACCAGGCCGAGGATTTCGCCGGGCGCTATGTCGAAATCGATCCCCTTCACGAGCTGTGTACCGTTCGCGGCCGTCACCTTCAGATCACGAACCTCCACCAGGGCAGCGGGGGACAGAGAGGTGGCTGCCGCCGACTGCGACTTGCGCGCCAACCGCGGCTGGCGACCCCACGGATCGATGCGTGCGGCAAGACCGTCGCCGGTGAGCATCGCCGCGACCCCGGCGAAGATCAACATCGCGGCGGGGGCGGCAACTGCCATGGGCTGCGAGTAGATCGCAGGCAGGCCCTCGTTGAGCAGGCGGCCCCAGTCGTAGTCCGGGCTCTGCACGCCGAGTCCGACGAAGGACAGGCTCGAAATATCGAGCAGCGACAGCGCGAAACTCGACGCGATGAGGACGAGCAACGGACCGCCGATGTTGGGCAGCAGGTGCCGGACGAACAGCATCCAACCCGGCACGCCCAGTAGCCGTGCCGTCCCCACGAAGTCCTTCTGGGCAACCGACGCAGTCATGTTCGAGGTGATGCGTGCGAATCCAGGGATACCGGCGACGCCGATCGCGATGATTGCAGACGACGTGGCCGGCCCGAGGATCGCGGCGATGACGAGCGCGAGGATGATCGAGGGGAACGCGACGGTGGAGTCGATGATCCGGAGGACCGCCTCCCGGAGCCGACGCGGTGCGAGCCAGACCAGTGCTCCGACAAGCACTCCCGCAACTACCGCCATCGCGGTTGCGGCTGCCGCCATGAGCAGTGTCAGACGAGCGGCGACCAGGGAGCGTGCCAGGATGTCACGGCCGAGGTCGTCGGTGCCGAACCAGTGTTCCGCCGAGGGAGTGGCGCGGGTATCGGTGGTCAGCGTGTTGGCCGCGCTGCTGAGGAAGACCGGCGCAAGGATGGCGGTCAGGACGAGGATTCCCAGCATGACCAAGCCCGCGATCAGCGGTGCCGGCATGCGGCGGTGTGTTTCAGCCATTGGTCGGCCCACCCAGGGTTCGGGGGTCGATGAGACCCAAGAGGACGTCGATCACCAGGTTGATGACGATCGCGATGGTTCCGATGGTCAGGACGATGCCTTGAATCACCGGATAGTCGCGGTAGATGATCGCCTGTACCACCTCCAAACCGAGCCCGGGCAGGCTGAATACGGTTTCGATGATGACTGCTCCGCCGAGGAGTCCGGCGAGGATCAGGCCCGTGAGTGTCAGCGTCGACGCCATCAGGTTCGGCAACGCATGGCGCAGGTACAGACGGGCCGAGGAGATGCGCCGGCCGCGGGCGGTGCGAACGTAGTCCTGCTGCAGTACCTCGAAAGTTTCCTGTCGGACCACTCGTGCGACCGCGAAAGCGGGACCTGTTGCGAGAGCGGCAATGGGAAGGATGAAGGAGCCGGTGGACGACACCCCACCTGCAGGAAGAACTCGAAGCCAGATGGCGAAGACGATGACCAGGATCGTGCCCGCCACATAGGCCGGGAAGGATGCGAAAAATCCTGCGACAGATCCGAACCCGGTTGCGAGTGCAGGTCTGCGTCCACCGCGGGTGAGGACGCCGATCGTCATGCCGAGTGGAATCGCAACGAGAATGACCACTGCAATCGAGCCGAACGCCAGAGTCGCTGTGTACGGGAGTTTCGTCGCGATCGTCTCCGTGACAGGCGTCGAATACCGGAAGCTGTCGCCGAGATCGAACGAGAACAGACCTCTGATGTAGAGCTCGAATTGACTCCACAGCGGAAGGTCGAGATGAAGCCGTTCGTGCACGGCCGCGATCGCGTCCGGCCGCGCGTCCGGGCCCAGAATCGCAAGTGCAGGATCACCGGGAATGAGCGGCACGATGAGGAAGGTGAGAACGACCAGCAATGCGAGGGAGAGAACGAGTCCCCCGAATCGGCGGAGCGCGAAGCCACTCCACGAGTTCTGTGCGATTCGACGTCCGAATCCGAGCGCGGGCGCGCCGGTCGGGAGAGTCTGTTCGGCTATGGACATCAGCGGTTCCCTGCTCTGTGGACCAGGGGCACACGCTCGTTCTGCCAACGGAACGTCGGTGCAAGAGGGTCGACCACGACGTGGTCGCGGGTCGTCCGAGCGGACGCGGAGTGCCATCGGTCGGTCATGTCTGCTCCTGAGGGTTCGGTTCGCGGGAGGGGCTCATCCGGTGATGCGAAAGATCGGGTCGTCGAGCGAGCCGCCGCGCATCTGCACGGTGAAGCCGGGGCGCTGGACGTAGATGAAGGCGTCGTTGATCAGTGGGAGTGCATCGACATCGTCGACCAGTGCCGAGACCGCACTGTTGAGGTAGCTGCAGCGTTCCTCCGGCGAGGATGCAGTCAGTGAGGCGGCGAAGGCTTCGTCCGCGGCGTCGTTCGTTACCCCGCCGACGTTTCCACCGCCCTCCTGGATCGTCGGTCCGACGAAGCTGCCCAACGGACTGGTCAGCGAACCGAGGAAGTTGAGGTCCGCGAACAACGTGAGGTCCCACGCGTCCGGCTCACCGAAGACCGTGCCGATCCAGCTTCCGACGTCGGTGTTCTGAATCGTGACCTGAGCGCCCGCAGCCCGCAACGCCTCGGCAATGTACTCGTTGCCGGCACCGGCGGGACCGGCAATGGACGGGCCGATGAAGCGGATGTTCAGACCGTCGAGGGCCTTCGAGGCAGCGTCGGCGTCCTGCTCGGGAAACGTGGTGTCTGCGGTGGGAACGCAGGGGGTCAGGTTCGATGCGAGCGAGGTCGCGATCTCACCCGTTCCTGCGGACGTCACCTTTTCGAGCATGCTGCGATCGATCGCCTGTGCGACGCCCCGTCGGAGGGCGGGGTCGGCGAGAACACTGCTGGGGCGTTCGTTGAACACGAGGTAGAAGTCGGAAAAGCGATCGACCGATACCCTGTACCCGTCCATGCCGTCGAAGCGTTCCATCGTCGTGGCTTGAATCTTGGCGATGTCCAGTTGCTCGCTCATCACCAGATTTGCCGTAGCGGTGGAGTCCTGAGAAACGAAGTACTCCAAAGTCTTTGCGGGCGTGCCGTCTACCGGTGTCGCCCACGCAGGCCAGCCGTCGTAGTTCTCACGCAATCGGAAGGTGTACTTCACTCCCGGCTGGAACGAATCCAGTACGTACGGCCCCGACTCGCTGCCCTTCGCGGTGCCGGCACCGAGACCCTCGGGATCGGCAAGTCCTGCGGGACAGATGATTCCGGTCGACGAAATGCTCAATCCGGTCATCAGGTCGGGCCAGGGCGCGCCGAGGTCGATGACGACCGTCCCGGCGTTGTCGTCCGCGGTGATCGTCGGCGGTGTTCCGCCGAAGACTTGACCGGGGACGGTCGAGCCGGAGTCCGGACGCGCGAAGTAGTCGAGCGAATTCTTGACGACCCCCGGAGTGATTGCGGTTCCGTCGGAACAGGTTGCGCCCTTGCGGATGGTGAGCGCCGCTTGGGTCGGTGTCGCCGTCCAGTCGGTTGCCAGACCGGCAATCAAGCCGCCGTCGTCTCGGCGGACCAGTGTGTCGTAGGACGTTCGTGCGAGCAGATTGTCAGGAAGCGACAGTGTTTTGGTGGGGTCGAACGTCGACGGCGGATCGATCGTCGTCCGAATCGTGTCTGCGGATTCAGGATTGGTCCCGCCGACACAGGCCGTCGTGAAGAGCGCGCATGCGGCGGTGAATGCGATCGCAATCATGCGAGTATGTCGTGTTGACATCTGGGTGCCTCTCGGGCGGATGCGTGCGAACACGCGTGCGGCGGTGAGATGAGTGATCAGGCCAGAACTTCGAAGACGTCGATCGTGGTGCCGGTTGCGTCGGATGTCGCGCGCCCCACGAACACCGAACGCGTGAGCCACTGAAGTCGCGGTGACGTCGTCCGAAATCGGGGGGTGGACTGGAAGTAGCCCATCTGTTCGCCGGACTCACCGGGGAGGTGGCGGACTATCCCCAGGTTGACCACGTCGACGATGTCGTCCTGATCGGTACGAATCAGGTATCGCGCTTCGACCTGGTATGCGTCGTCTGCGCGAGTCAGGCACCAGTCACCACCGCCGGGAATGATCGTTCCCGAAACATCTCCTTCCATGGTTCCGCCGGTGATGGGGATGAACTCGAGCAGCTCGGCGGCTCGTTGTTCGAGAGGTAGATAGGGGCCGGTGTCGGCGACGATGCGGAATGTGAATCGCAGCTCCGGTGCCGTGGGGGCGTCCATGGCTCGTCCAATCTCGGGTCGTATCGTTTGGTGTTGCAGTGACTATGGTCATAGTCAAGGCAATAGTCAATGGCATTCACTAAAAGAAATGTCGTCGGAACAAGACGGAAACACGTCTGGACGCGCTCGACGCGTCGGACGCGAAGGGATGTGCCGATGAGTTCGGACGTACGCAAGCGCCGCAAGAGGGGATCGCTGTCGCAGGAGGAAATTGTTGCCGCAGCGCTGACGATCCTGGACACAGAGGGCGAGCCGGCGCTGAAGTTCTCGCGCTTGGGTGACGAGCTGAAGTCGTCCCCGACTGCGGTGTACCGACATTTCGCGAGTCGTTACGACCTCCTCATCGCGGTGGCCGATCATCTCGACGAGCTGTCTCTGGACGGCTACGAGCCGACCGACGACTGGCGTGCGGATCTCGAAGATCTTGCCTGGCGCGCGTGGCGAACCACGACTGCGCACCCGGCAGCCGCCGCTGCAACGTTCTCCCTCGTCACCAACGGCCCGAACGAATTACGGGCCGTCGAGTGGGTGTTGCGGGCGATGCACATGGCAGGTCTGCGAGGCCGTGCCGCCGTGATCCAGTATCAGGTCTTCGCGAATCTGGTTCTCGGTTCGGCCAGTGCCGAGGGTGCTCGGCTCAGTGCGTCGGACCCGCGCGAAAAGGAGGACGGGTGGGTGCAGGTGTACGCCCCGAAGCATCCCGAGAAGTTTCCGTATGCAGAGCAAGCCAAAGCCGAACTGGCACTGATGAATTACGAAGAGGTGTTCGCCAAGCAGGTCGAGATGTACCTCGACGCGCTGCAGGCGCTTGCCGCGAAGGGCCGCGAGTAGGTCAGCCCCGGATCGTCGGACATCCCAGTTGCGCTGCAACTGCACGCATTCCGTCGGCCGCTACGTCGTGAGTCGTGATGTGATCGGCCACGATGTGCAGGCCGTATCCGTCCTCGAGGACGACCATCGTCGTCGCCACGAGGTCGCCGCTCGGGGTCGGAGTGAACACTCCAGCACGCTCGCCCGTAGCGATGATGTTCCGGTACGTCGCGGCCTGACGTCGGTCGAGTTCCTGCACCAGCTTTTCGTGCAGCGCAGAGCTGCCGGCGAGTACGTCGAGCTCGAACAGTAGCCGCATCAGAGCATCGTCGGGCCCTGTCGGTAAGCCGGCGTCGATGGCGATGTCCAGTTGTCGACGCGGGTCCTGTGTCGCCGCCACCAGTTCGTCGCGCTCGTCGCAGAACCGCGAGACACCGGCGGCATGAGCCTCGACCAGCAACGAGTCCAGGTCGTCGTAGTAGTAGAGCACGGCACCACGGGTCAAGCCGGCTTCCTTGGCGACGTCGGTCAACGACAACGCGCGCAGCCCGTGCTCGCGACCCGCTGCATACGTCGCTTCGATCAGCGCATTGCGCCTGGCCATCTGGTTCCGCTGGCGTGCCACCTGTTGACAGTACCGAGCGCGCGTGCCAATCTCCTAAGAATTCTTTGACACTTGAGTCAAAGAATATCTCGGCTTCACACTCCAGGAAGCAGGCCGTGTCATGCCCGAAATCCCCAATTCTCCGGTTGCCGCCGATGCACGCTCCGGTCCGCCGCTCGGCGTTTCTGGCACCTACGACAGGGAACTGGCGCGTTCGCTGGGCGTCAGCGGCAACGTCATGCTCACCCTCTCGTCGATCTCACCTGCAGCGAGCGTGTTCATCCTCGGCGGAGCGGCACTGACGGCCTACGGCACCGGGGTGTTCTGGGGCTTCCTGATCGGCGGCATCATCAGCTTGCTCATAGCGCTGTGTTACGCCGAGCTCGGTTCGCGGCACCCCGTCGCCGGTGGTGACTACGCGATGGTCAGTCGAACGCTCGGACCCGCATCCGGGGTTGCAGTCTTCTTCCTGGGGCTCGTCGGTCTTCCTCTGGCGCAGGCCATCTTCGCCCTCGGTGTTGCCGACTACCTCGGAGTCGCGATCTCCGGCGTCGACCCACTCGTCACAGCCCTGGTCGTCACCCTCATCGCAACAGTGGTGGCCTGCTTGAACATTCGTACCAACGCGTGGGTGACCGGGTCGTTTCTGTTCGTCGAGATGGCATCGTTGGTATTGCTCACCGCACTGGGATTGGTACACATCGAACGCCCGATCACCGATCTGCTGAACCCGCAGGCGCTGGACTCGAGCGGGGCTCTTGCCCCCATCGGGATCGCCGGGCTTGTACTCGTCGTCACTCAGGGAGTGCTGTCGCAGTTCGGATACGGCGGCGCGGTGTATTTCGCTGAGGAGACCAAGAACCCGCGTCGAAACGTGGCACGGGCGGTGTTGTATTCCGCCTTGATCACCGTGGTGGTCGAGCTGGTCCCTCTCGTGTCGGTGATGCTGGGAGCGGACTCGATCGAGGGCCTCGTCGGTTCCGATCTGCCGGTCCAGGAGTTCCTCGAGCAACGTGCAGGTCATGCGGTAGCCGTATTCGTATTGCTGACAATGGCTTTGGCCATCCTCAACGCCAATATTGCTCTCGGGCTGCAGGCCGGTCGGTTGTTGTTCGCCGCTGCCCGTGATCAGGCACTGCCTGCTGTGTTGGCCACGCCCCTCTCGCGTGTCTCCGGCTCCGTCAGCATGCCGCGGGTGGCAACGATCGTGATGGGTGTGATCTCGGGTGCCTGCTGTCTCATGCCGATGACCCTGCTGGTCAACGCGACGGGATCCACAGTTGTCGTCGGCTTCGCCTTCATCGCACTGTCGGCTCTCGTCGTTCGTCGACAGCGTGGCGTGGAGCATCCGGAGTTGTTCCGAATGCCGTTGTGGCCGTTGCCTGCACTGGTCGCGCTGATTGTGATCGTCGGCATCGTGGTCATCGGTGTGATGGATCCGGAGCAGTGGTTGAGTCTGGGTATCGCACTCGGCATCGTCGCAGCCGGCTACGCCTACTACTTCGGGTATCTCCGCTCGCGCGGTGCTACCCACCTGTTGTTGCTCGACGCGCAGGACGACGATCGGGTGTGAGTCCCGCGCCCAGCGCTCGTCTCCGCTGAGCCTCGGCTGCTCCGAAGTCGCAATCGAACGCGCGGGTTTGACGTGCGCGGTGTTCGAGGCAAAGGTGAACCGCGTGACGTACGGAGGCGACTGGCAGCCCAGCTCGGTGGATTGGTCGTCCACGCGTGGAAAAATCCTGTTGGCGGCGGCTTCGTTGTTCGCGCAGCGCGGTTACTTCGGTACTTCCACGCGTGACATCGCCGAGGCGGTGCACATTCGCCAGCCGTCGCTCTTTCATCATTTCGAGGCCAAGCACGCAGTCTTTCGGGCACTGGTGGAGATGGACCTCGGGGCTGCGATCCACCGCTTGCAGTGCCGGTTGGCAGAGGACAGCTCGTGGGCGGAGAAGCTGCACCTGACAGTAGCCGGGGACGTGCGGGTGTCGCTGTTGCAAACTTTCGACTCGCGCGGCCTGTATCAAGATGCTGTTCTGACGCAACCGGAGTTCGAAGCCGAGCGCCAGGGCATAGCTCTGTTCCACGAGTTGATGGAGCAGCTGATCATCGGCGGACAGAAAACTGGTGAATTCGTCGATGTGGAGCCGAGTTTCGTGCAGCGAGCGGTGAACGGAGTGCTGTTCGAGACGGTGCGCGAGCAAGGGGGGCCCAATGGGCCCGTCCGCCACGCGCGTCCGCTGCAGGCGGGCGATTTCGTGTTGCGCGCAGTACTGGTGGACCCGGCCGCGCTGTCCGCGGTACGTGAAACGACGCGTCGTCGGCTGGATGACCTCGAGGGCGCAACGGTCGGCTGACCGCACCAGCCCGCCGTTTCTGCATCGTTAGCCGACCGATTTCGCGCAATCGACACAATTCGTAACCCGGTTGACACAGAGTCGGCCTATCGTTTGATAGTCACCACCTATCGAGTGATAGGCGACAGGTGGCAAGAGTTCTCGTTCCCGCCCGATCTGGAGGAAGAACCGTGTTCAAGACCGCATTTTTCGTCGGCGCCGGTGTCGTTGCCCTGCTGGCCACAGGCTGTTCGTCGTCGGACTCGGCAGAGGCGAATGCCCCCTCGGGCCCACCGAAGGTGGCTCCGTCCGCCCTGCAGGAAGCCGGCACCTTGAAGGTGTGCGCCGCAAACGACGGCGCCCCGCCCAGCGTCTACTTCGACGAGGGCGGCGAGTTGGTCGGCAGCGAAGTCGATCTGGCCAAAGCCCTTGCGGCGCAGATGGGATTGAAGACCCAGTTCGTGCAGGCCGGATTCCCCGCCCTGATTCCGACACTGCAGGCAAAACAGTGTGACGTGATCATGGCCGCGCTCTACATCAAACCCGAGCGCGAAGCGATCGTCGATTTCGTGCCGTATCTGTACTCCGGTACCGGAATTGCGGTCAGCGAGAAGGACCCCGCCGACGTGACAGGTCTGGACGACAGTCTGTGCGGCAAGAAAGTCATGGTTGCCGTCGGAACCACCGCCGAGGCACTGGCGCAGGAGCAGTCCGACACGTGCGTGACCGAAGGCAAGCCCTCGGTGGACATCAACCGCAACAACAAGCCGGACGTATCGATTCAGCAGGTGCAGAACGGGCAGATGGACGCCTACATGGATGCCGCCGAGACACTCGGCTACTACGAGACCAAGACCGGGGCACAGATACAGACCGCAGGAAAACCGTTCGGCACCATCAAGATCGGTGCTGCAACGCTGAAAGGGAATGACGAACTGCACGATGCCATCGCAGAGTCGTTGAGTGCGCTCGAGGCCGACGGTACATACAAGAGCATCATCGACCAATGGGGCCAGGGCGACCTGAGCATCCAGGAATAGCGGCGGTCGACGACATGCAGTTCGATTGGCAATTCTTTTGGCAGAGCTTGTTCACTCCGACCGATCGCTTCCTCGACGGACTCGTATTGACCATCGCGATCTCCGTGGTGGCAATGATATTGGCCATCATCACCGGGCTGGCGATTGCCCTCATGCGACGATCTCGTATCGCTGCGGTGCGCTGGGTTGCAGGCGTCTACATCTGGGCCATCCGTGGAACTCCGTTGCTGGTTCAGTTGGTGCTGATCTACACAGGCTTCGCGGCCGTCGGTCTCTATCAGTTCGATGATGTGTCGCTACTGGGGCTTTCGTTGAAGGCGGCCGTGCAAGCTGCGATCCTCGGATTGATGATCAACGAGAGCGCGTACATCGCGGAGATCGTTCGCGCCGGACTCGATGCTGTTCCCAAGGGACAGTTCGAGGCTGCCGCTTCCCTCGGAATGCGACCGGGCAAGCTCATGCGGTGGATCATCGTGCCGCAATCGCTGCGGGTCATGGTTCCGCCCTTGGGCAATTCCTTCAACGGAATGATGAAAACCACGTCGATACTGAGCGTCATCGGGGTGAGCGAGATGTTTCAGGTCACCCAATCCATAAGTTCTGCAACGTTTCACACGTTCGAGATCTTCATCGTGGTTGCTATCTACTATCTGGCACTGACCACGGTCTGGACGGTCATTCAGTCGGCCATCGAGAACCGGCTGGCCCGTCAGGTGGGCATCGAACAGCCGGTACGAATCACCCAACGCCTGTTGGGGGCGCGGCGCTCGGTAGCCGCCTCTCAACCTGCCCACGAATGACGACAGCAGTCGAGGAGAGCGACATGACAGTCAAGACCGAGGATGCCGAGCCCATCGTTCGGGTCCGCAACGCATGCTGCACGCTCGGTGGCCGCCGAGTGCTCGATGAGGTTTCGCTCGATGTTCTGCGTGGTCAGGTCGTGGTGTTGATCGGGCCGTCCGGCGCAGGAAAGACGACGCTGCTGAGGTCGTTGAATCACCTCGAGCAGATCGACGAAGGCGAAATACTCATCGACGGCGCGTCCATCGGCCACCGGGACCTGACCTCCAGGAAGAAGGTCGGGACCACCGAGCTCGCTCGTCGACGCCGCGAAATCGGTTTCGTCTTTCAGCATTTCAATTTGTTTCCGCACATGACCGCCGCCGAGAACATCTGGAACGCCCCGGTGCGTGTTCTCGGAACTCCCAAGCAGACGGCGGTTCGTGAGGCGGCTGTGCTGCTGGAACGGGTGGGGCTGGCCGACAAGGCCGAATCGCGTCCCAGCCAGCTGTCCGGCGGCCAGCAGCAACGCGTGGCCATTGCGCGTGCACTCGCCATGCGGCCCAAGGTGATGCTGTTCGACGAACCCACGAGTGCACTCGACGTCGAGATGGTCGGGGAAGTGCTGGCGGTGATGCGCGAACTGGCGCAAGAGAACATGACCATGGTCATCGTCACGCACGAAATGCGCTTTGCCCGTGATGTTGCCGACCGCATCGTCGTCATGGACGCCGGTCGGATCATCGAGGACGCACCGCCCGAGAAGCTCTTCTCCGATCCGGTTCACGAACGCACGAGGTCGTTTCTGTCGACCATCGACTGAACGGGCCTCGTCGTCACCAATCAACTCGAGACCAAGGAGTATCCAGGCCGTGTCGGAATCGACTGCCACCAGACGTTTCACCGGAGCAGTAGCCACACCTCACACGTCGGCGACCGATGCTGCTCAGCGGGTCTACCGCGATGGCGGCAGCGCCGTCGACGCGGCCATCGCCGCTGCCGCGACCCTGACGGTCGTGTATCCGCAGAACGTAGCGCTGGGAGGCGATCTCATCGCCTTGGTGCGTAGTCCGGACGGTGTCATCCGGTGTGTCAATGCGTCCGGGTGGGCACCGTCGACGACGGACGCACACGCGCTGCGATCTCGGCACAGCAGCGGGCACCTACCGTTCCGCGGTGTCGAGACGATAACCGTGCCCGGGGGAGTGGGCGGCTGGGAGCGCATGCGCGGGTTGGGCGGTCGCCTACCATGGGAACGGTTGCTGCACGATGCGGAGGAGGCCGCCGAACGCGGGGTCCCGGTGTCGGCCTCGCTGGCAGACCACATCGTCGACCCCGAACATGCAGACCTGTTCGGTATGCCGGATTTCGATCGGGTCTTCCGACCGGGTGGACAGCCCCTTCACGCCGGAGAGTCGTTCGCGCAACCCGCACTCGCAGAGACGTTCCGCATCTTGAGAAGCGAGGGATCGGAGAGTTTCTACGAGGGCACTCTCGCCCGCCGCACCGTTGCATTCCTACGCAGTCGGGGTTCCAGCCTCGCCGAGGACGATTTCGTCGAATTCGCCCCGGAGGTGACCGAACCGGTCTCGGTGACATTTCGTGGATTGACCGTGTCGACGAGTCCGCCGAACACCCACGGTTTCGTTCTTCTCCGCGCGTTGCGCGCACTCGACGAACTCGGTTCGAACGACCCTTTGGGCGACGATCTGGGTGCCGTGATGCGAATCTTCCATCACGCCAACGGCCTACGGTCGAAGTGCCTCGCCGATCCGCGTCGGAGCGTCGTGGACGTGGGTGAACTGGTGCACGCGGACCTGTTGGCAACCTCCGCACTGGGAGCGATGACCGAGTGCACGGCACCGGTGCCGCACGGTGACACGGTCGGTATCTCCACCGCCGACAGCGACGGGTACGCGGTGTCCCTCATTCAGAGCGTCTACGGCGGTTTCGGATCGGGAATCATCGATCCCGAAACCGGTGTCCTGTTCCAGAACCGAGGCACCAGCTTTTCCCTCGACGAATCTTCTCCCAATGTCATCGGACCTCGAAAACGCCCGGCCCACACGCTGATGCCGACAATGACCACACAGGGCAGCTCTGTCCGTCACATCCTGTCGACGATGGGTGGTCAGGGTCAGCCGCAGATCATCGCTCAGTTGCTGCTTCGAATACTGAGCGGCGTCGGCCCCGACATCGCCGTAGCTGCACCGCGGGCAATCGTCGGAGTCCAATTCGACGGCAACACAGACGAATCCGTTTCGGTCGAACCAGGATTGTCCGCGCCGGCATGCGCATCACTCGAACGAAGCGGCCTGAACGTTCGACATGTTCCGGCCTTCACCGAAGCTATGGGTCAGTCGAACGTCGTAGTCGTGGGCGATGACGGGTCGATGACCGCGACATCGGATCCTCGGTCGGACGGCTCCGGGTCCGTCGTGCACTACTCGCGCCACGCGAGTCCCGCAATGTGAAACGGTCGACCAAGAACACAAACGTCAGAGAACTTCGATGGACAGCAATTTTATTGCCGAAAAGCACATTCGGCTGTTCTTCTGGGCTAATCTTGGTCGATCGTTCAACTTTGGAGGTAGTAGCTGATGGTGTTCACTCCGGTCGATGTTGCAAGGCCCGTTGCCGTGGTGACGGGTGCAGGTGGCCCCGACGGCATCGGCTTCGCCTGCGCCCGAGCGTTGGCGTCGACGCATTCGCTCGTGATCGCGGCGACGTCGTCGCGCATCGACACCCGTGTCGCGGAGTTGACCGCTACCGGTGCGCAGGCGATCGGCTTCATCGGCGATCTCACGGACTCGTCCACGGCGAAACGCTTGGTGGACGAGGCAGTCGAACACTTCGGTCGAGTCGACGTGCTGGTGAACAATGCGGGCATGACCGCGACCACGGGTAGCGAAGAGCAGACTCCGGCCGAACTCACCTCGGACGACCAATGGCACGCCGCAATCTCACGCAACCTCGACACGAACTTCTTCGTCACCCGCGCTGCGCTCGCACCCATGGTGGAACAGCAGTTCGGTCGAATCGTGAACGTCGGTTCGGTTTCGGGTTCGGTGATGGCCTACGGGGGAGACGCCTCGTATCATGCTGCCAAGGCGGCATTGGTGGGCTTGACGCGGTCGATCGCGATCGACAACGCTCACCGCGGCATCACCGCCAATATCGTTGCCCCGGGCTGGATTGCGACGGGATCGGCAACCGAGCACGAGAACACGATGGGTGCTGCCAGCCCCCTCGGACGTTCCGGTCGGCCGGACGAGGTGGCAGCGCTCGTATCATTCCTCGCCTCGGCATCGGCGTCGTACATCACCGGCCAGGTTCTCGTCGTCGACGGAGGAAACTCCATTGCCGAAGAACGAGGCGTCACCACACCTGCAGTGAACTGATACAGCCGTCGAAAGATACCCCGACACAGTGCATCCGAGGTCCCCTTCACTGGGCAACTTCGCCTCAACCAAGGATCGGAACAACGAATGACGCAGTCGGCCGACATAGCTTCAGCACTCGAAACGCATCACATCGACCCGGTGCCCACCACCGAACGCACAGGAACTGCGCGAGACCTGTTCGCAGTGTGGTTCTCGGCTAACCTCAATGTGGGCAATGCCGTATTCGGCCTGGTCATCTTGACGATCGTTCCCAACTTCTGGGTGGCGCTGGTTGCGACTCTGGTCGGCAACGTGATCGGGACGGCGCTGATGGCCCTGCACTCCGTGCAAGGGGCGAGACTCGGTATCCCACAATTGATTCAGAGTCGCGGACAGTTCGGTTACAACGGTGCTCTCATACCGGTGATCGCGGCCTTCTTGATGTACGCGGGATTGACTGCATCGGTCACCATAATCGGCGGGCAAGCATTGACGGCCGCAACCGGCATAGCTCTGCCGGTTGCCATGTCGATCGTGGCAGTGGCAAGTCTGCTGATCGCGGTCGTCGGCTATCACGCCATCCATGCGGTGTGCCGATGGGCGCAGATTCCCCTGACCGCGATACTTCTGACGGTGATCGTGGCTGCCTTCCTCCGCGATGGGGCTCCGGTGACCACGTCGCAGGACGTGTCGTGGGGTGCCTTCCTCACCGGCACCGGTGTCGCGGTCACATTCGCTCTGACATACGCACCCTTCGTGTCGGACTACTCCCGTTATCTGCCGGAAGACACCTCGGGACCGGCCATCTTCGGGTGGACCGCCGCGGGTGTGTTCCTTTCCGCGACGGGGGTGTGCGCCCTCGGCTTGCTGCTGACCGCGAAGTTCGGGTTCGGAGACATCTTCCAGAGTGCCGACGCGGCGCTCGGAGGCGGCCTACTCGGTTCGGTCGTTCTCGCGGCAACTGCCGCGGGCCTTGCCGTCACCAATGTCCTCAACATCTACGGCGGGATGCTCAACCTCGTCACCGGTCTGTCCACCTTCGTTCGCGTACCTGCTTCGCTCCGCACACGGGTTCTGATGATGATGCCAACTTTCGTCCTCGGGACGGCCGCCGCCACCATCGCGTATCAGAGTTACGCGCAGAACCTCCAGGCGTTCCTGTCCGTGCTCTTGCTGCTGCTCACTCCGTGGGGTGCGGTCAACCTGGTCGACTACTACGTGGTCCAGCACGGCGCGTACAACGTGTCCGCCATGTATGCGAAGGCAGGTCCGTATTGGCACGACCCCGTCAATTGGACCTACTACGGGCTGAACCTCAAGGTCCTGATCGCATACTTCGCCGGCGTTGCCACCGGGATCCCGTTCATGACCAGTGCATGGTTCACTGGGGCGTTCAGCACGGCGCTCGGGGGTGCCGACGTGTCCTGGATACCCGGGCTGGCCGTCACCGCAGGCGTCTACCTCGTCCTCGCGCGCAAGCGATCTGTCCAGCCGACCACCGTAAGCCGCTGAATCCCTACATCTTCGGAGACTCGATGACGTCAACTTCCGCCCGTCCGATCCCCGTCGTGACAAGTCCGGAACACCGGGGCCATGCCCCGCCCGTCGAGGTGCAGTGCGGGCGACCGATTCCGGCGTTCGACACCGTCGCACGAATGGACGCGATCCACCATGCTCTCGCAGGTGAACCGAATGTCGAGTTGATCGGACCGGACGTCGATAGTGCTGTCCTTGAGAGCATTCGAGGCGTACACGACACGGCACTCGTCGACTTTCTCGGGCAAGCATGGTCGGCGGCCGATGTGCCGGACGACGGCGTCGAGCTGGTGTTCGCAGACACGTTCAGCCACCCAGGTCTGCATGCTCCGACCGTTGCCGCGAAGAAGCCCCAGGACGCAGGTGCTTTCGGACAGTACTGCTTCGACACCATCACCGGTATCGGGCCGGGTACCTACGACGCTGCGATCGGGTCGGTGAGTACTGCACTGACCGCCATGAGACGAGTCGCCGACGGCGCTCCTCTGGCTTTGGCATTGTGCCGGCCTCCGGGCCATCACGTGTCGGCGGATGCGTTCGGAGGTGGGAGCTACCTCAACAATGCCGCGATCTCCGCGCAGTCGTTGCGAGACAGCGGTGCCGACAGGGTCGCCATCCTCGATGTCGATTTTCATCACGGCAACGGGACACAATCGATTTTCTACGATCGGGCAGACGTGCTGTACGCCTCGCTGCACGGTCACCCGGACCGTAGCTATCCGTACTTCACCGGATATGCGGGAGAAGCGGGATCCGGTCACGGACGCGGAAGCACGCTCAATCTTCCCTTCGCGGAAGCGATCGAGGGTCCCGCGTACCTCGCCCTCTTGGATGGCGCGCTGTCGGCGATCTCGAAGTTCACTCCCGACCTCATCGTCGTGTCCCTCGGCTTCGACACCTTTCGCGGGGATCCGGGTGGGGATGCCGCGCTCGATCGTGCCGATTATCGCGAGATGGGTCGTGCGATCGCTGATGTCGGCGTACCAGTGCTCGCGATTCTCGAGGGCGGCTATTCTGTGTCCGAGCTCGGCGACAACGTCGGTGCGTGGTTGTCCGGCGCGACGAACGCGTCCACAGTGGGAGGGTAGCGATCACCGAACACGGCGGGAACGGTTCTGCGGATCTGCCCGATGCCCTGAGCAAGATGCCGCCGAGTCGCCGCGGCGTCGCCAAGAAGAACGCGATCGTGGACGCAGCTCTCGAGGTGGTCAGTGAGATGGGGATCGCAGGCCTGTCGATGCGAGTGGTTGCTGCTCGAGCGGGGATACCGCTCGGCGCCGTGGGCTACTACTTCGAGGGAAAAGACGACCTGATTCAGGCAGCGTTCGACCGTCACATTCAGCGCGAAACGGCGCGGGTCACCTCGGCGATCGCTCGCATCGGCGAGCACCCATCCACAGACGATCTGGCCGATCGGTTGGCCGATCTCGTCATCGATGGTCTGACGCACAAGCGTTTTCAGCTTCTGGCCGAATACGAATTCACCGTCGAGGGTGTGCGGCGTCCCGCGTTGGCGCGCGCATCCGCCGCCTGGCAGGCAACGCTGAACATCCAGTTGCAGACCGTTCTGAAGAACATGGATTTCACGAGCCCGAGGACGGATGCTCGTCTGATCCTGGCGGTGCTCGCCGGTCTCGAGGTCGATCACCTGCCGAACGAGCTCCGGCCCGCGGATGCTCGAACTATCAGAGAAGTGCTGAGGCGACTGGTGCAGTCGCTCGACAAAGGTTGAGGCACAGCAGAACCTGAGAGTTCGAGCGAATACCGCGCTCGAAGTCATCCTCTACATCTGTCGCCGGCACCTCGGCCGGTGACCCCGACATGAAAGGTGCCGACTGTGGCACGTGTTGAGATCACTCGAATGACGAAGGCCCTCTCGGACGCGGCATTCATCGCGATCGCCGAGGCCACCAAGTACTCGATCGGAAGGCGGGTGTGCGGCAAAGAGCCCAGCGAACTCGAACCGGTAGACGTCACCGTATTCACGCAGGTGCCGTGGATCGGTACCGAGTCCGGCTACGCCGTTGAAATCATGCCCCAGCTTGCGACCGAGGATCAACCGGCGACGGTCGAAGCCTGCGATCGACTGGCAGCAGACATACTGAGCGACGTCGTGGCGGTCGTTCCCCGCGGCGCTCCGTTCCATGTGTGGGTCAACAACGGTGGATTGACTGGATTCGCCGAGGGTTTCGGAGCCTCGGCGAATCCGATTCTGACCCGGGACAGCTATGTCGCAGTTCTCGGTCACGCCGTCACGGACCAGGTATGGGAGTCCGCGAGCGCGCTCGCCGAGGAGGAGGGGCAGTGGGCGTTGCTTCAACACCCCGAGTCCGTCTATCGAGCGCTTTCCACGTGACGGCTCCGCAAGTTGGACGTTCGTCTCACAAACGCATAGCGTGATGCCTCACGTAAAGCCCTATACTACGTGTAGGGTCGGACAAAACTTGGTCGAACGTTCCACTTAGCAGGTAGGAATTCAATGGATGCCATGAGGCTGGACGCAACAATGGCCCTGCGAAAATCATGTGAGCACGGTGCCCGATGACTACACCTACCTGTGAACGCATGTTCTGTCTGACCTTGGCCTTCGACGAGATCCCCGAGCACATTTCGATCGAGGGCGGCTCCGACCGCGTTCTCGTCGAGCCGGTGTGCGCCATCCTCGTCAAGACGACCATCGGCTGGGTCCTGCTCGACACCGGAACCGATGCGCGACGGTTCCGCGGTCCCGATCCCGACGATTCCTACGCGCCGTGCGCTCCTCCCACCTTCCCCACCGACGGGGATCCGTTGATCGATGCCCTTGCGGTTCATGGACTGACGCCCGCCGACCTCGCTTTCGCGTCGATCTCTCATTTGCATCTGGACCACTCGGGAGGACTTCGGCATCTCGCCGACGCAGGTGTCGAAGTATTCGTGCAACGGCGCGAACTCGAATTCGCAATGGACACGGCCGGGCGGGCCGACGCCTACTTGCGCGAGGACTACTCGAACCCGAACATCAAGTGGCGCATCCTCGATGGTGACGCAGAGCTCGCCCCGGGTATCGACGCGATCTCGACGCCGGGACACACCCCGGGGCACATGTCGTATCGGGTTCGGATGGCGAAGTCCGGAACGTGGATCTTCACGATGGATGCCATCGATCTGCAGGCCGGCATCGATGAGAACCGTCTGGTCGGAACCCATGCAGTGCCGGAAGATGCTCCGCTGGTACGTCTGTCGCACGATCGGCTGATCGACCTGGCGGCAGCCGAGGGGGCTCGCTTGGTCGCCGGGCACTGCCCGGTCACATGGCCGAACGTAGCCACCGTCGCCGGTCACGAGTAGGTCCGGGTCGAGCGAACAAAACGGTGCGGCGTGTAGCGTCTCGAGCTGCGCGGCAACCGAGTTTCGAGTGGTGGCGCGTCGGGGCATGTCACCGTCGACGAAACGAGAGCAATCGATGAGCACCAAACCTCCACTTCTGTTGCTGCACGGAGTGACGATGTCGGCTCGAGCGTGGGACACCGTCGCACCGTTGCTCGAGAGGAACTACGACCTCGTCGTCCCCACTGCAGCGGGGCACCGCGGTGGACGTCGTCTCGATCATGCGAGTATCGGTGCTCTGACCGATGTGACAGAGCAGCTGCTCGATGATCGTGGTCTCGACACCGTGCACATCGCGGGCAATTCGATGGGAGGGTGGATGGGTATCGAGCTCGCTCGCAGAGGCCGGGCCCGTTCGGTGTGCGCGCTCTCGCCCGCCGGTTTCTGGGAGCCCGACGCCGATCCCGGTAAGAGTCGAGCGACGTTGATCCGAACCAAGAAGCTGGCCGACGCCACCAGCTCACTGATGCCGCCGCTGATGCGGTTCGGGTTCGTTCGCCAGCTCGCCATGCGTGATATTGCGTTGCGCGGCAAGCAGATGACGCACCAGCAGGCTACCGAATCATTCGAAGACCTCGTCGGATGCGATGCGGCTCACGACCTGTTGAACACCCGCGAGAGCGTGGCACCGTTCACCGAAATGCCGTGCCCCCTCACCGTGGCGTGGTCGAGTGGAGACCGCATCTTCCCGCCCGAACATTTCGTCCCTGCGGCCCGTCAGCGGCTACCCGGGGCGCATTTCGTCACGCTGGCAAACGTCGGCCATGTGCCGATGATCGACGATGCGGCACTGGTGGCGAAGACGATCGAGGAGTCCATAGTCGGTCGTTGACCACAAGAATCAGATCGTCGGCTCCAGGGCGTCGGCGAGCATGTGCATCGCTGCGGTGGTGGAAAGCGAACGCACACTTGCCCTGTCACCGGGCAGTCGAAGTGTCCGGGTGACGGTCGGCTGATCGCGGACGGCAATCGCGAAGCATACGGTGCCGACGGGCTTGAGTTCGGTGCCACCACCGGGGCCTGCGATGCCACTGGTCGAGACAGCGATGTCGACGCTCACCCGGTTCAACGCGCCCTCCGCCATCAGTGCAGCCACCGGTTCGCTCACGGCTCCGTGCTGCTCGATGACCTCGGCTGGAACACCGAGAAGTTCGGTCTTGGCTTCGTTTGCGTACGACACCACCGCGCCGATGACATATGCCGACGACCCGGCACGGTCGGTGAGACGCGCGGCAATCATGCCGCCCGTGCACGATTCTGCCGTTGCGATGCGACGGCCCGTCAAGCGACTCGCCACGATGTCGTCGATAGTGGATCCGTCGGTCGAAAAGACCTGTGCTCCATAGTGTTTATCGATGAGTGCTGCGACGTCGGCGTATGCGGCCGCCGCTGATTCGGCATAGCGCGTCACCATTTCGAGTTCACCCTGGCGCAGGCAGGTGGTGATCTCGAGGTCGCCGAATCCCGCTACCTCGCGCTCCGCTGTTCGTAAGGTAGCCGCGAGGTCGGCCTCCGACAGACCGTACGCGCGGATGGTGTCCTGGCGAACCGCAGCACTCCTGGCCAACACTCGCGAGACAGTCGCTGTCTGCACAGCTTCGGGCCACATGGCCTGTAGTTCGCGCGGTGGGCCCGGCAGAATCAGAACCGCAGGCAGCATCCCGGAGTCACTCGCTGGTATCGCGACGCCGGGAGCAGTGCCGGTCGGCGAAATGGACTGCGCGCCCTGCGGAACCATGGCTTGCTTGCGGATCCCCGCGAGAAGGGGCTCCGAATCGGTCGAGGAACTCAGGCGACTCCGCCAACGCTGCACGATCTGCTGGATGCGCTGCTCCAGTTCGACGTCGAGTTGCAGTTCTCGACCGTAGAGCGCGGCAACGGTCGCGACCGTGAGATCGTCGGCGGTCGGCCCCAACCCGCCAGTGGTGACAATGAGGTCCATACGCTGATCGGCGAGGAAACGAAGTTGTGCGGTGAGATCATCGGGCCTGTCCCCGCACACGGTGATGTGGGCGACGTCGACGCCCAGTTCCAAGAGACGTTGGGCGACCCATGGGCCGTTCCTGTCGGACACCCGACCCGAAAGAACCTCGGTTCCCGTGACCACAACACCTGCTCGCACTGACATTCTTCGACTTTACTGTCACCGGGTTCGAGTGGACTCGCGACGGTGGCTCGATCGACACCGAATCCGGGGCCGCGGTGAGTTTCCGTACCGACGGCAGTCGATACCGGCGACATCGTGCATCTCGAACATCGGAGAACATCATGACCACGACGACCACTCCTGCAACCACGTCACGTACCGCTGCGCGCGTCGGCTGGGTCCTCACCGGCCTGCTGGCGCTGTTTCTGATCTTCGATATCGTCGGCAAACTGCTGAATGTGCAGCAGGTGAAAGACGCGACGGTGGAATTGGGGCTGCGCGACGAGATGACGCCCGTCATCGGCGTCGTGCTACTGGTGTGCTTGGTGCTGTACGTGGTGCCGCGCACCGCATTTTTGGGTGCCGTTCTCCTGACCGGCTATCTCGGTGGTGCCGTTCTCACCAACTGGCGGGTCGACAAGCCGCTCTTCAGTACGGTCCTGTTCGCGGTCTACGTCGGAATTCTTGCATGGGGTGCGCTGTACCTACGGGATCCGAAGGTGCGTCAGGTCATGCCGATAGTGCGGTAGTGAGACGCCTCCTGCCCACACATGTGAGGGTCAGGACAACGGATTCAGACCCGACGTGACGGGACCCTCCAACACGGAGCCGTCGGCAGCGAAACGCGAACCGTGCAGCGGGCAGTCCCAGGACTTCTCGGCATCGTTCCACGCCACGATGCCGCCGAGGTGCGGGCACACCGCAGACACGCGGTGGGTGACGCCGTCGACGGTGCAGACAGCCTTCGGTGCGATGCCGGGCTCGACGTGGCCCTGACCCTCGACCAGTGGGGTTTTCGAGCCCCCGGTGATCGGCTTCGCCCATCCTTTCGTCATGTTCAGTCCCACGTTGGCGTTGATACGGATCGCGTCGACGATGCCGGTAAGTTGGCGCAGATTCCAGCTGTCGTACGCGCCGGCCCAGTCGGTTCGACCGCCGAACGCCCGCTGTGCAAGAACGAGCGCGGACGCCGCGGCGTTCGTCATTCCCCATTTGTCGTAACCCGTGGCGACCCAGATGCGATCGTCGCCGGGCAGTAGTGGTCCGGCGTACGGCAGCGCGTCGATCGACCCGTAGTCCTGCGCGGACCATCTGTATCGTCGTCGGGCTCCGGGGAAATTCTCTGCGGTCCACTCGTCGAGGTCGTTCACCTGGGCCTGCGGAGAAGACTCGCGCCCGACGACGTGATCGTTTCCACCGATGAGGAGTAGATCGCCGGCCGGAGTGGGCGCATACCGGATCGATCGGCTGGGGGAGTCGGCCGAGAGGTACATTCCGCGTGGAACGTCGCCGTCGATCTCGTACGCGGCGGCATACGACCGCATCGGTTCCATTCGAGCGAAGAATGCACCACGATCGAGAATGGGTGTGCCAGTGGCCAAGACGACCCGCGACCCGCGGAGTGGACCCTGATCCGTCTTGACGTCGACGTGACGAAGCCTTCGTCTCACACCGAGAGCTCGGGTGCCCTCGGTGATATCCGCACCCGCGCTCGAGGCGTCCTCGGCCAGGGCAATGAGGGCGTCCATCGGATCGAATTGAGCTTGGTCCGGAACAGACACGGCACCGGCGACGTCGAAGGGAAGTTCGGTGTCGGTGCCGTAGGAGGCGTTCAGTCCGGCACCGAGAGCGACGCGCAATTCATCGCGAACGGCGGTGAGACCTGAGCTAGTCGTGGCGTACGTGTACGCCGTCTCGCGTTGGACGGCGATACCCCGCTCCGCGCAGTAGTCGAGTAACCATTGCTGGCCAGCAGTGTTGCCCTGCAGGTAACGTCGCACCTGCTGCTGCGAATGTTTCGACGCTATCGACGACAGCTTCGTGCCCTGCAGAACACTGATCTTGGCTGTCGTGTTTCCCGTCGCGACGGCACCGATCGTGCGGGCTTCGAGCACCGCGACGCGTTCTCCGGCTCGTGCGAACAGCAGGGCGGTGACCAAACCTGTGAGTCCGGCTCCGATGACCACGGTGTCGTACTTCTGGGTGAAATCGATCGCGCGGTAGGGCGTGCGGTCGGGTCGGTCGAGCCAGAGCGAGTTGGGCGGCATACAACCGGGTTCCCGCCTTCGTCGTCGCGAAACCCGGAAAAACCAGATCGCCGTACGCCGTCGTCAGTGAACGATATCGCCGGGCGGACGCGCAAGAGCGACGCAATTGCGGCCGTTGCGTTTCGCGCGATACAAAGCCTCGTCGGCGGCGGCGAGTGTTCGGTCGAACACGGTGCGGGTGGAGCGTGGATCCACCTGTGGCAGTGCGGCACCGACGCTGACGGTGATCGGGATGTCGTCTGCGACGTTATGGACGGCCTGTCGAAGGCGCTCGGCGAATTCGCCGAGCGTCGGCGTCGGATCCGGGACGAGGACGACGAATTCGTCGCCGCCCAGTCGTGAGACCGTCGCGTGTCGGCCGGCGCTCATGGTCAATCGCATTGCCGTCAGCCTCAACGCGACATCGCCCGCGGAGTGGCCGTGGTGGTCGTTGACGGCTTTGAAGTGGTCGATATCGATCAGCAACAAGGCCGGACGAACGGGGTCGTTGCCGGCACCGACTGTTCTGGCTTCCAGGCCGCGCCGGTTCAGCACTCCGGTCAGTGGGTCGGTCATCGCGTCGGACAGATGAACCCGAGAGGAGTGCAGTACTGCTCGTGAGAACGCCGACAGCAGCGTGACAGCGCCGTTGATCACCGTGATGGCCACGACGACTCGGAGGACGACCGATACGGTGTCGGTAGGGGTTGTCGCCAATGCTGATGCTCCGAGTACGAGCACGTACACCGTGCTCCACCCGACGTGGAACCAGATCACTTTCGGTCGAGCGAAGTGCGCGGCGTACGCACCGACCAGTGCGAGAAGCATCGCACCCTGAAGCGCTGCAAGAGGATCAGCGTAGGTTGCCGTCACCACGGTGACACCGAGTTCGCAATACACGACGAACCAGTTGTTGACGGGTGCGCGGCGAGACCACCAGTCCATCCCGAATTCGGCTTTGCTCATGATCCGGGCGACGGGAATCGTGCTGATGCACACGGCGTAGGTCAGTACGGTGCCGAGTCCTTCGGTGGGGCCGTCCTGCGTGAACGTGGTGCCGATGCCGAGCAGCCCGAACAGCAGTGTCTGAACGACAACCCCCGTCCGCAGCAGCGGGTCGGGTGTCTCGTCGTTCGCCCGCATGCCGGCCGGTCGCTCGGTGGGCGCACGTCTTGCCGGTGAGTCCCGATGTCTACCCACCGAAACCGTCTCGTGTCATGTCCGATCGCCAGCGCAGACTGGCTCGGACTGCCTCGCCGACACGGTCGGCGAGGTCGGCGGCGAGGGGCTCGGAGTGGTGAAACGTAGTCGCCTGTTTCGGTTTCGACAACCGGGCCGGTTCGAGCTTCGGTGCATGCTCATCGATGCCCAACCGGAACGCACTGTCCGGAGTCATTCGAGTCGAGGGTATGCGTTCGGCGTTGCGCGGAACCGCCGAACAGTCGATGGTGAGCAGCGTTCGATCCGGGCGCGCGAACGTCTGCTTGTCGGCAAGCGCGACGTACAGTCCGTCGTTCGCCTCGGCGCGCGTGGCCAGTCGTGCGACGACCCGTCGAATACGCTGCTGGCACTGTGTTCGGTCCGACGACACGACCAGCTCGGCACCCGGGACGACAGATCGTGTGCTGCGCGCCGACTCCGTCAAGGACGTCCAGATTGCGTCGTCGTCCTCGCCGAAATATGTTCGCAACAGCCAGAGTTCGGAGCTGCTCGCGCCGTCGGGCATGGTGATCCAATCCGAGAACTGTGGGGTGCACCGAACGTGCGGTCAGGCGGAGGGGACAGCCCGGAGTGGCACGGGCACAGTATCGGCGAGGAAGGTCAGCTGATCTCCGATCACCGAGGAGAACAGCGGCTCCACGTACGGGTCGAAATGACCGCCTACGTAGGTTCGAACCGTCGCACCGCGAACTTTCGCCGCGGCGCGTTGTGCGACGGACGCCGGGGTCACTGTGTCTTCGGACGCAATCTGCACCAAAGTGGGGCAGTCGATACGCGACATCGTTCTTCCGGGGGAGTAGCGCCAGATCTTCAGAAGGATTCGTGCAGCGACGGTTTCGGGGTAGTCGCCGTCGGACAGTCCGGACTCGAGGACGAGACGGTCACGCCCCTTCATCGCGTCGGGCGAGACCATCACGGCTCGTTGGCCGGGTAGTCCGACGCTGTCGACGTAGCGCGGCGATCGGCCGAGGACAGCGCGCACAGCGTCGGACATGGCGGCCGGTGCCAGCCGCACAGCCTGTCGCAATCCGGTTGCGCGAACGGCAGCAATGCCGTCGATGTGGGGTACCTGGGCGATGACGGCTGCGAATCGAATACCGTTGCCCGCCAACGTCAGTACGTGGCCACCGGCGAACGACGTCCCCCAGCCGACGACCCGATTGTTGTCGACTCCGTCCAATGAGCGAGCGAAGTCGACTGCGTTTCGCCAGTCGGTGAGCTGTTCGTTCACGTCCAACAACTGGCGCGGTTCGCCCTCGCTGTCCCCGAAGAACCGGTAGTCGAAGACGCACACCACGTAACCGGCCGCGACGAAACGCTCCGCGTAGGCGTATAAGCGCATGGCTCGGGGACTGCCGAACCCGTGGGCCATGACAATCACCGGCAGACGGTCGGAGGCCGGGCTGCTCGGCCGGAAAACCGTAGCAGCGCAACGAACTCCGTTCGAGTGGAATGACGTCTCGGTACGGGTGAAACCGGTGTGGTCGTCGGTGATCATGCGATTGTTCCTCTGTTCAGCAAAGACTGTATGGATCGAAACTCGTTACTTGAAGGGATTGAGTGTCCGACCGAGGTAGTACCCGATACGTGTCGGAATCGGTTTGGCTGCAACAGCAGTCGCTTTGTTGACCAACCCGGGCACGCACACCGGAGTGCCGTTCTCGACCGCGCGCCATCCCTCGCGGACGACGTCCTCGGGGTTCTGCCACAGGATCGAGGGGAGCTTGGACGTGGCCGCCTCCCTGGTCCCCATGACGTCGTGGAACTCGCTGTGCGTGAAGCCCGGGCAGAGCGCGGTGACGTGAATGCCGTGGGGACGCAGCTCCATGTCGAGTGACTGCGACATGTCGAGTACGTAGGACTTGATGCCGGTGTACAGCAGACTGGCTGCGGGCGGAAGCAGGGCCGCCAGCGACGAGAGGTTGACGATGCGTCCGTATCCTCGCACTTCCATGCCAGGAACAGTGAGGTGAGCAAGTTCGGTCACCGCCGTGATCATCACCTGGATCTCCGCGGCCAGCGACTCGAATGGAGCGTCGGCGAACTTCGAATTCCCCGACATTCCAGCATTGTTGACGAGTATGTCGATGTCGACACCCAGGGCTCGCGTGCGCTCCATGATCGCGCGGGGAGCGTCGCGATCGGCCAGGTCGGCGGCCACCACGTCGCACCGCACGCTGTGGCGCGTGGTGAGCTCGTTTGCCAGTGCAGTCAACCGATCCTCGCGACGGGCTACCAGAACGAGGTTGTGTCCCTCGGCGGCGAGGTGACGGGCGAAGGCCGCGCCGATGCCTGCGGATGCGCCGGTGATCAGGGCTGTGCGTCCGGTGTTCGACATCTGCCACGTCTCCATCTCTTGAACGGTCATCAAGAACGGTAGCAGTGTCTTGAATGACATTCAAGATAAACTCCGGGACATGCCCAAGAATCGCGGACTGCACGACAGAGAGAGCAAGCGCGACGACATCGTCGCCGCTGCCCGCGAGATGTTCGTATCCGACGGTTTCGAGCGCGCATCGATCAGCCGTCTGGCGAAAGCTGTCGGGATCACCCCGAACACCGTGTACTGGTACTTCGACGACAAGGACGACATCCTGGTCGCAGTGCTGACCGCTATCGCGGCCGAGGACGCGGCAGATTATGCGACCGTCGCGGATCGATCCCTGGCCGACCGTTTGGTCTGGCTCGTGGAGCAACTGCAGAGGGTGGGCCCTCTGGTATCGACGGTGCACGACCGAGTTGCCAAGTCGGCAGCAATCGAACACTGGCACAACGGTTTCCACCACTTCGCGGAATCGTTGTTCGCTTCCGATATCGAGAAGGCTGGACTGTCCGGGTCCGAAGCCGATGCGATGCTGCGCATCGGGACGTTCGTCGTGGAGGGATTGCTGACGCACGCCCCGGCTCCAGAGGTCGTCCGTTCGGTGATCGATCGATTGGTCGCGACCATACCTCCGGCTACGCATGCCTCCGCGGCCGAATAGGGCGACACATTCGGTCCGGCTACCGCTCGCGGGCCCGGCGGGGTACGAGTAATCGACGAAGGTGGATCAACGCGCTGTCCGTCGCCTGTCGGTCGTCACCGGTGATCTGCTCGAGTATCAGGCCCTCTGCAGCCGAGTAGACGAGGTGGCTCAGAGCTGGATCGGGGTCGATTCCTGCCAGCGTCAGTTCCGCGCCGATGGCATCGACGTACGCGTCACGTACGCGCCGGATGTGGGGCCTCAGCTTCGGACGACGGCGTGACTCGAGCATCAACTCGAATTGAAACGCCTGATCGATCGCATCGTCGTCCGCAAATGTGGACAGCCCTGCGAACAGCGCGTTCAGATCGCCGCTACCGGGCCGGGTGGTGATGGTGGCGACACTGCGAACGTAGGAGCGGTGCAGCGCCTCCTCGACGAGAGTGTCGATCGATCCGAAGTGGTGTGCCACCAGTGTGTGACCGACACCGGCCTCCGAGGCAACCCGCCTGTAGGTGAGGCGACGAAGCCCGTCTTCGGCGACCGCTCGAACGGTCGCGTCCAGCAGGGCGTCGCGGCCGGTACCGTACCGGGACTCGTGAACTCTCTGCTCGACGGCCATGTGCGGTGTGCCCCTTTCTGTCGGCTCGAAGATGCGCTCCTCACCGTACCCAGCTTGCGATCCGAGATGTGGTCGAAGCAACGGTGATTCGGAGAGCATCGCTGGTGCGGCCTCGGGCACGCTGTGCGGTGTCATACCCTCGAATGCGGCGAACGCCGACCGATCCGCGAGGCGAAGCGGTGGCGTCCGGATCGATGGAATTCAGACCAATTCGGCCTCGTAGTCGATTGCGGGGCGAATTGTGGCCCAGGCAAACCCGGCGACCGACACCGCGGGAATCAAAAGGAGCAGCCACTGAGCAACTCCGCCCTGGCCACCGAGCAGGACGTCGTAGTTGGTGACCGCAATGTAGGCCACGGATCCGAATCCGGCGATCGAGAGCCCAGGCGCGATCTTCGTCGTCCACGGGTTGGTCTCCAACGTGTTCCGTGCGAAGAACGCGATGATGGACACGGATGTGAGGATCAGGATCACGATCAGCGCCACGGTGCCCAGCGAGAGAAGCCAGCTGAAGGTGACGGTGATGGGATCTGCGCCGGCGAGTCCGAAACCGGCGACGACGACAGCGATGAGTACACCAACACACAGAGCGGCGGTGGCAGGTGTACCCGACCTGGAGGTGACGGTACCCAGTCGAGCGGGCAGAACGCCTGCTCTGCTCAGTGCATAGAGATAGCGAGCGAACATGTTCTGAAACCCGATGAGCATGGCGACGAAACTCGTGACGACGAGAACCTCGAGGGAGGTCGCGAGCCAGGACCCGACCTCGGTCTCCGCCACTGCGAACACGAGTCCGGCAGGGTCATCGGTGGCTGCAGCCTGAACCGAATCCGATCCGACCGAATTGCCGATCGCCCACACGGTCAGGGCGTAGAACAGACCGATGAAGGCGATGGATCCGTAGACGGCGCGGGGAATGGTGCGACGTGGGTTCTTGGCCTCCTCCGAGAACACCACCGTTGCCTCGAATCCGGTGAAGCACGCGAAGGCGAACAGGAACGCCACGCCGAGACCCGGGCCGACCAGGTCGGATGGATCGAACGCGGCCAGAGAATTACCGGCCGGCCCGCCGCCACCGAGGATGATGGCAACGTCGAGCACGAGGAGCGCCGCGATCTCGAGGGCCACCAGAACGCCGAGAACTTTGAGGCTGAGGTCCACCCCGACGGCTGTCAATGTGGTCACTGCTGCAAGGACGACCAGGACGATGACCAACGGCGGAATGTCGATGCCGAGTTTGTCCGCAATCAATGCGTTGGCGAATACGGAGAACTGCGACCACAGAGCCGCCTGCAGACTGCCGTAGAACAAGATGGCCAATCCTGCCCCGGCGGTGGCGATTCGGGCACCCAGACCCTGAGCGATGTAGGCCACGAACCCGCCGGCGTTGCGTACGTGCCGACTCATGGCGACATACCCGGAGGAGAAGATCACGAACAGTGCAGCAGCGAGTAGATAGACCAGCGGTGCCGTTGCGCCGTTGGCGGAGAACACGACCGGCGAGGCGCCGATGACGGCCGCCATGGGTGCCACGGCGGCAACCACGAAGAAGATGATGGCCCCGACGCCCAACGTGCCCGGACGCAATCCGGATCGTTCGGAGGAACCTGGCTGGGGTGCTGCGTTCGAAGAGAAGGGTGGCATGGTGGACATCGGGGCATCTCCGTCGGTGGCGGGTAGAGCAGGATCGAATAGGTGGTGTTCGGCCGAATGCGTAGGGAACGAGCTGTCAGGCCGAGGGGCCGGGACGCGGAGCGTCGATCGAGGGCGTGCGCTCGAATTCCTGGGCGTACGAGCCCATCGTGAGGTTCACCAGTTCTCCGCTGTATTGATCGAGGGCGAACTGGATGCCGACCGTGCGGTGGGCCGCCAGATCGATGAGAACCATCCCTTCGACGCCCAGGTTCTTCTCCAGCCAGGAGAAGAGGTACGTGTTGTCGCGCAGCTTGAAGTAAGTGCAGCGTTCGGTGTCACCGACTCCGAGTTCGGTTCCGCCGACACACAGCCACGTGAAGATGTTCTCGTTCAAGTAGACGTGGTCGTAGACGTCCTCACTGCTGTAGGCGTAGCGGACGCGGCGTCCGATCAGCTCGTCGGTGACAGTGTGCGCCGCAGCGGGCGTGGCGCCGGAACCTGCGATTTGGCCCTGAAACCACTGCTGGCGTGCGGCTTCCGGCCGTGGAGAAAGGCCGAGTTCGCCGATCGCTCCGGTGACCTGCCCGCTGGCGGTGTCGATCGCAGCGCTGAAGGCCACGGGATGATCCGCCCCTGCCCGCAGGTAGTGGATGTAGAACAGTCCGGGCTGCATCTCGAACAGCTCGTAGCTGTCGCTTCCGCGCGCGGTCTCGGTGCCGTTCTCGAGCACCGCCCACTCGACGGCCGAACTGGAAAATTTCTGGGACAGAGTGAAGTCGCCACCACCGTCGAGGTACTGGGCGTCCAGCACGATTTCTCGGCCGTCGAGCGCCCGGCTGAGGTCGGGCAGGTACTCGTCGAAGCCGTCGGCCATTTCGGTGAGCGGAGCCCAGTCTTCCTTGCTCCAGCTGAACGGTGTTGCTGCAGTCTTCATTTCATACCTCTCGAAGGTGACGGCGCGTCGCGTTCGGTGACCGGCGGGTGATCACCGCGCAAACTGAACAGATGGTCGATTGTGATCCGTGGCACAACTATGACCGATCGCCGGCAAATAATCAAGGGTTTGATCGATTTGTTTACGCGTGCAACACGGTGGAAACAGGAATCGGACATATCCGTCGGGGATGCACAACGAATCGAATCCGCGAGGTGGCAGTTACGCCCTGCGTCGGAACGGTTTTCATGATGCTGAGCGTGCGGCGAGGGTAGATCCGGAGCACTTGCCCCGTCGGCGAGCGGTCAGCGCCGTTTGATGCCGTCCTGATCGATCGCGGTGGCCAGCTTTTGCAGAAGGCCGGTGAGAATCAGGCGTTCTTCGCCTGTCAGTGCTTCGGCCCAGAGTTGTTCACGACGGTTGTGAGCCGCAAAAGTGTCCGTGATGGCGGAATGCCCGGATTCCGTCAGCGAGACGGTCAGGGCTCGGCCGTCGGTGATGGACCGTTCCGATTCCACCAGACCGTCCTTGATCAAGGTCTTGACCAGAGCGGACGTGGCAGAGCGGCTGATGCCTGCCAGCTCTGCGATGCGCTTCGATTCGCTCGGCCCGACGAGCCACAGAACGAACAACACTCGGAAACCCGACCATGTCCAGCCACTGGGGCGATGAACGCTCGATTCCAGGTCGTAGACCACGGCACCGGTGACTCGATGCAGCTCGAGCACCAACCGCATGGCAACCGGATCGACCTGTTCGAGTTCCGTGGACGCCTTCTCGACGGCGAACTCGACGAACGACATGAAGTCGAGCTGAGCGGGGTCGATGGCGTCGGCGGTCACCGTCCCACGGTATCGGACCGGCATCGGCGTGCCCGGCCGAGCACGCCGATGCGGTTCGATCAGCCGTTGATGACCTGTGGTGCCGAGACCGATTTGAGTCCGTCGACTCCGAATTCGAGGCCGTAGCCGGACATCTTGATGCCGCCGAACGGAACCATCGGGTGTACGCCACCGTGGCTGTTGATCCATACCGTGCCGGCTTGAATCCGAGCGGCTATCTTTCGGGCAGCATCGCGGTCGGAACTCCACACCGAAGCTCCGAGTCCGACATCGAGGCCGTTGGCGAGTTCGATTGCCTCGTCGACTGTTTCGTATCGAACGATGGGTAGGGCCGGGCCGAACTGCTCCTCGGTCACCAGAGCGTTGTCGTTGTCGATGTTCGACACCAGAGTCGTGGGGTAGAAGTGCCCGGGGGCGTCGGCGTCCGGGTTTCCGCCGACCAGCATGGTGGCACCGGATTCGCGGGCGCGCTCGACAAGATTCGCGACGATGTCGTACTGTGCCTTGTTCTGCAACGGGCCCAACACGTTGTCCTCATCCAGACCGCGGCCCATCGGCATCGCCTCCGCGACTGCCGCGAGTTCGGTGCAGACCGCGTCGTAGACGTCGGTGTGCACGTACAGGCGCTTGAGTGCGGCACAGGTTTGTCCAGTGTTGATGAAGGCACCCCAGAACAGATCCTGCGCAATGGCTTGGGATCGACATCCGGCAACACGATGCCGGCGTCGTTGCCACCGAGTTCGAGGGTGAGCCGCTTCACCGTATCGGCGGAGCTCTTGATGATCGCTTGGCCGGTGCGGGTGGACCCGGTGAACATCAGCTTGTCGATGTCGGGGTGCGACGACAGGCGTGCGCCCAGGTCTCCCTCGCCGGCGACAACGGTCAGCACATCCTCGGGTAGCGCCGAGTTGATGACCGTGGCGAGCGCCAGCACACTCAACGGCGTGTATTCCGACGGTTTGACGACAGTGGTGTTACCCATCCGCAGTGCCGGCGCGACCTGCCAGACGGTGATCATCATGGGCCAGTTCCACGGCCCGATCGCTCCGACGACTCCGAGGGGGCGGTAGTACATTTCGGCATTGCCGTCGTCTCCATCGAGGAGGGTTCGGCCGGGGAGTTCGGTTGCCGCGGTGGCGCGGAGCCAGTCGGCGCAGGCACCGACCTCGAAGCGGGCGTTGGGTCCGTTGAGCGGCTTACCTTGCTCACGCGAAAGCAATTCTGCCAGTGGCTCGGTGGCTGCATCGATGGCATCGGCTGCCTGGAGCAGGCGCGCCGTGCGGTCCTCGTCGGTGAGCGCCGCCCACGCAGGCTGTGCTGCTTTGGCGCGGGCGATCGCGGCGTCGAGCACGTCGACACCCTCGACCGGTGCTTTCCCGACGACGTCCCCGGTTGCCGGGTCGAGGATCTCGCGTCCGTTCGGATCGGTGATCTCGCTGAGAAGCGAATCGAATGTGATGGTCACTGTCTGTCCTTTCGACGGCGAACTGGGTTGGAGGATCAGTAGCTGGCGCGCGCGCTGTGCGCCGATGGATCGATGTAGCGCTGGGCGAGGGCCTCGGAACCCCGCGCCAAGATTGCAGCGTCGGCACCGACGAGCAGGAACCGTGCGCCGTCCTCGGCGTAGGAGTCGGCACGGCCGGGCTCGAAAGCATTGACTCCGAACGGCTTTCCGGTGGATGCGATCGCCGTGAACGCATCGTTCACGGCGGCCACGACGTCGGGGTGGTTCTGCTGTCCGAGTAGTCCCATCGAGGCGGACAGATCGCTTGGTCCGAGGAAGACGCCGTCGATCCCCGGCGTTCCCGCGATAGCCGCCGCGTTGGATACCCCTTCGGCCGTCTCGATCTGGACGAAGACGGACACGTGATCGGCTCCGTCCGCCAGATAGTCCTCGACCCGGTTCCAGCGGGCCGATCGTGCCAGCGCGCTACCGACGCCGCGCCGCCCGACCGGTGGGTACTGTGCCGCGGCGGCCACCTCGCGTGCTTGATCGGCCGTCGAGATCATCGGCACCAAGATGTTCTGAGCGCCCAGATCCAAGACTTGTTTGATGATCACCGCGTCGCCGACGGGGACTCGCACCACCGGCGTCACAGGGTAAGCCGAGACCGCATACAGCTGTGCGAGAACCGATTCGAGCCCGTTGGGTGCGTGCTCCATGTCGATCAGCACCCAGTCCAGTCCCGAGCCGGCCATGATCTCGGCGGCCACCGGTGAACCGGTGGTGACCCAGCCGCCGTACAGCGGCCGGTCCGCCTCCGCCAACGCATCCCGGAAGGTCTTGTTCAGACGAAGCGGCATGAGATCGTTCCCATCGGGCCGTAGTCGGCGAGCACGCTGTCGCCCTGGTGCACCCACATCGGGCGGGTGAACGATCCGGCCAACACGATTTCACCGGCCTCGAGCCGGTCGCCGTGCTGAGAGAGCTTGTTGGCCAACCACGCCACGCCCGTCGCCGGATGATTGAGCACCGCGGCGGCGACGCCGGACTCTTCGATCGTCTCGTTGCGATAGAGCAGCGCCGATATCCACCGCATGTCCACAGTCGAGGGGTCGGTGGGATTGCCGCCGTAGACCATCGCGCCGAGTGCGGCGTTGTCGCTGATGGTGTCGACGATGGTGCGGCCCTGCATCTCGATCCGCGAACTGAGAATCTCGAGAGCCGGCACGACGAACTCGGTTGCCTTCAGAACATCGAAGATCGTCGCTGTCGGACCGGCGAGCGGGCTCCCGAGAACGAAGGCGAGTTCGACCTCGATGCGCACATTGGAGAAGCGTCCGTGTTCGATCACCGAGCCGTTGTCGAAAACCTGATCGTCGAAGATCGCGCCGTAGTCTGGCTCGGTGATGCCGGTCGCGACCTGCATCACCTTGCTCGTCAAGCCGATCTTACGGCCGACCAGGCGTCGACCGGACTCGACCTTGCGTCGACGCCACTCGTTCTGCACCGCGTACGAATCCTCGAAGGTCATGTCGGGATAGCGAGCAGTGAGCCGCGGAATCATCGTCCGCGTCCGTTCGGCTTCTTCGAGTTGGTCGGCGATGGCCGTGATGGTGTTCGGGGGGAGCATGAATTCTCCTGTGCCGTCGGGGAATGAGTCGTTACTACAGCTGTGCGCCGAGCTTGAACTCGCCCTTCTTCCAGTCCGGCATCTCGTCGGTGTCCTCTTTGCGGGTATACGAGAAGCCGTCCGCCCCGATGGTGACGGCCATTTCGGAATCGTCGGTCCGCGCGATGACCGGCTTGGGGTTGCCGTCGAGATCCAGGACGATCGAGGCGTCGGTGTACCAGCTGGGGACCACCGGGGTGCCCCACCAGTCGCGGCGTTGGTTGTCGTGCACGTCCCAGGTGACGACCGGGTTGTCGGGATCGCCGGTGTAGTAGTCCTGGGTGTAGATCTCGATGCGGTGGCCATCCGGGTCGCGGAGGTAGAGGTAGAAGGCGTTCGAGACGCCGTGCCGTCCCGGTCCGCGCTCGATGTGGTCGGACATCCGGAGGGAACCGAGTTTGTCGCAGATCGCGATGATGTTGTGCTTCTCGTGCGTGGCGAAGGCAACGTGGTGCATCCGTGGTCCGTCGCCCCCGGTCATCGCGGTGTCGTGCACAGTGGACTTACGACGCATCCAGGCCGCGTACGTTGTCCCGGCCTCGTCCTGGATGTCTTCGGTGACGCGAAAGCCGAGATCCTCCATGTACGCCACGGCGCGGGGGACATCGGGGGTCACCTGATTGAAGTGGTCCAGTCGGACGAGCGCACCCGGGGTGTACAGGTGGTAGTGCCACGCAAGGCGCTCGACGTGCTCGACGTCGTAGAAGAACTCGTACGGAAAGCCGAGGGGATCCTCGACGCGCACCGAATCACCGATGCCCTTGTTGTACCCGTTGGGGTTTCGCTCCACGCGGCAGCCGAGTTCGGTGTAGAACGCGACGGCTTTGTCGAGATCCTCCGGGCTGCGTACCCGATAGGAGAACGCTGCTACACCGGCGACAGGGCCCTTGCGCAGGACCAGGTTGTGGTGGATGAATTCCTCGAACGAGCGAAGGTAGACGGCGTTCTCGTCTTCCTCGGTCACGACGAGGTCGAGTACGTCGACGTAGAACTTGCGTGAACGCTCGAGGTCGGTGACGACCAATTCCATGTAGGCGCAGCGCAATACATCCGGGGGAGTGGCCCGCGGGGTGGGAACCGGGTCGGCCGAGCGGATCGGGCTGGTGCGCGTCACGACGGGCTCGGGGGCATCGGGGGTGATGGTCATGTCATGGTCCTTGTCGAAAGGTGAAGGGAGTCGGTGCTGTCTGCGTCAGTGCTTGGCTGAGTCGGCCTTGCCGAAGGTCGGGTTGTGTACCTCGCCGAGCGTGATGTGCACGGCCTGCTGCTGGGTGTAGAAGTCGATGGAGCGGTAGCCACCCTCGTGCCCGAGCCCAGAAGCCTTGACCCCACCGAACGGGGTGCGTAGGTCGCGGACGTTGTTGGAGTTGAGCCACACCATGCCGGCATCGATGGCCTGGGCGAAGTTGTGCGAGCGCTTGAGGTCGTTGGTCCAGACGTATGCTGCGAGACCGTATTTGACACCGTTGGCCAATTCGAGAGCTTCGTCGTCGGTGTCGAACGGAGTGATCGCCACGACCGGTCCGAAGATCTCTTCCTGGAAGATGCGGGCGTCGGGTGCGACATCGGCGAACACCGTCGGGGTCACGAAGTTGCCCTGCTCGAAGCCTTCGGCCCGGCCGCCGCCCGCAACCAGGCGGGCTTCGGTCTTGCCGATCTCGATGTAGCTCATCACCTTGTCGTAGTGCTCCGGGTGTACCAGCGCACCGACCTCGGTCGAGGGATCGTGCGGGTAGCCCACCTTCACGCGCTTTGCTTGTGCGGCATAGCGTTCGACGAATTCATCGTAGATGGACCGTTCGACGAGGATGCGGCTGCCCGCGGTGCAGCGCTCCCCGTTGAGGGAGAACACACCGAAGATCGTGGCGTCCACTGCTGCTTCGAGATCGGCATCGGCGAACACGATCGCCGGGCTCTTTCCGCCCAGTTCCATCGACAGGCCCTTGAGGAAGGGCGCGGCGTTGCCGAAAATGAGCTGACCCGTGCTGGATTCGCCGGTGAAGGAGATCAAGGGAACGTCGGGGTGCTTGACGAGCGCGTCGCCTGCGTGTTCGCCGAGGCCGTTGACAAGGTTGAACACACCCTCGGGGAGGCCGGCTTCCTCGAAGATGCCCGCCCACAACGATGCCGACAGGGGAGTGAACTCGGCGGGCTTGAGGACGACGGTATTGCCGGTGGCCAGTGCTGGGCCGAGCTTCCACGATTCGAGCATGAACGGGGTGTTCCACGGGGTGATGAGGCCGGCGACCCCGATGGGGGTGCGATTGACGTAGTTGATCTGCCGTCCTGGCACCTTGTAGGTGTCGTCGGCCTGAGCGACGATGAGGTCTGCGAAGAAGCGGAAGTTCTCGGCGGCGCGGCGAGCCTGACCGAGTGCCTGGGTGATGGGCAGGCCGGAGTCGAAGGATTCCAGTTCGGCCAGCCGGGCGTCGCGTGACTCGACGATGTCGGCAATGCGGTGGAGGATCCGGGAGCGCTCGCGCGGCAGCATGCGCGGCCACGGGCCTTCCTTGAAGGCTTTCTTGGCGGCCTCGACAGCGCGGTCGATGTCGGCCTTCTTGCCGGCGGCGGCCTGCAGGTAGACCTCATTGGATACCGGGTCGAGAACGTCGAAGGTGCCGCCGTCGATCGAATCGACGAACGCACCGCCGATGTAGTGCTGGATCTTGCTGGGAAGGTCGGTGGGGACGTGGCGTTGTGCCTGTTCGGCGACAGTGTTCGTCATGAATGCTCCAATATCGGGATCGGTTGTCTGATCTGACTCAGTAGGCCGGTAGGCCGATGGTTTCGTCTGGGTGCTCGTGGACCAGGTAAGCGTCGAGCGTTGCGGATCGGTGTCGTCGAGCCGCCTTCTCGATTTCGCCGAGGGGCGCACCGATTTCGATGAGCCGCACGATGTTTTCGTGTTCGTGCACCGATTCACGTGCGCGACCGGGAACGAACGCGAACGTCGATGCGCGCAAGTGTCCGAGACGGCCCCACTCGGCTTCGACGAGTGTCAGCATTCGCGGGTTCACGCATTTCGCGAACAGAATTTGGTGGAACCCCTTGTTCAGCGACGTGAACAGGTGCGGATCGAAATGCTCGAGGGACTCGATCATGCGTTCGTTCACGGCACGGGCTTTCCGAATGTCGTCCTCCGACAATCGGCGTGCGGCCATGGCAGTGGCAGCGCCCTCGAGAATGCTCAAACTCTGCATGCTGTAGCGATATTGGGTGTCGTCCACCATCGACACGTGGGCACCGACGTTCCGCTCGAACGTCACCAGACCTTCGGCCTCGAGTTGTCGGATCGCCTCACGAACCGGAACGACACTCATGTCGAGATCCTTCGCGATCGAGCCGAGTACGAGGCGGTAGCCGGGCGTGTATTCCTGCCGCGCTATCCGGTCCTTGATGTAGTGGTAGGCGGCCTGCGATTTGCTCTGTGTCACTGGGAAACTCCCTGATCCATACGCCACTGCTCGTACTTGCTCTTCCACTCCGCATTCGGTGGGAAGAGCCCGTCGAGTGGATGTCCGGCCGCGACTTGGTCGGCAACCCACGCGTCCTGCTCTTCCTGAGCGAGCGCCTCGTCGACCACTTCCTCGGCCAACGCCGGCGGAATCACGATCACCCCGTCGCTGTCGCCGACGATGACGTCGCCGGGCTGTACCGTCGCTCCACCGCAGGCGACGGTCAGGTCGAAATCCCATGGGACGTGGCGGCGGCCCAACACTGCGGGGTGGGCGGTCGCGGCGAACACAGGGAGGCCGATCTCGGCTACGGCGTCGCGATCGCGGACTCCTCCGTCGGTCACGACGCCGACGGCGCCGCGGGATCGGGCCCGCAGGGCGAGGATGTCACCCAGCGTGCCGGAGCCGAGTTCGCCGCGGGCCTCGATGACGATGATCTCACCGTCGTTCACGGCGTCGAACGCTCGTTTCTGGGCGTTGTAGCCGCCGCCGTGGGAGACGAACAGGTCTTCGCGGTTGGGTACGAACCGCAGTGTCCTGGCCGTTCCGACGATCTTGTCGCCGGTATTCAGTGCGCGAACACCGTCGATCGACACGTTGTTCAGTCCCCGCTTACGAAGCTGGGCCGACAGACCCGCCACCGGTACCCGGGTCAGTTTGTCTCGTAGCTGGGGGCTCAAACCTGTTCGAGGCGGGATGATTCCGGCCGCCTCGGCCGAGCCCCACGCGTCCTCGCGCTGCGCATCGTCTGCCGCCGGCAGAGAGCCGAGCCCTGGGTCGAAATCGTTCTCGCCCTGGGTGACTGTTGTGATCAACCGGCCGGTCGACGACGAATCGTCGATCGTGCTCACCTCGACCTCGACGACGTCGCCGGGAACGACGACCGACGAGCCGGCGGGTGTACCGGTGAGGATGACGTCGCCGGGCTCGAGGGTGAAGTGCTGCGACAGGTCGGCTATCAGCTGGGGCAGCGAGAAGATGAGGCCGGCCGTGGTGTCGTCCTGGGCCACGGTTCCGTTGACCCACGTCCGGATTCGCAGTGCAGTCGGGTCGACCGAACGCGCGTCGATGACGTCGGGTCCCAGGGGTGTGTACCCGTCTCCGCCTTTGGAGCGGACGTTGGATCCCTTGTCGTTGGCGCGCAGATCGTAGAGGCCGAAGTCGTTGGCGGCCGTGATGCCCGAGACGTGGTTCCAGGCGTTCTCTGTCGTTACCCATCGCGTTGTCGACCCGATGATCAGGGCGATTTCGCCCTCGAAAGCGAGAAGTTCGGTGCCTGCCGGCCGCTCGACCGTGTCGCCCGTCGACGCCACAGAGCTTGTCGGCTTGAGGAAGTAGGACGGATGAGCCGGGCGGCGACCGCGCTGATCGGCTCGTGATGCATAGCTCAGATGCACCGCGACGATCTTCCCGGGCCTGGTCAGTGAGTTGTTCGACTCGATGACGGCAGCATCGTGGCTCTCGGTCTTCATGTTCCTCCTCGATTGCGACCCTTGCATCATATCTCAGATCGTATACGATGAGTGACGCAGATCGCAATGAATACCGTCGGTGCTACACAGCACTCGAGCACACGAGAGAATCGGCGAAGGTCCAGCAATGCAATTTCACCACCATGGCTACGTATCCGGTGACCCACGCGTCCAGCAAGCATCGGGGACCGGTATCGACCGGCCGGACGAGCTTCCGGAGTACGTCGATGTGCTCATCGTCGGCACCGGTCCGGCAGGAATGATGACCGCCGCACAGCTTTCCCAGTTTCCCGACGTGACGACGCGCATCGTCGAGCGCCGCACGGGACGTCTTGCGATAGGACAGGCCGACGGGATTCAGGCTCGTAGTGTCGAGACCTTCCAGGCGTTCGGATTTGCGGATCGCATCACAGCAGAGGCATATCGAATTACCGAAATGGCCTTCTGGAAGCCCGATCCCGAGGATGCCTCGAAGATCGTGCGCACTGCGCGGACGCCCGACGACGCAACCGGCATCAGTGAATTCCCTCATCTGATCGTCAATCAGGCGCGCGTCCTGGATTACTTCGCCGAGGTCATGGCTCTGTCGCCTACTCGAATGAAGCCGGATTTCGGCTACGAATTCTGCACTCTGGAGATCGGGGATGGCGACTACCCGGTCACGGTCACACTGGAGCACACCGGCGGCGATCAGGTGGGGCAGAAGCGAACGGTTCACGCCAAATACGTCGTCGGCTCCGACGGTGCACGCAGCGCCGTGCGCGACACGATCGGATGTAAGCCGGTCGGAGACAAAGCGTTCCATGCCTGGGGTGTGATGGACGTTCTTGCTGTCACCGATTTTCCCGACATTCGCCTCAAGTGCGCCATCCAGTCCGGCTCGGGCGGGAGCATCCTGCACATTCCACGCGAGGGTGGTCACCTGTTTCGCATGTACGTCGACCTCGGGGAAGTTGCCGAGGACGACAACGGCAAGGTGCGCACGACCAGCATCGACCAGATCATCGCGCAGGCCAACGAGATTTTGCATCCCTACACCCTCGATGTGAAAAATGTTGCGTGGCATAGCGTCTACGAGGTCGGCCACCGCGTGACCGACCGCTTCGACGATGTACCGGCCAACGAGGTCGGGGTGCGTATGCCGCATGTCTTCATCACCGGCGATGCCTGCCACACCCACAGCGCCAAGGCGGGTCAGGGAATGAACGTGTCGATGCAGGACGGGTTCAACCTCGGCTGGAAACTCGGGCACGTACTCGAAGGCCGCGCGCCCGAGAGCCTGCTCGCAACCTATACCGCCGAACGCCAGGTCATCGCGCAGAACCTGATCGACTTCGACAAACAGTGGTCGGCCATGATGGCGAAGCGCCCGGAGGACTTCGACAACCCGTCCGAGCTCGAAGAGTTCTACGTCAAGACCGGAGAATTCCCGGCCGGCTTCATGACCGAGTACCGGCCGTCGATGATCGTCGGCGATACCACCCATCAGAATCTGGCCACCGGATTTCCGGTGGGCAAGCGTTTCAAGTCGGCACCGGTGGTGCGAGTATGCGATGCCAATCCGATGCATCTCGGTCATCATCACCGTGCAGACGGACGCTGGCGGATCTACGTTTTCGCTGACGCGGCCGCCGCCGGCCTTCACTCGGCCAGCGTGGCGTTGACCGAATTGTCGTCGTGGCTCCTCGAGTCACCCGATTCGCCGATCGTGCGGTTCACCCCGCAGGGCACCGACATCGACAGTTTCTTCGACGTCAAGGTGATCTACCAGCAGGACCACGCCTCGGTCGATATCGGCGCGGTGAATCCCGTGTACCTCCCCGTCGGGGGTCCCTTCGGACTCGTCGACTACGAGAAGGTCTTCGCGACCGATCCCAGTACCGACATCTTCACCGAGCGCGGAATCGATCGCGACGGCGCAATCGTGGTGGTTCGGCCCGATCAGTATGTGGCACAGGTTCTTCCACTCAGCGCAACCGACGAGCTGGCGACGTTCTTCGCCGGAAACATGCTGCCGCGCAACACGGCCTCCAACCCGAAGGAATTGGTATGACCGATCACGAGAAGAAGCTCCTCGACTCCGTCCCGAACGAACTGTTCATCGGGGGACACTGGCGCGCGTCGTCCTCGAACACAACTCTGGCGGTACATGATCCGGCAACGGGGAAGGTTGTTCGTGACATCGCCGACGCCACCCCCGAGGACGGGATGGCTGCACTCGATGCGGCCGTCGCCGCCGCCGACTCGTGGGCGTCGACCCCCGCGCGTGAGCGTGCCGAGATTCTGCGACGTGCTTTCGACCTGCTGCAGGCGCGAAAGGAGGACTTTGCGCTCCTCATGACCATCGAGATGGGTAAACCGTTGGCCGAGGCCAGGGGAGAGGTGGCGTACGGAGGCGAGTTCCTGCGGTGGTTCAGCGAGGAGGCCACCCACGTCCAGGGTCGGTACGGCGCAAACCCGGAGAACACCGGGCGGATGTTCGTCACTCAGCATCCCGTCGGTCCGTGTTTTCTCATCACGCCGTGGAACTTCCCCCTTGCCATGGCAACTCGTAAGATTGCCCCGGCTCTGGCTGCGGGCTGCACTGTCGTGGTCAAACCGGCTGCGCTCACTCCGTTGACGACTCTGCTCCTGGTGAAAATTCTGCAGGAGGCAGGCCTGCCTGACGGCGTCGTCAACGTGGTCACCACTTCGTCCTCGTCGGCGGTATCCGGCCCGATCATTGCCGACCCCAAATTGCGGAAGCTGTCGTTCACCGGTTCGACCCCCGTCGGTCAGGCTCTGCTGCGTCAGGCCGCCACCGGGGTTCTTCGTACGTCGATGGAGCTCGGCGGTAACGCCCCGTTCGTGGTGTTCGGTGACGCCGATCTGGACAAGGCTGTCGACGGGGCCATTGCCGCGAAGTTTCGCAACATCGGTCAAGCCTGCACGGCGGCAAACCGTTTCATCGTGCACAGTTCGATAGCAACCGAGTTCGCCCGGCGAGTCACCGAACGAGTCGACGCCTTCGGCGTCGGGCGAGGTACCGAGGACGGGGTGACGATCGGTCCGCTCATCGATGGCAAGGCCGTGGCCAAGGCCGACGAGTTGGTCACCGATGCCGTGCAGCGCGGCGCAACGGTCACCACCGGCGGCGCAGCGATCGACCGGCCCGGGACCTTCTTTGCCCCTACGGTTCTGACCGACGTGGCCCCGGGCAGCGATATCCTCCGTGAGGAAATCTTCGGTCCGGTACTCGCGATCGCGACCTTCGATACCGACGACGAGGCAGTCTCGCTGGCGAACGACACCGAGTACGGGCTCGTCTCGTACGTCTTTACCGAGGACTTCCGTCGCGGCCAGCGCATGATCGAACGTCTGCAGACTGGAATGATGGGACTGAACGTCGGTGTGGTGTCCAACGCCGCGGCACCGTTCGGTGGCTGGAAGATGTCGGGTCTCGGACGTGAAGGTGGAGCCGAAGGCATCCATGAGTATCTGCAAACCAAATACACACTGACCCCGTCGCCCTTCGCAGACTAGACACGCCGTTGTGGGGGTCTTGGACCCCCACAACGTGTGATCGCAGTGAGGATCCGGTAACGCGAAATTCACAGCGCCAACGAGGATTCGTAACGCAGGGAGAGCAATCTTCTTTCAACGGGCGTAGAACAACGAACCGTTCACCGAGAGGAGGTAAAGCGTGAGTCGAGACTTGCGACCGTCGACCGGCGCGTCGGGACCGCCCGGTGAGCCGTTACCGTGGCCTCATGCCCAAGCTGGTCGACCACGATGAACGCAGGCGAGCCATCGCTGCGGCAACGTGGCGGCTGATCGCGGCAAAGGGGATCGACGCCGCGAACATGCGCGACATCGCTACCGAAGCCGGCTACACGAACGGCGCGCTGAGTCACTACTTCTCAGGCAAGGACGAGATTCTCAGAACCTCGTTCGAGCTCGTCTTCGAGGCTACGAACGCCCGGATCGACGCGCGAATGCGTGACGCCAAAGGTCTCGCCGCGCTTCGCATCTTCTGTCGCGAGATCATGCCGACGACGCAAGAGACGCTGCTCGAAGCCCGTATTGCGATCTCTCTGTTTCAGCGGGCGATGTACGACGAGCGGATGGACGAGATCAATCGCCGTGCATTGACTCTGTGGCGTGGGCAGATGGCCGGTCACCTCGAGGATGCACGTGCGACAGGCGAGGTCGGCGACATCGATGTCGCGGTCGTCATCGAGCAGTTGCTCGGCATGATGATGGGCGTGCAGCTCCTCGGTGTTCTCACTCCATCGGAGAGTTCTGCGAAGATGCAGTTGGCGATGCTCGACAACTTCCTCGCGCTGCTGCGTTTCTAGCGCCCGCGCTCACTGGCTCCATGCCAGAAATTTTTCGGATCGTCTTTCGAATGTGATCTGTACAGCCGTTGCCCACAGGTGTAGCGTCCGTCACATCTTTTTTCCAACATGTGTAGAACCAACCTACTCGAGGACTGTTCATGCCGACTCTTTCTCCCACAAGAATCGATCACCCTCTGGCCTTGCCCACCACCGAAGAGATCGCGGACGTACGTGCCGTCCTCGATGACGCAGGACTGCTGGGTGAGCACACCCGCTTCGTCTATGTCGGTCTGGAGGAGCCGCTCAAGTCGGAGCTGTACCCCTCTGCGACGGGTATCGACCGCCGCTTTCGTGCCTTGCTGCACGACGTCTCCACGCCGAACGCCGTCGACGTCGTCGTATCGGTCACCGAGCGAGCGGTCGTGTCGTCGGTGACTCTCGACGCAATCCGTGACGGCCAGATGCCGGTTCTCGACGAGGAATTCGGACTCGTCGAAGAAACACTGCGAACCGATCCCGAATGGTTGGCTGCGCTCGAGCGCCGTGGCCTCGATGTCGACCACGTCCGAGTGGCACCGTTGTCGGCCGGCGTCTTCGACTACCCCGGCGAGGAAGGGCGAAGGATTCTGCGAGGCTTGGCATTTCGCCAGGATTACCCGACGGATCATGCATGGGCGCATCCCATCGACGGCCTGGTCGGGTTCGTCGACGTCATGAACAAGACGGTCGAAAAGGTGCTCGACACCGGAGTGGTGCCGATCCCCGAGGAATCGGGCAACTTCACCGATCCCGAGGTCACCGGTCCGATGCGCACGACGCAGAAGCCGATCGAGATCACCCAGCCCGAGGGGCCGAGTTTCGAGGTCACCGGCAATCTCGTCGAGTGGGAGAAGTGGAGCCTTCGCGTCGGTTTCGACGCCCGAGAGGGCCTTGTGCTGCATCAGATCGGCTTCGACGACAAAGGGGCGACCAGGCCGATCATTCACCGCGCATCGATCGCGGAAATGGTTGTCCCGTACGGTGATCCATCACCGGTCCGCTCCTGGCAGAACTATTTCGATACTGGTGAGTACCTCGTCGGCAGGTACGCCAATGCCTTGGAGCTCGGGTGTGACTGCGTCGGCGACATCACGTACTTCGACGTCGTCATCGCAGACGAGCTGGGTAATCCGCAGACGTTGAGAAACGCGGTCTGCATGCACGAAGAGGACTTCGGCATCCTGTGGAAGCACACCGACCTGTGGGCCGGTTCGAATGAGACGAGACGTCAACGTAGACTGGTCATTTCGTTCTTCACCACTATCGGCAACTACGATTACGGCTTCTTCTGGTACCTGTACCTCGACGGCACCATCGAATTCGAGGTCAAGGCAACCGGTGTCGTGTTCACCTCCGGTCATCTCGGAGACGACTACCCGTACTCCTCGCAGATCGCCCCGGGTCTCGGTGCTCCGTGCCATCAGCACCTGTTCAGCGCGCGGCTGGACATGATGGTCGACGGTGCCGTGAACTCGGTGGAGGAAGTCGAGACCAGACGCGTCCCGATGGGCCCGGACAACCCGCACGGCAACGCTTTTGCTCTGTCCACGACTCCACTGACGACCGAGGCCGAGGCCGCTCGCTGCGCGAACGGATCCACGGGACGTGTATGGCACATCAGTAACCCGGATTCACTCAACCGACTCGGTAAGCCTGTCGCATACGTGTTGCATCCGGAAGGTCAGCCATTGCTGCTCGCCGACGACAATTCGTCCATCGCCAAACGTGCCACCTTCGCCACCAAACACCTGTGGGTCACGCAGTTCGACGCGGCGGAGCGCTACGCGTCGGGAGACTTCGTGAATCAGCATTCCGGCGGAGCAGGGCTGCCCAGTTACGTGGCCGGTAACCGGGACATCGAGGGCAAGGACATCGTCGTATGGCACACGTTCGGCTTGACCCACTTCCCGAGACCGGAGGACTGGCCAATCATGCCGGTCGACTACACCGGCTTCAAACTCAAGCCGGTCGGCTTTTTCGACCGGAATCCGACGCTCGACGTCCCCGCCTCGACCTCGGCACACTGTGCGCCGTCGAGCACCCCGTGCCATTCTACGAACGGAAGCTCCCATGTCTGACACACGAGACGGAAAGCTGAAGGGCTCGATCGGCGTTGTCGGGATCGTCTTCCTCGTGATCGCAGCCGCGGCTCCGCTCACCGCGATCGGCGGTGCACTGCCCATCATGATCGCGACGGGCAACGGCGCGGGTGCGCCCATGGCATACATCGTCGCGGCAGTGGTGCTGCTGGTGTTCAGCGTGGGGTACGCGGCAATGAGCAGCCACATGACCGACACCGGCGCGTTCTACGCATACGTCGGAAAGGGTCTGGGCGAAAACGTCGGTCTCGGAGCGGCGGGACTCGCATTGCTGACGTACACCGCAATACAAGCGGGAATCTATGGACTGGCGGCGTCCACGTTGCAGGGACTCGTCGTTTCCTACGGCGGCCCGGACCTACCGTGGTGGCTGTGGGCGCTGGTGCTCATCGGCATCGTCTCGGTGCTCGGCTACCGAAGCATCGATCTGGGCGCGAAGGTTCTCGGTGTTCTGCTGGTACTGGAAATCGGTATCGTGCTGGCGTTGTCGGTGGCGGTGTTCGCTCAGGGCGGTGCCGACGGTATCGACGTCCAGTCGTTCACACCGGACGCGTTCCTGTCCGGATCTCCTGGAATCGCGCTGATGTTCGCGATCGCGTCGTTCATCGGATTCGAGGCGACCGCGATCTACGGCGAGGAGGCCAAGGACCCCAAGCGGACGGTGCCGATCGCGACGTACGCCGCGGTCATCGTCATCGGAGCCGTGTACGCGGTGTCGAGTTGGGCGGTCGTGCTGGCATTCGGTAGCAACTCGGTCGCCGACGCTGCCGCCGCGGATCCGGCGGGTCTCACCTTTGCCGCGGCCGCACAGTTCCTCGGAGCGACGTGGTCGGACATCATCCAAATAATGCTCGTGACAAGCCTTTTCGCAGCACTACTCGCCTTCCACAACGCGATCTCACGGTACGTCTTCGCGCTGGCAAGACGAGGCGCAGCGCCGAAAGCACTGGCGCGGACACATGCCCGACACGGATCGCCACATGTGGGCTCGATCTTCCAGACTCTCTCGGCCGTTCTGGTGGTCGGAGTGTTCGCATTGGCGGGCGCAGACCCGATACTTCAGCTGTTCACCTGGATGTCCGGATTGGCGACAGTGAGCATTCTGGTGCTGATGATCCTCACCGGAGTTGCGATCTACACGTTCTTCGCCCGAACCCGAGTCGACTCGCGGACGTGGCACACGAAGATCGCCCCCGTGCTCGGAACCCTCGGGCTCCTCGTCGTTCTCGGGCTCGTCCTCGACAACTTCACTCTGCTCATCGGAGGTTCGTCCACGATCGCTGCGATCCTGCTGCTCATCGTTGTGGGATTCTTCGTCGCAGGTCTGCTGCGGGGTATCTCCACGCGCCGTTCACGATCGACCGAGGCTTCTCGGGCGATCGAGCACGAACCCGGCGAGCTGGCCCAGTGAGCGCCGCCGACGCGCTGATGGCCGCCGGCGCTGTCGGCGCATTTCTCCCTCTGGTGACGCGGCGCGCGATGTCACGTTCGATGACGATCGCGCACGGCTCCATGGCCGTCCTGATGGTGGTCATGGTGGTGACCCATGTGCCGCAGTGGATCTACCTGATCGCCGCCCTCGGATTACTGGGCCAGGCGTTCCACATGGTGGGGTGTACCAACGGCAGTCGAGCCAGACGACTGTGCACCGTCGACCTCACCGCCATGGGCGCGCTGCTGCTGGCGATGCCGAGCTCGGGCACCTCAGGGGTTTCGTCACTGGGTCACCACCACGCAGCGAGCAGTACGCAACTGCCTTGGGGGCCGGCGATCGTACTCGTGTGTTGGCTTGCAGCAACCACTCTCGTGGCCATCTCGGACCGGCCGCAGGCGAGAAGGGGAGCGACAATCGGTTCGGTGCTGATGATCCTCGGGATGACACCGATGGCAGTGTGACAATGCCATCGGTGTCCGAGCATGGGGCGATACCGAATTACTTGCGGCCGCCCCGCACGAACATGCTGTCGTCCATAGCTTCGTCGACGGCGAGGATCGTCACGTCGATGTCGCAGTCATCGGTCGGACCCTCCGTGGTCGGACCGACATAGACACAGATTCCGGTCTGTACGTCGAGTCTCACGGATACCGGCGGCCCGGGAACCCAGTGCCCGGTATCGAAGTCGTAGTGCCCGCTCAGTAACGCGCAGCATTCGCATCGGGCGTCGTACTCCGGAGTGGTGCAGACGGTGGCCTCCCACGCTTGACGGCCGCCATGCTCGACAACCTCGACCTCGGATACGGCGGTGCCTGTCGCGGCGGACGAATGGTCGTGCGGTGAACGAGTGAGTTCGATCGGGTTGAGCATCGCGATCCATTGGTAGTTCTCGTAGAACGGATCGTCCCAGTCCACGAACCACGAATCCGTTTCCGATGGTAACGCCGACACCAACCCATCGGCGTCGAACACCGGTGTCGTATCCGATGCCCACAGTGCACTGGGACGGTCGGCATCGGCTCCGTTCGAGTACACAGCTGCCCTCCCGTCGAACGGGATTGCCGCGGAGGATAATTCGACGACTTCACCAGCGGCGTTCTCCACGCGAAGATAACCCGGGCGTCGAATCCATGCGTGCACCGGAGATGTGTGACCGGCGCGCACGAACGCGAGCTCGACAGTTCTCCACCGCCACGGAGACGACTGTGCCAATCGACGGAACTGTTCGACGGACGGTGTGACAATCATGTCTTCGATCATGTCAGCCACGTCCAGTCATTTCTGGTATCAGCAGAATCCAGTTGCTGACGTTCGTTGATCAGACCGTCAACAGGGATTTGACTGCGAGCAGGTCCACCTGGCGGATGGTCGGCGGCTCGGCCAGAAGCTCCTGCTGACGTTCGCGAAGCGACTTCACGATGCTGCCGTGCAGGTGGTCCTGGCGTCCGTCCTCGTCGGGGAACGTGTCGTAGATCGCGAACGTGTTCTCGCTCAACTTGATTGCATACCAGGTTGTGGTGCCCGGCTCGTCGAGTGCGTGGGTGTGCATCTCGGTGAGCCAGTTTTCCAGGGCGTCTGCCGTGTCGGGTTTGGCGGTGAGGGTGACCAGGAGTCCGACATTGCGGGGTGCGACGCGAATGGTCGTCGGCGGGGCCGGACGGGGACCCGTCGTCGCGGCGGGCCGAAAGGCCGCGCCGGGATGGTCGTCGCGCAGACGGGGCTGCCCCAGCACCAGTTCACGCAGGGAGGTGGGTTCGGTGCGGTTGGTGTCGGGAATCAATCCACGGCGACGGAGTTCGGGGGTGATCAATTCTCCGAAGTCGCGAAACGTTTCGAAGTTGGTGACGCGAGCGATGTTGAAGCCGTCGACATCGGCGATCTCGATCCACTCCTCGAAGTGATCGACGATCGTCTTCGGTGAGCCCACGATGCTCGCGCTCATGCCGCCCACGCACAGCCACTCCGCGAGTTTGCGTGGTGTCCAGACCAATTCGCTGTCGACCCGAGTGAGCATGTCGCTGAACGCACGGATGCCGTCGCCTCGGAACTGGTCCAACGGCTTGTCGGGGTCGGCTCCCGAGAGATCGACTCCGGTCCATCCGCCCCACAGTGCCAGAGCGGCGTCGACCTGGGCGTGCTTCTGAACCTGCAGCAGTTTTTCGTGCGCGGCCTCGTCGGTCTCGGCGACGATGGGGGTGAGCATCATGATGATCTTCAGGCTTCGCGGATCGCGTCCCTGCTCGGCGGCCAACATGCGGTACTGGTCGACGATGGGGCGAACGTCGTGCGGGTTGACTCCGACGAGGAAGACCGCTTCGGCGTGCTTGGCAGCGAACTTGCGCCCCCGGGCCGACGCCCCGGCCTGGAACAGGAACGGCGTGCGTTGCGGGGACGGTTCGCCCAGATGCGCACCGGGAACGGTGAAGTACTTACCGGCGTGGTCGATGTCGTGCACCTTGGACGGCTCGGTGTAGACGCCACGAGCGCGGTCGCGCACCACGGCGTCCTCTTCCCACGAGCCCTCCCACAGCTTGTAGCAGACCTCCATGAACTCGTCGGCGATCTCGTACCGTTCGTCGTGCGAGATCTGCTGCGTCAGGCCGAGATTGACTGCTGCGCTCTGCTGGTAGGACGTCACGACGTTCCACGCGACGCGGCCTTTGGTGAGGTGATCGAGTGTCGTCATGGTCTTGGCGAACTTGTACGGCAGCTCGTACGTGGACGAGACCGTCGCACCGTAACTCAGCGTCTTCGTCGCCGCGGCCATGGCCGAGATCGTCAACAGCGGATCGGCCACAGGAGCCTGCGCAGCGGTACGCAGTGCGGCGTCTCGGTTGCCGCCGTACACGTCGTAAAACCCCAGGACGTCGGCCAGGAAGAGGATGTCGAAACCCGCCGCTTCCAGCGTCTGGGCCAATTCCACCCAGTACTCGATGTCGGTGTAGCGGTGAGTCTGGTCATCGGCGTCGGTCCACATGCCGGGGTTCTGGTGCACCACGCACGCCATGTCGAAAGCACTCAGTACCAGCTGCTTGCGTGCGGTGTCGGGCCCTGCGTTCATGTTCGGCTCTTTCGATCAGCGGGTCGGAGTACTGGGGTGAACCTGCTGTTCATCGCAGGTCGGTCGACATCAGACCTTGGAGGCGAGCACGTCGAACGACTGCACCGACGGCGCGTGCGCGAGTAGGTCGTCGGACAGTCGGGTGAGCACCGGATGCCCGTCCTGGCCGAGGGGTGCCTGACTCTCGGACGAACCGAAGATTCCGAACTCGGTGTTGGTGATTCGATACGCGTACCACGTCGCGGTCTGCGGATCCCGCGCCACCGATCCGAGTGCTTCGCCCAGGATCGCGGCGACCTCGTCCTGCTTTCCCTCTCGTGCGACCAGGTGGATCAGAGTTCCGTTGTTGAGCGCCATGCGGTGCGACTGTCCTCACTGTTGGGCAGACCGACGTCCACCACGAATCGAGCATCGTTACCGAAGCTAACCCGTCCGAGTCCGTGCAGCGACGGTTCGAATCACCCTGATTCGAAGCCTGGCCAACGGTCGCCGAGCGTGCGAGACGCGATTGGTGGGCGCGCGTGTGCGCCGACCGACGGACATATCGATCGAAACTCCCGCCGATCGGCGGGGACGGAGCAGACCTTCGGTGGATGTTCTTCGGCCGCGGCCGACACCAGGATCGAAGGACAGGAAGTCGATGATCGGAGTGGCCGGGTGCAGTGGTTCGAGGACGTGTCGTTGATCGACGGTTGGCTGGTGCCGGTCCTCTGGGGCATCGCTGCGGTCGGCGCGATCGCGCTGCTTGCCGTCAGGTCGGCGTGGTACGCACAGGTCGTCGTCCCGATCGTGGCGGCGACGGCCGCGGTCGTGACAGGCGTCGGTTACGTCGTCATCGAGCATTGGTGGCATCCGTTTCCGGACAGACTGCCCTTCGTCGTCTACCTGTGGGCCGGTGTCGGTGTAATGGCGGTCGGCTTGGCGGTGTACCGCTCGCTTGCCGGTCGCAGCATCGGGACCGCGGTCGTCGTGGTGCTCGCTGCTTGTGCGGTGCTCGTGCAATCGGCCGCTGCCGTCAACGGGTACTTCGCCTACTTTCCGACTGTCGGCGCGGCTGTCGGGACCAGTCGGGTGAACGAGATCCCGTTGCTGTCGTTGCCGGCGCACCATCGGGAGCCCGTGCCCGTCGCACAGTGGCAGGACCCCGGTGGTCTACCGGCAGGCGGATCCGTCGTCACCACCGACATAGCCGGTCGGACATCGAGTTTCTCGGCCCGTCCCGCAAAGATCTACCTGCCGCCCGCGTACTTCGCGGCCCGTCGGCCGTCGATGCCGGTATTGGTCCTACTGGCCGGCCAGCCCGGCAGCCCGGGGGACTGGCTGCGAAGTGGAGGGTTGGTGAAAACGATGGACGCGTTCGCCGCTCGTCATTCCGGGCTCGCACCCGTCGTCGTGGTTGCCGACGGAACCGGGTCGACGCTCGCCAACCCTCTGTGCGTCGATTCCCCGCGAGGAAATGCTGCGACGTACCTGGCAGTCGACGTACCGGCGTGGGTCAGAACGTTCCTTCAGGTCGACAACTCCGCGTCGTCCTGGGCGGTGGGTGGGCTGTCGTACGGCGGAACGTGTGCACTGCAGCTGGCGACCAACTATCCGTCGGTGTTCCCGACGTTCCTCGATATTTCCGGTCAGGCCGAGCCGACGTTGGGCGGCGATCGTCGACGCACTCTCGACGCAGTCTTCGATGGGGACGCAACGCTTTTCGAGAAGGTCAATCCCCTGGACAAGCTGCGGACGAATTCGTACGCGAACAGCGGTGGTGTCTTCGTGGTGGGGGCGTCCGACAACGACAACAAACCGGGCTTGCAGGCGCTGTACGGGGCGGCCCGGTCATCGGGGATGCAGGTCTCGTACCAGGAGATTCCGGGCGGACACGACTTCCGGGTGTGGTCGGGCGGCTTGTCGAGCCAAATCGATACCATTGCAGCACGATTGGGAATATCCCGATGAGCGCGGGAATCGAGCCGCGTCCCGAGATCGTGCGTGCGTCGACCGCCCTGGCCTGCGCCGCACGAAGATGGACTGCGGGCGCGCCGATCACGATCGTGATTGCGGCGACGACTGCGGTCGCGACCGTGACGGTTCACGCTTTGACAGCCGATCCGGACTTCGTGGAACACCATCTGAACCTGAGCATTTCGGCGCTCTCGCAGATGCATTGGTGGACGCTGCTCACTTCTGTGGTCGTCGCACCGAATTTCCTCGTGCTCTCGCTGTCCGTCGTGCTGTTGCTCCTGTGTGGGGTGCCGTTGGAACGACACATGGGCTCGGGCAAGTTTCTGGCGGCCGTCGGAATCGTTGCCGTGCTCGGGGCCATTGCCGGACTGAGCCTTGCCGTCTCGGTCGATTCCTTCGACGAGGACTGGGGCAGTCGGCTCGGCACGTCCGTGGTGTTCGATCCGGCGGCGTGGGTCGCTGGGGTCGCCATGGCAGCGAGTGCATCGATGCCCGTCCTGTGGCGCCGCAGAATTCGCGTGGGTCTGCCGGCCGCTGCGATCGTGCTCGCGCTGTTCCACGGCGGGTTGTCGGATCTGGTGGGGCTGGCATCCATCATCGTCGGACTCGCGGTCGGCCGGGTGATGCACGGCCCAGTCGATCCGGAGGACGCGGTGGCGGGGACGCGCCGCGAGAGCCGCTTGCTGGTAGCGCTGATCGTGCTGGCAAGCGCGCTGGGCCCGGTGCTCGCGCTCGTGTCGAACGATGCTGCCGGTCCGTTCGGGGTCCTGGAGGCATTGCTGCGGGCCGATCCGTGGACCGCCGAGGAAGTACGGGCGGTCTGCAGTTCGGCGGCCCAGAGTTCCGAATGCCGGCAGGGATTGTTCGCCTTGCGGTTCGATGGGCTCGGGTTCACGGTGCTCGCCGTCGCACCGTCCCTGCTTCTCGTCACAATCTGCGACGGCCTCCGGCGGGGCAGGCGAGCGGCATGGACGTCGGCTCTGATCGCGCAGCTGTGTCTGACGGCATCGGCGGTCCTCAACGTCGCTCAGTTGCACGAGTCCTGGTCCGAATTGTCCGATGCCGGTGTGCAGCTGGACGGTTCGTATCTGATCCGGGCGGCCGCGCCGCTGTTGACCCCGGTAGCGGTGGCTCTGGTCCTCGCCTTCACCCGATCGTCCTTCACGATCGCCTCGCCGAACGGAGCTGCACGATCGGCCATGCGATCCGTCGGTCTGGCGCTGCTCACCTTGGGCACGCTCTACGTCGCCACGGGGTCGATGTCGGCGCGGACGATCGCATACGTTCCCGAACTGGCCGTCGACTTCGTTCAACGCCTGATTCCCAGCGTGTACCTGCAATGGTTCGAGCCCGCTCTGCTTGCCGGGGAGTTCGTTCCGTCCTGGATGTACCAGTGGATCGGCGTCGCGTTCTGGGTGACGCTGTGTGCGACCGTCCTCGCGATGTTTCTGCGGCCCACCTACGACGACGAGCCGGACGATGCTCGGCGGGCTCGCGACATCCTCTTGCGCAGCGGTGGGTCGAATCTGTCGTGGATGTCGACCTGGAGCAGCAACAATTATTGGTTCACGCCGGACGGGAACAGCTTCGTGGCCTACCGCGTCGTGGGCGGCATTGCGTTGACCACTGCCGGCCCGGTCGGACCGAGACAAGACCATGCCGCCGCGGTACGTGCATTCGCGGACTTCTGTTCCGACAACGGGTGGACACCGTGCCTGTACTCGATCTCGGCTGACACCCGTCGCGTCGCAGATGCATTGGGCTGGAACTCCGTTCACGTGGGGGAGGAAGCCATCCTCGACCTCACCTCGCTGAAATTCACCGGTAAGAAATTCCAGGACATCAGGACGTCGTTCAACCGAGCGACGAAATCCGGAATCGCTGCCGAGTGGACAGCGTATTCCGACGTATCACCGGTGATACGCGATCAGATAGCGGCCATTTCCAGAGAGTGGGTGGCGGACAAAGCGATGCCCGAGATGGGGTTCACTCTCGGTGGATTGACGGAGATGGAGGATCCGGACGTCCGATGCCTGATAGCCATCGATGCCGATCGAACGGTGCACGGTGTCACATCCTGGTTGCCGGTGTATCGAGACGGAGAAGTGGTGGGATGGACGCTCGATTTCATGAGGAGACGATCGACGGGATTCGGACCGGCAGTGGAATTCCTCATCGCGTCGGCAGCAGTGTCGTTCGCGTCGGAGGGCTTCGAATTCGTGAGCTTGTCCGGCGCACCACTCGCCAAAAGCCCGCGAACGATCGAGGCCGACGGTCTCTCTGCGACAGTATCGAGCCCGGACCCGGTGGAGAAGCTCCTCGATGCCGTCGGCCGAGCACTCGAACCCGTCTACGGATTCAGGTCTCTGCTGGCATTCAAATCCAAGTTTCAGCCGCGGTACGAGTCCATGTACATGAGCTTCCCCGACAGTGCCGCACTTCCGGGTATCGCCAATGCAGTCGGTCGTGCGTATCTACCGCGAATGACGGTGAGCCAGAGCGCACATCTGATGTGGACTGTCGCTCGCTCCCGGGTAACGAAACGCGACCGGCAGTGAGGCCACCCGCCGACAGGATCGACTGTGTCCGGCCGAGAAAGAACGAGGGGGTACACCGATGACCGCACTGGCTCAGTCACTGCTGTGCTGCGTCGGCGTTGTCGCACTGTGGTCACTGGTGTCCGCGAAGCTTGCGTCGTGGCGAGTGAGCGCACCTCTGGCGATCGCGTCGGCGGGCGCAGTGGTCGGTTGGTTCTTCGGCCCCGAGATCGTGACGGTGCTGAACTATCACGTCACCGAGCAGATCGTCGAACTCGTTCTGGCTGCACTGCTGTTCTCCGATTCCCTCAGGGTCGAGGGAAAGATGCTGGGGAGCTCGCCCTCGGTGTCGCTTCGGCTACTTCTTCTCGCACTACCGCTGAGCCTTGCGCTGGCGGCGAGTGCCTCATGGTTCCTGTTGCCCGAGTACGGCTTTGCCGTCGCACTGCTGATCGCGTGTGTGATCATGCCCATCGACATGGCTCCAGCGACGGCAATTCTGACCGACAATCGGCTCACGCGTGGCGTGCGGTCGGCGCTCAACGTCGAGTCCGGGTACAACGACGGGGTCGTCGCTCCCATCTTCGTGTTCGCGCTCGCCATGATCACCGCGACGAGTGTCGACAGCGTGACCACATCGATCGGAAAAGCGCTGCTCGCCAGCACCGTGTCGCTACTCGTCGGCAGCGCCATCGGCCTTACCTTCGGATGGGCGATGAAGGTGGCCCTGCGACGGGGGTGGACCACCACGAGCTCGTTGTCCATCGGCGTGCTCGCTGTCCCTCTCGTGACGTTCTCTGTGGCAATCCTTCTGCACGGCAACGGTTTCGTCGCGGCGTTCGTGGCAGGAGTTGCCGTGCACCTGTGTGCGCGCTCCGAACTCCACCCGCACACTGCCCTCACCGAACAGTTCGTGGAATGCACGTCCCTCGTGGTGTGGTTCGTATTCGGCGCGGTGGCCGCGTACATCGTCTACCTCGGTCTCGACTGGCGCATCGTCGTCATCTCGGTGCTGGCCTTGACCGTGGTGAGACTAATGCCGGTGTGTCTGGCGCTCGTGGGCTCACGATTGGGCGTCGTCGATCGGCTTGCGTCGTCGATCCTCGGTCCGCGCGGGATCACGACCATCGTGCTGGGATTGTTGGCGTTCAACGCACTCGACGACGACATCGGGTTGATCGTGTTGCAGGCGATGATCGTCACCATCTCCCTCAGCCTGCTGATGCACGGATTGGGCTCGTCCTTCATGGTCCGGGTGTTGTCGCGTGCACGGTTTCGTTCGCCGCACACCAGCAGCGCCCTATGCTGATCGTGTTCCCGGGCCCGTGACTGTTCGATGATCTACAGGAGTGCTGTCGTGGGTGATACCAAGAACGTCAGAGTCGTCGTCGTGGACGACGAGGCGCTCGTCAGATCGGGTTTCGAGCTCATCCTCGGTGCCGCGCCCGGCATCGACGTGGTTGCCACGGGCGACGCGGCCGACGCCCTCGATCTCGTCGTCGGAACGGAACCCGATGTCGTGCTGCTCGATATCAGGATGCCCGGTCGCAACGGGCTCGACGTCCTCGCCGACATCCTCGCATTGCCGCAGCCGCCCGCAGTGGCGATGCTGACCACCTTCGACTCGGACGACTTCATCATGCGTGCACTCGACACCGGTGCCGCAGGCTTCCTGGTCAAGGACACCGATCCCGAAGAGTTGCCGAGACACATCAGATCGCTTGCCGCTGGTGGAATCGTCCTGTCGCCGACCGTCGGACGCACCGTCGTTCGTGGGTTTCTCGGAGCGGCCCGTGATTCGACCGAAGCCCGAAAGATCGCGCGGCTCACCGAGCGTGAGCGCGCCGTTCTCGTGCGCGTGGTGCACGGCGACTCCAATGCGGAGATCGCCGCCGCACTGTTTCTCGGCACCGGAACCGTCAAGGACCACGTCAGTGCGATCTTGTCGAAGTTGGAGGTCTCGACGCGGGTGCAGGCGGCCTTGATAGCCGAGCGGGGTGGACTGTCGGCGGGCGGGTCCACTTCGGTTGGGGGCGAGTCGCAGTGAGCACTGTGCAGGCTTTTCGGCGTGCGACCGAGCGGCGATCGGGTGTGATTCTCGATGCGGTGTTCGTCGTTCTTTCTTTCGCCGATGGACTGCTCACGTTGCCGGATCCGACCACGGCGGAAGTTGCCGTCGCCCTCCTCACCCCGGTGCTGTTGTTCGGGCGCAGACGATTTCCGGTAGTTGTATTCGTACTGACGCTGCCCGGTCTGGCAATGGGCGTCACGTTGCTGGCGGCAGTGTTCTCACTCGGGACGGTGGCGTTCGTCGTTCGCAGTCGCGTGGTCGTGGGTTGTTGCGGCGCAGGTATGTTCGCGGCCAGCATGGCGTGGGTGACGACGGACTCCTCGTTCGAGTCGGTCGTCGCGATCACCCTGGCGGCCGGCGCGTACGCCTCGGCCCCGGTGGCCCTCGGTCAGCTGATTCGAGCGCAACGCGATCTGAAGCAGCAATTGAGCGAGTTGCACCAGGCTCGCGAGCGAGATCGGACTGCGCAGGCCGAACTGGTGCTGTCGACCGAGCGCGCACGTCTGGCGCGAGAAATGCACGATGTGGTCTCGCATCAGGTGAGTTTGATCGCGGTTCAGGTCGGTGCCCTGATGGTCAGCAACGACGATCCTGCGGTCAAAGCCGCCAGCCGGACCATTCGGTCGCTTGCGGTGCGAACACTCGAGGAGCTGCGGCAGATGGTCAGTGTCCTGCGGGCGTCGGGCGGCGAGGCCGACGGAATCGATCCGCAGCCGGCCATTTCCGATCTCTCGGCGCTGGCGGCTGAATCCGAGTTGGACGTCGAATTGACCGTGCACGTGGAGTCGGATGTGCCGAGTTCCGTTCAGCGTGCTGTGTATCGAATCGTCCAGGAGGGGCTGACCAACGTTCGCAAACATGCTCCGGGCTCGAAAGTCGATGTCACCGTGAATGAAGTCGACGAATCGGTGACGGTACAGGTTGCGAACACGGCTCCCACGCTGCCGCCGCTCGCATTCCCGTCGTCGCGGCACGGACTCGTAGGACTCGCCGAGCGGGCGGAATTGTTGGGTGGGCACGTCTCGGCCGCCGCGACGGTGCACGGCGGTTTCACCTTGCGGGTCGTCCTTCCGATCGACTGATCAGCGTCGGCCTGCAACGCCCGTCGGCCGTCGTGGCCTAATCTCGAGGCGATGCGAATAGCGGTGGTGGAGGACGACGACGGCGTCGGCGACGCGTTGGTAGACGCGCTGACCGAGGTGGGGCACGACCCTGTCCGGATGCGCCGCGGTGCCGACCTGCTGCTCGGGTACCACGGCATGGGTGTCGTTCTCCTCGATCTCGGCTTGCCCGACATGGACGGCCTCGAGGCGCTTCGTAAGCTGCGGACCCTGAGTTCGGTGCCCGTGGTGGTGCTGACCGCGCGGGACGACGAGCGGTCGGTGGTCCGAGCTCTGCGCGCGGGGGCGGACGACTACGTCGTCAAGCCCGCTCGATTGGGGGAGTTGCACGCGAGGCTGGAAGTGGCGGCGCGACGTCGGAGCGCAACGAGTGATGCGGCGGTGGATCGGCTCGAGTTGGGCGACGTGGTCGTCGATCTCGTCGGGCGCAGTGTCGAAGTCGACGGGCGAGACATCGGGCTGACCACCAAAGAGTTCGACCTGCTCGCGCATCTGGCGACTCGACGTGGTGAAGCGGTGAGCCGCGAACAGCTGATGGATGCGATCTGGGGCGATGCGTACGTGGCGATCTCGCGATCGCTCGACGTGCACATGACGACGTTGCGTGCCAAGCTCGGCCGACCCGGGACCATCGCCACGATCCGCGGCTTCGGCTACCGCTGGGACAGCTGACGTGCGGCGCCGGGTTCTCGTGGTGCTGATGGTCTACTCCGCCGTCGTCGTTCTCGCGCTGTCGGTTCCGCTGGGATTGCTGCTGGGTCGCGAACGCGCCCAACGATTCGGTGAGAATCGAGCTGCCGCTGCAACGTACTTCGAGGAACTGAGCTCCCGGGAGGACGAGTCGGGTGATTCTCGAATCCGAGAGTCGGTGCAGCGCTACAACGATCTGTACGGCGAGGGGATCGTGGTGGTCGACCGCACCGGAGCGGTCCGTGCTGCATCGGGTCTGGATACGACGCGCACGGACGTGCAACAGGCGGTGGCCGGTGCCCTGCGCAATCAACGCGGTGGCCTTCCGTCGAGTGTGACGCCGTGGTCGCCGTCGTCGGTACTGGTGGCAGCACCGATCGGTGGGGGAACGCAGGTCGACGGTGCCGTGGTGATCGCAGCCTCCACCGACGCGGCCCGCCGGGATGTGGCGATCGGGTGGGCGGTGACCGCAGTCGGTGCGCTGCTGATCTTGGCCACGGTGGCGCTGATCGCTGCTGCGTTGTCGCGCTGGGTCGTTCGTCCACTGACGTCGTTGTCGATGCGAGTCCAATCGTTCGGCGACGCCTTTCACGATCGCCGGCCTCTCGACGACTCGCCACGTCTCGAGTCGGACGCACACGTCGGTCCGCCCGAGGTTCGAGCGCTCTCGCGTGCGTTCGACGCGATGGCAGACGATGTGGAGAACGCGACCGCTGCGCAGCGCCGTCTGGTGGCCGACACCGCTCACGCGTTGCGTAACCCGCTGGCGGCATTACGGATTCGACTGGACGTGTTGGGAATGCGGGTGCCCGAATCGGTCGCCGAAGCGCACCAGCGAACGACACTGGAGGTCGATCGGCTCGACTCCGTCGTCGAGGATCTTCTCGTTCTCGCTGCTGCCGAGACGCCGGTCCTGCATCGCGAGACCGCGTGCGACGTACTGTTCGTGCTCACCGACAGAGTCCGATTCTGGTCGAGCGCACTGACAGTGGCCGGGCTGACCGTCCATGTCGCGGATCCCGACCCGGGAGCCGATCACACTGCTGCGGTACCGGAGGAAGACCTGGTGCGCATGCTCGACGCGATCCTGAGCAACGCGACCAAGTACGCCGGTTCGGGAGCGGATGTCGACATCGACTGCCGAGCCGGCGACAATCACGTCGTGGTGTCGATCACCGACACCGGCCCGGGTGTATCCGCTGCCGAATTACCGATGATCGCGGACCGGTTCTTTCGGGCATCTAGTGCTCACGGGACCGGAACGGGGCTCGGCCTGGCAATAGTCGCGGCCCTGATCGAACGAGTGGGAGGACGCCTCGAGGTCGACGCTCATCGACCGTCCGGTTTGATCGTCCGAATGCTGCTCCCGCGTCACGGCTCGAGCGGGTCCTTGTCCTAAGGGAGTGTTAGGAAACGCGAAACAGCTTGGTTCTCGCTGTGCTGGGGGTCACAGTAGAAGGACTTCGGTTGCCGTCACGCGTTCGGCGACCCACCCGCAAGCTATCTGTGGAAGGACCTGCCCATGGCCAACGAGGCCACTTCGACCGCTGGTTCGTCTCGTGCGAACCCGCCGGTCTCGTCTCCCGCAGCCACCCGCCGCGCCGTCTACAACACACTGCGTGGGTCGTCGGGCAACCTCGTCGAGTGGTACGACGTGTACGTCTACACCGTCTTCGCGACGTATTTCGAGAATCAGTTCTTCGATTCGGCGGACAAGAATTCGACCATCTACGTCTACGGGATCTTCGCGGTCACGTTCCTGATGCGTCCGGTCGGTTCGTGGTTCTTCGGACGCTACGCAGACCGGAACGGTCGCCGAGCTGCACTGACATTCAGTGTCTCGCTGATGGCGGCCTGCTCGATGGTCATCGCGTTCACCCCCGGCCGGGAGAGCATCGGTGTATGGGCCGCGGTCATTCTGATTCTGTGCCGTCTGGTGCAGGGCTTCGCCACCGGTGGTGAGTACGGAGCGTCGGCGACATACATGTCCGAGGCCGCCACTCGTGAGCGTCGCGGATTCTTCTCCTCGTTCCAGTACGTCACGCTGATCGGTGGCCACGTTCTGGCGCAGGTCACGCTGCTGCTCATGCAGGTCTTCTTCGAGCGGGAGCAGATAGAGGACTTCGGTTGGCGCATAGCGTTCTTCATCGGTGGCGTCGCCGCAGTGGTTGTCTTCTGGCTGCGCCGCAGCATGGACGAGTCCCTGACGAAGGATCAGCTCGAGGCAGTTCGTAGTGGTGCCGATCAGGCGTCCGGATCTCTCAAGGAATTGGTCGGAAAGCATTGGCGCGCTCTGCTGATCTGTTTCATGGTGACCGCCGGTGGCACCATCGCGTTCTACACCTACAGCGTCAACGCACCCTCGATGATCAAGGCAGCGTACGAGGACCGCGGAATGACCGGGACCTGGATCAACCTGTTCGGGCTGATCTTCCTGATGTTGCTGCAGCCCATCGGCGGCTTGATCAGTGACAAGGTGGGACGCAAGCCTCTGCTGGTCTTCTTCGGCGTCGGTGGCGTGCTCTACACCTACGTGCTCATCACGTATCTGCCGTCGGCGACGTCGGTGGTGCAGTCACTGGCGCTGGTCTGCGTCGGCTACGTCATCCTCACCGGCTACACCTCGATCAACGCGATCGTCAAAGCCGAATTGTTCCCCTCGCACATCCGCGCCTTGGGAGTCGGCCTCGGTTACGCGCTGGCGAACTCCGCGTTCGGTGGTACCGCTCCGTTGATCTACCAGGCCGCGAAGAACGGTGGGCACGTCGGGTGGTTCATTCTGTACGTGACCGTCGTCATCGGTATCTCGCTCCTGGTGTACATCTTCGTGCTGCGGAACAAGACCGAGACCGTCCTCGACAGGGAGCAGGGCAAGGCCTTCGCGTGACCTGTGACGACTTACAGTGAGTGACATGCTCCGGCCCGCTGCGTTGTTCTCCCGAAGAACAGCTCTGCGGGCCGGTGTCGTGTCGCTGACCGCGGTGGCCATGGGAGCCTGTGCCACGGACCCGCCGATGCAACTGCGCCTGGCGGCGGGCGAGGTGGGCGGCTTCTTCTGGGAGTTCTCCGGCTTGCTGTCCGACGCGGCTGCCGGACTGTCGGAGGTCGAGGTAGTGCCGCTCACGACATCCGGTTCTCTCGACAACCTCGACGCGTTGATCTCCGGTCGTGCCGAACTGGCGATGACGCTGATCGACGCCGCATACAGCCACCCGAGTACCGACCTGGCCGCGGTCGGATGTGTCTACGAGAACTACTTTCAGGTCGCTGTGCGGGCGGACTCGACCATCCTCGCAGCGAGCGATCTACGGGGACGACGAGTGAGTACCGGCGCGCCCGGATCGGGGGCGACGGTTCTCTCGCATCGGATCCTGGACGCGGCCGGCGTCTCGGGACCGGATGCAGTTCGTGAAGTTCAATTGTCGATGAAGGCGGCAGCGACCGCGTTGTCCGACAACGAGATCGACGCGGTGATGTGGGCGGGTGGATTGCCGACCCCGGCCTTCGCCGACCCGCGTAGCGAGATCCGGTTGCTCGAACTGGGCAGTCTCGTTCCGAACCTACGTCGGGCGTTCGGCACCGCGTACGAGGCGGTCCCGGTTCCGGCGAACGTGTACGGCTCGCACCCGGGGGTGACGACCGTCGGAATCCCGAATCTGCTGTTGGCCCACCCCGATGTGCCGAACCGAGTTGTCGCCGCACTGGTGAGCGTTCTGCTCGACCGATCGTCGGCCCTGGTTCCCGGGCAAGCGATCGGCAGCCAATTTCTCGACGCACGCTCACTGGTCATGACGGGCGGTATTCCTCTGCACCCCGGGGCCGAAGAGGAATACCGCGCTCGACACGGTTAGACGGCGGGCACTACCAGCTCACAACCTCGCTGCGAGTCGGTGGTACGCCGCGTTCCATCGGAGAGTCTGCTGGAACCCACGCGTCGTGGTGCCGGAATCGATAGCGAGCAGCTCGACACCGATCATGTCCGAGAATGCCTCCAGCACAGGCAGACCGATGGCGGTGCTCAACACCGTGTGGTGGGGTGCGCCTGCAGTCAACCACGATTCGGCCGACACCGACAGCGAGGGCTGCGGTTCCCACACTGCGCATGCCACGGGTAGTTTCGGCAGCGCCTCGTCGGGCTCGACCACGTCGATCACGTTGGCCGTCAATCGGAATCGTTCACCGACGTCGGACAGTCCGACGACGACGCCGTGCCCCGGATCGGCGGTGAATCGCAGCCGCACCGGATCCTCGCGGCCGCCGATCGAGAGTGGATGAATCTCCAGTGTGGGGCGAGACGTCGTGATGGACGGGCACACCTCCAGCATGTGTGCACCGAGGATCTTCTCCTCACCGGGAACGAGGTGATAGGTGTAGTCCTCCATGAAGGACGTGCCGCCGTCCAGCCCCTCGGCCATCACCTTCATGCCGCGCAACAACATCGACGTCTTCCAGTCGCCCTCGCCGCCGAAGCCGTAGCCGTCGGCCATCAGTCGCTGCACGGCCAATCCCGGCAACTGACGCAGCCCGCCGAGATCCTCGAAATTGGTGGTGAACGCCTTGAAGCCACCGTCGGTCAGGAACTGTCGTAGTCCCGCTTCGACGCGCGCGCCGTAGCGAAGCGATTCGTGTCGGTCCCCGTCCTTGTCGAGGCTCGGTGCGATGTCGTAGAGCGACCGATACTCGTCGACGAGTTCCGAGACGGCAGACTCGCTGACGCTGTCGACCACGTCCACGAGATCGTTGACGCCGTAGGTGTTCACGGAGACGCCGAACCGCAGCTGCGCCTCCACCTTGTCGCCCTCGGTGACCGCGACGTCGCGCATGTTGTCGCCGAAGCGGGCCAGTTTCAGCGAACGCAATTCGGCCCGGCCGAGTGCCGCGCGCGCCCACTGCTCCGCCCGCGTCCGTACCGACGGATTGTCGACGTGGCCCGCGATGGTGGTGCGCAGTACGCCGACCCTGGACTCGATGTGCCCGAACTCGCGATCACCGTGCGCAGCCTGGTTCAGATTCATGAACTCCATGTCGATCGTGGACCAGGGCAACGACATTCCGGCCTGCGTGTGCAGGTGCAGCAGTGGAACATCGAGCGCGTCCAAGCCTGCGATCCACATCTTGGCCGGCGAGAAAGTGTGCATCCAGGTGACGACGCCGATGCAGTCCTCGGCGGCGTTGGCCTCGCGCATGCACCGCAGGATCGCGGACGCGTCGAGCAGCACCGGCTTCCAGACGACGGATACCGGTAGTGCGCCGTCGAGTTTGTCTGCGATCTCCCGTGACTGGACTGCTACCTGCTCGAGCGTCTCGGGACCGTAGAGGCCTTGGCTGCCGGTGAGAAACCATACTTCGGACATGGAGAATGTACCTTCCGTGGAAAAATGTGGCGCTGATCAGCGCTGGCCGTAGACGTTCTGGTAGCGGTCGTAGAGTGCGTCGACCGACGCGCGGGGGATGGGAAGTGGTTGTCCCAGTTGATATGACAGGTGCACCGATCGGGCCACGTCCTCGCACATGACCGCCGCTTTCACCGCAGATCGGGCCGACGGGCCAACGGCGAAGACGCCGTGGTTCTGCATGAGTATTGCCGGAGAGCGGCTGCCTGCGAGGGTGTCGACGATGCCGCGCCCGATCGAGTCGTCGCCGATCACGGCGAACGGACCCACCGGAATGTCGCCGCCGAATTCGTCGGCGCACATCGTGGTCACGACCGGAATGGGTTCTCCTCGTGCGGCCCACGCCACCGCGTAGGGCGAATGAGTGTGCACCACACCGTTGATATGGTCGAGGTGCCGATAGACGTATGCCTGCGCCTCGGTGTCCGAGGACGGCGCGTGGTCTCCTTCGACCACTCGACCGTGCAGATCGCACACCACCATGTTGCCCGGTGTCAGGTCGTCGTAGGAGACGCCGCTCGGCTTGATGACCATGAGGTCTCGACCGGGAACGCGCGCGGACACGTTGCCCGCCGTCCACACGACCAAACCGTAGCGCACCAGTTCCGCATGCAGTGCGCACACGTCCTTGCGAATCTCCTCGACGACCTCGCGAACATCGTCGACAACTGTCATTTCGCTTCCAGCTTCCTCGTCAGGGCTGCGCGACGCAGTGATCGCAGCCGGCGCATGGTCGGTACGTCCCGACCGAAGCGATCGTGCAGTTCCAGGTAGATCTCGTACAGCGAGTCGTATGCCTCCGAGCGGGACTCGTCCGGAACGAATGCACCGCGGCGGACCTTGCCCATCGACTTCGACGCCACCGGCACGTCCGGGTAGCAGCCTGCGGCCACTGCCGCGTGGATGGCGGAGCCCAAGGCGGGGCCCTGTGCGGACGCGATGACGGACAACGGCATACGTAGCACGTCGGCGTAGATCTGCATCAGCAGTGGGTTGCGGGCCAGACCTCCCGCCACGACGAATTCTTCGACGGGAACGCCGCTGTCGCGGAACGTCTCGACGATGACGCGGGTGCCGAATGCCGTTGCCTCGAGCAGTGCGCGGTAGGTGTCCTCGGGCCGCGTCGCGAGCGTCGATCCGATGACCAGGCCGGACAGTTCGTGATCGACCAGGATCGACCGATTGCCGCTGTGCCAGTCGAGCGCGACCAGACCGTGCTCGCCCACCTCTTGGGCCGACGCGAGCCGCGTCAGGTATTCGTGCACGGACTCGCCTGCGGCAGTTGCCGCTTCACTGTAGGACGCGGGAACTCCGGTGCGGGTGAACCACCCGAAGATGTCGCCGACCCCACTCTGGCCGGCCTCGTACCCGTACGACCCAGCGACGATGCCGCCGTCGACGACGCCGCACATACCCGGAACGTCGTTCAACACGGTCGAACTCATGACGTGGCAGGTGGATGTTCCCATGATGGCGACCATGCGGCCCGATTCGACGGCACCCGCAGCCGGGGCCGTGACGTGGGCATCCACGTTTCCGACCGCGACGGCTATCCCCTCGGGCAATCCCGTCCATGCCGCGGCCTCGGCGGTCAACGTGCCTGCACGCGAGCCCAACTCGCCCAGCGGTTGGTCCAGTTTCTCTGCCACGAACCCACCGAACCCGGGCGCGAGCTCGGTGAGGAAGTCGACGGAAGGATACTTGCCGTCCTGATAGATGCCCTTGTATCCCGCGGTGCAGGCATTGCGCACGTAGTTTCCGCACAGTTGCCAGACGATCCAGTCGGCCGCCTCGACCCACCGGTCCATGGCCTCGTAGATCTCGGCGTCCTCCTCGTGAATCTGCAGCGCCTTGGCGAATTCCCATTCCGAGGAGATCAAGCCGCCGTAGCGGGGGAGCCAGCTCTCTCCGCGACGGGCGGCCAGTTCGTTGATCCGGTCGGCCTGTCCCTGCGCCGCATGGTGTTTCCACAGTTTGACGTAGGCGTGTGGGCGATCGACGAAGCGCGGGTCTTCGCTGAGCGGCGTGCCGTCCGCGTAGGTCGGCACCATGGTGCATGCGGTGAAGTCGGTCCCGATGCCCACCACCTGCTCCGGCGCGATGCCCGCGGCGGCCATCGCAGCGGGGACGGCGCGGCGTAGGACGTCGCGATAGTCGTCCGGCACCTGCAGAGCCCACGCGTCGGGAAGTCGCACGGTACTGCCGGGCAGAGTCTCCTCGAGTACGGCGTGGCTGTATTCGTGTACGGCAGATGCAATTTCGGCACCATCGGACACACGGACGACTACGGCACGGCCGGAGAGAGTGCCGTAGTCCACTCCTACCGTGTAGCGGTCATTGGACATGCGATTCTCCTTGTTGCGGTGCAACGGTTGTGGTCGGTTTCGGTGCAGTGGTGCTGGACGATCGAACGACGAGTTCAGGATCGATGGACGCCTCGGGTGCGGCAGTGTTGTCCAGTGCCGCGCGCAGGACGTCGATCGCGCGTCTGCCGACTTCGGTGAAGTCCTGGCGGACCGTTGTCAGTGGTGGGATCAGGAAAGCAGCCTCGGGGATGTCGTCGAATCCGACGACGGCGAAGTCCTCGGGCACACGGCGGCCGCTCTCGTGGAAGGCGCGCAGCAAGCCGAGGGCCATCTGGTCGTTGGCGCAGAACGCGGCCGTGACGGTGTGGTCCTCGGCGAGGCGGAGCCCGTTCTCGTAGCCGCTGCGTGCGGACCAGTCGCCGCGGAGGACCGGTGTCCACGCCAGCCCGGCCTCGTCGAGCGCATCCTGCCACCCTTGTTCACGGCCGCGGGATTCGGTCCATCCCTGCGGTCCGGACAGATGCACGATGCGTTCGTGACCTGCCTCGATCAGGTGTCGGGTGGCCAATCGAGCGCCGCCGACCTGATCGATGCCCACGGTCCAGGTCGAGGTGGTGGGGTCACCTTCGACGACCACGACGGGAACGACGGACTCCTCGGATCGAGCCGCCGCCACAGCGTCGTCGGTGGCGGCGATCAACACGATGCCCTCGACGCCCTGGTCGTGCAGGTGATGCAGTGCGCCGACGAGTTCGTCGTGTGTCAGCGTTGCGAGACTGACTGCGCTGACGGAGAATCCGGCATCACGTGCCGCGCTCTGCACGGTGCGATGCGTGGTGCTCGGCCCCCAGAACCCGCCTTTGGAGCCGATGATTCCGATCGACGCGGACCGTTTGGTGACCAGTGCCCTGGCGGCACGATTGGGACGATAGCCCAGTTGGTCGATGGCATTCTGTACCCGGTCGCGGGTTTCGGGGCGTAAGTTGTTCTGGCCGTTGATGACCCGCGAGACCGTCTGATGGGATACCCCGGCCAATCGGGCGACGTCGGTCATGACGGGTGCCTTACCGTCGATCCCTGTGTTGGTCACCTCTTTCTCGCCGTCAGCAGACGTTGGGCGAGAACGAACACCAGGAGCAGCACTCCGATCGTGATTCGCGTCCACCACGAGCTCAGGGTTCCGTCGAAGGCGATGAAAGTCTGTATGGCACCGAGGATCAGGACTCCCACCAGCGAACCGAGGACGTACCCGCGCCCGCCGGTGAGCAGCGTTCCGCCGATCACCACCGCGGCGATAGCGTCGAGCTCCATGCCGACGGCGTTGAGGCTGTAGCCCGACAGTGCGTAGAAGGAGAACAGTAGGCCGGCGAGCGCTGCGCAGAATCCGCTGATCGTGTAGACGCCGACTTTCACGGCCGCCACCTTGAGCCCCATCAGCAGCGCGGACGCTTCGTTGCCACCGATGCCGTAGACCGAACGTCCGAAACGAGTGCAGGAAAACACGTATGCAGCAATCGCCACCGTGACCAGCGCGATCACCACGCTCCAGGTGATGGTGTAGCCGCCGGGTAGTTCGATGACGGCGAATGCGATCGAGGAGAACGTGTCGTCGGTGATCGGGATCGACTCGACACCGATCATGTAGCACAGGCCCCGGGCGAGGAACATCCCCGCGAGTGTGGCGACGAACGGCTGAATCTGCAGATAGTGGATGAGGGCACCCATGACGGTGCCGAGCACGGCACCGCACAGCAACACCACGGCCATGACCAGCAGCGGTGGCCAGCCCAATTGCAGTGTGCGCGCTGCGATCATCGTCGACAGTGCGACGACGGACCCGACGGAGAGATCGATTCCGCCGGTGAGGATGACGAAGGTCATCCCTACCGCGAGGACGATGAGGAACGAGTTGTCGATCAGCAGTGACAGGAACACCTGTGGATCGGCGAAGCCGCTGTAGCGGAATTCGCCGAGTCCGAACAGACCGACGAACAGCGCGAACGTGGCGATGACCGGCAGAAACCGAGACGGTGGGGAGTACCGCTTCACGCGGTCCCAGGTCGAGGGCGCGGTGCTCGGTGCTGCCGCGGTGGTCGTGGGGGGAGCAGTCATGAGGTCGCTCACGGTCGTACCGCCTTGGTGGAGTCGGTGCGGAACCACGTCCGCAGTGATGCGCGGGCTCGTGGTGATTGCAACAGGCAGACCACTATTATGACGACCGCTTTGAACAGGTAGTTGGCCTCGGAGGGGATACCGACATTGGTGATGGTGCGCGTGAGCGTGCCGATGAGCAGGGCACCGACGACGGTGCCGGCGATGGAGAATCGACCACCGGTCAGAGCAGTACCGCCGATGACGACAGCGAGGATCGCGTCGAGCTCGATCCACTGGCCCAGACTGTTCGCGTTCACCGAGTTGGTGTTCGCAGCGATGATCAGACCTGCCATTCCCGAGCACACCGCGGCGAACACGTAGACCGTCCAGACGATCGTCCGCGACTGGACACCGGCCAATCTGCTTGCCTCCGGGTTGATTCCGACGGCTTCGACGAGCATCCCCAGTGCAGTCCGCCGGGTCAACAGTGCGGTTGCCGCCACGACCACGAGAGCGATGATCAGTGCCAGTGGAAGTCCGAGAAGCGTGCCCGACGCGAGCGTGCTGAAGGCCGGGTTGTTGACTGTCGTGATGTTTCCGTCGGTGATCAACATGGCCAGGCCACGTCCGGCGACCATCAGAATGAGCGTCGCGATGATGGGTTGAATTCCGAAGACCGACACCAGAAGGCCGTTCCACAGACCCAGCAGCAGACATGCTCCCAGTGCCCAGACAACAGCCATGATCATCGTCGTGGTGGCACCCTCGTCCGGTGCCGCGACGATGCGAGTACACGCAACGGCGGCAGCGATGACTGCCACTGCGCCCACGGAGAGGTCGATGCCGCGGGTTGCCACCACCAGCGTCATGCCGACGGCCACCAGAATGAGCGGCGCGGAGTTGCGTGCGATATCGACGATGTTTCCGAACAGGCCACCGTTCTCGATTCGAATGTCGAGGAAGTCCGGTGTCACAACGACATTGACGACGATCAGAGCTATCAGAGCCAGCAGCGGCCAGACGACCGGCTGGGCGAGGGCGGCACGTGCGCGAGCGGGCGCGCCGGCCGATGGTTCGAGGGTTTCGGTCATGATGCGACATTCCTGTCGGTGGTCGAAGTGGCGGCCGCGACGGGTTCGTCGGTGCGCACCCCGGCTGCGATGGTGGCGAGCACGTCGCCGACCGACACACCGTCGTTGATACGTTCGTCGATCTTGCGGTGATCTCGCATGACCACGATGCGGTCACTGAGGCGCAGGATCTCTTCGAGCTCGGCGGAGATGAACACCACCGACATTCCGCGCGCGGCCAGGTCGGCCACCAGGGTTTGGATCTGCGCTTTGGCACCGATGTCGATTCCGCGTGTCGGTTCGTCCAGAATCAGAAGTTCGGGTTCGGTGATGAGCCAGCGGGCGAGGAGCACTTTCTGTTGGTTGCCGCCGGACAGGTTGCGCATCAACGCGTTCGGATCGGCGGGCCTGATGTCGAGTGCAGAGATGTATTCCTTGACGAGCTTGGTGCGGGTGGCACGGGGGATGGGACGAAGCCATCCACGCTTGGCCTGCAGAGCGAGCAGCATGTTGTCGGCCACCGTCAGATCGGCCACCACACCGTCGGCCTTGCGATCCTCGCTGGTGAGGGCGATGCGCTGATCGGCGGCCTGGCGTGGACTGCGAATGCGGTGCTTGGTCGCATGCACTTCGATCGATCCGGAGTCCGATCGATCGGCTCCACCGAGCAGGCGAGCAAGCTCGGTACGGCCGGACCCGAGCAGACCGGCGATGCCGACGACCTGTCCCGCATGAAGACGCAGATCGGTTGCTTCCAGTGCGCCCTTGCGTCCGATGCCCAACACTTCCACGACGGGCGTCTGTTCGTCGGAAACCATCACCGGCTCGCGGCTGTCGAGTTCGCGCAAGGTGTCCAGTTCCCGACCGATCATCAACTCGACCAGCTCGAACTGCGGAGTGTCGGCGACCAGGCGCTCGGAGACGAGCTTTCCGTTGCGCAGGATCGTCATTCGGTCGGAGATCCGATAGATCTGGTCGAGGAAGTGCGACACGAAGACGATCGAGGTTCCGTCTTCCCTCAGCCGTTCGATGACGGAGTACAGGGTTTCGACCTCGTCCTTGTCCAGGCTCGAGGTCGGCTCGTCCAGGATGAGGACGCGGGCGTCGACATCGACTGCGCGGGCGATGGCGACGAGCTGTTGCACGGCGATCGGATGGTCCCCGAGGACCGACGACGGCTCGATGTCGAGGCCCAGCCGGTCGAGAGTCGTTCTGGCACGGCGGTTCATCGCTCGCGTGTCGATACCGCCGATGGCCCCCAACAGTTTTCCGGGTAGGCGTCGGGGCTCGCGGCCCAGGAGCATGTTCTCTGCGACAGTCAGATTCGGAAGTAGGTTCACTTCCTGGTAGACGGTGCTGATACCTGCAGCCTGGGCCGCGCTCGGCGTCGCGAACTCGTGTTCGGTTCCGTCGATCGTGACCGTTCCGCTGTCGATCGAGTAGACCCCGGTCAGTGCCTTGATCAACGTCGATTTACCGGCACCGTTCTCACCCATCAGCGAATGCACCTCGCCGGGGAAGAGCCGCAACGACACCCCGTCGAGGGCTCGGACGGCACCGAAGGTGATCGAGATGTCTTTCATCTCCACGAGCGGAGTCGGCTCTGTGCTGGTGATCGGCTCCGCGGTGGGAACGGTGTCGGTATGCATGCGTCGACTTTCAGTACTGGCGGTCGGCGAGTACTGCTGCCGCCTGGTCGGGCGTGAAGGTGGTCTCCTCGGTGACGACCCTCTTGGGAACGTCCTCGCCCTTGACGACCTTGTCCGTGAGCTCCATCAGTTGCGGTCCGAGAAGTGGGTTGCACTCGACGATGAAGTCGATCTTCTTGTCCGCCAGTGCTTGCATTCCGTCCTTGACGGCGTCGACGGTGATGATCTTGATGTCTTTTCCGGGTACCAGCCCGGCTGCTTCGATGGCTTGGATTGCGCCCAGGCCCATGTCGTCGTTCTGGGCGAAGACGACGTCGATCTGGCCTCGATTGGAGTTGAGGAACGACTCCATCACCTGCTTGCCGCCGTCACGGGTGAAATCGCCGGTCTGTGACGCGGTGATCGCGATGTTCGACTGGCCGCCGATAGCGTCGCGGAATCCCTCGGCCCGGTCGATGGCGGGAGCGGCTCCGGTGGTTCCCTGCAGCTCGACCACGTTGATCTTGCCGTCGCCGGTGGTGTCCGCAGAGGCGCTGTTCTGCACCAGCCAATCGCCTGCCTTCTTGCCCTCCTCGACGAAATCGGAGCCGAGGAACGTGGCATACAGCGAATCGTCGGTGGTGTCGACGGAGCGGTCGGTGAGGATCACCGGGATGTTCGCGCGCTTGGCTTCCTGGAGGACCGGCTCCCATCCCGTCTCGACGACGGGGCTGAAAGCGATGACGTCGACCTTCTGCTGGATGTAGGTGCGAATCGCCTTGATCTGGTTTTCCTGCTTCTGCTGCGCGTCGGAGAACTTCAACTCCATGCCGGCAGCGCTGGCCGCGTCCTGGATGGAGATGGTGTTGGCCGTGCGCCATCCGCTCTCGGCACCGACCTGGGAAAAGCCCAGCACCGTTGCGCCGTCACCGCCGCCGGACGCGTCGCCGCCGCCTCCGCTACTGCACGCACTCAGGACGATCGCACCACTCAGAATGAGCGCGCTCGCCGCAAAAATTGTCTTCGACGCCATGGTGATCTCCTCAATGTCGCCACTCCACTGTGACGTGTGCAACACAGTGTGAGCGTTAACATCGGGCCGCGTCAAGACTTGAAACGTTTGAATTCCAAAAATTTGTGAGCGTTCACTCAAGCGTGAAGTGCAGAAAATCTCCACTCGATCACGGACCGGTACGTCTGGCCCGGTCGCAGCACCGCAGAGGGAAAGTTCGGGTGATTCGGTGAATCGGGGAACAGCTGGGGTTCGAGTGCGATGCCGTCGCCTTGGCGCAGCATCGAGCCGCGTCGGGACACATCGCTGCCGTTCAGGAAGTTGCCTGTGTACACCTGCACGCCGGGCTGATCGGTCCACAATTCCAGTGCCGTTCGACTGCGCTCGGAGCTCAGGATCGCCGCACGCCGATGCCCCGTACCGTCGACGACGAAGTTGTGGTCCACACCCCGGGCGGTCAGCAACTGCGGATGAGTGGCTCGGGCCAGGTCTCCGACTCGTCCGGGCGTGCGCAGATCCAGCGCGGTGCCGTCGACGGATTCGATGGCACCGGTCGGGATTCCCTCGGTGTCGACCGGGGTGTACGTCGAGGCGAACACCTGCAGGGTGTGATCGTCGATGCCATGGCCATCGAGATCGAAATACGCGTGCGACGTCAGGTTCACCACCGTCGGCGCGGTGGTCGTTGCCGTCGACTCCAGCCGCACGCGATCGGTCGTGACGGAGAACTGGGCCCGCGCACGGACTTCGCCCGGGTAGCCCTGATCGCCGTCGGGGCTGATCAACTCGAACTCGACCGAATCCGGCGATCGGCCGACCACGGTCCAGTGTCGTGAGTCGAAGCCGTCGGTTCCGCCGTGCAGGTGGTTGGTGCCGTCGTTGATCGTCAGTTGCACCGCCTGCCCATCGATCTCGAACCGGCCGTCCTTGATCCGGTTCGCGTACCGGCCGACGGTAGAGCCGAAATAGGCAGTGGACGAACGAAGCTCACGCTCGCCCGCCACGCCGACGAGAACGTCGCGGCGCTCGCCGTCTCCTCCGGTCACCGACATTCGTTGCAGGGTCGCGCCGTAGGGGAGTACCTCGACCTCCACCCCGGGCGAACGTCCGATGGTGATGGTCTCGTTGTGATCGTCGTCGGTGGGCACCGGTCGACGATAGCTCCGGGGAGTGAGATCGGTCCCCGGATTGCTTCGTGCGGCGGGCGACGCACCGTGTATTCGTAGGTGCGCATACTATGGTGTGATGCAGGCCACATCACTGCGCGTTGATCGTCTCGATGAGATGAAAAGAGCTATCGCGCAGGCGATCTCGGTCTGTCGAACGCAGCCGGACACCGTCGAACAGGAGAAATCGTGGCAGACAACAGAGCAGTGACGTACGCCGGACCAGGAAAGGTAGAGGTTCAGGACATCGCTTTTCCGGGCCTGGAATTGACCGATGGCCCCGGCGTGAATCCGGCCAATGTCGGCCGCAAATGCGAACACGGCGTGATCCTGAAGGTCGTCTCGACCAACATCTGCGGCAGCGACCAGCACATGGTCCGTGGACGCACGACGGCACCCGAGGGTCTGGTGTTGGGCCACGAGATCACCGGCGAGATCGTGGAGGTCGGGCGAGACGTCGAATTCTTGAAGGTCGGCGACATCTGCTCGGTACCGTTCAACATTGCTTGCGGACGGTGCCGAAACTGCAAGGAGCGCAAGACCGGCATCTGCCTCAACGTCAACCCGGATCGACCCGGTTCTGCGTTCGGTTACGTGGACATGGGCGGATGGGTGGGCGGCCAGGCCGAGTACGTCATGGCACCGTACGCGGACTTCAATCTGCTGAAGTTCCCCGACCGCGATCAGGCGATGGAGAAGATCCTGGACTTGACCATGCTCTCCGACATCTTCCCGACCGGATATCACGGCGCGGTCACCGCGGGAGTGAAACCCGGTGCGACGGTGTACATCGCGGGTGCGGGCCCGGTCGGTCTGGCGGCCGCGGTCGGCGCACAATTGCTGGGCGCGTCGGTGGTGATCGTCGGCGACATGAACGCCGACAGGCTGGCGCAGGCACGAACGTTCGGCTGCGAGACCGTCGACGTGGGCAAGGGCGCGCCGCAAGATCAGATCGAACAAATCCTCGGTGTCCCGGAGGTCGACGCTGCGGTGGACGCGGTGGGATTCGAGGCTCGCGGCCACGGCGGAGACTCGTCCCACGAAGCACCGGCCACGGTGCTCAATTCGCTGATGGACATCACCACCGCGGGCGGTGGCATCGGAATTCCCGGGCTCTACGTCACCGGTGATCCGGGCGGCGTGGACGAGGCCGCACAACGCGGCGCTCTCTCGCTCAGCCTCGGCACCGGTTGGGCGAAGTCGCTCTCGTTCGCCACCGGGCAGTGCCCGGTGATGAGCTACCACCGGGAACTGATGAATGCCATTCTCAAAGAACGAGTGTCGATTGCGAAGGCGGTGAACGCAACGGTCATCACTCTCGACGACGCCCCACGCGGCTACCGTGAATTCGACAGCGGAGTCGCACAGAAATTCGTCATCGACCCGCACGGCATGATCGCCGGCTGACACCGCGGCGTAACTACGGCCGCCCTCGCTCCGATGGATGCGAGGGCGGCCGTTCTCGTGTGCGGTCGAAAGGCGGTGGAGCGCAGGGGGTGACGGACGAGCCCGACAACGCTGAAGGATTTGCGTATATCGCCGATTTCGGAGTCGACATAGCGTCGAGTCGTACCCGTCCGTGATCGTGGTGTTTACCGAGGAGATCGAATGACCGACACAACCATTGCTCAACTCACCGCCCGACTCGAGGTGCTCGAGTCCGAGGCGGACATTCGACGCATTCAAGCTCGCTACATGTTTCTGTGCGACACTCCGTGTCCCGAATTCGGCGTGGACGACGACGCTCGCCGAATCGAGCTGGTGCTGGACCTGTACACCGAGGACGCGGTCTGGGAAGGCGTGGGCGAGTACTACGACGGCCAATTCGGCCGCGCCGAAGGCAAGGAGGCCATTCGGGCGCACTTCAACCGCTTCTGGGGTGAAAAGACCGATCCTGCGTTGTTACTCAACGCCCACTACCTCACCTCGGAACAGATACACGTCGACGGCGATACGGCCGAAGGCCAGTGGATTCACATGCAGCCCTGGCTGTTCTCCGACGGCAGGAGCCTGTTGCGTTCGAGCCGCCTCAACAACGCCTTTCGTAAGGTCGAAGGCCGGTGGCTCATTTCCAGAACTCGCACCGAAAACGTGTTCGTGGCACCGCTACCGAACCATTTCGCCGAAGCGTTCCCCAGCTCGTCGGTGTTGTTGAAGCCCTGATGCATCGAGGTCAAAATGTCAATAGGGATGTGGAGTCGCCCGCCTAGGGGAACCTTTATTCAGGCCCGGTTGCGCTGAAATTCTTCTTGGGATGGTCGACAGTGTTCTCTACAACGCCGCGAGAATCACTCTCCAGTCCGGCGGTCGTCCAACCGAACAGGATCGATACCGATGTCCGAGAAGATAGTTGCAACCGAAGCCGAGTCACCGCCGAAGCGTTCGAGTCTGGGAAGAATTGCATTCGCCAGCGGCGTCGGAACGTCACTGGAATTCTACGATTTCGCTATTTACGGAACCGCTACAGCACTCGTGTTCACCGATACGTTCTTCCGCACGGGTAATGCATGGTTCGGCACATTCATGGGTCTGGCCACATTCGGCATCGGATTCTTGATGGCCCCGCTCGGAGCCGTGCTCTTCGGCTGGGTCGGCGACACCTACGGTCGTCGCCGCGCCCTGCAGTTGACGTTTCTCGGGATGGGTGCGGCCACCCTGATCATCGGCGTGCTCCCCACCTACGCACAGGTAGGCGTCGCGGCCCCGGTCTGTCTGGTTCTACTCAGGCTCGTTCACGGACTGTGCCGTGGTGGTGAGACCGGTGGCGCTGCCGTGCTGGCCATCGAGCATGCCCCGGACGACCGAAGAGCACGCTACGGAGTCTTCACCGCTCTGGGGTCCCCGATCGGCACGATCCTCGCGAACGCGTCGTTTGCATTGGTTCTGCTGTTGCCGGCAGAGACGGTGCAGGAGTGGGCGTGGCGTCTGCCGTTCCTCTTCGGCGGTCTGGTTCTGGTGTTGGGACTGTGGGTTCGCAAGGGCGTTCACGAGAGTCCGGTGTTCCGACAGATGGTGGCCGAGCGCGGGGAAGAGGCCGTGCGGGCCCAGATGCCGTTCAAGACCGTCGTGAAGAGCAGTTGGCGTCGCCTCGTGCTTGCGGCGGGGGTCAACGTCGGACTGAACTCCACGACCTTCGTGCTCGCGATCTTCATGCTGTCGTACGCCACGGCCGAAGCTCCGGAGGGGCTCGGTCTTCCACGTACCGACATCGTGTACGGCAGTATCGCCGCGTTGGTACTGCACGGCGCGGCGGTGGTGCTTGCATCACTGCTGTCCGATCGGATCGGACGCCGACCGGTGATGATGGGCGGTGCGCTGGCCACTATCGCGGCGGTGCTCACCATCTTCCACATGGCCCAATGGGGCACCGTCACCTCGGTTGTGCTCGGTTTGATGATCGGGTTCACCGCCACCGGGTTCCTGTTCGGCCCGATGTACACGTACTTCACCGAGCTGTTCCCGAAGGAACAACGCCAGACCGGGATGGGCATCGCGTTCCATGTCGGGGCGGTGCTGGGCGGCGGCATTGCACCCCTGATCGCGAACCGGATCGTCGCATTCACCGGTGATGCCTCGAACATCGGCTACTACCTCGCCGGTGCCTGCATCATCTCACTGACCTGCCTGTGGATTCTGCCCGAGACTGCGCCGGTTCGGTTGGAGCGCAATCGGATTGCGGCAGGCGCGGCTCGTGCGTCCTGAACACGATCACAGTGGCCGGATCCGGCCACCGAAACAGAGGAATGTCATGACGTACGCCGATTCTGTCTACATCAACGGCCGTATCTTCACGATGGACGCCGCTTTCGGTATTGCGTCGTTCGTCGCAGTCACCGGTGATGTCATCACCGCTGTCGGCATCGACGACGACGTTGCGGCGCACATCGGGCCCGACACCGTGGTGATCGATCTCGCGGGCAACACCGTCCTACCGGGAATCAACGACTCTCACCTACACGGGATTGCCTTCGGCTTGGATACTCCGCCGTTGTCCCTGGACGTGACGTACCCGACGGTGCAGTCGATCGCGGATGTCGTCGCAGCTGTGAAGGCAGCCGTCGACGCCGCGCCCGAAGGTGAATGGATCATCGGAACCGGCTGGGACGAAGGATATCTCGATGAGTGCCGCGGAGAGGCAGGGCGATCGCCGACCCGTTGGGATCTCGATGCGGTGTCTGCGCACAACCCGGTGTTCCTACAGGACTTCTCTCGGCACACGTCCTGGGTCAACTCGGCTGCGCTACGGCTCGTGGGCGTCGACGAGAACACCGTTGTTCCCGAGGGCGGCCGCGCGGTGAGGAACGCCGAGGGAGAGCTCACCGGCATATTCATGGAGGGGGCGCAGTCTCTGGTGCAGGCAGGCCTCCCACTTCTCGACGACGCACGACGCGAGAAAGCCGCACGATCGGCAATCGCCTCACTGCAGCGCGAGGGCATCACGAGTTTCACCGATCCGGCCCTGGGGCCCGGCGGAGAATCGCTCGCGGGAGGTGCGATGGGCAGTGGGGGCCTTGCCACGTACGCGAAGCTGGCGGCCGCCGACGAACTCGGAATTCGCGTATCCGTACTGCTGCTGCCGTGCGGAATGAGTGGTACGGCAGAGGAATTCGCAGAAAATCTGGCTGGTATCGAACCACCGGCCGGCCCGGACTCGCGTATGTTCCGGGTGCTCGGCGTCAAGGTGTTCGCCGATGGGATACCGCTGAGCAAGACGTCGTGGATGCACGAGGAGTATGTGGGTGGCGGCTGCGGATCGCTCTGTGTCGGTGGTGAAACCGACGAACGCCGCGTCGAAGAAGTGACCGAGATGGTTCGACGAGGCCATATCGAGGGCTACCAGGTAGGCGTGCACGTCACCGGTGACCGAGCGATCGACACGGTGGCGGCCGCACTGATCGCAGCACAGCGTGATCACCCGCGACCCGATCCGAGGCACTACTTGATTCACGGCGACTTCATTTCTCGAGAAACGCTGGACAGGCTGGCCGAGGCAGGAATCGGCGTCAACATGAATCCGACGATCAAATGGACCATCGCTGATCTCGAGCCGGAGTTCGTCGGAACCGAGAGGGCAGCATACGAATTCCCCTATCGAAGTGCCGTGGACTCAGGGGTTCGACTGATGAGTAGTTCGGATGCCCCTGTCACGATGCCCAGTTGGCGACAGGGGCTGTCGACGATGATTCTTCGCGAGAGCAAGGCCTCTCGGGCCGTCAGCGGCCCGGACCAGACGATCTCGTTGGAGCAGGCGCTCCGCACCTACACGATCGACGCGGCGTGGCAGGACTTCGCCGAGGACTGGAAGGGATCGATCGAGGTGGGCAAGGTTGCCGACCTGACCGTCATCGAGGGTGATCTCCTCACCGTCGACCCTCATGACATACCCGCAATGGCAGTGCTGCGCACCGTAGTCGGCGGTACCGCTGTGTACGAGCGGGCGCAGCAGTAGCGCGTGCCGGGCATGGTGCGGACCTCGCGCGGAAGCGGGTGATACCGACTGGCCTCCCCCCGCCGACATTGCGGGGGGAGTGGGCCGTTCAGCTGCGATCAATACAGCTCGATGACCAACTTGCTCGATTTCGCACGCGAGACGCAGAGCGCGATCTGGTTGCCCGCGGCCTTGTCTGCAGCCGACAGGCAGTTGTCTCGGTGCTCGGGTTCGCCCTCGAGGAGGCCGGACACACACGAGCCGCAAATACCTTCCTCGCACGACTTGAACACCTCGATGCCGTTCTCCTCCAGCACGGAGAGAATCGATCGGTCGGCAGGTATCTCGAAGGACTCACCGGTATCCATTTCGACGGTGAACCCGGTGTCACCAGAGGTGTCGATGTCGGAGGCGACGAAGTGTTCGATATGAACGTTGTTCGGCCCCACCGTCGGTGTGAAGATCGAGACCACAGTCTCCATGAAACCTTCCGGACCGCAGGTGTAGACGGCCGAGGAAGCGCTCACGGAGCCGGCCAACCCGTCGAGAACAGCCTTTTGCTGTGTGCGGGAGAGACCGATGTGGAGATGGACACTGTCACGGAATTCGGCCCGATCCTCCAGCAACTCGAGAAACGCGGTGTGCTCCCGACTGTGCGAGAAGTAGTGGAGCTGAAAATCGGAACTGCTGTGGTGCAGTTGATACGCCATGCTCAGCAGGGGAGTGACCCCGATACCGGCCGCGATCAGCACATGGGCGTCGGCGTTCGGTGCCACCCCGAGGATGTTGCGCGGTTCGCTGATCTCGATGACGTCGCCTTCCCGAATCCGGTGCAACGCTTCGGATCCGCCGCGGGACTCCAGCTCGCGTTTGACCGCGATGAGCAACGAATCGGGTTCGGCAGGGGGACCGCACAGGGAGTACTGGCGCAGTACGCCCGTCGGACCTGTCACGTCGATGTGGGCACCGGCCTGATAGGGGCCGAGTGCGCCCCCTCCGTCGCGCACGAGACGAAGGGAACGAATGTTCGGCGTTTCGTCGACGATCTGCGCTACGACAACTTTGACACTGGACACGGCGTCTTCCTAACGCATGTAGAGTCCGCCGTTGGCATCCCAACAAGCACCCGTGACCGACGCTGCGGTCGGCGATGCGAGCAGAGACACCATTTCGGCGATGAATGCCGGGTCGCCGAGACGACCGACGGGGATGGTCTGTGCGTAGGACTCGATATTGGCCTCGCCGACGATCTTCCGCACGATGGGGGAATCCTGGGGCCCGGGTGAGACCGCGTTGACGGTCACTCCGGAGGGTGCCAACTCTCGGGCGAAGACTTTCGTCAAAGACATCACCGCGCCCTTGGCCGACGCATAATGCCCACCGGTTGCCGTTCCACCGTTCTGTCCCGCCAAAGATGCCATGTTCACGATGCGGCCGTACCGGTTGCCTGCCATGTAAGCACCGAATATCTGGCAGGCCGTGAAGGTGCCTTTGAACCCGACGGACATGACCGAGTCCAGCTCTTCGGCCGTGATGTCCATCAGCGGACGTGCCTGTGTCTTGGCGGCGTTGTTGACCAATACCTCGACCGATCCGAAGTCGATGATCACTGCGGACAGAAGACGCTCGATCGCAGACCTGTCACCGACATCCACCTGGTAGCTGCGGACCGAGTCGGCAGAGCCGAGTTCGGCTGCCAACGAATTCGCGGACTCCAGGTCGATGTCTGCGACAACGACTCGGTGACCGGTGGAGTGAAGTTTGCGCACAATGAGCTCGCCGAGCCCGCTCGCGCCGCCGGTGACGACAGCAACAGGCGCGTTCACAGCAGGAATCCGGCTGCGGGAACGGCGTCCTCGCTGTCGACGAGCCGAATCACCTTGAGAGCGATCCGGTCCGCTGCGCCGTCGACTCCCAGTCGGATGCGGTATTCCACGTCGCCGGCCCACAGATCGTGCTTCCCACGTTTGAACGCGACGACGATCTGTGCGGCCCTGAGGTGAACAGTGTCGTCCGCACAGGATTCGACGACGAAACGGGAGACGGTTCGGGTGGTGATCGCAGCGTCGACGGCGGCGATCGCGTACCCCTCGGTCATCCGCACCACCCGCATGTCACGCATCCGAGCGTCGTCGTAGATCATGTTGAGACGATTGTCGAAGTCGTCTCCGGTCGAGTCGATCGGGACGACGTACAGGCCGTCCTCGGAATACAGGCCCTTCCACGTCTCGTATTGCTTGCGATCGAGCAGATCGGCCTCGCGCCAGATCAATTCGATGGCTCGTACCACACGGGTGTCTGCGATCGACAGCGTTTCCACGGCGGTATCAGTCATGGCTCATCATCTCTTTCCACTGTGCGTAGGCGGCGCGCATACCGGTTTCGTCGGTCACGTGCGAGGTGGGCCATCCTTCGGCACTCGGCTTCTCCCGAGCAGCACCACGATTGACGAGAATGGGCATGTCGGGAGCGCCCTGAGCGCCGCGTTGCACCCGATCCCATCCTTCTGCGTCGTCGGGTGTACCGAAACCGAACGGACCCTGGAAGTGTTCGTGCACTCGTAACCGCGCCCTGTTGACCGGATTCACCACCTCGGCCGGCCCGTCGGGACCGATTGCCAGATGCTCGATGGTCGTCGCGTCGACTGCGGTCGGCTCGAGAACACGGAAGAAGGCAGCCGACATCGACACGTTCGGGAAGAGATTGAGGTTGAAGCCGGTGCCGTGCATGGCGCGAACGATTTTACGGATCGCCGGCTCGTCGAGACCCGCAGCGGACAGCTCGGCCACGAGATCGTCGAAACGCGCCTGCAGCGGCTCGGATCCATCGTCGGCATCGAGATCGGAGTGCTCGGGCACCATCTGCATGACGCTGTGACCGTTGCCGAGATCGTGGGTGACGGCTTCCGGGTTGGTCATGAACGACATCATGTCTGCCGTCTCGGCGTCGACCGATGCCATCCAGGATCGATGAACGATGGGGAAATGATAACCGTCCGTGGTGTTCTCGAGCTGGATCTTCCAGTTGCCGTTGAACCGGAATCGGTGCGTACCCAGCACCTTGATGGGGTAGCCACCGCCCTGTTTCATGAATCGATCGATCCACAGCTTGGCGTCGCCGAGAAAGTCTTCGAGGGATTCGATGTCCTGGGCGAACGTGGCGAACACCATTCCGCCGTAGGACTCCGTGCGCAGTTTCCTGAGCGAGAGTTCGCCCTTCTCGATGACGCCCTCGTACCCCTCGGGGTACGGAATGCCGCGCAGCTGCCCGTCGAGGCTGTACGACCAGGCGTGGTACGGACACGTGAAACCGTTTGCGACGCCGGTCTTCTGCTCACAGATGCTGGCACCACGATGCCGACAGCGGTTGAGCAGTGTGTTGATCTGTCCCTTGCGGTTCTTGGTCACGATGACCGGCTGCAGGCCGACGTGAGTGGATTTGAAGCTGCCCGGCTTCGGGAGCTCCGATTCGTGAGCGACCCAGATCCAGGTGCTCTCGAAGATCTTGGTGATCTCCTCGTCGAACACGTCCGGGTCGGTGTAGATCCGACCCGCGACACGATCGCCCATCACCAGATCGGACGCCGGGGACTTCGGTGTTGTCTCTACGGTGTCGTGCACGGTCATCGATATCTCCAAAGCTCTCACGTTGTCGAGGTTGTCAGTGGTGGCCACCGAACGACGCAGCTGTGCAGCGTCGTTCGGCGGAGCATGAGTACGCGGTGGTTCAGTACGTGCGGGGCGTGAGTGCTCGGCCGATGCGGGCCTCGATCTTCACGTACTTCCACAGCTTCCAGTCGCTGGATCCGACTTCGATCGTCCGCAAGAAGTTGCACGCCTGCTTGACGGTGTCGTGGGAGTCGACATCGGCGAGCAAGTAGCACGTCCACGGCCAGGAATCCGAGGGGCCGACCATCGTGGCGTCGTCGTCGATATCGCCGATGAAGTCGACACCCTCGAGACCCTTGATGCCGTCGGACAGGGCGACGAACGCAGTCCAGACGTCTCCGGCTGTCACTCCGGACTCGGGGAGATCGAAGAAGTTCTGGTTGATGCCGATACAGAACAGAACGCGAAGCGGAGTAGTGGTCATGTGTTGTCCTTCGAGGGTCATTTGAAGCCGGGGACGGTGGGCGGTAGGCCCATCAGCACTGCGCCTGCGGCGTCGAGAACGGCTGGGCCCAGGAATGCGTGCTGCTGAGGAACGAGTGCGTCACCGGTCCACTGCTGAAGCGGATGCGATGCGTAAATGGCTCCGGTGCCCGAGATTTCGACGACTTTCGCTGCAGTCGCCGCCGAAATTTTGGCGAGGTGGGTCGATGCCAGACGGAGGTGAGCATTCTGAGCGTCGGTGGGTTCGAGCCCGTTCAGCACCGCGCTCCACACCTCGTCGGTGACCTCGTAGAAGTACGCTCGCGCAGATCGCAAGGCGGCTTCCGCCTCGGCGACGGCAATGCGGTAGTAGGGCCGGTCTGCGAGCTTGGGGGCTCCGGTGATGCCGGACCTGCCGGCACCGACCTGCACTGCGTAGTCGAGCGCGCTTCTGGCGACGCCTGCACCGACCACTGCGAGAACCTGTGCGGCGTAGGCGATCGTCGGGTAGCGGTAGAGAGGCTCGTCGATGGTCGCCGCGCCGCCGCGAATGAAGGTCCACTCCCGCGCTACTTCGACCTTGTTCACCACGAGGTCGAACGACCCGGTGCCGCGCATACCCACGACATCCCATTCCTGGACGATCTCCACGTCCTTCGGGCGCAGCAACGCCGTTCGGGGTTTTCCGCCGGTCGAGTCGTCACCGGGAATTCCGACGCCCAGAATGTCGGCACCCATCGAACCACTTGCGAATTTCCAACGCCCGTCGACCAGGAATCCCCGGTCGGTCGTCGCCGCCGGCTGTACCGGAAACAGACCCCCCGCGAACACGACATCCGGTCCCTCGGCGTACAGCTCGGCCTGAGTGTCCACCGGTAGAGCAGCGAGGTAGATCAAGGCAGAACCGAAGCTCGCCACCCACCCGGTCGAACCGTCGACAACGGAGATCTTCTCGATGGTCCGCAGAAAGTCCGCCGGGGCCTGCGGATCGCCGCCGAAGCATCTCGGGGTGGCGGCCCGATAGATGCCGATTTCCTTGAGGCGGGCCACGAAGTCGGGGGAGACGAAACGCTGATCGCGAAACTCCGTCCGCCGCTGAGCCAGTTCGACCAACACGTCGTCGAGAGTGGCCGTGCTTCCGGCGTCGGGTGGAGCGTCCTGAGTGACGGTCATGATCGGTCTCCTTGTGCAAGGTCTCGTGCCTCGTGCCTCGTGGCCTGTTCGTTGGTTCGACCGTAATGCGAGTCACGTGCGGCCAATATCGGTAAAGAGTGCGGTCGACAGGGGGTGCGTCCATCAGTCGAATAGGTAATTTCTTCAGTCCAGGTGTGAGATTCGAACCTTCCGCACATCGTTCGGTTCACCGCGCATACGCTCGTGAAGATGTCCATGGACTCACGTGTTCCGGAATTGGTGCCGGCCGATTTCGTCGAGATGATGAATGCCGCGCAGGTATGTGTGCTCGTGCACGACGGGGCGACCAAAAGCATCCTGTGGGCCAATCCCGCCGCCTGCGCGATGCTGGAATTCGATCTCGACGAAATGCGTCCTCTCAAGGCGAACGACATGAGTAGTTCTGCGCAGCAGTACGACCGAGTGGTCGGACGAGCGTGGTTGCACGAGGCCGTCGAGTGCGGCAGCAGTCGTATCGAGTGGCACTATCGGTCGAAATCCGGCCGTATCATCCCGACCGACGCCATTGCGACCAGGATCGAATTGCGCCAGGGCCCCGCAGTGATGGTGCAGTTCCGGGACATCGAGAACGAGCAGCGCACTGAACGTGCGTTGAGGTTGACCACCACTTACGTCGACGCACTGTCGAGGAATACGTCCACGATCGCGTTCGTGCTCGACGAGACCGGCGCGATCGGATTCGCGACCGACACCGCGATGGAACACCTGGGTATCGATCCCAGTGTCGAACCCCCGGCAGGCAGGTCCCTCGCCTCGTACGCGTCGTTTCATGTAGCCGGTCGCCGATCCACCTGGAGGGACCTGGCACGGGACGCGAGTCCGGTGGCCTCGGTCCGTCTGGAAGTGCTTGCCGCAGAGGGCAGAACACGGTGGCTGGACGGCAGTGTCGAGCGACTGCAGGAGGACGAGGTCAGCGCCTATCTGATGTTGCTGCACGATGTGTCCGATCGCGTGCGCACCGAGGAGATGCGCGGGCTGGAACTTCAGCGCGAGAACTATCTGGCTCGGTACAACGCCATGGGCGATATGGCCATGGCAATCGCACACGAGTTGGGGCAGCCGCTCGCAGCGGCGGGCAACTTTCTGGCGGGGGTCGAGACCATCCTGACCGGTGACGGTCATCTCGCGTCGCGCGTGGAGTACGGTCTCACATCGGCTCATCGGCAAATCGAAAGGGCAGCAACGATCGTCTCCACACTGAGGACGTTCGTCGGACACCTCGAACAGATCGATCAGACGGTAGATCTCAATACCGTCGTCACCGAATGTCTCTACTTCATTCGCCTCCGCGCGGAACAGAATTCCGTCCGAATCGACTTCGAGCTCGCCGACGATCCGGTGCGGGTGCGCTGCGAACGCGTACTCACCGGCCAGGTCATCATCAATCTGTGCTTCAACGCGATCGACGAAATGGCCCAGTGTGCGCTCCCGGACCGCACGATCACCCTGTCCACCGGGAACCGCGAGGACGGTGGTGCCTTCACCGTGACAGATCGAGGAAGAGGGCTGCAGCGCAACCCTTTCGAGGAGTCGTTCACCACCAAGCAGTCGGGCAGCGGGATCGGTCTCGCACTCAGTTATCGGATCATCACCAGGCAGCACGGCTCCATCTGGTACACCCCCGGCGCGGAGGGCGGTTCGGTGTTCGGGTTCGTACTCCCGACGGTCGATCGGGACTCGGCTGTTGCGGGCGAGCAGGGCCCGCCGGCGTAGGGAAAATCTTCAGGGTCGGCAAGGAACTCTTCATTCCGGTTCGACCGCCCAACTCGTAGCGTCGACCCATGATCTTCGGTTGCTGAGCAGTGCGCAGCCGGACCTATCCGGGAGAGCGACGTATGGACGACACACGCGAACGCATGACACTGATGTGCTACAACGACACTCACGGGTACGGATGGCGACACGTGGACCTGTTCATGCACGACCATGAGGGCAACGAGCTGAACTGGGTGCATTGGCAGGTCCGAGCCGATGGCCCGGATGCGGCAGATCGGGCGACCGAGCGCGCCGAGCCATCACTGCGGCGCGTCTCGGAGTGGCGACATTTCGTCAGTGCCGGTGGAATGGACTATTGGACAGCCGACGCAGTGTGGGGCGACCGATGAGCATCGGCTCTCCCCTGTACGAGCCGTGGTCGCTGGCCGATCTCGTGGCCGACCTACGGGCCGGACGCAGCACCGTAGAGGATGCATGGCGGCGGTCCCAGCGCCGCATCGACGACACAGAAGATGATCTTGCGGCATGGGTAGTGCACGCGCCTCCGGTCGAGCTCGAGGATCCGCCCGGCCTGCTGGGCGGAATTCCGTTGGGAGTCAAAGACATCGTCGACGTCGCGGGACTCCCGACGAGATGCGGAACGGATCTCTATGCCGCGCGGGGGCCGGCCGAGGCCGATGCCGCCGTAGTGCAGGCATGGCGCACTGCAGGTGCCGTGCCCGCGGGCAAGACCGTCTCGACCGAGTTCGCATTCTTCGCCCCCGGACCGACTCGCAATCCTGCCGATCCGTCGCGCACCCCGGGGGGATCGTCGAGTGGTTCGGCAGCCGCGGTGGCGTCGGGGCAGGTGCCCTTGGCTCTCGGTTCTCAGACCGCCGGATCGGTGACTCGACCCGCCTCGTACTGCGGCGTCGCGTCGATGGTCATGACTCGGGGGCGGCATTCGACCGAGGGCGTGACCGGCTTGGCGGCCAGTCTCGACAGTCACGGATTCTATGCCGCCCAGGTACGCGACCTTGCATGCGCGTGGTCCGCATTCGTCGGGCAGGAGGTCGTTCTGGGTTGTATGTCTGCGCCGCCACGGGTACTGCTCTGGGACGCAGGCGAACTCGGCGTCGTCGAGCCCGACATGGCAGATGCTCTCGCCCGTCTCGGTCGTGGGATTCGAGCGGATGGAGCCGGACAGTCGGCATTCCCCGCGGGTGATGCCGTTTCGCTCGCCACCGCTGCCCATGCGGTGGTCATGTCCTACGAGGCAGCACGCGAACGGAGCGCACTCTTCGCTGATGTCGACCGACTCAGCGCTCCGCTGACGGCACTGTTGCAACGCGGAGCAGCAACCGCCACCGCGGACTACCACGCTGCGTGCATCAGCGTCGCCGAGACGCGGGAGCACATCCTGCGTCTCTTCGACAGCGTCGACGTCATCGTGGGGCCCGCGGCCCCGGGCGCTGCCCCCGAAGGTCTCACCGCGACAGGAGATCCGGCACTGAGCCGGGCGTGGCAAGCCTGGGGACTGCCTGTTGTCACCGTTCCCGGCCTGACCGATGGCAGGGGCCTGCCGCTCGGAATTCAGGTCATCGGACCGCCGAACTCGGAAGCAGAACTTCTTGCCGGCGCGTCGTGGATCTCCGCGGTGATCGCCTCGCAGCCCGCGGCGTGATCGCCGGCATCACCGATGCCGGTTTCGGCATCGATTTCCTTTCGTCATCGAGCACCATTCACTTCGACCAGCACAGGAGGCGGCCATGACCGCAGTATCGAATTTCACCACCGATCTTTTCATCGACGGGGGCTGGAGCAGCGGCGGCGCCGGTACATTCGAGACTTTCGATCCTGCGACCGGTGAGAAGCTCGCCGACATCGCCTCGGCGGACGCCGCAGACGTCGATCGTGCAGTCCGCGCAGCGCAGTCCGCGTCGACCGGAAGCTGGGCCGCGGTGCCGCCATCGCACAAAGGGCAGCTGTTGAACAAGCTGGCCGACTTGGTCGAACGTGACGCCGAGCTACTGGCCCGCCTCGAGTCGCTCGACATGGGTGGACTGTTCTTCCTCGGCAAGATGATGTTCATCCCCAATCTTGTTGCTTCGCTTCGCTACTACGCGGGATGGGCAGACAAGATCAACGGCGAGACCCTGCCGAACGACGGCTACATGGGCCGTCCCACGTTTGCCTACACCCGCCGCGAACCAGTCGGGGTCATCGCCACGATCATTCCGTGGAACGCCCCACTGATGATCCTCGGATGGAAATTGGCACCGGCGCTGGCCACGGGTAACACGGTGATCGTCAAGCCGGCCGAGGACGCGTCGTTGTCGATCCTGCATCTCGCGCGGTTGATCGAGGAGGCCGGATTCCCAGCAGGCGTCGTGCAAGTTCTTCCGGGTATCGGTTCGATTACCGGCGAGGCGCTCACGACACACCCCGGGGTAGCCAAGGTGTCGTTCACCGGATCCACCGCCGTCGGCCGTCGAATACTCGTGAACTCCGCTGCGGACTTCAAGCGCACCACGCTGGAGCTGGGAGGCAAATCGCCGCAGATCATCTTCGGCGACGCCGATCTCGAATCGGCAGTGGGCGGTGCCGCAATGGGACTGTTCACCAACTCGGGCGAGGTGTGTGCCGCGGGAACGCGTATCTTCGCGCACCGCTCCGTGTACGACGCCGTGGTCGAGGGTCTCGGTGCGGCCGCCGGAGCGCAGGTGCTCGGCAATCCCTTCGACGCCTCGACGACAATGGGCCCGTTGATCAACGCGAAGCAGAAGGACCGCGTGCTCGGCTATATCGAGAAGGGCAAGTCCGAGGGCGCCCGCCTGGTAGCGGGTGGTACCGACGGCGACGCAGACGGAAACGACCGCGGCCACTTCGTACGTCCGACGGTGTTCGCCGGCACCAACGACCTGACCATCGCCCGCGAAGAGATCTTCGGGCCTGTGGGCATCGTCGTTCCCTTCGACGACGACACCGACGCAATCGCTTTGGCCAACGACAATCAGTACGGCCTGGCGGCCACGCTCTGGACGACCGATCTGGGGCGGGCCCACACCGTGTCGGCGGCATTGCAGGCGGGAGCCGTCGCGGTCAACGGATGGTCCCCACTTGCTCCCCAATTGCCCTGGGGCGGAGTCAAAGCCAGTGGTCTCGGCCGCGAGCTCGGATACGAAGGAATCCTGGCCAACACCGAGGCGAAAACCGTCACGATCGTCCTGTGACCGACCACGTCGACTCCGTCGGCCGATCGGTGGGCGGCTTCCGCTGTGCCGGGGCCCGTCCACAGCTAGGCTCGGAACTCATGGAAACCGTGAAGCCCACCGTCGTTCACGTGGTGGACGACGACGAAGATCTCAGGCAATCACTGGCGTTTCTTCTGCAGAGTGTCGGAATAGAGGCGCTCACCTATCCGACCGCTACCGCATTTCTCGAGGAAATGGATGCGGCCGAGCCCGGAGTGGTCATCGTCGACGTCAGAATGCCGGGCATGAGCGGATTCGAGCTACAGGACGAATTGATCCGACGCGATTATCCGGCTCCGATCATTTTCTGTTCGGCGCACGGGGACATTCCGATGTCGGTACGTGCGCTGCGTGCGGGAGCCGTCGATTTTCTCGAGAAACCGTACGAGCCGCAGCGCATGCTCGAGGTCGTTCAAGAGCAACTTCGGCTGGCGTCCGGTGTGTTCTCCGAGCGTGCGGAGCGCGACCGGGTACACCGGCGCCTCGATGCTCTGACGCCGCGTGAGCGAGAGGTGTTGCGGCTGGTGATCGAGGGTATGGCCAGTCAACAGATCGCACGCCGCTTGGGTACCAGCGTCAAGACCGTCGATGTGCATCGAGCGCGCATCAAGGCCAAGACGGAGGCCGAAAGTCTCGGCACACTGGTCCGTGACGTCCTGGCATGGCGAGTAACGGTCTGAGGGCTGTGCACGTCCTTGTCCGACGGTGTGGCTAAAGGTTTCCCGCCTACCAGTAAGAACAGGTGGGAAATTAATTTGGGTGCAATACCGAATCGGTCCACCGTCGACAATGCTCAGGAGATCGGCATGCCTCACACAGTAACCACGGAGGAAACGCAGAGAACGTTTCGAGAAGTCACGGGACACTATCCCACGGGCGTCGCGGTGGTAACCGGCACGGATCCGACAGGGGAGCTGCTGGCGTTGGTCGTCGGCACCTTCAGTTCGGTCTCGCTCGACCCCCCACTCGTCTCGTTCATGCCGATGAAGACGTCGCGTACCTTTGCGCGAATGCAGGATTGTTCATCCTTGTGCATCAACATCGTCGGCGGCGATCAGGAACGTGAGGTGATGTCCATTGCGCAGCGCTGGGAGAACAAATTCGCCGGAATCGATTGGTACGCATCACCGAACGGAAGTCCGGTGCTCACCGACGCGATCGGTTGGATGGACACGACGATCTGGAAGACCGTGGACGCGGGCGATCACTGGATCGTGCTGTGCGAGGTTCAGGACATGGCCATCACGAACCCGGTGTCGCCGCTGATCTTTTTCCAGGGTGGCTACGGCAGTTTCGTGTGCACGTCTCTGCTCGCTCGAATGGACCACGAAATTCTTCCGGCCATACACGCTGCCCATGCTGCGCGCGCCGAGGTCGACGCTCTCGCCGCCGAGATCGGCTGCGAAGTGTCGGTCCTGACGGCCGTCAGTGCCGACGAAATGGCGACGGTGCTGTCCGCAACGGCACCCGGCGTCGACCGCGATGCTGCTCTGGCTCAACGTATACCGATCGTGCCACCGATCGGTGACTCCTACGTCTTCGCGTTGCCCGAGGCCGATCAGAACCGCTGGATCGACAAGCTGAAGGGTGCGGACAAGGGGACCCAGGTACATCGTGACCGGCTCGATTTCATTCGTGAACACGGTTACGGGATCTCGTTTCTTCCTGCGGCGGGATCGGACGCGTACACCGAAATGCGGCAGGCCACCAAGCAATACGAGTCCGGCCGCCTGACTCCGCGGCAGGAACGCGAGATCAGAGCGCAGATCGGCCGCACCTCGGTCGACTACCGGCCGCAGGTGCTCGACGACACCGGCACGTACAACGTGGGATCGGTCGTGCTGCCGGTCCGCGATCCGTCCGGTCGACACACACTGACACTTCGGCTCGCGCAGGTTCCGCAGAACGTGCCCGGACGTCTGGTCTCGGACTGGATCCGACGCGCCAGAGCCGTGGTGGCGGTACTCGAATCGGCTCGGGGCTCGAGTACTGCAGGGTAGCGACGATCGATGGCGTCAGGTAGGGGTCTTCCTTGTAGGCGACCACGGTTGCATCGGAATCGAGCGCCCTCGGTGCCCGTACCTCTAGGCTGGTCCGATGTTTCTCCTCTTCGGCTTCGGCAGCAAGCGCAAACACGTCGGCCCTGGCGCAACGCGAAACTGCCCGCGGTGCCACAACACGACCCAGTGGGCGAGAATGAAGCAGTACCAGCAATTCACGCTGTTCTTCGTCCCGGTTGCACGGTGGAAACGCGTCGAATTCGAGGAATGCGGAATCTGCGGGGCCGGGGTGTCGATCTGAACGGGCTCGCGCGCCCGTGACGGTGCGGGCGCGCGAACCATCCGGCAGACCGTCGCTCACGCAGGAGCCAGCACCACCACCGAATTGTGTCCTCCCATTCCCAGCGAGGATTTCATCGTCAGACCTGGCTCGGCTGCGGTGAATCCGTCGAGCAACTGCGGGTGTCCGTCGGAGACCTGTGGGGCCGCAGGAACCAGTCCGCGATCGAATCCCATGACGGCAGAGATGGTTTCGACGGCCGACGCCGCGCCTTGGCAATGCCCGGTGAGCGGCTTCACCGAATACACCTGCGCGTGTGAGCCGAGCACCGTCTCCAGCATCTCCGTCTCCGCGGCATCGCACTGAGCGGTGCCTGGCCCGTGCGCATTGAGGTAGCGCACCTGGCGCGCCGTGGCACCGGCGTCCGTCAAGGCGGCTTCGAAGCAGTCTCGTACCTGCGTCAGGGCCGGGTCGATGGACGTCGCGTGGAACGCGTCGTGAGTCATCGAACCGCCCAGTACCCGCGCGTACGCAGCATCGCTACGGTTGGTGAGCACGAAAGCTGTTGCTGCTTCGCCCATTCCGAACCCACGACTACCTTCCTGGAACGGTCGGCAGCCCTCCTGAGGTTCCACGTCGACCACCCCGACGCCGAGCGCGACGAAATGGTCGATGTTCTCCGGCGTCAGAGACAGGTCGGTGGCGACGAAGACGACGTCGTCGACGAAGCCGGTATCGAGCCACATCTTGGCGGTGAGAAGGCCGGCGTTGCCCGACGCGCACATGGCCGAGACGTTCATCGCCGGGCCGTGAAAGCCGTGCTCCTGCATCAGCAGTGATACCGGGGTCGACGGCATCAGCGTCAGGTAGTCGCGCACCCGCCGCACACCGCCGTCCTCAAGATAGAAGTTGCGCCACTCGTCCACTTCACCCAGGACGACCGCATGCACCAGACCGACCCGCCGACCGGGCCGCCAGCCCCGAGCGAGTGCGTCGTCGATGGCCTCGCGTGCGGCGCCGCGCAGTGCGCGGCCGAAGCGGCTGGTGCCGTCGTCGGTCTGCCCGCCGTCGGGCACTTTCGCAAGCCACACCGGGTTGCGGCCCGGGTGTGACCGGTTGTGGTGCAAGGTGGCGGCAGCCTTACCGCTGGCCAGACCGGTCCACAATGCGGCCGTACCCCAGCCGTAGCCGGACACTGCGCCGATCCCACTGATGTCGATGCCGTGAGATGTCATGATCGATTCCCGTTCCTTCTCGAGTTGTACGAGCCGTTTTCGGCTGGTTCCTCGATTTAGCCCCGCAAACAAGCACTGGGTCCAGTCGGAAAACGGACATAAGCATCGAACCGTGCAGAAGATTCCGGCTCGGCCCACAGAAGTGGTTGAATCGAGTGTCGACAGACCGCCTACGAACGCGAGGACCGCAGATGGCCCCAGGGGAGCGCGACGTCGTCGGCGACCCCGAAGCCGATCCCGGGTCGCCCGGTCTCGCAGATCGTTATCGGGTTCTGATCGAACACTCGCCCGACGCGATCGTCGTCCACAGGCGAGGCAACCTTGTCTACGTCAACCCTGCGGGGCTCCGGTATCTGCGCGCCGACAGTCTCGGTGCGGTGGTGGGCCGTCCGATCACCGACTTCATCGCGGCCGCGTCGATCGGGCCGATGCTCGAGCGCATCGCCGCCCTGGACGTGCACGGAACCGCCAGTTCGGCCTCCGAGGCAGACGTACTCGCCCTCGATGGATCGACTCTGACCATGGAGGCGGTCTCGGTCCGCACGGTGTGGAACGGAGAACCTGCATTTCAGGTCATCCTTCGCGACCTCACCGAACACAAGGCCGCACAGAAGGCGCTGCACTATCAAGCCGCGTTGGTCGAGCACGTCAGCGACGCCATCGTGGGGGTGTCCTCCGACGGGGTCGTGTCCAGTTGGAATCCTGCCGCGGAGTCGGTCTACGGACGACGCGCAGCAGATGTGCTCGGCCTCTCCGTATCGAATGCAGTGGGGGTGCCCTGCGACCCGGTGGCCATTCTCGCGGCCGGCGGCCGGCTGTGGGACTCGCATCTGCGCGCGGACGGGACGGCGTTGGCGATGGTGGTCTCCGCGGCCCAGATGCCCGACGGGTGGGTGTTGGTCTGCGCCGACCAGAGTGCCGTCCGCCGGGCCGAGGAGCATTACACCGCCGTGGTGGAATCGCTGGAGGCAGGTGTCGTCGTACTCGACCACGCCGGTCGCATCACGTCGGCGAACCTCGCGGCGAAGACGATCCTCGACATCCAGGTGGGATCGGCGACGACGGGACAGTCCGCTGTGCTGCCGTTCCGGGTGTACGGCACCGATCAGCAACCCATTCGGCGACTCGAACACCCCGTGGCCGTCACGGGCAGAACCGGGAAGCCGAGCCAATCGGTGATCGGAGTCGAACGCCGTCGGGACGGACGACATTTCTGGCTGTCTCTGACCGCGACCATGCTCAACTTCGGCGGCCCGTCACCCTCGATAGTGGCAACGTTCGTCGACGTCACCGATGCCTATCGGACGAGCATGAAGCTCGAACACGCGGCAACCCACGACGACCTCACCGGGCTTCCCAACCGCCCGCTGATTCTGGCGCGGCTCGACCAGGAGCTGTCCCGATCGAGTCGGGAGGATGCCATGGCGGTGTTGTTCATCGATCTCGACAACTTCAAGACCATCAACGACCTGCACGGACATACGGTCGGTGATGCCGTTCTCGGTATCGTGGCCGCGCGCTTGACGCGGGCTCTGCCGGACGACGCATTCGTCGGACGCATCGGCGGTGACGAATTCGTGGCGGTGGTGCCGTGCAGTGTGGGGTCGGAGGCGGACGACGTCCGGGCGGAACTCGCAACCCCGATCACGACGGCAGACCGAGAACTGACGGTGACCGCCAGTATCGGCTGTGTGACCGTCGGCAGTGGTGATCCTCGCACTGCCTTGGACATTCTCGACGATGCCGACCACGAGATGTATCAGGCCAAGCCGGTGTCGCAATACTCGGCGCAGTCGTAGCGTTCGGTAACGAACAGGCACGACTGTGCACTGTTGTTACTCGTGGGGCTCGTGTGTCGTCCATACTTCAGCGGTGATCAGGACCCTGCGCAAGCACGCCCTCGCAATTCCCATGACGCTCGTCGCCGCCGTCGGTCTGCTGTTGGGCGCAGCAGGGACGGGTAGCGCTGCGCCTGCGGTCACGTACACCATGGTGGCCTTCAGTAATGACAGTGATCGCAACATGGACGTGTACCAGTCCAGCAACGGAACGGACTTCACCACGGTCGAGACCGCCGCGTACACGCCGCCCTCCGGTGTGGTTCGTGACTCCAGCATCTTTCGAGCCGCCGACGGTATGTACTACGTGACATATACGACGGGCGGCGGCGCGGAAATCGGCTTTGCGCGCAGCGCAAATCGGGTGGATTGGGAATTCTTGCAGAACCTTCCGATCCCGTTCTGCTGCCTGCTGCTGCCCGGGACCGGGGCGGGTACCGGCTCGGCGGGGTCCTCGGAACTCCCGTCTCTGTCCCCGTTCACCACCAAGGCGTGGGCACCGGAGTGGTTCGTCGAGGGCGACCGCGTCAGCATCATCGTGTCGTTGTCTGCCGGCGGAGGGTTCGTGCCGTATCTCATGACGGCGACCGATCCCGGCCTGACGACGTGGAGCTCGCCGGTTCCGTTGGTGGGAATCATCAACGACCACATCGACACCACGGTGGTGAAGGCCGGGTCGACCTACCACGCCTTCACCAAAGGTGAGAGCAACAAGGTCATCGAACACTGGATCGCGCCCGCTCTGGGTGGTCCCTACGTTCGGGACCTCACCTTCCGCGATTTCGGCCCGTTGAAGGAAGGGCCCGCCGTCGTCGAGTTGCCCGACGGTACCTGGCGGTTGTACTACGACGACTACACGAACCAGAAGTACTTCTACTCCGACAGCGCCGACCTGAACGGCTGGTCCGCACCTCAGGAGCTTCCGACGCTGTCCGGAATCGTTCGCCACATCGGCATCATGAGAGAAGCTGCTTAGCAATAGCTTCTGCGGTCAGCCCGCCGACAATGCTCGGAGGCCGGCCGCGATGAATTCTCCAGTTGCTTCGGCGGCGTTGCGTGCTCCGGCACCGGTATCGGAGCCCGACAGTGCGCGGTGGGTGATGCCCTCACCGATCACACCGAGCTTGAAGTTGGCCAACGCCACGTAGAAGCCCCAGTTGTCCACCTCACGGCCCGATCGAACGGCGTACTGCTGCACCAGATCCGCCGCCGATGGGTAGCGGTCGCTCGTCCAGGCTGCGTCGGCACCGAGAACGGCATCGAACACGGGTTGCCGGTACACGCACATCAGCGCCACATCGGTCAACGGATCGCCGAGTGTGGACATCTCCCAGTCCACCACGGCTGCAACAGAACTTACGTCCTGGGCATCGAGAATCGTGTTGTCGACCCGGAAATCGCCGTGCACGATGGACGCCGCCGATCGGGTGGGCACCGCGGCTTCGAGGGCGCGGTGAAGTCGGTCGACGTCGGGTAGTTCCCGTGTCTTCACCGTCTGCCACTGACGCGCCCACGTGGCTACCTGTCGAGCAACGAAACCGTCGGGGCGACCGAACTTTTCGAGACCCACGGCCGCAGGATCGACGGCATGCAGCTCGGCGAGCACTCGCACCAATTCGGCGGCGTTGTCGGCGACCTGCTCGTCGGTCAGATCGCGCAGATCCTCGCGTGTGCGCACGACGCGCCCGGGAACGAAACGGACCACCGTCATCGGAGCACCGAGTACGGCACCTTCTCGGTCGAAGGCCACGGTCTCGGCCACCGGCACCGCGGTGGACGCGAGCGCGTCGGTCACTGCCCACTCCCTGGCCATGTCGTGCGCCGACGGGGTCAGGCCACTGGTCGGGGGCCGACGAACCACCCACGTCGAGGTGTCGTCGTACACCTTGTACGTCAGATTGGAGCGACCGCCGCTGATCATCTCGACCGTCAGCTCACCGTCGACATCGATGCCCTCGGCACGCAGGAATCGTTCCAGAGCAACGCGGTTCATGCCCGGTAGGTCACTCATGACTGCTCCTGTGCGGCGCGCTTCGCTGCCCCGACCGCTCGTTTTGCGATGGCCCAGCGATGCACTTCCGACGGGCCGTCGTAGACCCGGAACGGACGTACTTCGCGCGAAAGCCGTGCCAGTGGCAGGTCGTCCGATACCCCGAGCCCGCCGCACATCTGGATGCTGCGGTCCACGATGCGAAAGATGGCCTCGGCTGCGAACGTCTTGGCGATGGAGGTTTCGTTGCTCGCGTGGCCGCCGCGATCCAGCTCGAAGCAGGCCTTGATCAACAGGGCACGGGATGCGGCGATGTCGATCTCGTTGTCGGCGACCATCTTCTGGATCATGCCGAGATCGCCGAGCTTGCCGCCGAACCCTTCGCGCTTAGCCACCTGGGCGACGGCGATGTCGTGCGCCCGTCTGGAGGCTCCGAGCCACCGCATCACGTGGGTCATACGGGCGGGCCCCAATCGCACCTGGGCGTAGGCGAAGCCCTCGTCGACGGCCCCGAGAACGTTCTCGTCGGGCACGAAGACGTTCTCGAAGAACACCTCGCAGTGCCCGCCGATCATGGCTTTGTCCAGGGTGCCGATATGACGGCCGACCGTGATGCCCGGTGTGTCGGCCGGGGCGAGGAACATCGTGGCTCCGCCTCGGTCACCCGGCTTTCCGGATGTACGGGCCATGATGATGAAGAACCCTGCGCCGTCGGCTCCGGTGATGAACCACTTGTGTCCGTTGATCTTCCATCCGCCGTCGGTCCGTTCGGCCGCGGTGGTGAGGGCCGAGGGATCGGAGCCGGCACCCGGTGCCGGCTCGGTCATCGCGAATGCAGATCGTTGATCGCCGCGGGCGAGAGGGGCGAGGAATTGATCCTTCTGTGCCGGCGATGCGATGTGCGCCAGCATGTGGACGTTGCCCTCGTCGGGTGCGCCGAGATTGAGTGCGATGGGGCCGAACAGGGAGTAGCCCGCTTCCTCGAACACCGGTGCGCGGTCGCTCATCGACAGACCGTGCCCACCGTATTCGACGGGTGCGTGCGGTGCGAACACGCCCGCTTCCTTGGCTGCGGACTGCATCTCGACCCGGAGGCCGTCGCCGCCTGCGTCGGCGATATTGCCCAGAAACCGATCCTCGATCGGGAGCACGTATTCGCGAGTGAACGTACGCGTTCGGTCGATCAGCTTCTCGACGTCTGCGTCGAAGGTGAGGTCGATGGCCATTCTGCACTCCCTGGTCGATACCGACCGAACACTCGCTCGGTCTCTTGAAGACTGGCATACACGCAGGTTTCGGTCAAGGAACTCACGTCCTGTGTGCAGTGCCTCGGCCGGTAGCAGCACCGACCGTTCGGCGTGCGATATCGAGGTACACCTCGACCAGTTCGGCCGGCGTCAGCGGGCCATCGGGTCGGTACCAGGTGGCCACTCCGATGCACATCGTGGTGACGGCCCGGCCGGCATCTGCGGGGTGCGGGGTGTCGAAGACCCCGGACTCGACTCCGTCGGTGACGATGGCATCGAGCAGCCGTTGCTCTTCGTCGCGCTTGGCGATGTAGCCGGCGCGGTTGGCCGGCTCGAGACTGCGAATCTCGGTGGAGCACACGAACGCGGCATCTCGGCGATGGATATGGAACAGCAGCAAGGACTCCACCACCGCGTCGAATCGGTCCTTCGGCGACGAACCGGCCCCGTCCATGGCCGATCGAGTCCGGTGCAACAGTTCGTCCATCGACGCATTCATGATGCCGACCAGGAGGGCCTGCTTCGACGGAAAGTGGTGATACAGACCGGGAACCGACAAGCCGGCACCCGCGGCGATCTGCCGCACCGACGTGCCGTGGTAGCCCTGCTCGACGAAGATGCGCAAGGCCGACGCCAGCGCTGGGGACAGTGCCGCGCCCTCGTATGTTCGCCAGTCGCCGATCGAGGTCATGCGATCACCGTAGAGGGCACAGCGAACTGGGCCGGGCGTTCGCACCGGGTTGACACCAAAGTTGTGATCCGCAACACTATCGAGGATGCAGACCGAACGAGTGTTCGGTCGGTCCACGTGGGCCGAAAATCTGCTCGAGCGGAAGGGCCGTTCATGACCCTCGACAGCGCGACCGGGCCTGCAACTGTTCTCGCCGCCTGGCGTAGCCGAGTCGCCGACACCCCGGACCGGCCGGCGCTGGCGTACTTCGACGCCGTGCTCACGGTGCGCGAGGTGGACGAGGCGTCCGACGCACTTGCCGCCGCACTGTTCGATCGAGGAGTGTCACAGGGCGATCGCGTCGGCATCTATCTGCAGAACATTCCGCAGTACGCCTTGACGTTCCTCGCGTTGTGGAAGATCGGGGCGGTCGCGTTGATCCTCAACCCGATGTACCGCAACCGTGAACTTCGCACCTTGATCGACGATGCAGAACCTGTCGCGCTCGTCTGCGACGAACACGATCTCGATTCTGTGGGGGCGACGTTGCGCGGCAGTTCGATTCGACTGCTCGTGAGCACCAGCGGACTGGACCTGCAGACACGCGACGACCCACGAGTCTTTGCGTCGACGTCACGCGTGACACCCCGGCCCGACGACGATCTGATGGGTCTGATCGACCGCTACCGTGGTCGATCTTTCCCCGAAATCGATCCCGAGCCGGACGATCTCGCGCTACTGGCCTACACGTCAGGAACCACGGGTCCGCCGAAAGGCGCGCAGATCTCGCACGCGAACGCCTTCGCGACTGCCCTCGATTTCGGGGAACGGGCCGGTCTCGACGACGGCGACGTCGTGTTTGCCGTCGCACCGCTGTTTCACATCACCGGCGCGATGCTCGACGCGGCGGTGGCCCTGATCCGCGACTGCATGCTTGTGTTCGCGCATCGTTTCGACGCGGCAGTCACTCTCGACGCTGTCGTCGAGCATCGTGTCACCTACACCATCGGTTCGATCACGGTGTTCAACGCGATCTCCGCAACCGAGGGTGCGACGAGGGCCCACTTCGAGTCGGTGAAGGCGTTGTATTCCGGAGGCGCACCTATTCCGCCCGCCACCGTCGCCGCGTTCGAGTCCCAATTCGGTTGCTACATCCACAACGCATACGGGATGACCGAAACCACCGCGGGAGTCATTGCCGTGCCACCCGGCGTGCGCGCGCCGGTGGACGCGGCCAGCGGTTCACTGTCCGTCGGGTTGCCTCTTCCTCGCGTGACGTTACGAACGCTCGACCCATCGGGGGAGCCGACGGCCGCGGGAATCGCAGGGGAACTGGAGATCTCGGGTCCGCAGGTGGTGTCGGGCTACTGGCGCAATCCGGACGCGTCCGAGTCGACGATGCCAGAGGGACGTCTGCGCACAGGCGACGTGGCGATCATCGACGAACACGGCTGGGTGTATCTCGTCGACCGGCTCAAGGACCAGATCAACGTGTCGGGATACAAAGTGTGGCCCCGAGAGGTCGAAGATGCACTCTACGAACATTCAGCGGTGTTCGAGGCCGCTGTGGTGGGCAGGCCGGATGACTATCAAGGGGAATCGGTGGTGGCGTACGTGTCACTCCGGCGCGACGCCACCACGACGCCGGATGAACTGATGGCCTTCGCGCGTGAACGACTGGCCGCGTACAAGCGTCCGAAATCCATCCACATCATCGACGAACTTCCCAAGACCCAGACCGGGAAGATTCGACGTGCAGCACTCAAACCTGTTCCTGTGAACAATAATTCGATCGAAAGTGGCACTCCATGACTGTCGGATCATCGCACGACACCCGCTCGGCACCGAATATTTCCTCACGGAAGAAATCACTGTTCGCCAGCACGATAGGCAACGTACTCGAATGGTACGAGTGGAGTGCCTACGCAGTGTTCGCGCCGTTCATCGCGGCGGCCATGTTCAGTCAGGCCGATCCGGTCTCGGCATTGCTGTCCACGCTGGCGGTGTTCGCCGTCGGATTCCTGATGCGGCCTCTCGGCGGCATCGTGTTCGGACGCATCGCGGACAAGAAGGGCCGTAAATTCGTCCTCGTCACCACGATGCTGATGATGGCAACCGGCAGCTTGCTGATCGGCATCATGCCCACCTACGGTGCGATCGGGGCCTGGGCCTCGGTAGTGCTGTTGCTCGCACGCGTCATGCAGGGTTTCGCGCACGGCGGCGAGTCGGCGACGGCGTATTCCTACGTCGGCGAGATTGCACCACCGAACCGACGTGGCATGTGGGGCAGCGTCGCGTTCGTCGCCATCTTCGGTGGATCGGCTCTGGCATACACAGTGGGTGGCGTCATCACCTCCACCCTGTCGGACTCTGCTGTCGGGCAATGGGGTTGGCGCATCCCCTTCCTCCTCGGCGCGCTCCTCGCGCTGTTCGCTCTCTACCTGCGCAAGAACATGGACGAGAGCGAGGTGTTCGACTCGGAGCAGAACAAGGTCGAACAAGAACCGATCGCGCGTAAGACCGTCGTCAAAGCGATCGTGTTGATGATCGGAATGACGTCGGGAATCACGGCGGCGCACTACACCTGGACCTCCTACGTCTCGACGTTCGCCATCACGCAGCGCGGGATGAACCCGGACACCGCCTACTGGATGCTCGTCGTCGCGCAGTTGATAGCGCTGGTGTCGCTACCGTTCTTCGGTCGCCTTTCGGATTCGATCGGTCGGCGGCCGATGCTGGCGGCATTCGCCGTGCTGATGTTCGTGCTGCAGATCCCGCTGACGATGCTGATCTCGACGCAGTGGTGGTCATTGCTGCTGCCGTCGACGGTGGCCCTGCTCGTCATCGCCGTCCCGGCCTCGATTCTGTCGTCGACGTTGTCGGAGAGCTTTCCCACCCGACTCCGCACGCAGGCAATCGGATTCGCCTACTCGTTCTCGGTGGCGGTGTTCGGCGGAACGGCACCGTATCTCAACCAGCTGTTCCTCGGGTTGGATCTGGGCTGGGTCTTCGGCGTGTACATCATGTTCCTCGCTGCCCTGACCGGAGTCGCCTGCTTCTACATGAAGGAGACCAAGGGGATTCGACTCGAGGATGTCTGATCCCTCCCTGGGCGGAGTTTGCTCCTGACGTGGCGTGAGGTTCTACCGTTGCCTGCATGAACAGCAGCGATACGACCACCTGGGGTATCGGCGACGTGGCCCGTCGGACCGGTGTCACCGAGCGGACCCTGCGTTACTACGAAGAGCTGGGTCTGCTCGCGCCGGACCGGGACGGGGGAGGCAGGCGCAGGTACGACGGCGGCGATCTCGCTCGGCTGTACCGGATTCGACTGCTTCGAGAATTGGGCACTCCGCTTGCGGACGTCGATCCGGAGGCAGGGGATCTCCACCACCTGACGCGGCAGCATCTGGCCGGCGTGGACCAACGGATGGCCGAGCTCGCTCGGGTGCGAGAGCGCGTTCGGGCTGTGGAGGACCGACTTCTTCACGGTGCTCGCCCGGGCGACGACGCTCTGCTGGACCTGCTCTCCGGCCTGTCGACCGACGAGCCCGCGGTCACTCGCCGCACCACGTTGCTGGTCTACCGCGACATCGCAGCAGCCCATTCCTACCTCGTCGACGTGCTGGGGCTGGCTCCCGGACAGATCGAATACGACGGCGACCGAGCAGTCCACGGCGAGATTCACGCCGGTGACGGTGTTGTCTGGTTGCACCGCGAGGCCCCCGAACATCGCATGGTGTCGCCGCTGACCACCGGCGCGGTCACCGCGTCGCTTGCGATCCTCGTCGACGACGTCGATGTCCATCACGCTCGCGTGGCGGCAACCGGAGCAGCGATCGACTACCCGCCGATTGACATGCCCTACGGCGTTCGTGAATACAGCGTTCGCGATCCCGAGGGACATCTGTGGTCGTTCCAGACGCCACTCGCAGAGTCGGCGGCGTCCTGAACTCGCCGCCAACCGTTCCGAATCAGCCATTCTGGGATCGACTTCAGGCAGTCAGCGCCTCGGTCACCTCGGCCGCGATGGCGGCCTCGCCTAGTGAGTTCGGGTGCAGCGGCACGAACTGATCCGCGAACAGCAGTGGTTCCACCCACCGCACTCCGACGGGCTGGCAGGCGTCGTGCCCCTCCGACGCCACGGACATGTCGAGGAAGGTCGTGTCGGTGTCAGCCGCTGCCTCGCGGATGGCATCGTTCAGCGTGGCCTGGAGGTTGCGCAGATACGGAACGTCGCCGCGCGTGACGGGGACCGACGGTTCGCACGTGCTTGCGGCCGGCATGAGCCATGGATAGCCGATGATGATCATCTTTGCCTCGAGCGCACGAGTATGTATGTCTCGCAACGCCTGTCGAACGGCCGGCAGCGTCTTGTCGAGAATCTTGTCGTCGAAGCTACTTCCGTTCTGCTGCGTGCACGGATCGAATGCACCGGCGTGGGTTGCGAGCGCACTCATGCACGCTGCACTCGCTCCCGAGAACACGCTGTTGTCGTTGCCACCGATCATCAGAGTCACTACATGTGCCGATGGCGACAACGCATCGAATTGCGGTCGTGTGCCCTCGAAATGAGGGGCATAGAAGTCGTCGGTGGCCGCACCGCCGCAGCTGACATCGGTGAGGCTGTAGCCCTGCTCGCGCGCGACGAGATGAGCAAAGTTTCGTTGCGACTGGAGGCACCTCAGTGGCGTGTTCGGCGCCAGTGGGAGAACGCCGTTGCCTGTGCTGAAGCTGTCGCCGAGGTTGACGTGCTCCATGGTCGACGCTGTTGCATGGGAGGGGATCGCCAGCGCGACAATGACGGACACGACAATGCCGAGCCCGAACCGATGCGTTGTGCTGCGCACTACTGACTCCCTTGCCAGCGGATACTGCCCGAGAGCGTACCGCCGTCGGGTGTTCTGGTGATCGGTGATGGTTCACGGTTCCGCACGGCGTGCCGTGGACAGCGAGAAGGTCTCTGGGTCGTAGGTCATGAACCCTCAGATGTCACCCGTCTAAGCCTGCTACTTCTGCGGACGGTCGTCGGTTTTCGTCGTCCTTAACACCTTCGCCGGCACCTACTTCACAGAGCATGGTGTCGGTCGCGACAGCGCCACCACATCCTTCGTGTACTGGGTCGCTTCCACGCAGACTCGTGCCCCGGCTGGGGACCGGGGATGACCAGCGTCGCCCTCGAATTCTGGTCTCTGTGGGACTCGAGAGACAACGGCGTCGAACACTGGTGGCTTGGGCCTGTCGGTATTCGTGTCGTCGGTGTTGTCGGTGACCCGGTTTAGAGTCTCGCTGTGAAACCGAGCCGAGGGGGCGCAAGTGTTGAGCACAATTGATTTTCTGGGCAGCTACACCGTGAATTGGGTACTGTCCCGGGTGAGGAGCACAGTAGATCTGGCGGTTGAGGAAGTCGATGTCGATGCCGTGGAGCGCGTGCTCGGCGACATGGGATGGACAAGAATTTCCGCCCCACCCCAATCTGGCAGTGGGCGTCCAATAGTTAGATTTTCCAAAGACATTCGTGGCACTGTCAGCTTGCAGACCCGACGTGAGACACGCGTCCGGATTCAGCAGCGGTTGGTCGATGCTTTCATCGTTTCTTCGGTTCAAAACATCTGGATCTCCACGATCAGATATCCCGATGGGCGGGATGGCACCTGCACGATTCGAGCCCGTGAGATCGGTCGCCCGTCAGACCTGTCAGCGGCTCGAGAGCGCGAACTGCTGAGCGATCGGTTGAGGCGTGGTGAGGTCGCCCACCCGCTGGTTCGGGCCGTCGGAGGTTGGGCCGTTCGGCAGTTTGATCGTCTGGTCGAAACTTGTGGCCGACTTGTGGTCGGCACCAGGCGCGGTCCCTATCGACGGTCGATCTGGACTCGCCCGGCGATGTCGTTTTTGGCCTTGTCTCTGTTAGTAGCGGCTATCTTGCTTGCCTTGATGGTTGACGATCCTTGGAAAGCGGGGGATTGGCCCTATGTAGCGGTCTTCGGCTCGACAGCATTCCTGATCATCGGGGCGGTCCTGTTCAGGGCGGTAGTTCTTGGTTTATGTACGCGTGTTTCGGTAGGTGATCCCGCCCGATTTCGGTTCGAAAGTACTCGCTCGAGGTGGACTGTCGAGGACTGGATCACTGACTCGGATCTTGGCGTGGGAGGAATGATCAGCGAGCCTCGGGTTTCGATGTTGGTGCGTCTCAACGCTTGGTCAAATAACGTGATGGCGCTCGTCGGCGCTGGGGTCGTAGCTTTGATGCTGTTTTCGTTCGTGCAGCTGCTTCGGACGAGCCCATCGCTCGCGATCATTCCGATTACTGCCGGAGTCGCCGCGTTGTGGCTGTTGGGGGCCAGCGTCTTTCGCTCCCGTCCTCGACGTGCGACACGACTGAGATTCCGTGGGGTACTGCAGTTTGCCCTAGCTCTCGGCCTTGCCGCAGCTGTGTTCAAAGCCCCCACGTTTGTTTTCTACAACAGTATGGGACAAACCGAGGCGGCGTTCTCTGCGAGTAATGTCGAGTATTTTTACCACGCAATTCCATTGCTGGTATCCGGCTCGATCGGAGGGGTCGCTTTTCTCGTCACCTGGTTGATCAGCCCAAAACTTGATCGCGTCACCCGGGATCTTCTTTCGATGGGGTGCGCCGCGTTGATTCTGGCCTGTCTGGTCGCAGGAATGTATCCGGCATCGCAGGGAATGGGTGAATCAGGTGGTGTTCCGTCGGTTAGCCCAGTTGTGAAGCGTGCGTGCGTCGTCGACGAAGCTGGTGCACACGCAATCTGGTTGATCGGAAGAGGTGAACATGCTCTGCACTACTCGAGGAATGTGAATACCGACACCGTCGGTGGACATCGCATCGGGGAAACCGGTGTTGCCAACACGGTGCTGGTGCCGCCTGGACAAAGCTGTCCAGTAGTTGAGTGAACAGGGTCGGCAACGTAGGTCAGAGGGCGATGTCACATCGAGTTAGTGTGACGCTCGACGCTCTTGATTGCTGGACGGTTCTCACTCTCCTCAGCAGGCGATGCGACTGGTTTATCAGGACCAGCGCGGTTGCTATAGCCGTCGGTCGCAGGCAAGGGCCGGCATACGAACTGATCTCGATGGCGGCGAGCGGCGCATCCAGACTGAGAGCCAATGCCGATTCGATGATCTAACTTTGACCACAAGCGTCAGTGCGGCGCAGTCGACCTCTCAGAAGGACGTACACCCATGACCGATGACACGCTGGCTGATTTCGAGCGAACCGAGTTCACCGCGGACGGGCGCACGGCGCCTGTCTATCGCATCGGCACCGGCCCGGCGGTCATCGTGATGTCCGAAATGCCGGGCATCACGCCGAGAGTGGCGGATTTCGCGCGCACCGTCGCCGGGATCGGATGCACCGCGATCGTGCCGCACCTGTTCGGCGTCGACGGTAAGGATCCTTCGACCGCGCCCCTGGGCGTGCTCGGGACGGTGGCAACGATCTCTCGCGCCATCGTGCCGGCGTGTATCAGTCGAGAATTCACCATCCTGGCCACCGGCAAGTCGTCGCGAGTCGTGGTGTGGCTGCGTGCTCTGGCGGCCGAGGAACACGAGCGGTGCGGCGGACCGGGGGTCGGTGCCATCGGAATGTGCTTCACGGGCGGGTTCGCCCTGGCCATGGCCGCCGACGATCGATTGATCGCACCGGTGCTGTCGCAACCGTCACTTCCGTTCGCGGCGTCGAAGTCACGCAGTCGTTCCATCGACATCAGTGCCGGCGACCTTTCGAAGGTGAAAAGCCGTTGTGCTGCGGGAGATCTCACTGTTCTCGGTATGCGGTTCCAGGGCGACACGATGTGTCCCCCTACACGGTTCGAGTTTCTGAGGGAACAACTCGGCGACGCATTCGTCTCCGTGGAATTGCCCGACTCCTCGTTCAATCCGGAAGCCTTCGGACCGCCGCACTCCGTCGTGACGGAAGGACTCATCGACGAGCCGGGTCAGCCGACACGGCAGGCTCTGGACCAGGTACTCGATCTGTTCCGCAGTAAGTTACTCGCAACGCCGTGAAGCCCCGCGGCGCGAACACGATGCGAAGCCGAAGGTCGAATTCACGACCACGGAATCGTGGCCTGCAGAACCGCCTCCTTCAACGCGGCGGTCCGTAACGCCGTCACCGTCTGATATTCGGGATCGGCCACCATCTCGCTGAACGCCTTACGTGACGGGTACTGGACCAGGAGTACTGCATCCCAGGCCTGCCCGTCCTCCGCGGCAAGTGCGGTCGAACCGTCGCCCGCGTACAGCACCGTCGCGCCGTAGCGCGGGAGGAAAGTCTCGTCCAGTGCTTTCGCATATTCTGCGTAGGAGTCGCGACCACCCTCGGCGAACCGAAGCAGGTTGAGCATCACCACCGGACCGCCGGGATCTTCTTCGAGGTAGCGCTTCAGGTCTCTTCCGCGGGGATCGACAGCCATCGTTCGAGTATGCGTGAGCCGTCGATCCTGTGGAGTGCAAAGCGCCGTTGCCGGTCGAGTCGATCCGCTGTCGGCCCCCACGAGGCGGTGGCTCCGCGCTCAGCGGTAGAACTGGGGGAGCGGGAAACCAGTAACTCGATTAAGGGAAGTGTGTCGTCAATGTCCGATGTTGAGAACGTGACCGTATTCGGAACCGGAGTGCTCGGTTCACAGATCATGATGCAGGCTGCCTACCACGGAAAAACCGTTGTGGGATACGACATTTCCGACGAACTTCTGGCCAAGCTGCCGGACCGCTGGGAATGGATGCGCGGATACTACAAGCGTGACCTGAAGACTTTCGACGAGGCGCGCTTCGACAAGGCCATCGAATCCATCACGACCACCACCAGCGTCGCGGAGGCTGTTTCGGACGCCGACCTGGTGATCGAAGCAGTTCCGGAGGATCTCGACCTGAAGAAGAAGGTCTGGTCGGATATCGGCGCTTCCGCCCCGCCGAAAACTATCTTCGTGACCAACTCGTCGTCGCTACTGCCCAGCAGTTTCGCCGAGGCCACCGGGCGGCCGGAAAAGTTTCTCGCATTGCACTTCGCCAACCTCGTGTGGCGATACAACACCGGTGAAGTAATGGCAACTGCTGCAACAGATCCTGTCTACTTCGATGTCGTCCTGAGCTTTGCTTCGGAGATCGGTCTCGTTCCCGTTCCGGTCCGAAAGGAAATTCCTGGATACGTGCTGAACAGTCTTCTGATCCCGCTGCTGCAGGCGGGAGCCAACCTCTACGTCGGCGGGGTTGCCAATCCGGCGGACATCGACAACGTGTGGCGCATAGCCACCGGGGCACCCGCCGGTCCGTTCCAGATATACGACACTGTCGGCTTCAACGTCGCAGCACATATCGCGCGCGCACACGGTGGCGAGGATCAGGTCGAATTTGCCGACATACTGCAAAAGGGTATCGACGCGGGAAAGACCGGTCTCGGGGACGGTGAAGGCTTTTACACGTACGACTCCGACGGCAAGCGACTCGATGCTGTCGAGTCGTGGAACATCAACTGAATCACTCGATCCCGCCTGTCGGTGATCCTGGGATCGACGACCCGGGCTCGAGTAATCGGTCATGGGCGCATGTGCGCACGACCACCGGCGACGCCGAATTCAGCCGAGCCGGGTCAACCGAGTTGGCGTAGTTGTATCGCGGTGTCCAGCGCCAACCGATGCCACGCCGAACGCGGATCCCGTCCGGTCAGTTCCTGAGCCCGGCGCAGTCGATAGCGCAAAGTCTGCGGGTGCACCTGCAGTCGGGCGGCTGCAGCCGTTGCTGTGCCGGTGGAGATGAAGGCCGAAAGACCCAGCAGGATATGCTCGTTCGCTGCCTCGGTCAGCGAGCCGAGCACGCTACGCACCACCTCGCTCGTGTCGGCGGTCGGGCGCGCTGTCAACAGTGCCAACAGCTGACCGTCGCCCTGATCGAGCAGTGCCCGGCCGTCGAACGCGTGATCCGGTGCGGTCTCGAGCGCTTCCGAGGCGAGTCGCCACGAACTGCTGATATCGGTAACGGTCGATCTCTCCACGAGGCATCCGCGCAGCCGCAGATCCCGACACGCGAGGTCGACCTCGGCGCGATGGATCGACGGCGGCAGCAGCGCGATCGCGCGTTGTTCGCGCCGAGTGCACAAGTGTGTCCGTTGATCCGCCGTTGTGGTGCGGTCCGGAGGGGCGAGGCCCATCGCAAGCACCAGAGACTCGACGGTGTCGTCGGACATGGGTCGGCCCGGATCGGTGGACTGCACCACGAGCAGGTTCGGGTGCGTCGGCAGCTTCAGGTCGAGTTCGCGAGTACGGTCCGACACCGCCCCGGGTGAGTTGTGTCTGGCAGCCAGCAAGTCGTCGAGCAACGCGGCGTGCGCCTGCGCACGGTTGGATGTGAGCTGTTCGCGCGCAATGACATACGCACCGATGATCTCCTCGGATATGGCGTCGATCGCGTCGAGCACGCCCAGGCCGAGTTCGGCGATGTCCGGCGGGTCGAGTACTTCCAGATACTCCGTTGTCACGTGCCGAACGAACACGCTCGACGCGACTCGATACGCGCGCAGCACATCGGCCAGCGGCCGCCCGTCTGCCGCGCGTGCGGAACCTATGGCTCGGAATCTCTTGTGGTCGCGGTCGTCGATCGTTCGATCGCCGTGCGCCCACAGGGCCATCAGCCGCCTCAGTGACCAATACGCGATGGCCTCGACATCGGCCAATTGTGCACCCTGCAGTGATCGGTAGACCGGGATCGCGTCGCGAATCGCGTGTACTGCGGATGCGACGACGGGGCCCAGATCCGATTCGATCTTCGCGACCACGGCGACCCGCGCCGGGTACATCGATCTACCTCGCACTCTTTATCAGCACCTGATAAATCCTATACTCATTCGACTCGATTTCCTTGAGTTCCGACGCCGACGACAGCACAGTCGAGGGAGACACCCGGGTCGAGCAGAAGAGTGGGGCAATGGACGCAGACGTGATCGTGGTGGGGGCCGGCTTGGCCGGACTGGTGGCAACCGCCGAACTGGCCGACGCGGGAAAGCGCGTGCTGCTCCTCGACCAGGAACCCGAGCAGAACCTGGGTGGTCAGGCCTTCTGGTCCCTCGGCGGACTGTTCATGGTCGACACGCCCGAACAGCGTCGAATGGGCATCAAGGATTCGGCGGATCTGGCGTGGCAGGACTGGCTCGGCACAGCGACGTTCGATCGCGGCATCGACGACCCTGCAGGGGAAGACTACTGGGGTCATCGGTGGGCCAGGGCATACCTCGATTTCGCGGCAGGTGAGAAGCGGTCGTGGCTCCACGCTCAGGGAATGCGATGGGTCCCCATCGTCGGATGGGCCGAGCGCGGCGGTTACCTGGCCGAGGGGCACGGAAATTCGGTTCCGCGATTCCACCTGACGTGGGGCACCGGGCCGGGTGTCGTCGCGCCGTTCGAGCGTCGCGTACGTGAGGCTGCCGACAAAGGGTTGGTGCGCTTCGGTTTTCGGCATCGGGTCGACGGATTCGTCGTCGACGGGGGAGCGGTGGTCGGAGTTCGCGGTGCGATGCTCGAAGCCAGTGCCGCGGAGCGAGGGGCAGGAAGTACCCGCGTCGAAGTGGGTGAGTTCGAGCTCCGCGCCGGAGCCGTGCTGGTGACGGCAGGAGGAATCGGGGCCAATCACGATCTGGTGCGCGAGAATTGGCCGGCGCGGCTCGGGACGCCGCCGAAGTCGTTGATCTCCGGAGTGCCGGAACACGTCGACGGCCGAATGCTCGGCATCACCGAGAAGGCCGGAGGCCGGCTGGTCAACAAGGACCGCATGTGGCACTACACCGAAGGCATCAAAAACTGGAATCCGATCTGGAAGAACCACGGCATCAGAATCATTCCGGGCCCGTCGTCGATGTGGTTCGATGCCCGCGGGCAACGGTTTCCGGTTCCGAACTTCCCCGGATTCGATACGCTGGGAACGCTGAAAGCGATCCAGGACAGCGGTTTCGAGTACTCGTGGTTCGTATTGACCCAGAAGATCATCGAGAAGGAATTCGCGTTGTCCGGGTCGGAACAGAACCCGGACATCACCGGCAAGAACCTCAAGCTCGTTCTCGGGCGGGTATTGCCCGGTGCCAGCGAACCGGTGGAGGCATTCAAGAAGAACGGCGAGGACTTCGTCGTCGCAGATTCTCTCGAAGAATTGGTCCAGGGCATGAACCGAATCACCGGCGAGGACTTGATCGACGGTGTCGACCTCAGGCGTCAGATCGAGTCGCGAGACCGTGAGGTGGACAATCCTTTCACCAAGGACCTGCAGATCTCTGCCATCCACAATTCCCGGCGCTCGCGCGGTGAACGCATCGCGCGGACCGCTGCACCTCACAAGATTCTCGATCCCAAGTCGGGTCCGCTGATCGCGGTGCGGTTGAACATCATCACTCGAAAGACGTTGGGCGGCATTCAAACCGATCTCGACGGTCGCGTTCTCGACTCGATGGGCACTGCCGTCGAGGGGCTGTGGGCTGCCGGTGAGATCGCCGGATTCGGCGGCGGCGGTGTGCACGGCTACCGGTCCTTGGAAGGAACCTTCCTCGGTGGATGCATCTTCGGCGGACGGCAGGCAGGGCGAGCCCTGGCGGCGCAGGCGTGAGAGTGCCGCGTTCGCTCGGTAGACCCCTACTGCCCGGTGCGGCCGAGATCGCCACCACAGCGTCGGCGAATCCTCGTTCCCCGGTGTCGGTCTCGTTTCTCGGGGTGAGCACAGTGCTGTTCGACGACGGCGAGTCGGCGATCCTGACCGACGGCTTCTTCTCGCGTCCGTCCCTGCCGAAAACCCTTCTGCGGCCTCTACGTTCGGACGGCCCGAGAATAGACAGTGCGTTGGGTAGAGCCGGCATCGGGACGCTCGACGCGGTGGTGTGCGCGCATTCTCATTTCGATCATGCCCTCGACTCCGCAGCGGTGGCACTGCGCACCGGCGCTGCCCTGGTCGGTGGTGCTTCGACCGCACAGATCGGGCGGGGCGCGCAGCTCCCGGACGCGCGCATCACCGTCGTCGCCGACGGTTCCGCAGTCGAGCTGGGTCACTTCGCTGTCACGTTCGTCGAGTCGGTTCACTCGTATCCGGACCGAGCTCACGGGACGATCGACCGGCCATTGCGGCAGCCTGCCCGGGTGCGAGCGTTCCGGTGCGGTGAGGCGTGGTCGATGGCAGTCGAACACCGTCCGAGCGGCAGGCGGGCTCTCGTCCACAGCAGCGCCGGGTTCCGAGCGGGCATGCTCGACGGCCTTTCCGCCGAGGTGGTGTACCTGTCCATCGGTCAGCTGGGGCGCCGAACACGCGAGTACATCGACGAGTATTGGCGGGAAACGGTGTTGTCGGTGGGGGCTCGGCGCGTCGTGCTGACGCATTGGGACGACTTCTTCCGGCCCCTCGACAGGCCGTTGCGGCCGCTGCCCTACGCCTTCGACGACATGCGCACCTCGCTCGACGTATTGACCGCCTGTGCACGCAGGGATGGGGTCGAACTGCAGTTGCCGACGCTGTGGCGGCGTGCGGACCCCTGGGCAGACATGGTCTGAGGCACCGAACGGGAGCGACCGAAATGCGCGGCGGTCGTCGAGCAAGATAGGGCAGGGTATCCTCTCCTCTTGTTCGTCCTCCCGCTCAGTACGTCAAGAAAGTTCGGTCACCCCGTGAAAAAAGGTACGAGGCGCGTCGCTGCCCTCTCGTCGCTGGTTCTTGCTGCAGGTCTGATCACCGCATGTGGTGAGTCCGAGGAGGTGTCGCAGACCGCGGCCACGGGCGGCGACGGCAAGACCGTCTACCCGCTCGTACTCGACAACTGTGGCCAGTCGGTGACCGTCGACGCTCCGCCGCAGCGAGTGGTGTCTCTCGATCAGGATTCCACCGAGATCCTGCTGTCGCTCGGTCTGCAGGATCGCATGGTCGGGACAGCATCGTGGACGGATCCGATCCGCGAGAATCTCGCCGAGGCGAACGCATCCGTACCGCGGTTGGCAGACAACGCGCCGACCTACGAGGTGGTGCTCGACACCGACCCGGATTTCGTGACCGCGTCGTTCGGCCGCCATTACAAGCAGGGCGGTGTCGCAGACCGTAGCCGCTTCGCCGAATCGAACATCGAGACGTATCTCGCACCCACCGACTGTGACAACGGCCTGAGCGTCAACGGTGGCCATCCCCGGACGACCCCGTTGACCATGGACGCGCTGTATCAGACCATTCGCGAAACGGCCGAGGTGTTCGACGTCCAGGAACGCGGTGAGAGCCTGATCAGCGAACTGCAAGGCCGTCTCGACGCGGCCACATCGGGCAACGACAAGACCGGTGAGAGCATCGCGTTCTGGTTCGCAGACACCAAGAGCCCGTACTTCGCCGGCCGCTCCGGAGCGCCTGCCCTCCTCGCCGATCAGGTCGGTGCCACCAACGTCTACTCCGATCTGCAGGACGACTGGGAAGCGGTCGGGTGGGAAACAGTGGTGGACCGCGATCCGTCCGTACTGGTGCTCGGAGACCTACTCCGCAATCGCTTCCCCGGGGACAAGCTGGAGGACAAGATTGCGTTCCTCGAATCGGACCCGGTCACCAGCACGATGGACGCGGTGAAGAACAAGCGATACATCTCGCTGCACGGTGCCGAGATGAACCCCTCGATTCGGCTGGTCGACGCCGTCGAGAAGCTGACCGCAGGCCTGAACCAGATCGGGCCTCGGTCCTGAGCGCCACCACGGCCGAGCCGAGCGTCTCGGCTAAACGACAGATCGGCCTGCCCGCCGTCATGATCGGCGGGGTTCTCCTTCTGGTCGTCTCCGTGGCGATCGCGATGACGCTCGGGCCGGCGCAGATCTCGCTGGTCAACGTGCGTGACGTCGTGCTCAACCACCTGGGACTGGCGGACATCCCCGTCCGGGTGTCCAAGAACGCGATCGTGTGGGAAGAACGGCTCCCACGCAGCCTCGTGGCAGCTGCATGCGGCAGCGGCCTCGGGATCTGCGGGGTCATCATGCAGTCGCTGCTCCGCAACCCGCTCGCCGACCCGTTCGTGCTCGGCATCAGTTCCGGCGCGTCCACGGGAGCGGTGCTGGTCGGGATCCTCGGAGTCGGTGGGGCCGCGCTCGGACTGTCCGGTGGCGCGTTCATCGGGGCCCTGGTGGCGTTCGGCTTGGTGCTGCTGCTCGCTCAACTCTCCGGTGGCAACAACGACCGCGTGATTCTGGCCGGAGTAGCGTCGACCCAGTTGTTCTCGGCATTGACGTCGTTGGTGATCTTCGCGTTCGCCGATTCCGACGAGACCCGCGGCGTCATGTTCTGGCTGCTGGGCTCGCTCGAGGGTGTTCGCTGGGACGACGTGATTCTGTGCGCCGCAGTCGTCGCGGTCGGGACAGCCGTCTGCTTCTACTACGCATTCGTGCTCGACGCGTTCTCGTTCGGCAACGAGGTGGCGTCCTCACTGGGCATCCCGGTACGCAAGGCTCGCATCGCACTCCTGGTCGTGACCGCCCTCATCACGGCCACCTTGGTGAGTGTGGCAGGGGCGATCGGATTCCTCGGGCTCGTGTTGCCGCATGCAGCGCGGTTCCTCGTCGGCTCGAGGCACGGTCGCCTCGTTCCGGTCACGGCATTGATCGGGGCGGTCTTCATGGTCTGGGTGGACGCGGTGTCGCGCGTCGCGTTCGCGCCGACGCCGCTGCCGGTCGGCGTGGGTACCGCACTGGTGGGCGTCCCGGCATTCATCGCCATCCTGTCCAGACGGAAGAAGGCGTCATGACACTCTCGGCAACCGATGTCACGTGGCGTCGCGGCGGTGCGCTGGTCGTCGACGGGGTGTCCCTCGAGCCCGGCCCGGGCGATACCGTCGGGCTGCTCGGGCCCAACGGATCCGGCAAGTCCTCGCTGCTGCATCTGATGAACGGTGCCGTCAGGCCGACGTCGGGCGTGGTGACCCTCGACGGAACCGAGCTGTCCGCGATGCGGCGGAAGGACGTCGCGAAGATCGTGGCCGTGGTGAGTCAGCACGCCGACACCGACTTCGACATCACCGTCGCCGACGTCGTACGGCTCGGCCGCATTCCCCATCGAGGAGCGTTCGGCGGAGACGCAGCTGCAGATGCGGCGGCCGTGGATTCTGCACTGCGGCATACGGGTCTGGCAGGAAAGGCTCATTGTCTGTGGCATCAGCTGTCCGGCGGAGAACGGCAGCGCGCGCAGATCGCGCGCGCCCTGGCTCAGGAGCCGCGGGAACTGCTGCTCGACGAACCGACCAACCATCTCGACATCCATCATCAGCTCGAATTGCTGGCGCTGGTCGCACGGTTACCCATCACGAGCGTCATCGCACTGCACGATCTGAACCTGGCGGCGATGTTCTGCACGCAACTCGTGGTGTTGTCCGAGGGCCGGGTGGTGGCAGCAGGCGCACCCGCCGACGTACTCACCGAGGAGTTGATCGCGCGGGTGTACCGCGTGCGTGCCCATGTGACCCTCGATGGACCGAACAACAGTCCGTCGATCCGATTCGAGCCCGGCCTCGGGGCGCACGTGTAACTCGACCTGCCGATCGAGTCGACTGGCTTCACCATCGACCATCACCGTCAACATCGCCGAAACATTTCTCGCGCACGATGGTCGCGCCGAAACATGGTGCGATGCGACGGAGATGTCGCCGAGCACGACGGAAACTCGATCGAACGGTGAGCGCATGACAGAACGACCGACCGCAACGGACCGGGAAGCCGAACCCGATGTAGGCCGAAAGCCTTGGTATGCATCGCTTTTCGTGCAGTTACTGATCGGCATAGTCGGAGGCATTGCGATCGGGTGGCTCTGGCCGGGCCTGGGTGCGGACCTCAAACCACTGGCCGACGGCTTCATCAAGCTCATCAAGATGCTGATCGCCCCGATCATCTTCTGCACCGTCGTCATCGGCATCGCCCATGTGGGCGACCTCAAGTCCGTCGGCCGCATCGGCGTCAAGGCCCTGGTCTACTTCGAGCTGATCACGACGTTCGCGCTCGTGTTCGGTCTGGTGGTCGGCAACATCGTCAAGCCGGGCTCCGGGTTCTCCATCGACCCGCAGACCTTGGCCACCGGTGCCGAGGCCGTCGACCAGAAGACCGGCAGCGGCGAGTTGCCGCACACCGTGGACTTCTTGCTGAACATCATTCCGACCTCCGTGGTGTCGGCATTCGCGGAGAACGCGCTACTGCAGGTGCTGTTCTTCGCCGTGCTGTTCGGCTTGGCCTTGGCGAAGTTCGGTGAGAAGGGCCCGCCGATCGTGCTCGAACTCGTCGATCACATCAGCCACATCTTCTTCACGATCATCGGTTGGATCATGCGCCTGGCACCCATCGGTGCCTTCGGGGCGATGGCATACATCGTCGGCCAGTACGGCATTTCGTCGCTCGGTAGCTACGGGAAACTGATCGCGTGCTGCTACCTGGCTGCCGTGTTGTTCATTCTCGTTCTCGCGGCCGTCGCGCGGTACTTCGCCGGAGTCAACCTCTGGAAGTTCTTGCGGTACATCAAGGACGAGTTGTTCCTCGCCCTCGGAACGGCGTCGACGGAGGTGGTACTGCCGCGCATCATGGTCAAGCTGACCGAGGCAGGGTGCTCCCGCACGACCACCAGTCTGGTGGTTCCGACGGGATATTCGTTCAACCTCGACGGAGCAACCCTCTATCTGTCGATCTGCATTCTCTTTCTCGCGCAGGCTCTCGGCGTCGACCTGACACTCGGAGAGCAGATCGCTGCGGTGTTGATCCTGATGCTGACCTCCAAAGGCATGGCCGGAGTACCGGGTTCGTCGTTCCTCGCATTGTCGGCGACCGTTGCGGCCATCGGGCACGGGTCCATCCCGGTTGCGGCCGTGGCGTTGCTGCTCGGTGCCGACCGGATCATGGACTCCATGCGAGTATCGGTGAACCTTCTCGGCAACTGCGTCGCGACATTCGTCGTGGCGAACTGGGAGGGCCAACTCGACAAAGAGCGAATGCGCAGAGTGCTCGACGGTGAGGAGGTACCGCCGTTGGAGGCGATCGAGGAGTCGAAGGATTACGAACCGGTCGGATCGGAGCCGGAATCGGTATCGATCGGGGGAACCTCGAAGGCGAGCAACGCCACGTCGTCCTGAAGTCCGTCACCGAACGAGGCCAACAATTCGGTCAGATCGTCGACGATCTTTGCCGCGGAGGTCCGGCCTCGTTCGGCGGCGAATGCGTGCAGACTGCCGTCGTCGTCGAAACGAGTTCGGCCCGGGCCGACGATCGCCTCGGTCAGCCCGTCGGTGTAGAACGCCAACACGTCACCGGGCTGCATCGTCACCGTCGCCGAGGCGAAGTGCGGTTCGGTGAGGGCTCCGACCAACTGCCCCCCGGTGGTGTCCACGAATTCGACGACGCCGTCGTGCGCGATACGAAGAGCCGGCGGGTGGCCTCCGCTGGCGAGGTGCACCACGGCACCGTCGGGTCCCGGCGCGACGGTACCGAAGACCACGGTGCAGAAACGCGGATCGTCGCCGTGAAACTCGTGGTGGAGCACCGTGTTGAGGTTCTCGAGTACGGCGATCGGATCCCGATCGAAGACCGCTGCGGCTCGCAGCGTGTATCGAGTCAGGGACGTGACGGCAGCCGCGCCCGCTCCTTTTCCGCTCACGTCGCCGAGGAAGAAACCCCACGTCGCGTTGTCGAGGGGAAACACGTCGTAGAAGTCGCCGCCCACTTCGTCGATGGACGCGGGGTGGTAATGGGCCGCCACCTGCATGCCCGTCGGCGCGGACAGGATCGGCGGCAACAGTGTGCGTTGCAGAGTCGACGCCAGAATCTGTACCTGAGTCTTCTCGGCTTCCGCCAACTTGCGGGCTTCCTCCGACGCGCCCAATGCATCCTGAGATCGGTCGAGAGCTGCTTCGGCGTCGTCCTGAGCTGCCTCGGCATATATCCGCGCATCCATCAGGTGCTGCTCGCGGACTCGGCGCTCGGTCTCGTTGTGCAGCGTCATGGTCACCGTCGTCGCACCGGACACCGCTCGCAAACTGTTGGCGAGCATCGACACCGCCGTCTGCGAGCCCGATGCGGGTGCGCCGGTGAGTTGCGCCGTCACTCCGATGGGCGAGTCGGAGTCGGACGACGTGGCTGCCGCGAGCAGTTCGCGCAAAACCGGTGCGAACTCGGGGCTGAAAAGATCCGTGACTGCGGTGCCGACCAGATCGTCCCGACTCAGTGCCGTGATGCGAGCGGCCGCCGCGTTGGCGTAAAGGATGTCGCCGGACGCAACGTCGATCGAAAAAACCCCGCACGGTGCGGAGTCGAGTAGTTCGGCAGCCGAGGCGGTCATGGCTTCTCCTACCAAGATTACGAGGGGCGGCCGGTTGATTCGGCCGTGACTGGGTTCCGCCACACTGCGGTGACCACGGTGCCCAGACCTGGACGGTGGTCGACGGTGAGGTCGTCGGACACTGCCTCGGCGAGCTGAAGCCCGTGGCTTCGTGTGGTCGTCGGTGCCGGCGGACGCCACGTGCCGGTGTCCGAGACGGTGACGGTCAGTGTCTCGCGTTCGTACGCTGCCGTGATCGTCATCGTCCCCGGTTCGGGCGCGGAGCTGTAGGCGTGTTCGACGACGTTGGCCAGGGCTTCGTAGGCCCCGAGAGCGATGTCGTCCACGAGAGTCCGATGCACTCCCAGGTCGAGCGCCCAACCCTGGAGTCGGCGCCGAGCGGCGCTGGCAGCAGCAGCCTCAGCGGTCGCAGTGTGACTCCACCGACTGGCGGGCTGTGAGTGGGACGTCATCGGCCACCCTCACTGTCGACCGCGCTCGACTGCACGTGCGCCACAGCCTCGGGAACGGTGGTGAAGGTGGCCATCACCCGGTCGATTCCGCTGAGCTGAACCGGGCGAACGACCACCCCGTCGACGGCGACCAGTGCCATTCGCGACGATTCGGGCAGCCGGTCGGACACTCGGACCAACACGGTGATGGCGCTCGACGACAGAAAGCTCACATCGGTCATGTCGACCACCAGTCCGCGTTCCGCGGCGTCGGCCGCAGGGAACGCAGCGGCGGACAAGTGGGGGATGGTATCCAGGTCGAGTTCGCCTCTGACTGTGATGACGGTTGTCGCGTCGTGCACATCCGAAACGATCTCGAACTGTCCTCCGGTCGGGTCGTCAGACATACGGCCGAGGTTACCTGTCATCGTGTCCGATTCACGATCCAGGCGCGTCGACGAACAGGTCGCCTGCACCCAGTACGTCGAGGACCATGCGCACCGAACGGGCCGGTGCGTGGATGACGATCTTGCCCGGGTGGGTGTATGTCGCGTCGACGATGGCATTCGCGACTCCCGAGTAGACGAACGACACCTCGGACAAGTCGATCGTGACCACGGAGGAAACGGCGGCCAGGCGATCGAGGCCGTGGACGAACTCGGCCCGGGTCGACATGTCGAGTTCACCGAAGGCGCGCAGGATGTTGTTCCCGTCGGAACGGACGATGGTGTCGAGTCGGAACTCGGCTTCGTCGTCGCGAACGGCGTTGTCCATGGTGGCAATGCTCATCGACATGTCGAGACCTCTTCCGGAGAAGTGCGCGGCCGGCTGGTGTCTCCGCCTGCTCGCTGGTTTGTTGTGTAGTCAACGATGCCAGTGCGAGATGTCGGACGGTGATGTCGACGATCTCGAGTCGGTAACGAAAGATCTCGTTTCGATAACGCCGTCATCGGGTCAGGAATTCGATCAGTGCACTGGTGACTTTCTTTCGCGCCCATCCGCGCGCCCCTCGCTGGCCGAGTGCGGCCCGAGCGGCGTTGGCCCCGGCCGCACCGTGGACTCCGCCCCCGGGGTGGGCGGACGCGGACCCGAGGAACAATCCTTCCACCGGGGTCTCCGCGCGCCCCAATCCTGGCGTGGGACGAAAGATCAACTGCTGCTGCAGTTGTGCGGTACCACCGTTGACCGCACCGCCGTGCAGGTTGGCATCGGCGCCGTGCAGATCACTCGGTCTCTGCACCACCCGTCCCACCACCGAATCGGCGAATCCCGGGGCGTGCTGTTCCAACACCTGATCGACGCGGTCGGCGACGGTCTCGGCGGCCGAGTCGTCGACGACGCCGCGCGGCAGATGTGTGTAGGCCCAAGCGCTTTCGGTGCCCTCGGGCGATCTGGACCGGTCCGCTGTGGTCATCTGGCCGAACAACATGAACGGGCTCTGCGGGAGAACCCCGGTCGTGAGATCGGCCGCCCAATGGACCAGGCCGTTGTCGTCCGCACCGAGGTGGACGGTGCCTGCGTCGGCCAAAGATGCTGAGCGCCAAGGTATTCGACGGTCGAGACCGTAGTTGAGCTTGACCACCGGGGTGTCCCACTCGAACGTACGTAAGTCGTCGTGCACGCGACGCGGGACCGCATCGAAGGGCAGCAACGACCCGTACAGCGCGGGGGCCGACACGTCGGCAACGATCGCTCGACGAGCGCGGAACGTCTCGCCACCTGTCGTGTGCACGGCGCGTGCACGACCGCCCCGCACGTCGATGGACTCGACGGGTCGACTGCACGTCAGCACAGCACCCGAAGCCTGAGCCCGGCGAATCAACGCGTCGGTCAATGCCGACGATCCACCTACGGGTGCCGGATACCCGACGTCCTGCGCGAGCATCGTCAGCAGATATCCCATCATTCCGCTCACCGGCGCGTCGGTGGGAACGTCGCCGTGCATCGCATTGCCCAGGAGCAGGCACCGCGCGGCCTCGCTGTGGAACAGCTCGTGGGCCATCACCCGTGCAGGCAACGCAGCGAACCGGACGAAGCGCAGTGTCTCGGAGACGCCGAGAGTGCGCGCCAATCGTGCTGCCGGCAGTACCGGTGGAAACGGCCCGAAGAGCGAACCGAGCAGGGGAGTGCGAATACGTTCCCACTGCTCGAACAGGCGCAGCCACGTGTCACCGTCGCGTACGTCGTGCTCACGCAACAGAGCAGCGGTCGCCTCGACGTCGTGATGGACGACCGGAGCGTCGGTGTCCTCCGGGGATCGCGCGTGGCCGTAGACCGTCGGCGAGTGAGACCACGTCAGTCCGTGACGCTCGAGCTCGAGTGCCGTCATGGCGGGCGAGGACACAGCCAGCGGATAGAACGCGCTGAACAGGTCGCTGGTGAATCCAGGAACCAGTTCGGCACTGCGGACGGCACCGCCGGGTAGTTCGGCCGCCTCGAGAATCACGACGTCCCACCCCGCGTCGGCCATCGCCGCAGCGGCGACCAATCCGTTGTGACCGCTGCCTATGACGACTGCGTCGACCTCTGTGGTGGTCATCGGGTGATGCTCCTGGGTTCGGTCGCGGTCTTGTTGCTCACAACCCTACCGACGTAGTACAGCGCGATTCCGACTGCGAGCAGCAGCCCGGCGCGGAGCCACGTGGCTGCGGACTGCTGAGTGAGCAGCACGGCGCACGTGATCAACGCCAGGACGGGAAGCGCCGTCGGCGTTCGAAAGTGGTCGGTGTCGGATCGGTCCCGACGCAGCACGAGCACGGCAATGTTGGTACTGATGAAGACGAACAACAGAAGCAGCACCACCGTTTCGGCGAGTGCGGCCACGGAGCCGGTGGTGCACAACACCATTGCGACCGCAGTGGTCGCGACAATGGCCGCCCACGGAGTCTTGCGGCCGGGCAGCACCTTGGCCAGGGCGACCGGAAGCAATCCGTCGCGGGCCATGCCGAAGGTCAGTCTCGACGCCATGATCATCGTCAGCAAGGCGCCGTTGGCGACGGCCACAAGGGCGACCAGACTGAAGACCCATGGTGGGATTCCGGCGTCGGCGGCGTCGACGACCTCGAGCAGCGGACCGGTGGACTGGGCCAGCGTATCCGCCGGAACGACCGTCGAGACTGCCAGACCGACCAGCACATAGACCGCTCCGGCCGTCGTGACGGCTCCGAGCAGAGCCCGGGGATACACCCGCCGCACATCCTCGACCTCCTCGGCGATATTGGCCGAAGTCTCGAACCCCACGAACGAGTAGAAGGCGAGCAGAGCCGCCCCCAGCACTGCCAGCGTCGGCGTGGTGTCGTCGGTGAATTCGAGCACCCGTGACGGCGCGCCGTCGCCGCGGCTCAGAACGAGCCCGGCCAGGGCGATGATCACGACGAGACCGGACACCTCGATCACCGTCATACCGAGGTTGGCCCGAAGAGATTCGGTGATCCCGCGGGCATTGAGAAGTCCGACGAGAAGTAGGAAGACGACCGCCGCAGGCACGGCGGGCACATCGAGGAACACTGCGAGATAGTCGCCCGAGAAGGCCAGCGCCAGACCTCCCGCGCTCGTCACGCCAGCCGCGAGCATCGAGAATCCGACGAGGAACGACACTATCGGTCGCCCGAAGGCTCGCTGCGCGAACACCGCCGCCCCGCCTGCTCGCGGGTACTTGGTCACCAATTCGGCGTATGACGCCGCAGTGAGCAAGGCCATCAGGAGAGCGAGCAGCATCGGCAGCCAGATCGCTCCGCCGACCTCACCCGCGATTTCCCCGACGAGAGCGTAGATCCCGGCACCCAGCACGTCACCGAGAATGAAGACGAACAACAACTTGCCCGAGATCGCCCGGCGCAGTGGCGTCGACGACCCGTCGGACTCGGAGCCGTCCGGGTGGACGCTCGGACTGTGGTCGGACGCCATCAGTGCCGGTTCCCGCTTCGGGGGCCGGTGCTGGAGACAGATCGAATCGATCGACGAAGTGGGGGAGTCATGTGAATCGCATGCCCGCTGCATTCGGTCTTCAATCGTGTTCGGCCGTTCCGTTGCGGCACAGAGGTTTCGGTGAGCGGGCCGTGCCCGACCGGGCAGGTTCTACGGGTTCGATGCGCGCTCCGCCAACAGTGCGAGACGCCTGAGTGCCTCGGAATTTCGGGGGTGAGACAGCGCATGTTGAACCCGGTTGGGCACGAGCTCGAACGGCGGTGTGCTCGCGTGCTCGATCATTTCGATCGTGCAGCCGGTCGCTGTCGGGTGCAACCGGACGGTGATGGAGGCGCGTCCGAACGGCATGGCCCTGGCTTCCAGCTGTAATTCGCGGTTCTCGTGAACGGCGACCGAGCGCGTGACGTCGCTGAGCACGAGCGGCCAGGCCCCGACCGAATGGTGGATGACACTGCCAGGAGCAGGCCACGCCGCGTCGACCGCTCTGATTCGGGATGCACCGACCACCCACATTGCGTAGGACCAGCCATCGGCAAGAACGTTCCACACGTCCTCGCATCGAGCTGTGGTGTCGCGTTTCGTCGTCACGCTCGGACCTCCGTCGTCATCTCGGTACGCCGCTACGCCGAACGAAAAGCGTTGGTATGCCGCCGTTCTCGGGGCACACGTACGGCGGTTGCGCAGTGGGGGACCGGCCTGGACTCGACTCGGATATCGGTGACGCTACCTGCCGCTGAGCCGGGGCACAACGCGGCAGCGGGCCCGGCGCACGCGGCTTCTCGACCACCCGGCGCGGTATGGGGCGTCGGTTGCCATAATGGGCCGATGTCGACAATCGCTTACGTGATCGCAGGTTCGGAAGCCACCGGCGGGGCCGGTCTGCAAGCAGATCTCAAGACGTTCGAGCGGTTGGGGGTCTACGGGGTCGGCACCATCACGTGCATCGTGTCCTTCGATCCGAAGGCCGAATGGGGCCACCGCTTCGTGCCGATCGACAGTTCGGTGATCGCAGATCAAATCGAAGTGGCCACCGCCGCTCACGATCTCGATGTCGTCAAGATCGGCATGCTGGGCACCCCCGCCACCGTCGCCACGGTCGCGGAATCACTGCGCCTGCAGCCGTGGCGTCATGTGGTGGTCGATCCCGTGCTGATCTGCAAGGGCCAGGAACCCGGTGCGGCTCTCGACACCGACAATGCGCTCCGTCGCGACATTCTTCCGCTGGCCACCGTCATCACACCCAACCTGTTCGAGGCAACGACGTTGTCCGGAATGGACTCCATCGACACCGTCGAGGATCTCGGTGAGGCAGCCAAGAGGATCGCCGACCTCGGCCCCCAGTACATCGTGGTCAAGGGTGGTGCCGGCCTACCCGGAGACGAAGCCGTCGACGTCGTGTTCGACGGACAGGACCTCACCGTCCTGCGCGCCCCGAAGATCGGCGACGAGAGGGTGTCCGGCGCAGGATGCGTGTTCGCAGCTGCGATCACCGCCGAGCTGGCCAAGGGATCCGGCGTGCTCGACGCAGTGGCCACGGCAAAGGACTTCGCGCATGCCGGCATCGTCGGCCGGTTGTCGAGTCGCGCTCCGTTCGCTGCCGTCGCCTGGCAGAACTGAGCCCGCCGGCCCGGATATCGATCACGGGTCTACCTCGAGTGCTGCGAGGCTTCATGTTTGGACGGGTTCGCCGCGGGGACACTGACGTAATCGACGTGTTCCTGCAGGCCCGGAATGCGTCGCCGGTGAAGCGAACAGCAGTCGAGGAGACACCATGGCCCAACATGACCCCGCCGACTCCGGTGCCGAAGCGAACGACGACGACCGCACGATGCGCGGGCACGCCGGGGAAGCGATCGTCGACGCGCGCAACTGGCCCGGCTACATCTGTATCGGTCTCGCGCTGGTCAGCCTCGGACTGACCTTGACCGCGGCCGGCTACGGGTTCGAGGGGTGGGCGTGGACGGGCGCGGTCCTCGCGCCCGTTCTGCTCGTCGCAGGCACGGTTCTGGTGTTGCTCGAGCGTCGCAGGGTCAAGGCACAGGAAGGTAAGAATCTGACCGACCCTGCGGGGCATTGATCGAGCCCGATCTCGGCAGGGGTGGCACGTCGTCGATCGGCGTCGGCGTGGAACTGAACGAGCTGGCACTCTCGATCGGCGCTGCGCCGCCGATTCGTTCCGTGCGAGTGACCGGGGCAAGCGACGACTCGCGAACGGTTCGTCCCGGTGACCTGTACGTGGCTTTGCCCGGCCGCCGAGCGCACGGCCTCGACTTCGAGCTCGAGGCCAAGGCCCGAGGGGCAGTGGCGGCGTTGTCGGACCGGGCCTCGACGGTTCTGCCGACACTCGTCGTGCCGAACCCGCGCCGCCGGGTCGGGGAGGTGTGCGCTCGAATTCATCGGTTCGCGCACCGAGACCTGGATCTGTACGGGGTCACCGGGACCAACGGCAAGACGAGCACCACCCTGCTGCTCGGAGCCGGGCTCGCTGCGGCGGGCGACTCCGTGGCGACTATGACCGGAATCGGTTTGGCGGGCCCGCGCGGCGCGGAAGAATCGGCCAGAACCACACCCGAGGCCGCCACCGTGCATCGGACTCTGCGCCGTTTCCGGGACGAGGGTGCTACGGCGGTTGCCCTCGAGGTGTCCTCTCACGCCGTCACCGAGCACCGCGTCGACGGCCTCCGTTTCGCGGTGATGGGGTTCCTCAATCTCACGCCGGATCACCTGGATTACCACGGAGACATGGACAGTTACTTCGCCGCGAAGGCCGAACTGTTCTCGGCGCACCGATCGACACGCGCTGTGGTCAACGTCGGCGATCCGCACGGCAAAATTCTGGCGGGACGCCTCGATATTCCCTGTTGGACGTGGTCCACGGCCGATCGCGGTGCCGATGTTCGCGGCGAGAACATCGAGTGCACCGACGTCGGAACGTCCCTGACAGCGCGAACCCCGATGGGCGATGTCGAGATCCGCCTACCTCTGCTGGGTCCGCACCAAGCCGAGAACGCTCTGGCCGCACTGACCATGGCGTTGGCGGCCAGCCGCGACATCGCAGCAGTCGCGGCAGGACTCGAACGCCTCGACGCCGTTCCCGGCCGCCTCGAACGTGTCGACGTCGGACAGCCTTTCCTGGCCGTCGTGGACTACATGCACAACACGGCAGGTCAGCGGGCGCTGCTGCCGTTCGTCCGCAGCGTGGTCTCGGGTCGACTGATCGTCGTCGTCGGGGCAACGGGCGAACGTGACCCGGGTAAGCGGTTTCCACTCGGGCGAACGGCAGCCACGTTGGCCGATGTGGTGATCGTCAGCGACGAGAGTCCGCTGTCGGAGGACCCCGGCACCATCCGAGCCGCAGTGGAAGAGGGAGCTCGGGCTGCACGCTCGGCGGTGGTGGTAGTGGAAGCCGACCGGCGGCGTGCCGTGGAGCATGCTGTGGCCATTGCTCAGCCCGGGGATGCCGTGGTCGTGGCGGGCCGGGGCTGCGATGCCGAACAAGTGTACGGCGACCACATCCTGCGATTCGACGACCGTGAGGTGTTGCGCGACGTCCTCGCCGCCCACGTCGCGCGGAGTTGAACGCGCTACCGCTACTGCGCCGCGGACGTACGTTTCCGAGCGGATTTGTCTGCTCGACGCTGCGCGAACCTGCCGGCGGACTTCAGGGCCTTGGATACGACATTGGCTCTGCCCGTTCGCTTTTCGAGGCTCACGCCGGCAAATGCCAGGAGCCGGGCAATGACGGGCAAGCCGATCGCGACGACGAGGTAGCGGTAGAGATACTTGCGAGCCAGCAGCGGGATCATGCGAGAAGTCCTGTCGTGGGGGAGGTTGTCAGCGGACGGCCCGTCGAACCTTGACTGCTGCTGTTGCCGTCAGCGCGATGATCGCTCCGACGACGGCTGCACCGAGCATTGCGACGCCCTGCCCGAGATCGAAGTTCCAGCCGAGGAAGTTGATCGTGCTGTGAACGGTGTTCTGCAGCACGAAGATGACCAGTGCCGCAACGAGCACGACCGTGACGAGGAGGGCCAACTTCGAGGCGAATCCGCCGCGGCGCTTGGTAGTTGTGGTGTCCGATGTTGCAATCATGAGGGTTCCGTTCTGTGAAGTGGAAGGTGAGCAGAAACCGAGTGCCGCCGATCGCGGTGACCGGCGGCACTCGATGCGGGGCTGCTGGTTACTTGAAGGTGTCCTTGATGTTCTCGCCGACCTTCTTGACGCCGGCCGAACCCTGATCCTTCTTGCCCTCGGCTTCGAGGTCCTTGTTGTCGGTTGCGTCGCCGACAACTTCCTTCGCCTTGCCGATGGCGTCTTCTGCTGCGTTCTTGGCCTTGTCGATGAAGCTCATGGTGTGCACCTTTCGGGTGGCTGTGATTGTTGGTAACGGATAGATAGTCGGTTTTCGAGGCCGAAAGCAAACGTCGCGCGAAAGTGATCTGTATCACTCGGACGACCGCGGCGGTCAGGTGAGGGAGACCAGCTCGGTGATGTCGTCGTGCGGGAGTTCGCCGTCGACCACGGCTGTGACGACGGAGCTGTTCAGCGTGATTGCACCCTTGTGGTTGTCCAGGAATGCGGTATCGGCGGCATCGCGGCCTACCGAAATGCGAACCAGAGTGGACCGCGGTGCCAGGCACGTGGCGTCGACGACACGCCACTGGCCGCCGACGAACGCCTCGGCGACGGCATGGAAATCCATCGGATCGCATCCGGGCGCGTACACGGCCACGAGGCGGGCAGGAACATTGACAGCGCGGAGCATCGCGACGACCAGATGCGAGTAGTCGCGGCACACTCCCTGGCCTGCGAGCAGCGTGTCGACGGCTCCGTCGATCGGATCACTGCTTCCTGGAACGTAATTCAGGCGTGCGCCCACCCAGGCGGAGATCTTGGCCAGCAGTTCCTCGGAATCGGCGTAGTCGCCGAATTCTGTTGCGGCGAAACCGTAGAACTTGTCTGCTTCGGCGTAGCGACTGGGCCGAAGGTAGAGCGACATGTCGTAGTCGGTGACGGGGGCCGGGGTGGTGTTGCCCAGGATGGTGGCGTCGTACGAGACCTGTAAGTTGCCGACGTCGGCGGGCATGACGTGAATGCGGTTGCCGTGCGGTCCGCTGACCTCCTTCGCCTCGACGGGATTACCGTCGAGAACGAAGGAGAGCGATTCGGTGACCGTCGTACCGGGGTGCGGTGCGATGGCGATCTGGAATTCGAGAGTGGTGGCGGCGGTGATGTCTACATCGAGGTGCGCGGATACGTCGCGTTTGAGCATGAGGACTCCTGGCAGGTGGGGGCGGGTGAACCTGCTGCCAGTACCCGTATCCGCCGAAACCAATCGCCCCTGGTCACCGAGTGATCAACGCCACCCCAGTGCGGGGGCCACGTCGCGCAGCAGCGTCTCCAGAACGTGTGCGCAGTACTCCACACCCAACTGGTTCGGGACGGTGAGCAGCAGAGTATCCGCGGCGGCGATCGCCTCGTCCGCTGCCAGTTCTTCGATCAGCCGATCGGGCTCGCCCGCGTAGGTCTTGCCGAAACGAGCCTTGCCGCCGTCGAGGTAGCCGACTTGGTCGTCGCCGCTGCCCTCTCGGCCGAAGTAGGCGCGGTCGAGATCGTTGACGATCGGAAAGATGCTGCGGCTCACGGATGTTCGAGGAGCGAAGTCGTGGCCCGCGTCGCTCCACGTCTTGTGGAAGCGTTCGATCTGTTCGGCTTGCAACTGATGGAAAGGCACCCCGGTGTCTTCGCTGAGAAGTGTGGAGCTCATCAGATTCATGCCCTGGCGCGCCGTCCACTCGGCCGTCTCGCGGGTGCCTGCGCCCCACCAGATGCGTTGGCGCAGACCCGGTGCGTGAGGTTCGAGGCGCAGCAGGCCAGGCGGGTTGGGGAACATCGGCCGCGGGTTCGGCTGAGCGAAGCCCTTGCCTTCCAGCAGGTCGAGGTAGATGCGGGTGTGCTCGCGAGCCATGTCCGCGTGGTCGGAGCCCTCCGCGGGGGAGTATCCGAAGTGGCGGTACCCCTCGATGACCTGTTCGGGCGATCCCCGGCTCACGCCGAGTTGCAACCGCCCGCCCGAGATGAGGTCGGCAGAGCCGGAATCCTCGGCCATGTAGAAGGGATTCTCGTACCGCATGTCGATGACGCCGGTACCGATTTCGATGGTGCTCGTCCTGGCTCCGACGGCGGCGAGCAGCGGAAACGGTGACGAGAGCTGATTGGCGAAGTGATGGACGCGGTAGTACGCGCCATCGGCTCCGAGTTCCTCGGCCGCGACCGCGAGGTCGATCGACTGCAACAGCACATCCGATGCCGATCGGGTCTGCGACTGCGGGGACGGTGACCAGTGTCCGAAGGACAGAAATCCGATCTTCTTCATCGTGCGCTCTTTCGTTGAAGGATCAACTATGTTCGTACGACTCAGCGCTCAGCCGGGTCGATTCATTCCCCGGTGCCAGCACTACGCCCCAATGCCCGCCGTCAACAACTTCGCCAGTTCGAGGTAGGCGTCGCCGTCACTCAGACCGGTCAGGCGGAACACCTCGCGCGTCTGGATGCGCACCATGACCGAGGATGCGACGTCACCGACGAATGCCGCGTGGACGTCGCGTACCTCGCCACTCGCCACACCCTCGCTGATCAGCTCCTGGACCCGTCGTGCCGCGATCGCGGTGTTGCGTTCGTACACCGATCGTGCCGATTCGAGCGACGCGAGATCGGTCATGAATTGCTCGGACGCAGATTCCAGAGCGGCACCGACTGCGGTGAGATACGTGGTGATGCGGTTGCGGGTTCCGTCGACCTCGGCGACCGCATTCTCGACCTGGGTGGTCATGGACTTGAAGTAGTGCACGGTTGCGCCGCCCACCAACTGATCCTTGCTCGACGCCAACGTGTACAAGGTGGATTTTGAGCAGCGGAGGCGAGCCGCGATGGTGTCGAGCGTCAGGTGAGCGAACCCCTCGGCCAGGAACAGGCTGACGAGTTGGTCGAACAATTCCGAACGGCGAGCCGTGGCATGCGAGGTCACGGGTGCGTTCACATCCAGGATGGTACTGCATCGTCTTGTGCAGTACTGTGCATCAGTACTGCGGATCATTCTTCAGTACTGATGCCGAACATCCCGGAGGTTCTAGTGCCCGTCGCTCGTCTGTTGCCCACCGCCGAAGCGCGCGACCTTCTCGCGCTGACCCGCGATGTGGCAGACAAGGTGCTCGACCCGATCGTCGACGAACACGAGCGCAACGAGACCTATCCGACGGGAGTGTTCGCCACTCTCGGCGAAGCCGGACTGTTGAGCCTGCCGTACGCGGAGGAATGGGGCGGCGGAGGTCAGCCGTACGAGGTGTACCTCCAAGTACTCGAGGAATTGGCATCACGATGGGCGGCCGTTGCAGTCGCGGTGAGCGTGCACGGTTTGGCCTGCTATCCCGTGATGGCGTTCGGTACCGATCAGCAGAAGGCCGACAAGCTTCCCGACATGCTCGGCGGATCGCAGATCGGCGCCTATTCGCTGTCCGAGGCGCAGGCCGGTTCCGACGCAGCGGCCCTCAGTTGCAAGGCGAGCGCGGCCGACGGTGGGTACACGGTCAACGGGTCCAAAGCATGGATCACCCACGGCGGTGTTGCTGATTTCTACAACCTGTTCGCCCGCACCGGCGAAGGCTCCAAAGGGATCTCGTGTTTCCTCGTTCCGGACGGGACCGAAGGCCTCAGTTTCGGCAAGCCCGAGGAGAAGATGGGGTTGCATGCGATCCCGACCACGTCGGCGCACTACGACAACGTGCACGTTCCCACCGAATGGCGCATCGGAGCGGAAGGTCAAGGACTGCAGATCGCCTTCAGCGCGTTGGACGCCGGAAGGCTCGGAATCGCCGCTGTCGCAGTCGGAATCGCACAAGCTGCGCTCGACGATGCCGTGAAGTACGCGCAGGAACGCACTGCGTTCGGCAAGAAGATCATCGACCATCAGGGTCTGGGGTTCGTGCTGGCGGACATGGCCGCCGCAGTCGACTCCGCACGCGCGACCTATCTCGACGCGGCTCGCCGTCGGGACGCCGGACTTCCTTACTCCCGCAACGCTTCTGTGGCCAAGCTGATCGCTACCGATGCGGCCATGAAGGTGACGACCGACGCCGTGCAGGTGTTCGGCGGGTACGGCTACACCAGAGACTTCCGCGTCGAGCGCTACATGCGCGACGCCAAGATCACCCAGATCTTCGAGGGCACCAACCAGATTCAGCGTCTCGTCATCGCCCGATCACTCGCGACCAACTGACCATCCGCACCTTGCTTTCCACACACACGTAGGGGACATCTGCATGACGACAACCGAACCCGATATCCATACCACTGCGGGTAAATTGGCCGATCTTCGTAAACGTCTGGGGGCTGCGGAGATGCCGTCGGGTGAGGCGGCGGTGGAGCGGGTCCACGCCAAGGGCAAGTTGACCGCGCGGGAGCGGATCACGGCCCTGCTCGACGAGGGCTCGTTCGTCGAACTCGATGCGTTGGCGCGGCACCGATCACAGAATTTCGGGTTGGGTGACAATCGCCCCTTCGGTGACGGTGTCGTCACCGGCTACGGCACCGTCGACGGCAACCCGATATCCATACCACTGCGGGTAAATTGGCCGATCTTCGTAAACGTCTGGGGGCTGCGGAGATGCCGTCGGGTGAGGCGGCGGTGGAGCGGGTCCACGCGAAGGGCAAGTTGACCGCGCGGGAGCGGATCACCGCCCTGCTCGACGAGGGCTCGTTCGTCGAACTGGATGCGTTGGCGCGGCACCGATCACAGAATTTCGGGTTGGGTGACAATCGCCCCTTCGGTGACGGTGTCGTCACCGGCTACGGCACCGTCGACGGCCGCGATGTGTGCGTGTTCTCCCAGGACGCGACCGTCTTCGGCGGCAGTTTGGGGGAGATCTACGGCGAGAAGATCGTCAAGGTGATGGACCTGGCGATCAAGACCGGACGRCCGTTGGTGGGSATCAACGAAGGTGCCGGGGCCCGCATCCAGGAAGGGGTGGTCTCCCTCGGGTTGTACGGGGAAATTTTCCACCGCAACGTCCGCGCATCCGGGGTGATCCCGCAGATCTCGGTGATCATGGGCCCCGCCGCCGGCGGGCACGTCTACTCCCCGGCCCTGACCGATTTCGTGGTCATGGTCGATGGCACCAGTCAGATGTTCGTCACCGGCCCCGATGTCATCAAGACCGTCACCGGGGAGAACGTGACGATGGAAGAGCTCGGTGGCGCGCACACCCACATGGAGAAGTCCGGGGTCGCGCACTACGTCGCGTCCGGGGAGCAGGACGCCCTCGACTACGTCCGCGACCTCCTGTCCTATCTCCCGAGCAACAATCGGGCCGATGCCCCGCGGACGGTGGCGTCGGATCCGATCGTCGGGGCGATCGAGGATTCGTTGACGGCGGAGGATCTCGAGCTCGACACGTTGATTCCGGATTCGCCGAACACTCCGTACGACATGCACGAGGTGATCCGCCGGATCCTCGACGACGACGAATTCCTGGAAGTGCAGGAGGGTCGGGCCCGCAACATCATCGTCGGGTTCGGGCGGATCGACGGCCGGTCGGTGGGGATCGTGGCCAATCAGCCCACCCAGTTCGCCGGCACGTTGGATATCGATGCCTCGGAGAAGGCAGCCCGGTTCGTCCGCACGTGTGATTGTTTCAACGTTCCGATCATCACGTTGGTCGATGTGCCGGGGTTCCTGCCCGGGACGGGCCAGGAATACAACGGCATCATCCGGCGTGGGGCGAAGTTGTTGTATGCCTACGGGGAGGCGACGGTCGGGAAGATCACCGTCATCACCCGTAAGGCCTATGGCGGGGCGTACGACGTGATGGGGTCCAAGCACATGGGTGCCGATGTGAATTTGGCGTGGCCGACGGCGCAGATCGCGGTGATGGGGGCCTCGGGTGCGGTCGGGTTCGTCTACCGCAAGCAGTTGCTCGAGGCGGCGAAGAACGGTGAGGACGTCGATGCGTTGCGGCTGACGTTGCAGCAGCAGTACGAGGACACGTTGGTCAATCCGTACGTCGCTGCCGAACGCGGGTATCTCGATGCGGTCATCCCGCCCAGTCACACCCGCGGTCAGATCGTGACCGCGTTGCGGCTGCTCGAACGCAAACAAGTGACCCTGCCCCCGAAGAAACACGGAAACATCCCACTATGAGT